>NZ_JAGSYA010000003.1:667156-1334312 GCF_025685395.1 Terriglobus tenax | reverse complement strand
GTGCTTCGACAGAACCTTCGTGATCGCCGCCGTCAACGTCGTCTTGCCGTGATCGATGTGACCAATCGTTCCCACGTTTACGTGAGGCTTAGACCGGTCAAATTTTTCCTTCGCCATCTTGTTCTCCGTCTTTCTGAAAGTCTAAAAATCTAAAGTTGAACCGCGGACTTACTGCTTGCCCTGTACCTTGGCGATGATCTCTTCCGAGACCGAGCGCGGTGCTTCTTCGTAATGCGCGAACTGCATCGAGAAGTTGCCACGGCCCTGGGTCGAACCACGCAGGTTGTTCGAGTAAGCGAACATGGTCGACAGAGGAACCGTCGCCTTGATCACCTGCTGTCCGCTCTGCATCTCCATGCCTTCGATACGTCCGCGGCGGGAGTTCAGGTCGCCGATCACCGTGCCCATGTAGTCCTCGGGAACCGTGACTTCGACAGCCATCATCGGCTCCAGAAGAACCGGCTTGGCCTTACGGGCAGCTTCCTTGAAGGCCATCGAACCGGCAATCTTGAACGCCATTTCGTTCGAGTCGACGTCATGGTAGCTACCGTCAAACAGCGATACCTTGATGTCGACCATCTCGAAGCCCGCAAGCACACCGCCCTGCATCGCTTCCTGGATACCCTGATCGATCGGCTTGATGTATTCCTTCGGAATCGATCCGCCCTTGGTGTCGTTCGAGAACTCGTAGCCCTTGCCCGGCTCGTTCGGTTCGATACGGATCTTCGCGTGACCGTAGTTACCCGAACCACCCGTCTGGCGGATGTACTTGCCTTCGGCCTCCGCCTGCTGGCGGATGGTCTCGCGATAAGCAACCTGCGGCTTACCAACGTTCGCCTCGACCTTGTACTCACGCATCATGCGGTCGACAATGATTTCCAGGTGAAGCTCGCCCATGCCCGAGATGATCGTCTGCCCCGAGTCAGGATCCGTGTGCACCTTGAAGGTCGGATCTTCCTGCGCCAGCTTCGACAGGGCAACGCCCATCTTCTCCTGGTCAGCCTTGGTCTTCGGCTCAACCGCAACCGAGATAACCGGAGCCGGGAAGTCGATCGACTCAAGCACGACGGGGTGCTTGTCATTGCAGATCGTGTCGCCCGTTACCAGGTTCTTCAGGCCTACAGCGGCGCAGATATCGCCGGCCAGAATCTCCGTGATCTCTTCGCGCTTGTTGGCATGCATCTTCAGCAGACGACCGATACGTTCGGTCTTGCCGGTACGCGGGTTCAGAACCGAATCGCCAGCCTTCAGGATGCCCGAGTACACGCGGATGAAGATCAGCTGACCCACGAACGGGTCGGTCATGATCTTGAAACCAAGCGCGGACATCGGCTCGTTGTCATCTGCCTTACGGATGATTTCCTTCTCCATGTTGTCCGGATCGTGTCCGATCATGGGAGGAATGTCGAGCGGGCTCGGCAGGTAATCCACAACAGCATCCAGCAGCGTCTGCACGCCCTTGTTCTTGAAGGAGGTACCCATCAGAACCGGGAAGATGTGCATGCCGATGGTGGCCTTACGGATGGCAACCTTCAGCTCTTCAACCGTCGGCTCAATCCCTTCAAGGAACTTCTCAAGCAGGGCGTCATCGGTCTCGGCAACCGACTCGATGAGCTGGTTACGAAACGCAATCGCCTTTTCCTTGAGGTTCTCAGGAATCTCTTCAACGTCGTAATTGGAGCCCATGGCCTCGTCGTGCCACAGGATGGCGCGCATCTCGACCAGGTCAACCACACCCTTGAAGTTTGCTTCCGAGCCGATGGCAAGCTGCAGCATCACAGCCTTCGCGCCCAGGCGATCCTTGATCGTCTGCGTCGCGTGCTCGGCATCGCCGCCATTCTTGTCCATCTTGTTGATGAAGCAAATGCGCGGAACCTTGTACTTGGTAGCCTGGCGCCACACCGTCTCCGACTGGGGCTGCACACCGGCAACTGCATCAAAGCAGGCCACGGCGCCATCCAGAACGCGCAGCGAGCGCTCTACCTCGGCCGTGAAGTCCACGTGGCCGGGGGTGTCAATGATGTTGATGCGGTAGTTGTTCCACATGCAGGTTGTCGCGGCCGACGTAATCGTGATGCCGCGCTCCTGCTCCTGCTCCATCCAGTCCATGGTCGCAGTGCCTTCGTGGACTTCGCCGATACGGTGATTCACACCCGTATAGAACAGGATGCGCTCGGTCGTCGTCGTCTTACCGGCGTCAATGTGAGCCATGATCCCGATATTCCGGCATTTGTTCAGCGAGATAGTGCGTGCCACTTGATTCTTCTCTTCTGCGAGCTTCCGCCCGCGGTTACTTCAATCTGTTGCAGGGTGCAGAGGCGTTCAGCCTCTGCACCCTAAGTGCTTACCAGCGATAGTGAGCGAAGGCCTTGTTCGCCTCAGCCATGCGGTGAACATCTTCCTTCTTCTTCATCGCGGCGCCACGGCCGTTAGCCGCGTCCAGAAGTTCGGCCGTCAGCTTGTCGACCATGCCCTTCTCACCGCGCGAGCGGCTGTAGCTTACCAGCCAGCGAATCGCCAGCGAGGTACGGCGCTCGGGGTTTACTTCGATCGGCACCTGATAGTTTGCACCGCCAACACGGCGGCTCTTCACTTCCAGCAGGGGCTTCACGTTCTCAACAGCCTTCTTGAACAGCTTGATCGCCTCATCGCCGCCCTTGGCCTCGAGGTTCTTCATGCTCTCGTAGAAGATGCCCTGGGCAGTGGACTTCTTACCACCCCACATCATGCTGTTCACAAACTTCGTCACCAGGGTCGAGTTATAAACCGGATCCGGATTGACTTCACGCTTCGCAATATGGCCTTTACGCGGCATTTCTTATTTCCTTCTCTTCTTCCCCTGGAGCCGTCAACCTCTCAAGCAGCCAGGCTTGTTTGGGGGTCTTTCGACCCCACCCATCTCTCAGGACTACTTGGCGGCAGCCTTCGGACGCTTCGCGCCGTACTTCGAGCGGCTCTGCTTCCGGTTGGCAACGCCTACCGAATCCAGCGTTCCGCGCACAACGTGGTAACGAACACCCGGCAGATCCTTCACACGGCCACCGCGGATCAGCACAATCGAGTGCTCCTGCAGGTTGTGACCGATGCCCGGGATATAGGTCGTCACTTCGATCCCATTGGTCAGACGGACGCGGGCTACCTTACGCAGCGCCGAGTTCGGCTTCTTCGGGGTCTGGGTGTACACGCGGGTGCAGACTCCACGACGCTGGGGCGAACCCTGCAGCGCGGGGCTGGCCGTCTTATAGCGGGGCGCCGTGCGGCCCTTCTTCACAAGCTGATGAAACGTAGGCACTCTAAAACTCCTTGCAAATCGCTTCCAAACTACTTACCGGCAAACCCTGACACTCAATCGAGCCCCAGCGCCACCGCACTACGAAACCTTGCGCACTCGCGCAAATACGCCGAACACCACTCGTGGCGCCCGGGCGAAGTCCAGCTTCGCATCTAAATTCACCCACGGTTCAACCACAACCTAGGGGCACATCACCAACCAAGCAAATAACAGTCGACGGTGGCCGGGTCTCTTTCCGCCCTCCAGCACACTCTTCGGGATTTCATCCCGAAGCAGCTACCAGGGCAAGCCCAACTCCGTTTCGCTGTTCCGGCCTACATAGCCTTCCACATGGGATCCCCATTCTTACCGGGGGTGGAGGGTGTCGCAGGCTCCTTCGAGGGGTCGCATCCGCCAGGAACCAAACATCCGGCTCCCGCATTGCGATGACTCTATTCTATCCGGAATTTCGCACAGGTTTTCCACCAAGTACCACCAGTGATTCCCTGCACCGGGCCAATACTTACGCCCACCCTGTACCCGTCAGGCATTCCAACCGCCCTCACAAGCCCAGGTTCCGGAAATACGCGGAACCTCCAAACAATAGCAAGAAGTGGCGAAAGAGTCAATATTGATCGGGGAATTTCGCCCGGAAACACGAGAAGGGCACCCAAAGGGCGCCCTTCTTACTATCGCCTACTGATGGGAGTGGAACACCCCGTGATTGATATCCGGCCAGAACTCCTTCAGAAGGTTGCTCACGCCATCCAGCCCAATGGAGGTTACCCACCGCTGCCCCGTCTTGGTCCAGGTGCGCTCGCGGCCCGGGTAGTACAAGCCGGAGATTCCGGCCGCAGCCCCGTTGCCCACCACCTCGCCGAAATTGAAGCCGCGCCCGTCCCGATCCGTCCTGGTCACCACCAGGCGCGATAGAGAATAGCCCGTCCGCTTCACGAAGCCTCCATGGCCCAGGGTGTAATAACGCGGATCCTGCCGCGTAATCGTCGGAATCAGCGCCTCCGACATCAGGTTGCCATCGACATTGTCGGCAAACGCATGCCAGTAGTAGCGGCCATACCCGGCCGCGCCCTGGTGAAACTCGGGGTATGAATTCTGCCGCATCGACTCCCCGGCCATAATGCCCACATATACAAACGCCGAGTAGTCGAAACTATCCTGCGCCATCAGCTTGAACTTCTGCGCCGGAGTCAGCGGCGGCAGCACCTGATCCACCGACACGGAACGAAAGTTCGGCAGAATCCCCAGGATGCGTTTGGTCTGCCTCCCCTCATCCGTTTGCGGGGGAGTTGGAGCTTGCCCCTGGGCCTGCGGCTGGGGAGCATCCGGAAGCGAGGAAGATGTTGCCTCTGCCTGTGCGTTCGTTGTCAGAACTGTCATCAGCAGAAAGAGGCAGCACCCAAGGTACTTGGTAGAACGTGCCAGATCGATTTTCAAACGGGAATCCTCATCCCTATGGACGCTCGAAAAGCGCCCATGGGTTCCTTTCTTCAGCTCCATCATTCCATCGCGTCCGGGCCTATGTCTGCCGTTATGCTTAAGCCTTATGCGTACGATCGCCGCCGCCGTCCTCTTTTCTGCCGCATTGTTGCCCGCACAGCAGACCTCCCGCATCCCGGAGCTGGTCAATGATCTGGCCAAAGTCAGCATTCCGACGGCCTCTATTCTTTCCCCCGACGGCAGCTATGTCGCATGGGTAGCTCCAGGCACCTCCGGGGACGCCTTGCACCTCTCGGCCTCTGACGGCACGGGCGAGGACCGCATCCTCTCTCCCGGCGGCAACGAACTCAAGCCCGCCTGTGCCAGCAAAAGCCCCACCTGGGCGCCCGACTCGAAGACCCTCGCCTTCCTTTCCAACTGCACGCCTGACGGCAAGCGGCAGAAGCAGTGGCAGCTTTATCTCTGGTCGGCGAGCGATAACAAGTTCAAGCAGCTCACCCATCTGACCGGAGCACTTGCAAAGCCGGCGTTCTCGCCGGACGGCAAGTCGGTGGCCTTTCTCTTCGTTGAAAACGGCTCCCGCGCTGCCGGAGCCACCGGCGCCATGAAGCCTCCCGCTGGCGTCATCGGAGAAGACGGCATTGAGATCCAGCGTGTTTGGGAAGCTCTTCCAGTGAATGGGACGGTCGAACCGCTTACCGTCGCAGACCAGCATGTCTACGAGTTCTCCTGGGCGCCCGGCTCCAATGGACTGGTCTACATCGCAGCCAATCCTCCAGGAGAGAACAACTGGTGGGTAGCCAAGCTTCGGACGATTGAATTTAAACGGAATGGCGGCCCTGAGAACCAGACCAACCGCACCATCGTCGATCCGCAATCCGTGACCGGCCCGCTCCATGGCTTGCAGATCGCCGTCCCCCGCTTCTCGCCGGACGGCAAGACCATCGCATTCATCGGCGGCTTGATGTCGGACGAGGGCTCAAACGGCGGCGATATCTACCTCGTTCCCTCCACCGGAGGCGAACCCAAAATCATCACCGCCGACCGCAAGTCCACACCCTCCTGGCTGGAATGGGCGGACGACTCCCACCTGGTCGTATCCGAGCACCGCCGCGGACAGGCTCACCTGGGCGTCATCACCACCTCCGGCACCGATATCCCGCTCTATCACCTGACTTTGCCCGAGTCCATCGGCTCCGGCCAGTCGGCCATGTCGGTCTCCATCTCGCTCTCCAGCAAAAAGATAGCGCTGATTCGCCAGTCCGCCACCATGGCGCCCGAGGTCTGGGCCGGCGAAATGAAGAGTCTGAAGCAGATTTCTCACCTGAACGCCGCCATGAAGCCTCTGAGCGGCAAAGCCGAGTCCATCGAGTGGAAGAACGAGGGCTTCGACGTTCAGGGTTGGCTGACCCTGCCGGCAAACTACGATCCCTCGAAGAAGTATCCACTCATCGTCTCCGTGCACGGTGGCCCGTCCAGCGAGATCACCTCGCGCTACGGCGGCGAGCCGGCCCTGTTCTCCGCCCTCGGCTATTTTGTCTTCCAACCGAACCCGCGCGGCTCCTACGGCCAGGGAGAAAAATTTACCCAGGCCAACCGCAAGGACTTCGGCTACGGCGACCTCCGCGACATCCTCGCCGGGCTTGACTCCGTCGAAAAGAAGTTCCCCGTCGATCCGAATCGCGTCGGTCTCATGGGCTGGAGCTACGGCGGCTTCATGAGCATGTTCGCCATCACCCAGACCGACCGCTTCAAAGCGGCCGTTGCCGGTGCCGGTATCTCCAACTGGCAGAGCTACTACGGCGAAAACTCCATCGACCAGTGGATGATTCCCTTTTTCGGGGCCTCGGTCTACGACGACCCGGCGGTTTACGCCAAGTCCTCGGCCATCAACTACATCAAGAACGTGAAGACGCCGGAGCTGATCATCGTCGGCGACTCAGACGGCGAGTGCCCCATGCCCCAGTCCTTTGAAATGTGGCATGCCCTGCGTGACCTGGGTGTGACCACCCAACTGGTTGTTTACCCGGGAGAAGGTCACCACTTCGCCAATCCGCAGCATGTGACAGACCGCTTAGAGCGCACGCTCCGCTGGTTTGAAGAGAAGATGCCGGCAAAAAACAACTAGGCTGTATCGACAGATTCGAATTAGCAGGGGTCATTTGTCGCTAGAAAGCCTTGTCATCTCGACCGGAGCGCAACGCGCGGAGCGGAGAGACCTGCATTTGGAACCAAAATTTGCGAGAAATGCAGGTTCCTCCACAAAGCGGACGCCATGCGGCGTTCCGCTTTGGAGGTAATGACAAGATTTTTGGAGATCTTCTGAATTTGTCGATACGCCCTAGGTGCGGTAGGCGTGTTGATGCGCCTGCTGCTCCAGGTCATAGGTAAACCGTGACTTCAGCTTCAGCACCTTCGACTCGAACAGGTCGAAACTCAGCTTGGCGGCGATAAACGTCACCACGAAGTTCAGCGGAATCACGATCAACCCTGCCAGTGCCACCGAGTGCAGCTTGTCCATCATCAGGACGAGCAGACCGATCCATGCGTGTGCAAACAGGTAGTGGAAGACATAAAAGCCGTAGCTGTACTTGCCGATCATGCGCAGCGGGCGAATGTTGAATACACGGAAGGTCCGCGTCCCCGTGCGGATCGTCATGCCGATTAGTCCAGCAGCCGCCAGCGCAATAAACACATATCCCACCGTAAAGACCCAGGGGTTAGGCCACGGAACCGGCATCGCCAGGATGCCCATGGCAATCGCCAGCGAAGCCAGGAAGACCGGCAGGCAGCGGCGTTGCCAGGCGGCCGCACGCTCCCCACGGAATATCAGGGCAAGAATCGCGCCGATCAGCAGCGCATCTGCACGAAAAGGCAGTGCACGTACCACCCAGCGCTCCGCCAGTTCAGGCCCGGCAAGCGCGAACATCGCCACGCGGGATAAGAAGGCCAGAACCGCAATCACACTGGCAATGCGAATCAGTTTGATACGGTCACGCACCATCCACACCACCAGCGGCCAGACCAGATAAAACTGCTCTTCCACGCAGAGCGACCAGAAATGGCCGAATGAGATGTAGGCCAGCGGATGCGTCGGAGAGGCCAGGCTGTACAGATCAAAGTTCCAGTTCCCGAAGAAATTTCCCAGATAAATCAGGAAGGTCGACTGCAGCCAGAACCACTGATAGTGAAAAATCAGTGTCAGCAGGCCCATCACGGCAAAAATTCCGTAGTACACCGGAAAAATACGAACCGCCCGGCGGGCAAAAAACCGCTTGAAGTAGTGACTGTCCTCGCGTGTGTCGTACAAAATACCGGTGATCAGAAACCCCGACAGGACAAAAAACAAGTCCACTCCCACCCACAGATTTTCCCGGAACTGATTGAACAGCCTCAGGATGCCCCCGCCATGGGATCCGCCGCCATAGTGCTCCAGAAAGACCATCGTGATGGCCATGGCGCGCAAACCATCCAGTGCCGGCATACGGTTCTTGAAGGAGAGTGGGCCAAACGGTCGGGACAGCTCCTGCGAATCATTCGTCATGCGGAAAAGGGCACCTTTGAGTTTTTAAGGGTGAAATCGTTCCTAAGTATAGCCTCCGCCCTGCTTTCATTTGCCGCTGCCACTCGTCACCTTTACACTGAACTTTAGCAATTCCAAGCATAGGCAGATGGACCGTTCGGCACGGATTCCGGCCGAACGGGGAGGTTGAATGAAGCGGTTTGTTTTACTTGCTTTTTTGGTGATGTTCTTTATTCCGGTAAGCATCTCCATCACGGGGTGCTCTCGCAATAAAAGCAGCGCTGTCTACTGTAACGGCGGCGACTCCGGTCTGAAGACCGGCCAGATCACTACAGTCAACCTTGAACCTCGCCTGACCGGCGTCTCGCTTTCCAACGGTCAGATGGGCAGCGTTGGCACCGCCAGCGCCACGGACTGCAAAGGAAACAGCGTAAGCGTAAGCTCCTTTACGTATGCCAGTTCAGACACGACCCATGAGTTGGTTGACATCAACCCAACCACGGGCCGCCTCTGCGCCGGCAGCTGGAACCGGAACATGGCCGGCGGCATTGCCGATTACACCTACTGCAACAGCACCGGCAAATCCGGCGTTGCAACCATTACGGCAAGCGCGGGCGGAGCCACCAGCAATACCGTGCCCGTCTACGTCCATCCCATCATCGGCAGCGTTGCCCTCAACAGTGGGCTGCAAAGCAGTTGCGTCTCTCAAGGGAAAGCCATCACGCTCTCGGCCTCCGCGTACGACTCCTCGGGCAACCTGATTGATCCGAGCATCGTCGGCCACTTTACCTTTACGCCGCAGACCGGCAGCATCGTCACCATCGACGAAAATGGCGTCGCCACCGCGGCCCAGCCGGGCTCCACGCTGATCACCGCGACCATTGCGAACGCCACTTCGACCGCCGGCTATTTCTCAACCTGCCCGCCGACCAGCATCGCTCTCAACGTCCCCGGAAGCTCGTCGAGCAATGTCAGCGTCAATCCTAATACGACGCAGACCATCACCTCCACGGTGCTGGACAAGAACGGCACCACGCTCACGAACCTGACGCTGACCTTCGTCTCAACGACGCCCCGCACCATTCCGGCTGCCAGTGGTTCGGTTACTCCCACGTATCCGGGTGCAGCGGCTATCACAGCCTTCTGCATGCCGCCCACCTGCAACACCTCGCCTCCGAACCTGGTGGGCCTCTTCGGCAACGGCAAGCCCGTGGTTTCAAACAACATCAATGTCACGACGAGCGGTCTCAGCAGCAACTACCTGTACCTGGGAAGCACGGCATCGCAGTACCTGACGCAGATTGATATGACCACCGGCAATATCGGCGGCACCCTGCGTTTGACCTACCTGCCGAACTCGATGCAGCTCTCCACGGATGGCGCAGCGCTGTACATCGGAACCAGCACCGCGATCATTACGGTCAATGCGACGTCAAACTCCATCACTTCGGAGAACACGTCCATCACTGGCCGCGTCATTTCGGTCTCGCCGGACTCCGGCACGGTCGTCATTACGGATCCGCTCCGTAAACTGATCTATCTGTACACCTCGGCCGGAACGGTCAGCTCGACCTATGGCGGCGTTGCCACACGCGCAGCCTGGTCCACGGACAGTTCAACGGTCTACATCGTCACCGATGACAACCAGCTCATCACGCACTCCACGCAGGCTGGCTGGCAGGCTCTCAGCACCGCGGGCCTGTCGACCATCAATGACGTCGCCGTCACCGTGCCGGCAATTGGCGCCTTCTTCGGAGGCTCCACCTCGACTGTCGCTCACACCTACTGCCCTAAGACGACCATCTCCGGTTCCACGGTCTCGTCCATCGAGTACTTCCCCGTCGCAGGCGGCACCGCCGGTACCGTAGCAGCACCACTGGATCGCCTGGCGGCTACCAACGATGGCGCTCATATCCTTGGCGCACGCATGATCGGCGGCATACCGCAGATTACTGACCTCAATGTCAAACTGCCGACCGGCGATTGCCCCACCGCCAGCGCGGCTGTACCCAACTTCGTCCTGAACAGCCAGAACAGCTATGCCACCACGGCCACCGGAACCGCTATCACCAGCATCGTTCCGGCGACAAACTCCTCGGTTGCCTTCGTCACCTATTCCCTGGGCGCGACGGCCTCCCCGGTGGTTCCGGCTTACTTCCCGTCGACCTCCACGGTCTCCAATATTGCCCTGACTACCACCTCCGGCAAGTCCGCACCTACGGCTCCGGTTGCGGGTGTCTTCAGCGCAGACGATGCAACCTTTTTCGTCAGCACGGCGGGCGACAACCAGGTCCACCTGCTCACCAAGGGCACCAACACGACGGCATACACAGACACGCGGCAGCTTGATCCCAAGCTCCCGGCCTTCAGCGGTACCGGCTACGCCGTGCCCGACCTGATCGCCTCCAAGCCGCGCACGTTCCAATAGGCCGCAACAAAACACCAAAAGCAAAACGCTCGGAATATTCCGGGCGTTTTGCTTTTTCCTATCCTCAATCTCCGCCTGTCATTCTGAGCCTGGCGAAGGACCTGCGCTTCGGTCCTACGCCAGCCGCTTCTCCAGAATGTCCTTCGAGATCGCGTCCAGCACACCATTCAGGAAGTTGATGCTCTCGGGAGCCGAGTACTTGCGGCCAATCTCCAGGGCCTCGTTGATCACGATCGGCGCTGGAGTGGCCTTGTAGGCCAGCAACTCGCCCGTCGCCATGCGCAGCAGATTGCGGTCCACCACGGCCATACGCTCAATCTTCCAGCGGTCCGAGTGGTTCTCAATCAGTTTGTCGATCTCTTCCTGACGCTCGCTCGCTACGCGGAACAGGTCCTCGGCAAAGCCGCGTGCTTCCTCGTCTACTTCCTTTTCCTCGCGCGAATCCCAGAAAACCTTCCGTACCTGCTCCGGAGTCTGCTTGCCCAGATCGCTCTGGTAAAGCATCTGCATCGCCATTTCACGGCCTTTACGGCGCGTTCCTGCTGCCATTAGGCACCCACCTTTTTCTGGATTGAAGCCATCTCAATGGCCGCAATCGCTGCTTCAAATCCCTTGTTGCCGGCCTTTACGCCGGCGCGGTCCAGCGCCTGCTCCAGCGTCTCGCAGGTCAGCACGCCAAACGCATGCGGAACCCCGGTTTCCTGCTGGCTCTGGCCAATGCCGCGAGCTACTTCGTTGTAAATCGCCTCGTAGTGCGCCGTCTCACCCCGCAGCAACAGGCCCAGCGTGATAATGCCGTCGTACTTCTTCTGCTCTGCCAGGGTGCGCGCCGCCGAAGGAATCTCCCAGCAGCCCGGTACGCGGATGATCAGGATGTCTTCGCGCTTCACGCCACTGCGCAGCAACGCATCCAGCGAGCCCTGCAGCAGGCGGTCCGTAATCACCGCATTCCAGCGAGCCACCACAATGGCAAACTTCATCCCGGTGGCTACCAGGTCGCCCTCAATAGCAGCCGGCTTGCCCTTCACCGGGTCGTCCCACTCCCAGAAGCCGAGCACCATGCCCGCAACCGGCTCCACCGTAAACAGGCGGGCCTTCCACGGCTGCAGCTCAATCTCCGCCGGAGCAGGCGCACCATGCGACGCGGCCCAGCTCTTCACCACCTCGTACACGCCGTCCAGCTCGGTGACCTCTACCAGTATCGGCGGAGCCTTGGGATCGCGCCCCGTCACCAGCTCCAGGTTGCCCAGCGGCGCCAGAAACGGCGCACCCTTGCCGCCATCCAGCTCCCAGCCCTTGCCGTGCTCAAATCCCAGAGCCTCGAACAGGCTCATCAACCGCTCAAAGTCTTCCGCGGAGGCAACACTCCGCACCAACGTTAAACCCTTGATCATAACGATCTATTGTACCGTTCTTGCTATCCTAGACACTGTGTTGAAGCCCATCTCTATCGCTCTTCTCTCCGCCGCCATCACGCTTCCCCTGCTCACCGGCTGCCGCAGCTCTGCTTCCGCCAGCAGTGTTGGAACGGCCAGCACCATCAGCCGCCAGCAAATGGAAGAGATTCGCGTTGAGCTGGATCGCGAGATTCCGCCTCCCACAAAGAATAAGTACCTGGGCGTGCAGGATCTCTCCAACTGGGAGAACCCATCCATCACCGTGCAGGAGAGCATGCTCTCAGTGCACGTCCTGATGGCCGATGCCAACCCCAGCGAGTACGCCAAGGGCACCATGATCCGCCCCGTCGCCGCTCGCAAGCAGGAGTTGACCATCCGCGTCGCCGACCTTCCCGCCGCCCTCAATGCCATTCCGCGCAGCGCCTGGCCATACGGCCGCGTTATCGCCATCGAGGAAGCCCACGACGCTCCCGCTTCTGTCCGCCCCACCGTGCGCCGCAACATGGAAAAAGCCATGCAGACCCTCAACGACCTCGGCATCGTCATCAACGAATGGAACACCCCGGGAAGCTCCTCCATTCGATAAATCCAAACCGCGACAGCTTGCCTTTCTTGTCGTTTCTCATCCTGAGCGGATCTGCTTCACTGGCAGATCCGGGCTTCAGCCCTGACAACAATTCGCCCCAGGACCAATCCGACGCCGGCCTCGATGGCCGGCGTTCTTCATGCTTTTCCCCCTCCATGAGCAACTTGCCTTGCACCGCTCCCCACGCACCTAGTACCCTTCAGCCTGAACCCTGATCATGCCTGCGACTATTCATACGACCGCCCTGGCCGTCTTCTGCGCCTTCTTCGCCCTCGTCACACTTGCCGGCTTCTGGGCCGCCCGCTGGAGACGTCCTGACGGCGGCATCCACTCGCTGGAAGAGTGGGGCCTTGCCGGCCGCAGCTTCGGCACATGGATTACCTGGTTCCTCATCGGCGGAGATCTCTACACCGCCTACACGGTCATCGCCGTTCCCGCGGCCCTCTACGGCGGCGGAGCCATGGCCTTCTTCGCCGTGCCCTACGCCATCATTGCGTATCCGTACATGATGATGGTGTTGCCGCGCCTCTGGGCCGTCAGCCACCGCCACGGCTATGTCACCTTTGCCGACTTCGTGGCAGGCCGCTTCGGCAACAAGGCACTCACCATCGCAATCGGTATCACCGGCATTCTCGCGCTCATGCCCTACATCGCGCTGCAACTGGTCGGCATGCAGGCCGTCATCGCCGCCATGGGCATCCACGGCGAGTGGCCTCTGGTCGCAGCCTTCATCATCCTGGCCGCCTACACCTACTCCTCCGGCCTGCGCGCACCCGCTGTCATCGCCATCGTGAAAGACATCATGCTCTACGTGATGGTCTTCGCCGCCATCGTCATTCTTCCTATCAAGCTCGGCGGCTACTCGCACGTCTTCTCCACCGCCGCCACCGCGCTGGCAACGCATAAGCCCGCCGGTTCGCTGCTGCTGAAGCCGCAACAATACCTGGCTTACTCCTCCATGGCCATCGGCTCCGCCATCGCGCTAATGCTCTATCCACACACCGCAACGGCCGTGCTCTCCGCGCGCCACGCCAACGTCGTACGCCGCAACGCAGCCCTGCTGCCCGCTTACAGCTTTCTGCTGGGACTCATCGCCCTGCTTGGCTTCGTCGCCCTGGCCGCCGGCATCGCACCCAAGACCGCCACCGGCGCGCTCGACACCACCGCCGTCGTCCCAACTCTCTTCCTCAACATGTTCCCCGCCTGGTTCGCCGGCTTCTGCCTGGCCGCCATCGGAGTCGGCGCTCTGGTTCCAGCCGCCATCATGTCCATCGCGGCGTCCAATCTCTTCACCCGCAACCTTCTTGGAGAGATCATCGGCCGCAAACTCACCCCCGCGCAGGAATCCTCCACCGCCAAGGTCGTCTCGCTGGTCATCAAGTTCGGCGCTCTGGTCTTTGTGCTGATGGCGGCATCCTCCTACGCCATCGAGATGCAGCTGCTCGGCGGCATCTGGATCGGACAGATCTTCCCCGCCGTCGTCCTCGGCTGCTTCACCCGCAAGCTTCATCCCTGGGCACTCTTCTCAGGCTGGGGAGCAGGCATGCTCACCGGCACATGGATGGCCTGGTCGCTGCAGCTCAAGAGCTCCGTCTACCCGCTCCACATCTTCGGCCACACCTTCGCTGCCTACGCCGCCATCCCGGCCCTGCTCGTCAACCTGGCCCTGGCCTTAGCGCTCACACCGCTCTTCAACACCCTCGGCCTCTGCAAAGGCACCGACCAGACACAGCCCGCAGACTATATCGCTTGATGAGTTCCCAGTTGCCAGTTCTCAGTTGTTAATGAAACCTCTTGTCATCCCGACCGGAGGCACAATGTGCCCCAGTGGGCGGACCTTCATTTATTGCCCTATCCTTCGCGAAACGAAGGATGGGGCAACGCGCAAAGCGCGACCTCCGTTCACGCATAACTCACACCTCGCACCTCACAACTCCCCTACAATCTCCTCGTGCGCCGTCTCCTTCTCACCCTCGCCCTCACCACCACCACCTTCGCGCAAAAGCCCGTCTCCATCCAGATCCTCGCCGTCAACGACTTCCACGGCGCAGTCGATATCTCCACCGGCTCCGAAGGCATGCTCAACGGCACACCGGCAGGAGGGGCAGAATATCTCGCCACCCACCTCAAGAACGCCCGCCGCGAGAACCCCAACTCCATCTTCGTCTCCGCAGGCGACGTCTTCGGCGGCTCTCCACTGCTCTCCGCCCTCTTCGACGAAAAGCCCACCATCGAGGCCATGAACGCCATGCACCTCGACCTCACCGCGCTGGGGAATCATGAGCTCGACCACGGCCCCAAAGAGTTCCTCCGCAAGGCCGGCAGCGCCCGCTTTCACTACCTAGGAGCCAACGTCCTTACCTCCTCCGGAAAAACCCTGCTGTTCCCCACCGCCATCCGCACCATCGGCGGCGTGAAGATCGGCTTCATCGGTGAGTCCACCACCCAGACTCCCGCCATGCTCATGCCTGCGTCCGTCAAAGGTCTCACCTTCACCGAGGAAGCCGCAGCCGGCAACACCGCCGCTGCCAGCCTGGAGCGCCAGGGCGTGCACGCCATCGTTCTGCTCATTCACGAAGGCGGCTTCCAGCACCCTGCCAGCGGGCCGCAGGAGCCCAACAGCTGCGACCACTACAGCGGCGACCTCTCGCCTCTGCTCGACCAGCTCACACCCGCCATCAAGGTCGTGCTCAGCGGCCACACACATGTCGCCTACAACTGCACCCTCAACGGACGCATCGTCACCAACTCCGGCCATGCCGGGCGCGCACTCACCCGCATCCAGCTCTCCATCGATCCAAAAACCGACAGGGTTCTCACCGCCTCGGCGCACAACGAGATCACCACGCGCGACGTCCCCAAAGACCCGGTCCAGACCACCATTCTCAGCAAGTACCGTCCGCTGGCCGAAAAGAAGATTGCCCACGTCGAAGGCTCCCTATCCGGTGACTTCACCAAGCAGGAGAATGCCGCCGGCGAGTCTTCCATGGGCGACCTGATCGCCGACGCCCAACTGGCCGCCACCAGAGCCCCTGCCAACGGCGGAGCACAGATCGCCTTCATGAACCCCGGCGGTATCCGTGCTGACCTGCTGACCGCGCCCCAGGGCTCCATAACCCAGGTCACGTACGGCACCCTCTACACCGTGCAGCCCTTCGGCAACCGCCTCACTGTCTTCACCCTGAGCGGAGACCAGATCCGCCGTCTGCTCGAGCAGCAGTTCCCGGAGAAGGGCAAACATATCCTCCAGGTCTCATCCAGCCTTACCTACCAGTACCGTCTCGATGCTCCGCAGGGCGAGCACATCGTTCCCGGCTCCCTCAAGCTGAATGGCAACCCCATCCAGCCGACGGACAAGCTCCGCATCGAAGCCAGCGACTTCATGGCCTCAGGCGCCGAAGGCCTCACCGTCTTCAAGGAGGCCACTGACCGCGTCAACGGCCCCCTCGACCTCGAAGCCCTCATCGCTTACCTCCACACCCACACGCCACTCAGCCCCAGGCCAGTCAACCGCATCGAACGACTCGACTAACGAACAAACGGTCTCAATACCCAGCCTCACCCACGGTGTTCTCCAGCGGCTCGCCTTTCAGATAGCGCTCAATGTTCTTCCCGATCAGCGCATACGCCCGCTCCATAAAGTTCGGCGTCAGCCCCGCAATATGAGGCGTAATCAGGCAGTTCGGAGCGCTCCATAGCGGATGCCCCTCCGGCAGCGGTTCCGGATCAGTCACATCGAGCGCCGCGCGAATTTTTCCCTCCGCCAGCACCGCCATCAGGTCTTCGGTCACCACAATCGGACCGCGCGCCGCATTTACCAGCAGGGCGCCAAACTTCAGCTTCTCCAGCCGCTCTCGTCCGAACATCCCCGTCGTCTCGGCCGTCAGCGGCAGCAGCAGAACCACCACATCTGCCTGCGGCAACAAATCATCCAGTTCCGTGAACGCATGCACCTCCTGCTCCGTCCTTGCGGAGCGCGCCACCCGGATCACCTTCGCATCAAACGCCTTAAGCCGCCGCTCGGTCGCCGCTCCAATCGACCCATAGCCGACGATCAGCACCGTCTTGCTCCATAGCTCCTCGTTCAGTACGCGATAGCGCCCACGTGTATGGGTCTCTTCACTCAGGAACGGACTCCGCATCTTCCAGTCGCCCACCCACTTTGCCTCGGCCTGCGCCTTGCCATACACCGGCAACCATTTCAACGACGCCAGGATCGCCGTCAGTACCCACTCGCTGGTCGATACATCGTGAATGCCTCGCCCGTCGCAGAGCGTCACACCCTCGCGCTTCCACGGCAACACCCAGTCAATGCCTGCCAGGCCCGACTGCATCACCTTCACGCCCTCCACAAACGGCATCTGCGCCTCGGCTTCAGGCCGGTTGAAGGGCAGCACCCAGAACTCCACCTCGACCTTTTCCTGCAGGCCTTTCGGAATCCGCACCAGCTCCACGCCATCCTTTGGAAAGAACTCCAGCAGTCCTTCCGGCACATCCGCCTGAACCCCAACTCGCACCATCCGTCACCCCTCGCTCTTCTGCACCATACCCTGTGCAGGATCAACCTTGCACCTTATACCAATTTGCCTTATTCTTAACACTCGTAGGGAATGTGGCGCGTGAGTAGCCGCAGCCTCTCCCAAATCCCCGACAACCGGGTTGAAAGAAAAGGTTTATCGATGGCGAATCACGTCTCATCTCTCAAGCGCGCCCGTCAGACTGAGCGCAAGACCGCGGTCAACCGCGCCAACAAGTCCAAGCTGCGTGGTTCGCTGCGTCAGCTCCGCGAGGCTCTCGTAACTGGCGATGCCACCGCGACTGCCGAGCAGTACAAGGCCACCGTTTCGGTGCTCGACAAGTCCGTCCAGAAGGGCGTTCTGCACAAGAACACCGCTTCGCGCTACAAGAGCCGCCTGAACGCCCGCGTGAAGGCTGCCGCTACCGCAGCTCCCGTTGCCGCCACCAAGGCCAAGCCCGCGAAGAAGGCTGCCAAGAAGGCATAAGCTCTCTCAGCTTCAAGCAAAAAGCCCACTCTCAGGAGTGGGCTTTTTGCTGCTCTCTACTATTCCTTTTCCCCGCTGCGCAGATGGATCATGCTTTCCCCCGGCTTCGGCGTCATCACAAGAGCGTGCTCCAGTTCCTTCTTCTCCTGCGCCGTCGGCTTCGGCAGGTTGTAGATCTCAATCGTCTTGCCCTGGGCAACAGCCAGTCGTAACCCATCCGGCGAAAGATCAAAGTTCAACCCGGCCTGCTGCGGGGGGACGGCAAGCACCTTTGCCAACGGACGCCCGCTGCTGATCTGGTAGATCTGTATCTCCTGCCCCAGCACTGTATCCGGAGTGTTCGAACTTGCTCCGCTGCTCATCATCGTCAGCAGCCGTCCATACGCCATGCGGCCAGACTTACCGGCAGACTTCAGCATCGGCGAGTTCGACTCTCCGGCCAGAGCTATCACCCATAGCGCATGGCCCTCCAGGTCGAAGGCTCCAATCTCGGAGTGAGCCACGTCGCCCCGGCAGCCCAGCGCGATAAACTCGAATCCACTGACAAACATCGCGCCCGGGGTACAACTGCTCTCAAGCCCGGCCAGGTCCACAGCCTTGGTTCCGCCATATGGCTTCCACTCGAAGCCCCAGTGGTCGCCATCCTCACGCACCATATCCAGCAGACCTGCGGAAAGCATGGGAACACTCGCGGCGCCCGGAAAGTTCGCGTCACCGCGCAAGCCGTAGAGAATCTGCCCGTTCTGCTCAAGCTGCTCCAGGAAGACCGCCTTGGTCTTCAGCCGCTGCTTCAGCCTGCCAGGATCTCCCTCAAGCGCGTCCGGCTGCTCCTGCATCTCCACCTGGAGAAACGTCCCATCCGGGCTGACGGCAATGCCCTTGAAGACTCCTTCGGCAATCAGCAGTTCCCTGTCCTCAAAGGTCTTTCCAGGCTTCATCTGCTCGAGCGGAGAAAATGAGGACAGCCGCCCACGGATGCGCAACAGAAACTGTCCCCGGTCCAGCCTCCACAGGTACCGCCAGCCATCGTGCAGCCGCCACTTGGTCTCACCCACAACCTTGCCCGAAGCAATCTCAATCAGCAGGGCTTTCACCACGCGGTCCTGATCGGTTTCGGGGTCATCGACAATGCGCGGTAGCAGCTCCTTCACCGGGAAGGTCACCAGCAGGTGCTTGTCGTCCACAAAGTCCACCGTCTCGTACACCGTACGGTCCAGCAGAAACTTCGACTGCGGTGGAACCAGTCCCGGCAACTCGATCCGGGTATCGGCCTTTTGTGTCTTCGGAATCTGCAACTGATAGGGCGATTGCTGCGCCAGCACGACCACCTGCAGGCAAAGCCCCGCTATTCCCCCCACCAGTTTGCTATGGCTCAATCGCATCGTTGCTTTTGACTCCCACTCTTTCACAACCGCACTGTTACCCGCCACTCCCCCAAGGTGTGCGACATTGAAGAGATGGCTCCCACACACAACCGGGCCTCCGGATTTCTGGCCTGCGCCACCGCGGGCGCCTTCTGGGGCATGGGTTTCTACTTCGGCAAGATCGCCCTGGCGGAGATGGCCGTCGGCCACATGGTTTTCTACCGCTTCTTCTTTGCCGTGCTGGCCATGCTGCCTGTGCTCTGCCTGCATCGCCCGGGTCTGAACCGCTCCCAGTGGGGAATACTGCTTCTCGGTGCCTTCCTCGGCATTCCAGTACAGTTCCTGCTCCAGTTCAAGGGCCTGTCACTCACCACCGTCTCCCATGCCGCTCTGATGGTCGGGATGATGCCCGTCATCCTGGCGGTGGGCGCCACCCTGTTCGCGCACGAACGGCTGGACTGGATCGGCTGGGTCTCGCTGGTCGTCTCCACCACCGGAGCAGGCCTGATCGCCCTCGGCAGCCGTCACAGCCATGCCGCCGGTGACCCCAGTCTCGCAGGCGACCTGCTCGTGGTTCTGTCGCTGGTCATCGCGCTCTTCTGGATCCTCTGCAACAAGCGCCTTATGGCCACCCACTCCGCGCTGATTGTCACTGCCTACAGTCTCTTCAGCGGCCTCCTGATGCTCGCCCTGATCGTTCCGGCGATGTACGGCCTTCCACCCGTCCACGGCATCTCGCTTAAGACGTGGCTGGCTCTGGCCGCCAGCGGAGTGCTCTGTACCGCTGCCTCCACCTTCCTGTGGAACTACGGCATCACTCACATCCCCGCCTCACAGGCCGGTGTCTTCCTCAACATGGAGCCGCTCATCGGCTCCATCCTGGGCATCGTCCTTCTCGGAGAATCCCTCGGTCCCACCGGCATTACCGGCGGCATCCTCATTCTTGTCGCTGCCATAACCCTCACCACCAAGTCTGAAGCCCGCACCAAGGAGCCCGACTGCATCCCCACCTAGTCGGGATACAATGTCCCCATGGAGCGCCCTGATTCTTCCGCGTACTTTCCGGAACAGCTTGCCAAGACCCGCGAGTGGCTTGAGCAGGAGCTACTCAAAGGACTGGAAAGCGGCCCGTCGGCAGAAATGTCGGAAGCTGCCTCGGAACGTCTTCTGGAAGAAGCCAGGCTAAGAGCTGCAGGCAAACGAGCTTCGTGAGATTGTTTCGCCTTATCTATTCTCCAGAAGCACAGCGAGACCTGGCGAACATCGCCGCCTGCTATTCTTCACCGGGAATCGCATCAGCCATCACCTCCCGTTTTCTTCACTATGCAAAACACACCGCGGAGCGCCTAAGAAGCTGTCCTCATGCGGGTCGCCTGTATACCCTGCCACACGAACTCCTGCACACGCTCCACGTTCTTCCCGTCAACATTTTTTCGGACTACCCGATCTTCTACATTGCTGACGGCACGACCGTGGAGATCGTGCGTGTCCTGCATGGAGCCCGGGACGTACGCGCCCTTCTGGAATCGACCCTGTGAAACGACCCCGCCTCATCGCCATCGACATCGACGGAACTCTTCTGCCGCCAGAGGGCCGCATTACGCCACGCGCCACGGAAGCTCTCCTCCGCGCCGAACAGGCAGGCATCCACATCGCCATCGCCACCGGACGCCGCCACTGCTACGCCCTGCGCGTCCTGCGCGAGGTCGGCCTCGGTGTCCACAACACCCTCATCTCCTCCAACGGAGCCGTGCTGCGCGATTTCAATCACCAGTTGCTGCATCGGTCGACCCTGGCGCTCGACACCTCTCTCTGGCTCACACAGCACCTGCTCGACTACCGGGATACCCTCGTCATGACCTTTGACCTCGTCGGCCCCGACGGAGAAGACGAACGTGGCGCCCTGGTCGTCGAGCACCTGGATCACCTGCACCAGTCCATCGAGCGCTGGATGATCGCCAACGAACCCTACATCGCACGCATCGACCCCATCGAAGATGCCCTCACCGGCAATGAACCCATCCAGGCCATGCTCTGCGGCACCATCGCCCACATGCAACAGGCTGAAGCCCATCTGCTCTCGCACGAGCATGTCTACGCCACCAACCACGACCCCCTCGAGCGGTTGCACACGGCGCGCATCGCCATCCACCGCACCGAATACGCGGAACGTGATCTCTGCATCGTCGATATTCTGCCTGCCGGCTGCTCCAAGGGCATCGCAATCACTCGCCTGGCCCAGGATCTCAATATCCCCATCGAAGACACGCTCGCCATCGGCGACAACTGGAACGATCTCTCCATGCTGCAGGCCGCAGGCTCCGCCGCGCTTATGTCCAATGCCCCTCCGGAGCTGCGTACCCTGGCACAGCGGAACGGCTGGCCCATCCTGCCCCCACACTCCCAGGACGGCGTCGCGTGGCTGATCGAAAACCTGCTCGCCACGGCACAATAGAGTATGAGCAAGAATTCACTCGTTCTCCCCGAAGGAAACTTTCAGGCCTATCTCTTCGATATGGACGGCACCATTGCCGACAGCATGCCGCTGCACTATCTCTCCTGGCGGCAGGCAGTCGAAGAAGCTGGTGGCACCTTTCCCGAAGACCTCTTCTACGCCTGGGGTGGAGTTCCCCTCATCGGCGTGGTTGAGAACCTGAACAAGCACTTCGGCTATAAGCTCGATCCGCCCGCCGTCGCCCACCGCAAGGAATCGATCTACCTTTCCATGCTCGATCAGGTCACCGCCGTGCCCTCCGTTCTCGAGTGCATCCTCGCGGCACATGGCAAGATTCCTTTTGCCATCGTCTCCGGTTCTCCCCGCGACTCCATCCGCCGCACCCTCACCACTCTGAACCTGCTCGACTACTTCCCCGTCATCATCGGCGCGGAAGACTACACCCTCGGCAAGCCCAATCCCGAACCCTTTCTCACCGCCGCAAAACGGTTGCATATCGATCCTTCCACCTGCCTTGTCTTTGAGGATGCCGACGCCGGCATCCGGTCCGCAGAAGCCGCCGGAATGCAGTGGGTCCGCGTACCCATCTCCGTCCCCTCCCATCAATACTGAACAAGTTCAAAATAAATGCGGACTTTACCGCCACAGGTCGCATCTACTAAACTGAACACGTTCAGTAAGGCGTGCCGAAAGGAGAACCACCATGTATCTCGTCGGTTGCTATGTCGCCTACCTCCTGCTCAGCCTCGTCACCGTCGTCTGGGTCGCCCAGACGCTGCACAAAAACGGACGTCCCTTCCTCCTGGATGCTTTCCACGGCAACACCAGTCTGGCCGACTCGGTGAACCACCTGCTCGTCGTCGGCTTCTACCTCATCAACATCGGATATGTCACTCTGGCACTGCGCGAGAACAGCGGCGTCGGCAGTCTGCAGAACGCCATCGAAGTCGTCAGCACCAAGATCGGCACGGTGCTCCTGCTCCTCGGCCTGATGCACTTCTTCAACATCTACCTCTTCAACCGCGCCCGCAAAGCGGCACGTCACCCCAGAACCGCCACCGAACAGGCATACTACGCACAGCGCACAACACCGGAACCGCAGGCCGAATGACAACCACCAAGACACAGAAATCCGAAGAGACGCGAGCGCTGATCCTTTCCACCGCGCTCGCGCTCTTCCGCGAACAGGGCTTCGACAAGACCACCATGCGCGAGATCGCCGCCGAGGCCGGTGTCGCTCTCGGAGCGACCTATTACTATTTCGCGTCGAAAGACGCGCTCGTCCTCGCCTTCTACGCGCAGTCGCAGGCAGACCTGGAACCGCGGCTCAACGAAGTTCTCGCACAGAAGCACAAGAACCTGCAGGCCCGGCTGCACGCGCTCATCACCGCCAAGCTGGACTACTTCCGACCCAACCGGTCGCTGCTCTCGGCCCTGGCCGCGCACACCAACCCCGGTCACTCGCTCTCGCCCTTCAGCGAAGACTCCCGACAAATCCGCGAGCGCGACATCCTCAGCTTCCAGCAGGCGCTCGACGCCGACAAGATCAAGTACCCCACCGACCTGGCGCCGCACCTGCCGGCCGTGCTCTGGATCTACCAGATGGGCATCATCCTCTACTGGGTCTACGACCAGTCACCCGCGCAGCGCCGCACTCACAAGCTGCTGGAAAAATCCCTGCCGCTGGTCACACGCCTCATCCAGCTCTCCTCACTGCCGCTGATGCGCCCCCTGCGCAAGCTCGCCGTGGAGCTGCTGGAAACCATCTACGGCCCCGAGTAGAGGGCCAACCACCACTCTGGGTGCCCATCCATACGCAGCATGAGTGAGATTTGCCCTTCGCAAGAGAGCACAATAGAAGCCATGGCAAACGACCTCGCCACCACCTTCCTCGCCTTCTCCGACCGCCGCATGGGGCTCGCCGTGAAGAACATTCACGACTGCCTCGCTCGCCTCAGCGATGACCAACTCTGGCAGCGCGGCGGAGACCACGAGAACTCCATCGCCAACCTGCTGCTCCATCTGGCAGGCAATATCCGCCAGTGGATCATGCACGGCGTCGACGGTCAGCCGGATGTCCGCCAGCGCGATGAAGAGTTCGCGCTCAACGTACGTCTGCCCCGCGAAGCCGTCCTGCGCATCTTCGACACCACGCTGGAGGAAGCCCGTGCGGTCATCGCCACGCTGCCGCTGGATGATCTGATGTCCGTTACCGACCCGCAGCCCGGCGGCGGCTGGGGAGCCGTCACCAAGCTTGAAGCCATCTACCTCGTCGTCGGCCACCTGCACCAGCACACCGGGCAGATCATCCTGCTCACCAAGCAGATGACACACGCCGACCTCGACCTGACCACCCCGCGCAAGCGCTAGTCGCTACGGCTTGATCAGCGCAGCCAGTTCTCGGTCACGCTCGCTGCCCTGCGCAAGCCCTTCCACCACGCCAGCCTTGTCGGCCGCATTGCGGTTCTGGCTCAGCTTGCGCTTGGCATCAATCTTCGTAATCGGAATCCGCACACCCACAATGCCGCGAAGCTGTGCCCGGATAAACTCCTCCGGGGCATCGCTGACCGCCCACGGTTGCGGACGTCCGCTTTCATGACGATCCGTCAGCCGCGAGACCACCTCCAGCAGCCGCTCCTCTTCGTGAAAGAACTCCACCGGCCCGTACACCTGCACGGTGACATAGTTCCACGTTGGCACCGACATACCGTCGCGCTTCTTGGACTCGTACCAGTTGGGCGAAATATACGCATCCGCCCCCTCAAAGATCACCAGCGCCTCATGCTCCACCGCGCGTTTCCAGTGGTCATTCGCCCTGGCCAGGTGCGCGTACAGCACGCCATGCTCCCCCTCAGCCTCATCCAGAAGGAAGGGCAGCGGCGTACACACCAGCCCTCCCGGCCCGGCGGTCACCAGATTCGCAAACGAGCGTGACTTCAGGAAGCTGACAATCTCGGCGCGATCTTCCTCGCGAAAGTACGAAGGGATATACATCCCGCAATTCTACGTTGGCCCTTTGCCTTTGCTTTCTTGTTGTCATCCCGCAGGGATCTGCTTTTCCAGGCAAAAGAAAAAGGGCGAAGCTTCCGCCTCGCCCTTCCTTGCACCTAAGAACTATTCCACTTCTCTTCGCGCCGTATACCCATCACGCGCAATCACGGAGTACTTCAGCTGCTTGCCCTTCTCATCCACCATCTTCAGCGGCCTGCCTTCGTTGTCCACAAGCGTCACTTTGATCTTGCGGTATGTTCCGTCCTGCTTCATGTTGGACGGCTTATAGCTCAGCACATACTGGTTCCGGATGGAGTCGTTGATCGAAGCAAAGATATCCGGCAGAGCTCCCTGGAACTGCGGGAAGAACGACAGACCGCCGGTCATCGAAGCGAAGGTCTTCATCTGGTTGTCGGCCTGCAGGTAGTCCAGCCGTTGAATGCCGCCCATCCCGGGCTCGGCCAGCGTACGTACAAGCTGCCCGGTGCCGATCGAGAAGATCGTCACATTCGGCGTCGCCTTCACCTTCTTCAGAATGGTGTCCAGCGTGATCTTTGAGAACGTGTCGCGGCCGCTGCCAATCAGGATGATGTACTTGCGGCCCTCAATCCGGCTCACACGGTCCAGCGTCTCGTACAGCGCGTCGAACATGTTCGTATCGCTGAAGCCCGGAATCGTCAGCGTCTGCAGCGCCTGTAGCGTCGTCATTTTGTCCTTGGTAAAGTCGGTCAAAATGCGCGTGCGCAGGTCATAGGTCACCACGGCAATATAGTCATCTTCCTTCAGCGAACGGAAGAAGGCCGCGGCCGTGTTCTGCATGTCCTGGATGAAGAACCAGTTGTTAGCGGCAAACTCCAGCAGCATCACCGCCGTAATGGGAGCCTTCATCGTTCGCAGATCGCTGATGTTCTGGTCCACGCCATCTTCCGTTACGCGGAAATTGCCCGGCTTCAGCCCCGGCACAAACTGGCGGTTCTTATCCAGCAGAACGCTCACGTCCACCGTCACCACGGAGGTATTCACACGGATCACGGGCATATCCATGCCCTTCGGGTTCTTGATCTTCTCCTCTTCCGGGGCAGGAGGAGGTGGCGGAGCATCTTCCTTCGGCTGCTTCTTTTTCAGCACAATGCCGTCGTTCTGTTGCACCGGCCCGCTGTCATCCCCCGGCGCCTGCTGCGCCGCGGCAGAACCGCACAACACCACACCCAGCATCCCAACCAAAGCCAAACGGATAAATTCACGCATGTTCATCGATATCGACTCTACTCCACTCGTCCCACAAGGGTGTACCCGCAGCTCCGCGGAGGTCCTCATTCAGTAGACGGTCCGGACGGCGTGGGGGTTCTACGCCCGGCGGCAGGTACAGTCCATGCAACCATGCTCGGAACATGATCCGCAGGTCTTGATCAGCTCCTTCCGCAGCGCCGCACGTGCCCGGTGCGCCCGCACGGCAGCATTCCCTCCGGAAAGATGATGTTCCTCTGCAAAAGCATGCAGCGGCTGCTCTCCCAGGTCCACCGCCCGCAGCAGAGACGCATAGTTCGGCGTCAACCCGTCCACCACCTTCGTCAGGCACGCGCAGATCTCATCGCGGATCCCGGGCGCCGGAGCCGTTTCGCCCTCCATCTCACGGCCCCAGTAGGCCAGTGCCTTGTTCTCCGTCGCGTGACGGCGGTACTGGTCAATCACCGCGTTGCGCAACACGCGGTAAAACCAGGCCACAGCGGACTCTTCGCCCTCAAAATCCCCTTCATGCTTCATGGCCCGCAGATACGCGGCCTGCAGAATATCTTCCGCCAGAGCCGGGTCGTTCACCCGGCGGCGCACAAAGCTCAGAAATTGCTTTCGCTGTTCCAGCAACGGACTCAGCATCGTCTCAGACATATCTCTCTCTCAACTCGGCGGAGGGCACATTCTGGTACCCTCCGCCCTTGGTTCTAACGGCGGCTCAGGCAGGCGCACAGGACGCAGGTGCAGGCGTTTCCGCAGGGGCAATCATCGCACTTGTAGATCATCGTCTCTCCTTTCGCGGCTGGGAACTTCTCCGCTGTTTGCCCATAAAGACGCAGACCCGCTCCGCACATTACACCTTCCCTCGCTCACAAGGGCAAAAACTACCCACAGAATCCCGTACACTTCTCCTCAAGCCGATGCTTCGTGCCACACTTGCTTTCGCCCTGGTTACCCTGCCGCTCGCCGCGTCCGGCCAGTCTGCGCCTGTTGCCCCGCCAGCCACCACCAGCTTCTATCCCCTGGCCCAGGTTCACCGTGGCCAGCACGCCACCGCGTGGACGGTCTTTGAGGGCGTCAACCCCGAACCCATGGACGTTGAGATCCTCGGCCTGCTGCGCAACGCCATCGGCCCCGGCCAGGACATGATCCTCGCCCGCCTGCACGGCGCCAAGCCCGAATACACCGGCGTCGTCGCCGGCATGTCCGGCTCGCCCGTATACATTGACGGCAAGCTGCTCGGCGCACTCAGCTACCGTATCGGCCAGTTCAGCAAAGAACCTATCGCCGGCATCACCCCCATTGAACAGATGCTGCAGGTGCGCAACTCCCCGCCACCCGCCATCCCCGCAACACCCGCAACCACTTCCCAAAGTTTGTCATCCCGGCCGGAGGCGCAAAGCGCCGCAGTGGAGAGCTCCGCCTCGCAACTAGCCCTCCTGACATCGAGCCCTCCAGCCATGCGCGTCACCTCCCCAGAGGTAACGCCCATGGAGACCTCCCTCGTCTTCACCGGCTTCTCGCAGGACACCATCGCTCTCTTCCAGGACCGGTTCACCGCTCTCGGCCTGCATCCGGTTGCCGGAATCGGCTCCTCGGCGCCAGACGAGAAACAGCCTGAGCCCATCGTGCCAGGCTCGGCTGTCTCCGCCGTTCTGGTTGATGGCGACCTGTCGATTGCAGGCACCTGCACCGTCACCTACGTCGACCCGAAACAGCTTCTGGCCTGCGGACATCCCATTACCCAGTACGGCAATGTCTCCATGCCCATGACCAAAGCGCAGGTACTGGCCACACTGGCTTCGCCGCTGAACGCCTTCAAGATCATTAATACGACCGAGACCGTCGGTGCGTTCACCCAGGACCGCGCCTCCGCCATCCTCGGCCAGTTTGGCCAGACCGCCGAGATGATCCCCGTCACCGTCGCCGTCAACGGCGCCAAACCCATGCGCTTCCGCGTGCTCAACAACCGCGAACTCACCCCGCAAGCGCTGCTGGCCTCCGTCTACCAGGCCATCCATGGCACCAACACCTACGCATCGGAGCTCTCCTATCGTCTGGAGGGCACGGTCAGCCTCGCCGGATACCCTGCCGTCACCTTCTCCACCGTCGCCGCCCAGACGGATCTCGCCCCTGCCGCCGTCATCGCCGCACTCACCGTCAACGATCGTTTCCAGCCCATCTATGGCTCCCCGGCTGAGCAGCCGAAGATCACCGCGCTCGATCTGAAGGTGGAAACCCTGCCCGGACGACGCACCGCCCAGCTTGAATCGGCACGTTTAAGCGTTGTAGAAGCCTCTCCGGGAGACGAAATAAGCGTGGAAATGACCGTTAATCCGTACCAAAGCGCCGCAAAAATCCTCAGAATTCCGGTCAAACTGCCTTCAACGCTTCCATCCGGCCCGGTCCGTATCCTGGTCTCGGACGGAGCCACGCTCGATCGCCTGATGGCCCAGCAGCTTCCCACCTCGCTGCCCTTGCGAGACACCATCACCCTTTTGAATCAGCGGCATGCCAATGACCGCGTCTACGTTACCGTACTGGACCATGCCGCACAGGCCGTCGTAAATGCGCAGGCCCTGCCCCAGGTTCCACTCTCTGTCGCCAATATTTACCAGCCCCTGCAGGACTCCCGCCGTATGAACCTGAATGGTGAGAGCCTGACCGAGGCTGGTTCGGCCCCTCTTGACAACGCTCTGACCGGCGCACAGGTCCTGACCCTGAACATTCGCTAAATGAAGCTGACGACCCTCGCTCTTCTGCCCATCCTCGCTGCCACCGCTGTCTCCGCCCAGGGAACGCGCCAGTGGACCCAGTCCCGTTACGACGAGTTTGAGAAGGGCAAGCCCAGCGGCATTGCCATCCGCTCGGACGGCCATCTGCAGCCCGCGCCCGCCACCACCCTGCTCTATACCAGCGACGGCAACTATCTGTGGTCCGCGGTAACCGACGATGCGGGGAACGCTTACCTGGGCAGTGGGGCGATCTCCGGCGGAACCGCCGCCATCCTGAAGGTCGACCCGCAGGGCAAAGCGACCAAGCTCTTTGAAACCAAGGAGATGGCAGTTCAGGCCATTCGCACCTCGCCCGGCGGCAAACTCTACGCCGCCACCTCGCCCGGCGGCATGGTCTACCAGATTGACGGTCCCGGCAAATCCGCCGTGGTGCTTGACCCCTCTACACTTCCCGAGAAGCCGAAGTATCTATGGGATATCGCTCTCACTCCCAAGGGCGACCTCTATGTCGCAACCGGAGCTCCCGCCGCTATTTACAGGATTCCGGCAGGTGGTAAGCCGGAACTAGTACTCAAGTCCGGTGATCAGCACATCCGCTGCCTTTTGCTCGGTCCGGACGGCACCCTTTACGCCGGGTCTGACGGAGCCGGTGTCATCTACCGCATCAAGCCGGGCGAAAAGCCCTTTGCGCTGTACGACGCTCCGCGGCACGAGATCACCGCCCTGGCCCTTGGCCCCGATGGTTCACTTTACGCCGCCGGTGTCGGCGACAAGCGCAGCCCCAACCTGCCGCCGCTTCCCGTGCAGGGCAATCAGGCGGTTTCCATCACCATTCTTCCCGGCTCCGCCAACGCCGCCTCCGCCAACACGTTGATTCCCGAGGGTTCCGACATTTACCAGATCGCTCCGGACGGAACTCCGCAGCGCCTGCAGTCCTTCCGCGAAGACGTGGTCTATGCCCTTACCGTTCGCAACGGTAAGCTGCTGGTGGCAACCGGAAACCGCGGTCGCGTCTATTCCATTGATCCTGCCAATCCTGGCGTCTTTACAGACGTCGCACACCTGGACGCAGCACAGGGCATGGCCTTCGCCCCCACGTCCAGCGGCCTCTATATTGCGACCAGCAACTCCGGCCGCTTATTCCGGATGCAGGACAAACCCGCCGCAACCAGCACCTACATCTCCGATGTCTTTGACGCAGGCGTCTTCTCGCAGTGGGGCCGTGCAGAGCTTCGCGGCTCAAAGGACGCGGAGCTTTATCTCCGCTCCGGCAACGTCGAAAACCCGGAGATCAACTGGACCGACTGGGCAAAGGTCACTCCGAACAGCAAACCGGCCTCCTCCACCTCTGCACGCTACGTGCAATGGAAGACCGCGCTCCTGCCCGGAAGCAACATCGACTCCGTCACCCTGAACTACCTGCCGAAGAACCTGGCCCCGGCAGTGGACGATGTGGTGGTGCAGCCCGGGGCAAAGATGAATCCCCCGCCCGTGAACCAGGGACAAACCGTCCAGGTGGCCTTTCCACGCGCCAGTTCCAACCCCGGCTTTGTGATGCAGCAGGACCCCTATCCCCCGCTGACGGCGCAGAAAGACAAAGACTCCATCACCGCCCGCTGGGCCGCGCACGACGACAACGGCGACGAGCTGACCTACACCCTCTACTACCGTGGAGACACCGAGACCGCCTGGCGTCTGCTGAAGGATAAGGTGAGCGAGAAGTACTATTCCTGGGATACCTCGCAGCTACCTGACGGAGGCTACACCCTGCGCGTTGTCGCTTCTGACGCTCCCAGCCACAACTCCGGGGAAACGCTGTCCGGCGATCGCGTCAGCGCACGCTTTGAGGTGGACACCACACCTCCCGTCCCCGGCACGCTGACGGCTGTACTGCTCAACGGACAGATCCACGCAACGCTGGAGGCTACCGATGCCAGCTCGGCCATTGCCCACGCCGAATACTCCCTCGATGCCGGCCCCTGGCAGTACCTGGAGCCTGCCGGGAAGCTGTCTGACTCCCCCACCGAACGTTACGATTTCACGCTGCCGCTCAGCGGTCCTGCCGCCGAGCACACGCTGGCCGTGCGGGTCTATGACCGGTTTGAGAACGCGGCAACGGCGAAGACTGTCATTCGCTCCGCCGCTCGATAAGCTGCGCGCCTCGCCGCTCTCCCAGGGCGATGGCGCCAGCCTGCCACACCTTCTGGCCGGAGAGCGACAACAGGAAGTCCGTTCCCTCCGAAAGTCCGGTGCGGACAATCGCACCCGGCTCCAGGGCAAGCACTTCATCAGCTGAAATCTTGAACGGCATTGTCTCCAGCGTGCCTTCCACGCTCATCCCTGAAAGCCGGGTGCGCAGCGTTTCGCGGGTCGCCGGGCTTTGGACGCGCTTGCTGTCCTGCCGCACCAGTTCGCGCAGCACCATATCGCTGACCGCCGTACCCAGAGCAATCTGCAGGGTGCCTTTCATGTTGCCTATGTGCATCTGGTAGGTCAGGCACAGCATGTCTTCCATGCGTGGGAAAAGCCGCCCAAGGGTGGCCGGCAGAATGCGCTGGCCATACTCGCATCGCAGGCCGCACTGTGCCCACAGGTGATTCAACTCGCCGCACAGACGGGTCATCAGTGTGTCCATAATGGCGACATCGATATCGGTCAGCTCCCGTGGAGCCTCCACCTCTTCCGTCAACTCCGTTCCGCCCAGGCCCAGGTGTATGACGGGAGCGATCAGCTTCATCTCCATCGAGATAATGCTGTTTCCCTCCACCGGTGAAAAGTGGCAAAGCGAAAAGTAGGTGCTTTCCACATCACAGGTCTCCAGCATGGAAGTAAAGATCACCCTTTGCGCACCAGTCATGACGATCTGCACATTCGACCCCAGCCAGGCGGACAGGCTGAGGCTGAAGGTGCGCGAAAAGGCCTGGTTCAGCTCGTGCAGCGCCTGCGTCTGCGCTTTGGTAATGGATTTTCGGGTAGCCAGGTTCAACGGCGTGACGGCTGCATTCATCGTTTCCATGCTGTTGCCGATACACATAGCGTGCCAGCCGGGCGAGCGAATGCTGAGAGATCTCCCATGAAGGCACACTAATGCTGAACGGGAGAATGTGGCATGCGGCTTGCACTTACCAGCGGCATGGAGAACGTCATCGAGACCGGACATACGGCAACGCCCGAACCTGAGGTTGCCGCAGAGCAGAATCCGGCTCCGGAAGAGTGGAGCTACCTGGCGCAACTGCCGGTACCACTCGCGGTCTCGATCCCGCTCCCCAGCATTTCCCTGGGAGAGCTGATGCAGCTTGCACCCGGGCAGGTGCTGGTCAGCAACTTCCCGACGAACCAGGATGTTCCCCTGGTGGCTGGCGAATTGTTTCTGGCGATGGTGGACTTCGAACGCGCGGGCGACCAGCTGGGCGTCCGGATCTCCGGTTTCCAGATGGGAGTTCAGCCGTGAACGATCGCTTTCACGATCTGCGACTGCCCATGACGCTCTGCTTCGGAACGCGCGTCATGCCCCTGGGCGAGGTGTTGGAACTAACCCAGGGAGATGTCTTTCCGTTGGACCGGATGCTGGAAGAACCTGTCCGCATCCTGGCCGGAGGAAAAGAAGTAGCACGCGGAGAGGTGGTGGCTGTGGACGGCAATTATGCCGTCCGCATCCTGACCACTACTGCATCAGAGACTCTTCCGACGACCGCGAACGAATAACCTGGTCGACCGCATACGGAGCGCGATGCTGCGTGGAGTGGAAGTGACGTACCTGCAACTCACCCAGAAGGCCAATCCCGATCATCTGAATACCAGCCAGGACCAGAACTCCGGCGAAGGCCATGGCAGGTCCATGCGCCGTCATGACGTGCTGGTGCAGGAAGACCTTCAACGCCAGCAGCCACAGCGTGATGGCTCCGCCAGTCACAAATCCCAGCAGGCCGATCCTTCCGAAGAAGTGCAGCGGACGCGTCATGTACTTCAGCAGGAAGCGGATGGTCAGCAGGTCAAAGAAGACACGGATCGTCCGCGAGATGCCGTAGTGGCTCTTACCATGCTCGCGGTTGCTGATCTTGATAGGAAGCTCGCAGATGCTGGCGCCATACCAGCTGGCCAGCGCGGGGATGAAGCGGTGCATCTCGCCGTAGAGCGGGATGGACTGGATCAGTTCGCGGCGATAGGCCTTGAAGGTGGTGCCGAAGTCATGAATCTCCACACCACTGAGCCGCGCCATGGCCCAGTTGGCGATGCGCGACGGAATCTGCCGCATCATCATGTTGTCCAGACGGCGGGCGCGCCAGCCGCTGACAACGTCGTACCCTTCTTCCAGCTTGGCCAGGAAGAGCGGAATCTCCGAGGGGTCGTGCTGCAGATCGCCATCCATCGACAGAATGAAGTCGCCCTGCGAATGATCGAAGCCGGCCGCCAGCGCGGAGGTCTGCCCGAAGTTGCGGCGCAGCTTCACGATCACCACGCGGCTGTCCACCGCGGCGATCTCGCGCAGCAGACGATAGGTGCGGTCACGCGAACCATCATCCACGAAGACAAGCTCGAAGCTCTCACCCGTCTGCTCCATCACCGCCTTCAGGCGGTCATAAAGCGCAGTGACGCTCTCTTCCTCATTATGAAACGGCACGACGACGGAATACTTAGGCACATCTTCATTTTACGCCCATTTTTCCGCTTTCGGGGTTTTCACACCGTCCACATAGCACCATCGTTGCACTCAATTTAGTTCACAAAAATGGACAACGGACAGCCATACTCTGGCATCATGAAAAGGTAGATACCCTATGGCCCGGAAAATTCTCGCTGCTGCGGTTGTGCTGGTCGTTCTTTGGTTTGGCTATGCCAGCTATATGAACTGGCGTAAATCGCATTCCATGTCGAACGGCGAAATCACCTCTGCAGATGATGCAGCCTCCCGGTCCGCCACTACCTCCAGCGATACGCCCTCCAGTACGGCTTCCGCTGCCCCTTCGCCTTCCACTCAGCCGATCGTGATTCAACCTTCGGCCCCGGCGATGGATTCGCAGCAGCCCAATGCGGTTAACGGGAGCCGTTTCGCGGGGTCAGGGAAATACCAGGTCTACCGCCAGGGCAACATCACCTACCGCGTCGATACCGAGAGCGGCCAGGAGTGCGTGCTTCTGGCAACGGACGAAGAGTGGCGCAAGCCGCGCGTGTACGAACGCGGCTGCAACTCCCGCTAGCTCTTCCCTTCCTTATTCCAGACCAAACGCCAGCAGGACGTTACCGCGCTGCGGACCTCCGAACAAGTCGGACGACCCCGAAGTGACGAAGAGCATTCCGCCCACGATCACAGGGCCGGAAGCTCCACCCATGCCGCCTCCCTTGGCCTCTACCTGGTTGACCGTCTCAAAGCTCTGACTGGTGTTGAAGCTCCACAGGGACCTTCCATCGGCTGTCGCATAGGCGTGTAGCACACCCGCGGACGCTGCTGAGAAAACTACCCCCGGAATCACCGTTGCCGGAGCCTGTGCGCCGAGCGGAGGATTCGCACGCCACTCTACCTCCCCGGTTGCCAGCTTCACGGCGGCCATACCAAACTTTGCTCCGCCACGCGTCACCGGGAAGTAGACAGACTTCTTGTCCGCGGCCGAGCCCCACTGCATGCCGCCACCGCCATTCTCAAAGCTGGCGGTCAGTTGCCTGTTCCAGACAAGCTCCCCTTGCTTGTCCGGATCAAGCGCCCACGCATTGCCATCTTTCTGCCCGATGACAATCAACGAGCGACCGTCTGACAGATCCCGCAGGATGGGCGAGTTGCCGAAGTCCACATCCGGGCCAAGCGTGTCCGGGCAGGTCTCCGATTTCTGGGATAACGTCACATTCGGACGGTATTTGCCAGGGCAGTCGCGAACATAGTGGTCATTCGCCAGCATCTGCCGCGACCACAGCCGCTTGCCGGTCTTCATCTCGAAAGCCATGATGGCGTCCGTCTCCGGAGCTGCCGGCTCAGTGTAACCATTACCCGTCGCGACATAGAGCGCGCCTCGTTTCACGTCGATCGTTGGAGAAGACCATAGCCCTGCTCCTGCGGGAGCCCAGAGCTGCGTGCCGATGGAGGTCTTCTTCACCGGATGAGGTTCCTCGGCGATCGTATGAGTCTTCCACAGCAGCTTGCCACTGGCAGCCTGGTACGCAGCAACGGAGCCACGGAAGGTGCAGCACGGATAGTTCGCATTGCCGCCGCCTGACTCTTCCAGCGATGCAATGGGAACAAAGAGAGTGCCCTTGTATAAAACTGGAGCGCCCGTGATACGCGTCAGCGGATGCGTGTCCGCGCGGACCATCCAGAGCTTCCTGCCGGTACCTGCATCCACGGCATAGACATTCCCCTTGATATCGCCGAAGTACGCAACCTGCTTCGCACGACTTTCCTTGCCATCTCCGACTGAGACAGCCGTACGCACGCCGGCGTTGGCGCGGAAGGACCAGTAGATGCATCCGCTGTCTGCGTCGAGCGCATATACGTAACCCGTATCAGCACCAACAAAGATACGGCCATGCACCACTGTTGGCTGCGCGTAGGCCGAGTTACCATTCGGAAATCCAAAGGCCCACTTCAGTTTCAGCTTTGCAACATTCTCTGCCGTAATGGAAGTCGTCTGCTGGAAGCGAGCATTGTCCAGGCTGATGCCCCAGCCGTTCCAGTCTCCTTCCCGCGATGCAGCTTTAGGTACCGTCGCCTTGCAACGGTTCGCCATGTTGCCTGCATCGCCTGCGGGAGAGGACCCGAACGGACGCCCCGCAACATACACCGCCATCACACGCTTCTGAATATCGGTAAGGTCCTGCGCATACTGCTTCATCGATCCATCGGTGACACTTTTGAAAATGTCCTCCGCCGTGAAGCGATTCAGCTCATAGCGGTCCGGCACACCGGCCTTGTGAGAGTCGTGGCAGGAGGCGCAGCGCGCCGAAAACGCATAGATGCCAAGGTTCGTTCCCTGCGGATGGACCGGATCATTCGCGGCACTGGGCGCGGCAGGACTCAGCTGCGCAAAAGACACGACGGCAGAGAGCAGCGTGGAAGCTGCCAGAACGGCGAAAGATACGATCTTCATTTCGCCCAGCATACGTTGCGGTGAAGATACGCTGTATTCGATTTAATCGATCAACCTGACGAAAAGTGAAATGACTCATTCTGCATGCCTAAACACAGGTCTGCAATCCACTTCCTTGCTGGGCATGATTAGATTTTTGTGGCTACAAAGATATGATTCTGAGCCGCTTATCACGCCGATAGAAAGTATTTGTTCACCGGCAAACTTCCGTCTACGATGGCCGCACACCGACTGGAACATTACCCGACAAAAACATAGACAACGTTAGGAGTTTCGCTTCATGAAACGTCGCCATCGTGCCGCACTTACACTCGGCGTTGCAGCTGTCTCCCTTGCCTGCACTGCTCCGCTCGTAGCCCAGGATCCCGATGGTGGAGGTGGACGCGGACGTCCTCTTCCGGCGTATCGGCCGAATGTTCCTGCCATTCACGGCATCGTCACCGCCGGCCATCCACTCGCAGCCTCCGCGGGTCTGCAGATGCTGCTGAAGGGCGGCAACGCGTTTGATGCGGCCATGGCCGTTGGCACCACCCTGAACATGATGGAGCCGCAGATGAACTCCATCGCTGGCAACGGCTTCATGACCCTCTACAACAAGAAGACCGGGAAGGTGGAGTCGCTTGCCATGGCTGGCGCGGCGCCGCTTGCCCTGAAGGCGGAAGAGATGACTCCCGAAGCTCTGGACTGGGGCATCAAGGCCGGCCTGCCCCCGGGCAACATCGGCGGCTACCTTGTGCTGTTCCAGAAGTACGGCACCATGAGCCTGAAAGACACCCTGGCACCTGCGATTGATTATGCCGAGCATGGCTACCCCATGGACCGCACCCTGGCCGCCGCAATTGCCGGTGCACAGAAGCGCCTGATGCAGGCACCTACTTCAGCAAAGCTCTTCTATCCCGAGGGCAAGGTTCCTAAGGCCGGCGACACCTTCAAGAATTCGGACCTGGCCAACACGCTGAAGAAGCTTGTCGAAGCCGAGCAGGCTGCGCTCAAGAAAGGTAAGTCGCGTCAGGAAGCCATCCAGGCTGCCTATGACCGCTTCTACAAGGGAGACATTGCCGATGAGTTCGCACGCTTTTTCAAAGAGAACGGCGGCCTGATCACCAAGGCGGACATGGCTGCCGTAAAGCCTGAATGGGCTGAGCCCGTACACATCAACTATCGCGGCTACGATGTCTACAGTAATCCTGCTTCCAGCCGCGGCGGCTTTGAGCTGGCCATGGCGCTGAACCTGGTTGAACCTTACGACCTTGCCAAAATGGGCAACCTGAGCCCGGAGGCACTTAACCTGGAGATGGAAGCCATCAAGGTATCGAAGGCCGACATCTACCACTACGTGGCCGACACACGCACCACCAGGGTTCCCACGGCACAGCTCCTCTCCAAGCAGTTCGCCGCAGAGCGCGGCAAGCTGATCCAGCCCGGCAAGTCCGTTGCCTATCCCTCGTGGGGAGAGCTTCCGAAGGACACCACGCAGGCTGCTCTCGAGAAGCCCAAAGGGCCGCTTTACAACGATGACTATGAAATTGAGCGCGATACTACCAGCTTCTCCATCGTCGATCCCTTCGGCAATGCCGTTGCCTGCACGCCCACTATCGGCGGCGGTTTCGGCAATGGTGTCGTCGTGGGTAATACCGGGCTGCTGCTGAACAACGGCATGCGGCTTGGCTCTTCGTCTCCCTACCCTGACAACGTGAATTATGTGAAGCCTGGACAACGTCCGCTGCTGAACAACGCTCCTGTCATCGTGCTGAAAGACGGCAAGCCTGCGTTCGTCTACGGGACTCCCGGTGGCGAGACGATTGGCCAGACCGAGTTTGAGATGCTGGTCAACCTGATCGATTTCAAGCTGCCGGTGCAACAGGCGGTGGAGAATCCCCGATTTGCCGTCGATGCCAAACCGAACTTCTATAAGCCGGGCTCCGAGATCTCGATCACCATCGAAAACCGTGTTCCAGCCAAAACGATGGAAGCTCTGAAGGCCATGGGCTACATCTTGAAGCCCGGCGGTGACTTCACCGCCGCCGTCGGAGGTATGCAGGCCGTAGCCATCGATCCCGAGACGGGAGCCATGACCGCTGGAGCCGACCCTCGCCGCACGGGATATGCCATCGGCTGGTAACACAACGACTGCACCTCAAACACACAAAGGCCGGATCTTTTGATCCGGCCTTTATGCCTGTAAACGCTGCAAGCCCTTTCGTATCCGCAAAGAAAACAGGATGCGCCGCTCAAGGCGCATCCTGTGCAGGTATTGCCGGAGGGATACAGGTTAGTAGCGGACGCGAGCACCCCACTGCAACTGACGGGCAGGCAGGGCCGACGTCGGTTGCATGTAAGCAGTGGAGTTCATGTTTGCATTCTGCCCATACCGTGTGGGATGGTTGCCGAGGTTATAGCCCTCGAAGAATCCCTCAACCAGGTAGTGGTCGCCGAAATGGAAGGCCTTGGTGATACGGGCATCCCATGTGAGCGTTGCATCCGGAACGAGCTGGTCACGACGGATGGTGCCCCCACCGTAAGCAGCAATGGTGCAGCTTGAGGTGGAGTAGTAGAGATAACGGCACGGATTCGCACGGAACGCGTTGATCAGAGCAAGTTGCCCGGTCACATCGCCGCGTCCCACATACTGCGGAAGCCCCAGGGGGCGATCGTTGTTCGGAATACCGTCGCCATCCAGGTCAATGCCCGCCTGCGTCGAGAACGGACTGCCGGAAAGTCCGCGGAAGATGGTGCTGACGCGGAAGCCCTTCAGGAACTCCTTCGAAGCGAGCGAGACGCTGAGGTTGTTCGGCGTGTCGGTCGGGTTGTAGGAGTAGTTCTGCGGCGTACGCATCGTACCGACGTACTGCGAGTAATAGGTCAAGGCATCAATGATGCTGCGCGAGTAGGTGTAGGAGATGACAGCCGTATCCAGAAACTTCGGTCGCGTGCGGTACTGCAGCTCCAGGGCATCGTAACGGGACTGGCCATTGTTATAGACAGAACCGAAGGTGGTGAAGCGAGGTACCGGGCGGCTGACAACGCCACCGGTCGGAACAGCTCCCGCCAGTTGTGTAATCACACCGCTGGCTGGCAGGTTCAGATCGCGCGTGGCAATCTCCTTCGTGGAATGGTCATGAACGAAATTCAGGTTGAGCGATGACCTGGAATCGATCTGCCAGCCGATGCCCGCGGAGAAGTTCATCGAAGAAGGCAGGCTGAAATCGTTCGCCAGGGTGTTGGCTGCACGAGCTCCGCCCGAGTTGACGTAATCCTGCAGCGACTGACCACCAAGAACGGCGGTGACATTCGGATAGTTTCTCAACTGCTGAGGATTAGTAATACGGACGGCCGCACCCAGGGTCTGCGTCTGGTCCTGCAGCGCCCAGTAAGGACGCATGCGCGTGTAGTAGATGCCGAAGCCGCCACGGATGACCAGCTTGCCACGGCCATCCACGTCATACGCAAAACCAATGCGGGGCTGCAGTCCACCCACCCAGTCCGTACCGCGGCTCGGGGAGATGAAGTTATTCACACCGGCAAAGAAGGGATTGATCAGCAGGTTGTTGTAGAACTTGTTGTTCCGCAGGTTCGAGTTGAAGTCATAACGAAGGCCCAGGTTGAGCGTCAGGCGCGGAAGGACCTTGTAATCGTCCTGCACAAAGCCGGTGTATTGCAGCTGGCGATAGAAATACTCACCCGGGGTCTGCATGGTGAAGACCGTCGGCCAGGTGGCCGAGTTGTTCGCATCAAAGGGCGCTTCCGTCGTGAAGGTGAACTGGCCCGTTTCGTAATAGTGCGATTCGTAGGTGGAATACACCTTCGTTAGCTCCGCACCCAGCTTCAACTGATGCTTGGCGTTGGAGAGAAACAACGTATCGCTGAGCGTATGGTTCGTGCGCGGGAAGTACTGCGGCAGCGTGTTGTTCTGTCCAAAGGTGTAACCCGGACGCACGATATTCAGGTTGTTGTTCCCAGGCGTCGAGAACAGATTGTGATTCAGGTAGGCGTAACGAGCCGTGTTCACCATCCGGGGCGAAAGGATGTAGTTATCTTCCAGCACAAGGCTGTGCGCAATGCTGTTGTCGGTCGTATTGCTGGCCGAGTTCTGCGGTCCGCCGTTCGGCAGGAACTGGTGATCGTAGGCATAGCGGCCATACGCCGTGTGCTTGTCAGAAAAGGTGTGATCCACCTTCACATCCGCAATCGACTCCCATTGCGTGTAGGGATAGTTGCCATTCAGCTGGGATGCGTAGGGGTTACTCGCGGGAAGAGCGGTTACCTGAGCGGTATTGATACGCACATATTCAAAGCTTCCGAAGAAGTGCGTGCGATCGATCTTGGGAACAGGGCCGCCCGTTGTGGCGCCTGTACGGAGAAGCTTGTACGGAGGCATCGACGTGGCCAGTGCATTGACGGCATTGACGGAGGCATCGCGGCCAAAGTAGTACGTCGTGCCGTGATACTTCTCGCCACCGGCAAGGGTAACCACGTTGACCACCGCATTCATGGCCTTACCGTATTGCGCATCGAACTGGTGCTGGAAGACCTTGAATTCCTGGATCGCATCCTGCGAGATGTTGATAATCGGAGCGCCCCAGGTCGAGTCGTCCAGCGGAGTTCCGTCGATGATGGTCGTATAGCCGTTGCGCTGGTCAGCAACACCGCCGAACTTCGACACGGCAAACTTCTGTGTCACGGCCATGGCGGCTACAGGCGCTACACCCGGCATCGTCTGCGCAATGGCAAGGAAGCTGCGGTTCAGTACTGGCAGCGCCGCAAGTTGGCGGTTGTCAATAATGGAGGAGGGCTGCGACTTGGTGGTTTCAATCAAAATATCGGCGCCACCGGCCTCAACCGAAACAACCTCGGAGGTTCCGGCTGTTCCCAGGTCGATATCGGTCGTCAACTCTGAGCCGACAAGCAACTCGACCGTCTTCTTGGTCGTGCCAAAGCCTGCGGCCTGGGCCGTCACGCTGTACTGTGCGGGCGGCAGATTAACGGCGCGATACTCGCCCTGCGTTCCGCTGGTCAGCACGCGGGATTCACTGGTCGCGAGGTTGGTGATGGTCACGGAGGCACCGGCGATGACGGCTCCTGTTGTGTCCTTCACTGTTCCGGATAGATTTGCGCCAACCTGCGCATGGGCGCTTGCGGCGGCAAGAATACCAACCGCAAAAAGAAGTATCGACCGGACGACGGGGCGTCTGCACAAGCCTGAAAAGAAGCGGGACAAATGCGGCATAAGGACTCTCCTGAATTGCTTTTGAACGCACGGGGCCTTCGGGCTGAACAGAGCAATCGCTCCGGCCCCTTGGACGGTTTGGAAATACTCATATGAACCACGACGCGATGCGTGGCTGTTATCAATCAATTTGGTTGAGACTGCTACGTCTTGGTGGAAACACCTGCACTGCCGGCTCGATACCTAAGGGGATCATCCGATTCATCGAATCGAGCCGGGACCGAAGGGCACGCAGTTTGCGTTTCTTAGAGACAACAGCGACATGGACGACAGAGATTCATCGCATTCACGTCGATTCTTGCTGGCCCTTTTTTCATGGATGAGTGGATAGTAGCTGTGATTCCGGTGCAGGTCTAATTCAAAGATTTTTCATCTCCATAGCGATTGTTATTGATTAAGGAGTCATCCCTTCCCTCAATCAACACTCGCTATAGCCTCCACAAAAATTTCGATTAGACGCAGTCCCTGCTTCTGTTTATGGTTTGCACACACGCACGTTCCCATCTGTGATGCGAAGGCCCCCTCTCAGCATCTGAGCGCCTTTTGTACGCACACTACTGCCACACGTCTTTACGACAAGTCGCCGTGGACACTATTCCACGAGGAGATACGACGCACATGTGTTCCACCCTTATCAGAAGAACAGCCGCCACCGCCGGCCTGATCCTCGCCGTGGCCACCGCCGGCGCGCAGACGGTTGACTGGCCTTATTATGGCGGCGACCAGGGAGGCATGAAGTACTCTGCCCTGACACAGGTCACCAAGCAGAACGTCAGCTCGTTGAAGCTGGCATGGGAGTGGAAGACCGGGGAGAAGGACCTGAAAGAGTACGGCGTCAAACCCGGCGTCTTCGAGGTAACGCCGCTCGTTGTGGAAGGTACGATGTACCTGGTCACACCCTACAACAAGGTTGTTGCCCTGGACCCGGTCACAGGTAAAGAGAAATGGAGCTATGACCCTGAAGCCTACAAGGGCGGGCAGCCGCCGAACGGTACAGGCTTTGTGCATCGCGGCCTTGCCGTGCGCAAGGATACAACGACGGGCAAACTCTCCATCTACCTGAACACACGCTCGACGTTGCTTGCGCTTGATGCCGCAACCGGCAAACTGATTCCCTCTTTCGGCAAGGACGGCAAGGTCAATCTTCTGGAAGGTCTTCGCTGGGAGGTCGATCCCAAGCGCTATACCAACACCTCGCCACCTGTTGTCTATAAGAACCTTGTCATCGTAGGCAATGGTGTCGGCGATCGTTTGATGTACAAGAATGACCCGCCGGGAGATGTGCGTGCCTATGACGCCACCACAGGTAAGCAGATATGGTCGTTCCACACTGTGCCATGGACCGGGGAAGCTGGCGCCGAAACATGGAAAGACAACGCCAACGAATACACCGGCCATACCAACGTATGGGCCCCGATGACGCTGGACGACAAACGTGGGCTGCTCTATATGCCCGTAAGCACGCCGAGCAATGACTTCTACGGAGCCCGCCGCAAGGGCATGGGCTGGTTTGCAGACTCGCTGGTCTGCCTGGACGCCGCCACCGGCAAGCGCAAGTGGCACTATCAGCTTGTTCACCATGGCCTGTGGGACTACGATCCGCCATCGCCGCCCAGCCTGATCACCATCACCGTCAATGGCAAGAAGATCGATGCCGTCACAGAGCCCACCAAGCAGGGTTTCCTGTACACCTTCGATCGCGTAACCGGCAAGCCGGTATGGCCCATCCTCGAAAAGCCCGTGGAGCAGTCCACCATCAAGGGCGAAGAGTCGTGGCCGACTCAGCCTTTCCCCACTCTGCCGGAACCGTTTGCGCCGCAGGGCGTATCGCTCGACGATGCCTTCGATCTGAGCCCGCAGCTTCATGAAGAGGCCGTGGCCCGCCTGAAGACCATGAAGCTTGGACCACTCTACACGCCGCCGTCGTATGAGGGCACCATGATGCGGCCCGGCATTCTGGGTGGAGCGAACTGGGGTGGAGCCGCCTTCGACCCGCAGAGCGGCATACTCTACATCAAGGCCAATAACATGGCCGCCGTCGCCAAGCTCGGTGTCTTTGACCACACAGGCCCACGCGCCAAGGAAGTTGATTCCGACTACGTGACCGAGGGCCGCACCAACGGTCTCTTCCACGATGGCCTCCCCATTCTGAAGGGGCCTTACGGCATGGTCACCGCCATTAACATGAACACCGGCAAGAAGGTGTGGCAGGTTCCCTTTGGCGACGATGCCGAGATGCGCGCCAATCCCGCGCTGAAAGGTCTGAAGCTTCCGGAGAAGCTGGGAGCGGTTGGAACCATGGGTGCCGTTGCCACGAAGACCGGTCTTGTCTTTGTGGGTGGCGGCGATGCGGCCTTCCACGCGCTGGATGGAAAAGACGGCAAAGACCTGTGGACCTATGACACCAAGGTCCGCACCGGCGGCACGCCCATGATCTACATGATCAACGGCAGGCAGTACATTGCGATCGCGGTCGGCTCCGGAGATACCGCGAGCCTGATGGTATTCACGCTTTAGACACTGAGGGAGTAAACCTATGCATTCCATGTTTCGCAAACTGACGGTAGCCGCGGCCACGCTGGCGCTTGGCGCTACCGCTGTGCTGGCCCAGGCGCCCAAGAAGGTTGCGCTGGTAGGCGGCATGCTGATCACCGGCCGCGAAGAACAGCCTCTGCACCATGCCGCGGTTCTGATTGAAGGCAACCGCATCGTCGCGGTCGGCCCCATGGACCAGGTGAAGATTCCGGCGGACGCAACCGTGCTCGACACCACCAACAAGACCATGCTGCCCGGTCTGATCGATACCCACGTTCACATGGTGCTGGTCGGTCACGGCGACTATCCGCGTTACTTCAAGTGGCTGGACGATCACAAGAAGGACTATCCGCTCAGCCGTATTCTCGACATCTCCGCAAAACAGCTCATCCTCGCCGGCGTTACCTCCGGCGTCGATCTTGGTGCGCCCTTGCAGGAGATCCTCGACGTCCGCGAGCGCATCAAGAAGGGCATGCCCGGCCCTCGCCTGCAGGTCAGCGGCCCCTGGCTTACGCGCCATGTCGCGATCTTCCCTGCCAGCTACCAGCACGATGTCACCAGCCCGGCTGACGCTGCCGCATTCGTTGACAAGCTGGCGGATGCGGGCGTGGACGTCATCAAGGCCCACTCCGGCCTGACGCGCGAAGACTACTTCGCGCTGGTGCAGGAAGCCCACAAGCGTGGCATCAAGGTACACGCGCATATCTACGACGAGGAGTCGGTGCGCAATGCCTTTGACGCCGGCGTGGATATCCTGCAGCACGTTGGCTCGGCAGGCCTTCCGCCCTATTCTGAGCAGCTGCAGAACGACATCGCACGGTCCGGTCGTCCCGTCGTTCCCACCGTCTATCACCGTGCATGGCTCTACCCCGAGACGATCGACTTCCCCGAGCGTCTGGATGATCCCGAGTTCAAGGAAGAGCTGGGCGAACCGCTTTACTCCGAGATGATGGACTCATTCAAAAACTTTCCTAGCCTGGCCTACTTCCAGCGGGTCGACCGCGAGCAGTTCTTCGCGCAGAAGTCGCTGAAGCAGTGGATTGACGGCGGCGAGGTGGTCAGCATGGGCACCGACAACGGCACCCCGGCGAACTTCCATAAAGACGCCCTCTGGCGCGAGATGAAGGTCTTCGTCGATAACGGCATGTCACCGATGCGCGCCATCATCGATGCCACGCGCGTGAACGCCCGCAATGTGATGGGTATGCGCGACCTGGGCACGGTAGAACCCGGCAAGCTGGCCGACGTTATCGCCGTGGATGGCAACCCGCTTGCGGACATCTCCGTTCTGGGCCGCGTCGATGTGGTCGTCAAGGATGGCGTCATCTACAAAGGCGCACCTGCGCCAGCCGCAAAGAAAAAGTAGACGAGGAATCCAGCATTGGCTTCAGGTGCCGGTCTCCGGCACCTGATTTTTTATCCCCCTATTCGAACAAAATCCTGATTTAGGTTGACGAGGCGTATGAAATCTGCGATTTTTCAAATAATTCCTCGCACGAAGCCAGTAAAACCCCAAGCAATACAACAGACTCACGGAGGTAGGATGGATTTCCGCATCCGGCAGTTGGAGTATTTCCTCGTCCTGGCAGAACACCTGAATTTTGGCCGCGCAGCGCGTTCCCTCAGCATCGCGCAACCTACACTTTCGTTTCAGATCAAGTCTCTGGAGACTTCGCTCGGTGTCACCCTGTTTGACCGCACGCAACGTCGCGTTTCGTTGACCTCAGAAGGGATGCGCCTGCAATCGCACGCGCGCGTCATTCTGGAACAGACGCGGCGAGCCATGAGCGACATGGAAGAGCAGCCGCGCGAGCGGCTCACCATTGCCTGCGGCCCGGTCGGTCAACACACCGTTTTGCCGGATGTGCTGCGCGAGCTGCGCCTGCGTGACACCGGTCTGGATCTTGAAGTGATGATGCTGTCGCCTGAAGCCATGAAAATGGCCGCGGTCAACGGCACGGTCGATGCCCTGCTGATGACGCCTGACTGGCAGCTGCGCGGCATGGAGTTCACTCCCCTGCGCGCTGAGAAGCTCTCGGCCGTGCTTCCGGAGAAACATCCTGCCGTACAACGCGGCACTATCTCCATGGCAGAGTTCGCCACCAGCCCGATCTTCATCGCATCCGCAAAAGACTGCCACAAACATCGTGGCTTTGTCACCGGTCTGCTGGAGCAGCAGAACCTCACCGGTGAGCTGGTGGAAGCGCCGCTTGAAACCGGCATCCGCTATGCGATGATCGCCGCAGGCAAAGGTGTTGGTCTGGCCGCTGGATCGATGGCACGCGCCAACTTCCCCGGTATCCGTGTTATTCCGTTTGATCGCGCCATTCACAACATGGTGCTGGGTCTCATGTGGCAGAAAGGCAACGCCTCCCATGCGCTCGAACTCTTCCGGGAGGTCGTGGAGGATGTCGTCAGCACCCAGAATGCTGCATCGATCTCCTTCCCACATGCGCCTGTTGAAGCAGCGCCAGCGGAAGCGGCGTTGCGGCCTGCCTAGTGGGCGGCGCAATCGTCCGGTTCGGAAGGAAGAACAGAGATACGAAGCTGACGGCACACGCACCCAGCAGATACGCCGCTGGTGATCGCGGATTGCCTGTCATCTGGACAAGCCCGGAGTAGATCGCCGGAGCAAAGCCGCCAAAGGCCAACACGGCGACGTTATAACTTGTGGCAACCCCCACACTGCGCATCTGCGTCGGAAAGATACTCGCGATCACGTAGCTCTGCGGCGCACTGTAAATTGCACCCAGCACGGTAAGAATGCTGCATCCCACCAGCATGTGCATCACGGTTGGGTGCCGCGTCACCATCACGATCGCGGGCCACACCGCGAGGGTCAGCAGCACCAACGCTCCCATCATGATGCGGCGGCTGTTTTCCGGTGTGGAGATACGCGCCACCACCGGCACCACGATCATGTTGATCACGGAGGTGATGTACATCAACACAAACGGAGACCAGGCTGGCAGTCCCAGGTTGCTGCTGACAAACGCCGGCAGATAGACGCGAAAGTAAATATTGGCCGTCAACGCTGCAATGGTCGCGGCGGAAAGCACAATCATCGACCGGTAGTGATAGATGAGCCTCGCCGTCGACACGCGTGCCCGCTCACTGTTGAGAAACTCGTAACTCTCATTCAGATGACGGCGGATATAGATCCCGATGGGTGCAAGGAACAGCGGCATGGCCAGCATAAGCCGCCATCCCCAGCTTGCTCGATGCTCCGGCGTCAGATTCGTAAAGATTAGTCCTGCGGTCGCAGCCACAATGCCGCCCAGCCCCTGGCTGGCTAACTGCAGGCTGGCAAACAACGGCTTACGATGCGCCGGGCCCTGTTCCATCAGGTACGCGGTTGCGCTTCCCAACTCACCGCCCAACGCAAAGCCCTGCAGAATACGCGCCATCAGCACCAGTAGCGGTGCCCACAAACCGATCCTCGCGTAGGATGGCGTGGCAACCATCAATGCCGTGCCCACCAGCGTGATCTCCAATGTCAGCAGCAACGCGGCGCGGCGTCCTTTGCGGTCTCCATAGGCTCCCACGACAATGCCGCCGATAGGACGCACCAGATAGGAGATACCGAACAACCCAAAGGTCAACAGGATGGAGACTGCCGGGTTGTTATGCGGAAAGAAAAGGGGCGAAAGGGTCGTCGCCACAAACGCGTAGACCGTCACGCTGTAGAACTCAAGCGCGTTGCCAAAGCAGGCTGCAATCAAAACACCGACGGGCAGGGGTTGGCGCGAGACATCGGTATCAGGGCGCGATGGGTACATCTCGTCTCCGATCAGTTGGACATGTCTTCGGTAGCGTTCCGCGGGCCCGGCGTGGCGCTAGTGTAGCGCACCTGCGCTCGGGGCCCGGCAGAAAAGCTGATCCGTTTTAGCCAGAATGGCTTTTAGAGTGCGGAAATATGAGGGAACGGGTTGTCCGGCCAGACAATAGGCTGCCACGCCGTATGTTCCACCATCGCCGAGTGCAACAGCGCGCTTCCAATGCCGGCCGCGCCAAACGAATACCCCGTCTCCCATGTATCCTGCGGCGCCGGAACATGGCTGTAGTTATCGAACCAGCGGCTGCGATGCCCATGGAAGTCCATCTCTTCGATGGTCTCCCGGCCAATGCGGTTGACGGCCTGCGTGTAGCGCGTATCGCCCGTCACCTTGCCCATCCCCAGCAGAAACTCCATCACGCCGGCCTTGCCTGAGTGCTGGCACAGCGCATTCTCCTCCAGAGCGAGGGCGGTCAAAGGACGCTTCAACGCCCCAAGAATACCGTCGGCCAGCTTCTCTGACATCAGGAAATAGGCATTGTCCGAGGTGACCTTATGCAGTTGGTAGAACAAACGCGCCGTACCCGCCGCTCCCTGGCTGAAACCGATCTGAAAGTTCGACATCGTATCCGGCACGCAGTACGGAATCAGGACACCGTCCTTCTGACGGCAGGCCACCCGTTCAATACGGAATGCGCCTTCACGCGCAGCCTGCAGATAGTCGGCCTGCTCGGTATCTTCATAAACACGAGCCAGGGTGTAGGCAATCCCCGCAGTCCCATACTCAAAGTTCGGGATATAGGCACGCTCAGTGGAGTGGACCGGACGAGATGGCAACTCGCTCCAGGAATGATCGGCCGATCCATCGGTCTGCAGCGCTACCAGGCGGTCAGCCCCCTGGGCCGCCACCTTCCGGTAGCCCGGATCCTGCAAGGCCTGCGCGGCATTCAGCAGGTACAGAATCACGCTGCTGTCGCCCGCAATGCTCGATGTCTCCGACCAACTCACACCATCGCTGTCGCGCACGGCAGCTTCGCTCAAATAGCTGGTAATCGCATCCGCCGCCTGGCGCAGCGGCTCTTCCTTGCTGTAACTCCAGGTCTGCGTCAGCGCAAAACCCGCGCCTGCAAGCCCGTCATAAAAAGACAGCCGCGTTCCCGGAGCAACGGACGAATCATGCAGCATCTGCTGCCACGTAGCGGCCAGATACCGCGCTCCGCTCACCGCGTCATCAAGATAAGCGGGATCTCCGGTAGCGGAGTACATCTCCAGCAGGAAAAGCAGAATCCCCGCACTGCCGCGGCGAATGCTTCTGCTCTGCGCTGGCGGAAGTTCGCGGCTGGGATGAGTCGGATCGGGCAGCCAGTACTTCCCCTGCGCCGTCCTCATCTCACTCGCGCGCACCCATCGTGCCGCCTCCATCGCTCCGTGAAGCAACTCGTTGCCGGGCTGCACCGCAGCCATCTTCGTTGGAACCGCCAGGGCAGGCAAGGTGTAGCTTGCCGCCGCAGCGGCAAGCACACCCTTTAAAAAGGAACGTCTCGAACGATCTTGCTGTAGCAGATGGAACCGGGACATGGGGTCTTTCTCCTTTACATCCTTACTCGGCTTTTCTGCTTACTGCTTTAGGACCTGACCGCGAATCTCTCCACCGGGGTTCGCCGCAGTATGGAGGTTAAAGTACCACTTACCTTCCACCAGGTCTTTCCCCTGTTCGGGGGTAATTTGGGCCGTACCATCGAGTGGACTTTCAATCGGATTCACCTTGACCGGCACCTGCGGTTTGGCGTTCACTCCTTCAGCCGCCGGACCATGAAAGTGCGCCGCGGTCACCGGACCTGTCAATCCACTGAAGGTGACGTGGTAGGTCAACTCACCACTCTCCGTATCCAGCGTGGCCGTCAACGTTCCTTTCCCCGCTACATCTTTGGACGGAACCTCCTGAGCTCCGGTCAACTCCGCCTTCAACTGAACTTTGGCGGCATAGGCATGCAACGATGCGAGTGCAAGAACTCCCGTGGTTGCGACGAAACGAACTGCGGAAAAGGTCATAGCGTTACCTCTCAAATTGGAAACTGTTGGGTTGGAGGCCGGAAACGGCCGTGACGCTGCTTCCTGCAGGGAAATACGCGCGAGTCCATGCCGGAAAAACCCGACCGACTTTCTCATCTCATGGGATATGTACGGAAAGATGTGCGTGCTCAACCTGCCAGGCCCTGTGGGCTAGCGGGAGCAACAACAACGCAGATGCGGATACAGACGATGCGTCATGGAGAAGATCGTAGACCGGCCTGCCCATTCCGTCAAGCATCCGCCCATATTGTTGAACATAACTGGTTGGCCGTGGTTTTTTCTCTCTCTTTGGTATGACCTTGGGATATTCGATAAGAAACTTTCAGCATGCTCTCTCGCAGAGAGAGGCGGAAGGCGGAAAGAGGCATCGTACGAGCTCCGAACTTTATTTCAACCCAGTAACTAATCAATATTTATGAAGCATATGGAGAAATTGGGACGTTTCATCGCGGGAAAAAATCCAATAGAGGACAAGATTTCCGTTGACCCTCGACCCGTAGGACTCCTATAGTTCCGTCGAATTTTGGCAGGCCAATTCTGCAGTTTCAAAAAAATGGTCTGACCAAAATCGGAAAGGAAGTCCTTGTATGACTTTTGGCCAAAGACGCATCGCATCCTCATGGATGGTGCTGTTGTTCTTGCTGATGACCACGGCTTCTGTGTTCGCCCAGACAGGCGGCACGGCCAGCCTTCAAGGGGGAGTCACAGACCCCACAGGAGCCGCCATCACCGGCGCCAGTGTCACCCTCACCAATAACGGCACCAAAATTGCCCGCAACACGGTTACTGATTCGGAAGGCCGCTATTCGCTGCCGAACATCCCGCCGGGCGCTTATACCCTTTCTGTCACGGCGGCATCGTTCAAGGGGTACTCGCAGACCGGCCTGGTGCTGGAGGTAGGCAGCAGCATCACCATCAACCCATCGCTCAGCGTCGGCACATCGACGGAAACCATCGAGGTTGCTTCCTCGGGGGTTGCCATCGAAACCGAATCGGCGACCTACAAGCAGGTCATCGATCAGAAGCGCATCACCGAGCTTCCGCTGAACGGCCGCCAGCCCACGCAGCTTGTGCTGCTCTCCGGTGGCGCCGTCGCCGCGCCGAACAACGACATGGTCGGCTCCAAGAACTACATCACCTCGGTGGTGATCTCGGTCGCAGGATCGCAGGGCAACTACAACAACTACCTGCTGGATGGCGGAGGCCACACCGATAACTTCACCAATGTGAACCTGCCCTTTCCCTTCCCGGATGCTCTGCAGGAATTCTCCGTTGAATCAAACTCGCTGCCTGCGCGCAACGGTCTGCACCCCGGAGCCCTGGTGAACGCCGTTACACGCTCGGGCACCAACCAGTGGCACGGATCGGCCTTTGAGTTCATCCGCAACAACGTTGTCAACGCGACCAACTTCTTTTCCGGCAGCAAGGACACCGTCAAGCGCAATCAGTTCGGTGGCACCTTCGGCGGAAAGATCGTCTCTGATAAGGCCTTCTTCTTCTTCGGTTACCAGGGAACGCGCAATCGTCAGGTCGGCAACTCCACGAACGTCTGCCTGCCGACGGCAGCGGAACTGAATGGAGACTTCAGCCAGATGCCGGCTTCCGGCAACTGCGCCCGCGCCATCGCCGACAACGGCAATCTGTACGATCCAAAGACAAACGCCAAGATCAACACCAATCCGAACCTGGCTAACTACCGTAAGATTCCAACGAGCAGCCTTTCGCCGACATCGCTCGCGCTGGTCAAGTATCTTCCTACCAGCCTGGCCGATCCCACGACCGGCTTCTTCAGCGTTGCCATCCCGGCGAACTACACGGAAGACCAGTACATCGGTCGCGTTGATTACAACATCAACAGCAACCACAACGTCTTCTTCCGCTCATACATCACCAACTACAAGGCCCCCGCTTACTATTCGCCGACGAACCTCCTGGTTACTACCACCGCCGGCAATGATCAGCGTGTGATGGCCTTCACCCTGGGCGATACGATCACCCTGACACCCCATCTGGTCAACAGCGCGCACGCCAGCTATACACGTCGCCGCAATAACCGGGGACCGACAGCAGGTGGCATCAACGCCAACACGATCGGCGTCAACATCTACACCTACGTTCCCGTGGATTTACGCCTGTCCGTCACCAACCAGTTCTCCGTCGGTTGCGGCACCTGCTCCCCCGGCTTCTTCAACGTCAATACCGAGACCTTTTCGGATGACATCGACTGGATCAGGGGCAAGCACCAGATCGCCTTCGGCGGTGAATACATCCGCACCGGTGACAACACCAACGCCGGCTACCTGCAGAACGGAAACTTCTCGTTCACCGGAGCAGCCAGCGGCGGACAGTATGTAGGCGGCGGCGTGGTTACCAGCGCAGGCGAGCCGATGATCGACTTCCTGACCGGAAAGCAGAACAGCTTCGGGCAAAGCCGTCAGCAGAAAACCACCTATCGCCAGAACATCTTCTCGCTCTACGCGCAGGACACCTTCCACTTCAACTCGCATCTTACTCTGAGCCTTGGCGTTCGTTACGAGCCCATGCTCTACCAGACCGACAAGTTCGGACTCGGTTCCACCTTTGACCAGAGCGCATTCAACGCCAATACCCACAGCACCGTTTATCCCAATGCACCCGCTGGCATCTTCTTCTACGGCGACGCGGGAGTGCCGAAGAAGTTCACCAACAATCGTTGGAACAACTTCTCGCCGCGCTTCTCGCTCAGCTACGACCCCATCGGCAATGGCAAAACGGTCTTCCGGGCCGGTGGAGCCATCATGTATGACACGCCCAACCTGTACACCTCGCAGCGGTTGACCTCCAGCCCGCCGTTCGTCAATGAAATCGCGGTGAACGGGAGTACGACCACCGGAGCCGTCGACTTCACCAATCCCTATGCCAATTACGCAGGTGGCAATCCCTTCCCGGGGACCTTCCCGCCGAACTCTTCGGCAGTCTTCCCCACCAACGCCTACTACGTTCTGCTGCCGCGGAACATCCGGACCCCAACCGTCTACCAGTGGACCGCCTCGGTCCAGCAGGACCTTGGCCGCGGATGGATGATGTCGCTCAGCTATCTTGGCAACCACAACGCACACCTGTGGCTGGGCCGCGCCATCAATCCGGCTGTGTATATTCCCGGCACCTGGACGGGCGCAGGCTCCTGCGGCGCTCTGACGGTTTCGCCGGGTACTGGCAGCGCTTGCTCCACCGTGGGCAACGCTCCGCAGCGCACGGTCCTGGCCCTGGCGAACCCGACGCAGGGTGCATTCTTCAGCCCTACCATGACGCTAATCAGCGATGGCTATGACTCCAGCTACAACGGTGTTATTGCCGCCGTACAGCACCGTATGTCTGACAGCTTCAGCCTGCTGACCAACTACACCTGGTCACACTGCATCTCCGTTGGCGATGCGCCGGGCGACGTTGCCGGCATCATCAACCAGAACCCCGCCTACCCGCGTGGAGATCGCGCCAACTGCGGCTTCGATGTGCGGCATATCTTCAACACCTCCATCGTTGCCTCCAGTCACTTCAAATCGATGAACGGCTTTGCACGCGCTGTTCTCAACGACTGGCAGCTTGCGCCGATTGTCCGCATCCTCAGCGGCACCCCGCTGAACGTCACCAGCGGCATCGACAACTCCCGCACCGGCCAGGGCCTTGACCGCCCGAACTACGTTACGGGAACCGCCATCTACACCGGTAACAAGGTTCAGCGCCGCGCCAACCTGGGCTACCTGAACAAAGCTGCCTTCACCCAGAACGCCGTGGGCACCTTCGGCAACGTAGGCCGCAACTCCTTCCGCCAGCCGAACTACTACAACCTTGACCTTTCGCTCAGCCGCAACTTCAACGTCTACGAACGCCTGAAGCTGCAGATGCGCATTGAGGGCTTCAATGTCTTCAACCACCCGTTCCTGAACGGCTTCACCACCACGGTAAGCTCCGGCACCTTCGGCAATGCCACCACGGCTGCCGATCCCCGTATCTTCCAGGCGGCGGCGAAGTTCAGCTTCTAAACGTTCCTTTTAGCCAACAAAGAGGCCACCGCAACCGCGGTGGCCTCTTTCTCTTGTCCAGCTTCCCTACTTCGCTGTTTCCAGCACGCGCGTCAGCCGCTCCATCGCCCACGCAATCTCTTCTTCCGTAATGCAAAGCGGCGGAGCAATACGAATAATGTTGCTGTGCGTCTCTTTGCAGAGCAGACCCTCGGCCTGCAGAGCCTCGCAATACGGCCTCGCCGCAACCTCGAGCTCAATCGCAAGCCAGAGTCCGCGACCACGCACACTGCGAATCACCGGGCTCTTGATGCCCTGCAGCTTCTCCAGGAACAACGATCCCAACCTGGCCGAACGGGTCACCAGGTCCTCATCCACAATCACACGCAGCGCCGTACGCGCCACCGCGCAGGCCAGCGGATTGCCGCCGAAGGTGCTGCCATGATCGCCCGGATGCAGCACGCCCATCACCTCATCCGAAGCCAACACAGCCGATACCGGATAGAAACCACCCGCAAGCGCCTTGCCCAGGATCAGCACATCCGGACGCGCATCGTCGTGCATGTAGGCAAACATCTTACCCGTACGCGCCAGGCCCGACTGGATCTCGTCCGCGATAAAGAGAACGTTGTTCTCCGAACAGATCGTGCGTACCTGGCTCAGAAAACCATCCGGAGGCATCAGCACTCCCGCTTCACCCTGGATCGGCTCTACCAGGAAGGCGCAGGTGTTCGGCGTAATGCTGGCCCGCAGGGCCTCGGCATCGCCAAACGGAATCGTGCGGAAACCCGCGGGATACGGTCCAAAGCCATCGCGGTACTGGTCTTCCGAAGAGAAGCCGACAATCGTGATGGTGCGGCCATGGAAGTTATTGGAGCAGACGATGATCTCCGCCTGCCCTTCCGGAATTCCCTTGTGCTTGTAGCCCCACTTGCGCGCAATCTTCAGCGCGCTCTCCACGGCCTCGCTGCCAGAGTTCATCATCAGCGCCCGCTCGTAGCCGGTCAGCTCATGCAACTCCTTCAGCAGCAGCGGCAATTGGTCATTGCGGAAGGCACGTGAGGTCAGCGTCACTTTGCCCGCCTGCTCCACCAGCGCGGCAAGAATCTTCGGATGACAATGCCCCTGGTTCACCGCCGAATACGAAGCCAGGCAATCGAGATAGCGCTTTCCTTCCACATCGAAAAGCCACGCGCCCTCGGCCCGTTCCACCACGACATCCAGCGGATGGTAGTTATGCGCTCCATACTGATCTTCCAGTTCAATGAACTGGCGCGTTTCCATACTCATAACACCCTCAAACTTGTCGGTTCTGCCTAGTGTCTCAAATGCACCCTCTGCTCCGCCACACGATGCCCCTCACCAGCCATCCGCACGGACAGGAAGAATGAGCTCAGGCGCGATCGGAATACTGCGCAAAACGCTATCCGTCCCGGCTTCCGAAGGTCTAAGCCGGTATGCGATGATGTTCCAGACTTTCGGGGCGGCCTGCGCATTGCTGCGGAAAGCCCCCGGCCCCATAACAATTGCGAGTCTGCATCGCGCTGAGAGAAAGCGAGAGTGGCGTCATGGCATTCCAGATCAAGGTAAACAAACAGCTCCGCAGCGTGGACGTTGCCGAAGACACACCGCTGCTATGGGCTCTCCGGGACGATCTCGACCTGAAAGGCACCAAGTATGGCTGCGGCGTCGGCATGTGCGGCGCCTGTACCGTGCTGATGGACGGCAAGCCCATCCGCTCCTGCCTGACGCAGGTCTCGCAGGTCACCGGCAGCATCACCACCATTGAAGGCCTCGCTGAAAACGGAAAGCTCCACGCCCTGCAGCAGGCCTGGATCGACCAGGACGTGGCCCAGTGCGGCTATTGCCAGGCCGGCCAGATCCTGGCCGCCTCTGCCCTGCTGGCCAAGTCGCCCAAACCGACCGATGCCGACATCGAGTCCGCCATGACCGGCAACCTGTGCCGCTGTGCCACCTACAACCGCATCAAGGCCGCCATCCACCAGGCAGCCGGCACGAAAGCATAAGGAGCCGCCATGCAGACCATCGAGAGATTCGCTCAGTATGACGCCGACATGCAGGCCCTGATCGCCGAAGTGACAACCATGCCGGCTCCCGCCACGGCCACCGCCATGGGACGCCGCTCCTTCCTGAAGCTGGCCAGCCTCGCCGGCGGTGGACTCGTCCTGGCCTTCCATCTGGATACACGTTCCGCCCGCGCCGAAGAGGCAGGCCACGAGACCACTGTCTCCGGGCTGAATGCCTTTGTCCGCATCGCACCGGACAATATCGTCACCATCTATTCCAAGGGGCCGGAGATCGGTCAGGGCATCAAGACGGCCTTTGGCCTGATCATCGCAGAAGAACTGAACGCCGACTGGAAGACCGTCAAGGTCGATCAGGCTCCCATCAACCCCAAGGTCTACGGCTACCAGGGCGCAGGCGGCTCCACCTCCATTCCGCGCGGATGGGACCAGCTCCGCCAGGCCGGCGCAGCCGCGCGCTCCATGCTGATCGCCGCCGCCGCAAAGCAGTGGAAGGTTCCGGTAAGCGAGTGCACCGCGGCCAACAGCTTCGTGATCCACACACCGTCAAAGCGCAAGCTTAGCTATGGCGCCCTGGCAAAGGATGCCGCCACCATGCCGGTGCCCGAGGTTGCCAGCCTCACGCTGAAGACGCGCTCCGAATACACCCTGCTGGGCAAGCGTTATACCGGCGTTGATAACGACAAGATCGTTACCGGCAAGCCGGTCTTCGGCATCGACGTCACCATGCCGGGCATGCTCTTCGCCAACTACGTGAAATGCCCCGCCGTAGGCGGCAAGGTCAAGAGCTCCAACCTGGACGAGATCAAGAAGATGCCTGGCATTGTTGATGCATTCGTTCTGGACGGCACCGGCAACCCTGCGGAAGTCATGCCCGGCGTCGCCATCATCGCCAAATCTACCTGGCAGGCCTTCAAAGCCAAAGCCGCCCTGAAGGTGGAGTGGGACGAGAGCGAAGCCTCCAAGGATTCCCTGACGCAGGCCGCCGCAAAGGCCAAGGAACTCGCCCCCACCTTACCCATTCCTATGACCAACGTCGGCGACGTTGACGCCGCCTTTGCCTCCGCCGCCAGGATTGTCGACGTGGCCTACGACTACGCCATGGTCTCGCACCAGCAGCTTGAACCACAGACCAGCACCGCATGGTGGCACGACGGCTGCATGGAGATCTGGACCCCTAGCCAGATGGCCGACCGCGGCCTGGGCATGGTGGCCAAGATGCTGAACCTGACCGAAGACAAGGTCATGGTGCACCAGACGCGCGCCGGTGGCGGTTTTGGACGCCGTCTGGCCAATGACTATATGTGCGAGGCAGCAGCCATCGCCATGAAGGTCAACGCTCCCGTCAAACTGCAGTGGAAGCGCGAAGACGACTTCGCGCACGACATGTTCCGCGCCGGTGGCCACCACTTCCTGAAGGGAGCAGTAGACAAGAACGGCAAGCTCAGCGCCATCCAGAACCATCTCGTCAGCTTTTCGGCCGATGGCGGCAAGACCGCCGTCTCCGGCGGCTTCCTCAGCAACAACAGCTTCCCGGCCGACGCCGCGCCGAACGTCCGCTACGCCCTCACCAAGATGCCGCTGCAGATTCCTTGCGGCCCCTGGCGCGCTCCCACAGACAACGTGCAGATGTTCGTCATCGGCAGCTTCCTGCATGAGATGGCTCTCGCCGCCGGACGCGACCACGTCGAGTTCCTGGAAGAGTGGCTTTCCCGCCCGCTGGCTGCGCCCGCACAACAACCCGGCGCTCCCCGGCCTGACCCGAGCCGCAGCTATAACCCGCAGCGCGCCGTGGCCGTGCTGAAGCTGTGCGCGGAGAAGGCCGGCTGGGGTAAAAAGCTGCCTGCCGGACATGGGTTGGGCATCGCCTTTGCCTGCTCCTACGGCGGACATGTCGCCGAAGCCGTGGAACTGAGCGTCGACGCCAAAAAGAAGATCACCGTACATAAGATCACCGCCGTTGCCGACATCGGTCCGATCATCAATATGAGCAGCGCGGAGAACCAGGTGCAGGGCGGCGCCATCGACGGCCTGTCCACCGCCATGGGGCTGGAGATCAACGTCGAAAATGGCCGCATTCAGCAGACCAACTTCGGCGACTACCCCATCCTTCGCATGCGCAGCGCTCCGCCGGTCGAGGCTCACTTCATCCAGTCGGACTTCCGTCCCTCCGGTCTGGGAGAGCCCTGCGTTCCTCCGCTGGCCGCGGCACTCGGCAACGCGCTCTTCGCCGCAAACGGAGATCGCGTCCGCACCATGCCGTTCAAACGGGCGGGATACTCCATTTAGCCCTCGGTTACGCTGCCGCATCTGAGCTTCTGTGCGGCAGCGTGCCATGAGTTTGCTACACTGGCGGCTCCACCTAAATGACCATGGCCGAGAGCACGTTTGCCCCCATGAAGATGCTGCTGGAGGATCGCGGAAACCGCTTCCCCCGCACGCTGGACAGCGTGCCATTCACCATTGGACGGCTTAACGACCGTTCGCTGGTGCTCGACCACCCGTTCATTTCGCGCGCCCATGCGCAGATTCATCACCAGAACGGCCAGTATCTGCTGGAAGATCTGCGCAGCACCCACGGTACGTATCTGAACGGTCGCCGCCTGGACGCCATGGCCGGCCCGCAGGTACTCTCCCCCGGCGACAAGATTCGCTTCGGCTCTTCCGACGGCCCCCTGCTGCGCTTCGGCAAGCCCGCCCGCGATACCGCCAGCCTGAAAGACCTGATGGGCCAGATGCAGTCCATCGCCATGCCCAGTGAAGGCTCTGACCTTGAGAAGCTGCGCTGGTTCCTGGAAGCAGCACGCAAGCTCAACGCCGTCGGCGCGGTCGAAGAGGTTCTAAAATCCCTGGTCGAGATCACACTGGACCTGACCAAGATGGAGCGCGGCTTCGTCTACCTGCGCGATACCGACACCAGCGAGCTGACCATGGCCGTGGGACTCTCACTGGCCGGGGAAACTCTCCCGGACGCACGCGATGTCTCGCAGTCCGCCATTCAGCAGGCCACGCGCAGCGCCGCCGAATACATCATCACCGATACGCTCTCGGCTGAAGGCAGCCTGTCGGACTCCATGGTCGCCGGAAGCATTCGCACCGTCATCTGCATTCCGTTGCGCAGCCGTCATTCCGATTTTGGCGGCGACGACGACAGCAAGTCCGAGTTCGGCGGTGAAATTCTCGGCGTGCTCTATCTCGACAGCCGCCTGAAGGCCGGCACACTCAACGAGGTCGACAGCGGCCTGCTGGAAACCATCGCCGGAGAAGCCGCATCGCTGATCGAAAACGCTTCCCTGGCCCGCGCCGATGAAGCCGCGCGCCGCTACCGCGAAGAACTGAACATCGCCGCGCACATCCAGCAGGGCCTGATGACCGTGCAGATCCCGGACATCCCCTACGCCCGCATCAACGCCCGCAACGTGCCGTGTAAGGACGTCGGCGGCGATTTCTTTGATGTTCTGGTCGATGAAGACGGAGTCTCGCTCGTCATTACGGATGTCTCCGGCAAGGGTGTCTCCGCCGCTCTCCTGGCCTCCACGCTGCAGGGCCTCGTTTACTCGCAGCTCGCGGCGCGCCAGCCGCTGGAGCAGGTGGCACGCATGTGCAACCGCTTCATCTGCGCAAAAGACATCGGCAAGTACGCCACCATGATCGTTCTGAAGCTGAGCAAAAACGGCAACCTGCAGTACATCAATTGCGGTCACGTCATGCCTCTGCTGGTGGGCGACGGCAAGGTGGAAAAGCTCACCGCCACCAACCTTCCGGTGGGCCTGCTGCCGGACGCCGACTACGACGCCGCTTACCTTAAGATGCCGCAGAACAGCCGCCTCATTCTCGTCACCGACGGAGTCACCGAAGCCGAAGATCCTGACGGCGAATTCTTTGGCGACGACCGTCTGGAAGAGGCCGCCTCCCAGTTCGACTCCGTGGCAGAGATGTTCGACTCCGTGCAGCGCTTCATGAACGGAGCTCCGCCCACCGACGACTGCACCATGATCGAGCTGCGCTACCACGACCGCCGCACCGAGCCTCGCGCCTGAGACGGCACACGCTCCGGGTCTGACTTACTTCCCCTTCGCCTTCGCTTCCGCCAGCAGCGGCGAACCCGTCCCGGCATCCTTCCACAGCGTGGCAAACGCTTTATAAGCCGGAACCGCGTTGTTGTGGTCGCCCATCGCATCATAGGCATGCGCCAGCCCGATCTGCGCCGCCGGATACGCCGTACCGCCGCTCAGCAACGACTGGCCGCGATGCTGCAACTGCACCTGGTAATCAATCAACGCCACCTGCGGCTTGCCCGTCGCCACCTGCGCCTGTCCCCGCAGATACGCTCCAATCGTCACCGTGTCGTAGCTCTTGGCCCTGGACAGAACCTCCAGCGCGGCGGCAGCCTCTCCTGACTTCCACTGAATGGCCGCGGCGACCATCGGCGCAAGATACTCCTTCGCCGCCATCCCGGGCTGGCTCTTCAACGTAGCCAGATGCTGTCGCGCCAGCTCTGCTTCCCCGCACATCGCCGCCGCCAGCCCTGCATCGTAGGCCGCCGTAGCGGTGGTTGTCTGCGCAGACCCCAGAAACTCCTTTGCCCCGGCACAGTCCGCCACCAGCGCACGATCCAGCGCGGCCTGCGCAGCATACGTCGCAGCAACCGAAGACAGCTTCGAGCTCTGTCCAACACGCTCTATCGCCTGGCGCCACACCGCCGCTCCTGCCTGCAGGTGTCCCGTGTTATCCAGGTACATGGCATAGGCCGGGCTTAGCATCAGGGCATCCGGATGCTGCTTTGCGCTCTCCACCAGCGTGTCCAGAAGATCGTTATTGCCCTGCAGATACGCCGCCAGCAACTGCAGGCCGCCATGCTGCGATCCTGCCTTCGCCGCCTGCCGCTCCAGTTCCAGCGCCGCCTCGTACCGGTTCAGAGCAATCATTGCCTGCTCCGCTTCGCGATACATCTCTCCATCGGCAGGATTGCGCTTCAACCCTTCCTGCGCCGCCTGTCCCGCATCCGCCCAATGGCCAAGCTTGCGGTTCACCACGGCCTGCAGACGTAGGCCGTCGGTATCGTCAGGAAAGTCCTTGCTGTAGCTCTTCAGCAACTCCAGTGCTTTGGTCAGGTTGCCCTTGGCGTACAGCTCATCGACGACCGAGCCCAGCGCTGTCAGCCGTTGCCCGCTCTTCCCGGTATTCGCTCCGGCAGAGCGCGCCGCCGCCGAAGCCGCATCTTCGGCGCCGATGGCTTCATACAGCATGGCCAGCTTTACCTGCGGTTGCGCAAAACCGGCATCCGCCGCAGACGCCCGCTCGTAGGCCTGGATCGCCTGCATGGGTTGCCAGCGGCTCAGCGCCAACTCGCCCAGGGCGTACTCCCGCAAAGCCTCCTGCGAGGAGCTGGCCAGGCTGTTGAACGGGACGCTGGTCTTCTCCATGTCGCTGTTCGACTCACCCAACGCCGCACGCAGCGGCTGCGCCAGCCGGTCCAGCGTTACACCAATCTGTTCCTTGCTTGCCGCGCGTTCGCTGAAGCTGGCCAGCGTCCTTCCGGACGAGGTCTCATTCAGCGTCAACGCGATGTCGTAGCTTGCGCCGCTTGACGAGATGCTGCCAAACAGAAAAACCGGCACACCGGCATCAGACGCTACCTGGCGAGCCCTGGCTGCGTCTACCGGCTGGTTTCCAGCGCCTTCTCCTTCTGCGGCAAGCTCAGCGGCAAAAGACTCCGGCCCACGGAAGACAATCGTCTGCGACTGCGACAACTCCATGGCCAGCCCTGCCGCAACCCAGTCATTCAGCGTCGCGTCGCCGGTCTGGTTCTGCAGAGCGGTAATCATGACCGCCTGCCCCGGCACCATCACGTCAGAAACGACACTGCTGCTCCGCGTCTTCACATAGCCAAACGCACCCGCGGCCACCACAGCTACAGCAGCGGCTGCGACCAGAAGCTTCCGGCTGCTCTTCTTCTGCGGCTCGTCGTACGAAGCGCTTTCGTATTCTTCTGAATTACTCTCCGCTGAGATGGCAGGCCGCACAGCCGATCGTGCTCCCGACACCACGGCAACGGCCGCGGCTTCCTTTTCAACGGGCTTCGACACCACTGGAGCCGGATTCACACGCGCCGCAGGAGGCCGCCATCCTGCAGCCGGGATGCTGATCTCCGTCACATCATTCGGCCCGGAAACATGCTGTTCCGGAGGCGCCACAAAGGGCTGCGATGCCCGCTCCGGCAGGTCATTCGCACGGCGGCCACCCGGGACCGCGGGACTCGACGGACGGCGGGCCCGGCGATTCACGGCCTGCGGATCGCCAGGGTCGTTGACCGGCGACTTCGCGCGTTGCGCCCACCAGGCTTTCTTCCCCCCATCGCGGATCGCATCCAACGCGGCAACCACCTCCCGCGCGCTCTGGTAGCGGTTCTTCCGGTCTTTGGCCAGCAGCTTCAGGATGATCTTTTCCAGGTCCTTCGGGACATTGGCTCCAAAGCTCTTCATCGCCGGCGGATCATGGCTCAGGATGTTGACGAAGATGACCGCGCTGGTCGCGCCATCAAACGGCACCTGCCCCGTCACCATCTCGTACAGCAGAACCCCAAGCGAGAACAAATCCGAGCGGGCATCCAGTTGCTCACCGCGCGCCTGCTCCGGGGACATGTAGCAAACCGTTCCCACCGTCGAGCCGGAGACCGTCAGGTCCCGCGTCAGGTGCGAGTGGTCCAGAGGACGGTCTATCTTCGCCAGGCCAAAGTCCAGAACCTTTGCCTGCGATGTCCCGTTCGGGCGCGGCACCAGGAAGACATTTGCCGGCTTGATGTCGCGATGGACAATGTTCTTGGCGTGCGCCGCCGCCAGCGCCTCGGCTATCTCACTGCCGTAGCTCACCACATCGCCCAGCGCCAGCGGTCCACGGTTGATGGCATCGCGCAGGGTCTCGCCATCCAGCAGTTCCATCACCATGTACGGAACGCCGTCGTGATCGCCGATGTCGAAGATGGCACGGATATTGGGATGATTCAGCGCGGAAACAGCCCGGGCTTCGCGCAGAAAACGTTCATGAAGCCCCGGCATCGCCAGGTCGTCGTGCAGCATCTTCAGAGCGACTTCACGATGCAGACGGGTGTCCATGGCCCGGTAAACCGAACCCATGCCGCCAAACCCGAGCGAGCCCAGTATCTGGTACGGGCCTACAGAACTGCCGATTGCAATACTCATATTCGAAACATCGCAGCTTGCCGCCAACTTGCGGCAGAGGCCCAACACGTACCTTGGGGAAGTGCGTCCATCATACCGCCAGCCGCGGCGATCTCATACCGCTTTCACGGTGCATTTCACTGGATAAAATCAGAAGGTATGAGCATGATCAACACGCAACGCCTGAGCAGCAGCCAAACCCTGCTCATTGACGCGGATGACACCCTGTGGGAGAACAATATCTACTTTGAGCAGGCGATCGCCGGCTTCATTTCCCTGCTCAATCATCACACCTACTCTCCCGAAGAGGTACGGCATCACCTGAACAATTGCGAGCATGAGACCATCCGCCAGCGCGGCTATGGCCTCAAGAGCTTCCGCATGTCTCTACGCAATTGCTTTGAGCAGCTCAGCACCGAGCCCGTCACAGAAGAGAAACACCACCAGATTGCCAGCTTTGCCGACGCCATCGCCACGCAGGAGATCGAGCTGCTCGCGGGCGTGGCTGAGACCCTGGCCGAGCTGACGACGCGCCACCGCATCATCCTGGTCACCAAGGGCGATGACTGGGAACAGCGCGACAAGCTGGAGCGCTCCGGCTTGAAACCCTACTTCCACGGGATCGAAGTCCTGCCGGAGAAGCACAGCGACGCCTACCGGTCGCTGCGTGACCTGCACCGCTGCGACGCATCAAGCACCTGGATGATCGGCAACTCGCCCCGCAGCGACATCAACCCCGCTCTTGAGGCCGGTCTGAACGCCATCTTCATTCCGCATGCCAACACCTGGATGCTCGAACACGAGGAACTGTCCGCGGCTCCCGCCGGGCAGACCTTCCTCGAACTGCCCGGCTTCGCCCACCTGGCCACGCACTTTTAGCCCGGAGAAGAGCACTGTTATCGCATGCGACAGTCGCCAATCAGCGAATTGGCAAGACTTATCCCTTTAAGTAACGTCCCTTTCATTCTGGTGATGACGGGTTCAAGGAGTCACGCTATTCTGCTGCTGCAAGGAGAACGCCGATTCCCCGATCAGATGCATTTGCCGCCGGCAGCAAAAGGGCAAAACTCTTGGTCACCGCTATCTGCGCGGCCAACCTTCTTCTTGTTTGGTCAGTAGCCTACTTCCCACAGCTACGCGCGAATAACTCTTCGACATGGTTTGCCTACGCATTGACCAGGGTGTTCGGAATCATTGCCACAATCTGGATTGCTCGCCAGATAGCTTCCCCGGCGACACGTCTGCGCTGGCTCCTTTTACTGCTGAATCAGGTATTGGGCATGGTCGCCATGGTGCTCTATGGCATTCGGGCATTGCTCACGGAACAGCAGGCCTTTTCGATGGGAATTCCCGTCTTGCTCTTCATCCTGGCCAGCATTCCCTCACTGCTTGCGATCTCCTGTGAATTCAACACTCGAGAGACACTGCCGGTTCGTGCGCTCGATATTGCTCTTGCACTTCTGACGGGAGTCCTCTTTGTCATATTGATCTTCTCGCTGGTCAACCTGATCGGCCATATCGACGACGCTGGTCTACGCAAACTGAACCTGGTGCTTGCTCTTCAGGGTGTCTTCATCGCGGCTGGCGCAACCCTGCGATTGTGGGGAACAGTGGATGAAGAAGAACGCCGGTTTTTCTTCATCATGACCACGACCTCGTGGATCACGGTCATACTCACCGGTGCGCGCAATTACATGACCCTCGGCCAGGTTGGCCCTTTCATGGAGATCTTCTGGGATCTCGTTGCGGATATGAGAGCCCTCATCATTCTGGTCATGATCGTTGCGATCTATCAGCCGCCGGAATGGTTTCGCAACCACCCACCATCGAAAAAGAGTATTCAGATCTCCCGTGTCTCCAGTTCCCTCTTCGTTGGAATAACCCTCGCCGTACTCGGCATCAGCGTCGCACGTCATCATTTCTTTGTGGGTGCCTCAGGCCTGTTCCTAACGCTCATTGGGTACGGTCTGCGCAATGCCCTCATTCAGGAAAGTCTTGTTCAGGCGGAAGAAAAACTGCTCGCGGCTAAAGACAGGCTGGAAGTGATGGTGGCTCTCGACGGCCTGACTGGTATCCCAAATCGTCGCTCTTTCGACCAGACACTTGATCGGGAGTGGCATCTCATCTCACGCTCTGGCCAGCCACTCGGCATTCTGATGATTGATATCGATTACTTCAAGGCTCTAAACGATACCTACGGCCACAGTGCAGGGGACGAAGTCCTTTCGCGTATTGCCCTCACATTACAAATCGCTCTCCCTCGTACTGGAGACTTTATCGGCCGATATGGAGGAGAAGAGTTTGCCGCTATTCTTCCAGGAGTGAACTTTTCCGGGCTGGAGGGCGTTGCCGGCAGATTACAGACGGCTGTGCATGAGCTTGTGTTCGAGAATTTTGCGCGACCTGTCACGATTAGTATCGGGGCCGCGCTGGGCAGTTTCATGAATACCGCTTCTCCTCAGGACGTGCTGAAGGCTGCCGACGCAGCCTTGTACAGAGCCAAAGCATCTGGCCGGGACCGAATCGAATGCATCGATCTAACCTTGGTGCCCGCTTACGAAGAACCATCGCTCCAGCAAAACAGAGAGGTCCAGATAAAGCTCGCTGGCAAATAGCCTCCCCCATAAACTTTCTGCAGAGCTCCCCCCTAGACCTGTTACCCCCTTCGAGACGCAAAGAAGCCCGCCTCGAGGGGCGGGCTCTTCGCAACCTTGTTATCTGGGATTAGGCCAGGACCTTGGTCACGCTCTTGTCGATGGTGTCCTTGGGCACATAGCCGACGATCTGCTCGGCAACCTTGCCATCCTTGAAGATCAGCAGGGCCGGAATGCCGCGGATACCGTAGCGGGCCGGCGTCTGCGCGTTCTGGTCAACATTCATCTTCATCACCTTCAGCTGTCCGCTGTAGGTGGTGGCCACTTCATCGACGATGGGAGCAAGCGCTCGACAGGGTCCGCACCAGGCGGCCCAGAAATCAACCATTACGGGCTGCTGCGACTGCAGCACCTCGCTCTCAAATGTCGCATCGCTTACATCAACTACGTTCGCCATCGTTCCTCCCTTGTTTTCCTTCCGATTATAGGATGCAGCAGCCCCCGCTGCGATTCAATCGCCGCAGTCCAGCCTACCGGCCAGTCAACTAAACACCTTTGTTTTCAGGTTAAAAGGGAAAGCGCCCGGATCTCCGAAAAGATCAACGGGCGCCGGAGCAGCCCTCCCCCAGAACTGCCCACGTGTTGAAAGTATTGGTGTGATCAACAGATGTAAAGTAATCTTCGGTAACTTGAGGGTAACGTGTTACCTATTTTGGGAAACAGCACCCTCTGCAACCGCTGTAACGACAACTTCCAAGCCGGGATCACCACTCAGCTTTTGGGCCTCGGCAATGATGGTTTGGGGGTCGGTTTCCTTGTCCAGGACCAGCAAAACCGACGGTCCGGCACCACTCAAAGCCACTCCCAGAACACCATTTTTCCCTGACATGGGCAGCAGTGCCTTCAATAATGGGCAGGCTTCCATGCGGTAGGGCTGGTGCATGCGATCCTGCATGGCAAGGCGCAGCAGGTCGCCACGGCCGGCGGCGAAAGCGCCCATTAAGAGAGCACTGCGCTGGACGTTGAAGATAGTGTCGGCCTTGGAGTACGCGTCGGGCAGCATGCCACGGGCCTTACTTGTTGATAACGAAGCACTTGGGATGGCTACCAGGAATTGCCAGACCGAGGGAGCGGCAATTTTCACCGCTGCGACTTCCCCATCCGGCTGCATGGCGGAGGCTACGACGCCGCCCAGAAGGGCCGCTGCGACGTTGTCCGGATGTCCTTCAATCCGCGAGACTTCGCGGAGAAGGCGAGCTTCGTCCCAGCCAAGCTGACCAAGTTCGTTGGCCAGAAGAACCGCTGCGACGATGGCGGCCGCAGAGGATCCGCACCCACGGCCGAGCGGAATCTCGTTCTTTAAAGTGAGCTTCAGGCCGGGGATGGAGCGCCCGGAGGCGCTTAGAAGGTCAAAAATAGTGCTTAAAATCAGGTTCCGGTCGAGGCGGCCGCACAGGTGTGCATCCCGCCCGGAGGCAGCGATGGAGGTCTCTTCAGAGACCTCCGCCTCAATCTCCAGGTACATGGCCAAGGCCATGCCGAGAGCGTCAAAACCGGGACCTAAATTGGCAGAACTTGCTGGAACTCTTACAGATACGGTCATAACTTAATGCTGGACTCGAGTGCCTTCAGGACCACGTCCGTATCGGCTTCGAGAACCACTGGCGGCTTCTGCAAGGAAGAGACCGATTGGTCGCTCAACAGAGTTCCGCGATGGAAGTCGATGGTGTACTCGGGATCCTTGAGGGTGTGTCCGGTCAGGAGGAGGACGACGCGCTCTTCGCGACCGACGCGACCGTCGCGGGTGAGCTTCTTGAGGCCGGCGAGGGTGACGGCGGAGGCCGGTTCGCAGCCTATGCCTTCGGAGCCGATCTCGGCCTTGGCGATGGCGATCTCCTGCTCGGAAACCTCCTCAACCCAGCCGCCGGTCGCCTTGATGACCTTGACGGACTTCTTCCAGCTGGCGGGGTTACCGATGCGGATGGCGGTGGCGCGGGTGTCGGCGACGACTGGCTCCAGGGTCTCGCCTCCGTTGGCCTGCATGGCACGGTAGAGCGGATTGGCTCCGTGGGCCTGGATGACGGAGATCTTCGGGACACGGCTGATGAGGCCGAGGCGCTTCATCTCTTCAAAGCCTTTGCCGAGTGCGGCGTTGTTGGCCAGGTTGCCACCCGGCACGATGACATGCTCCGGAACCTGCCAGTCCATCTGCTCCACCATCTCAAGCGCCGGGGTCTTCTGGCCTTCGAGGCGATAGGGGTTGACGGAGTTGAGCATGTAGATCGGGAAGCGCTTGACCAGGTCATTGAGGACGCGGACGCAGCCATCGAAGTCAGTCTTGAGCTGAATGGTGAGCGCGCCGTAGTCCATGGACTGCGAGAGCTTGCCCCAGGCGATCTTTCCTTCGGGGATGAAGACGATACTGGTAAGACCGGCGCGGGCGGCATAGGCGGCCATGGCGGCGGAGGTGTTCCCCGTCGAGGCGCATGCGACGACCTTGTAACCGCGCTCGGCAGCGACGGAGAGGGCGGTGGTCATGCCGGTGTCTTTGAAGCTGCCGGTGGGATTCAGGCCCTGGTGCTTGGCCAACAACCAGTCGATGCCAGCGATCTTCGCGCAACGCGGCAGATCATAGAGCGGCGTGTTTCCCTCGCGGAGGGTTACGGCGTTGTTTGCATCCTCGAGGATGGGCAGAAGGTCGCGGAAGCGCCATACACCGCTCTGATCTATTGCGAGGGTCGAAGAGCGGCGTTCCTGCCAGAGCCAGCGCAGTGCGCCAGCGTTGGGCAGGTTGGTGTCATCGGTCGACCAGGGGTAAACGACTTCATACAGCTCGCCGCACTGGGCACAGCGAAAGTTGCTGGTCGCATCGGTTCCTGCGATACGTACACCGCACCCTGTGCATCTAAGCTCGTGTGACTTCACTATCATGGGTATCTCTAGGGTATCGTAAAGCCTCTTCCCTACTCAAAGCGCTGCTGATGATGCTGCTGGTCTGTCCAGTATTCGGACAAGCAAAGCCGACGGAGTTGCGCATTGCCGCCGCCGCCGACCTGCAGCCGGTGCTGGGCGCACTGGGGCCGGTGTATGAGAAGAAGGCGAATGTCCAGCTGAAGATTTCGTATGCGGCCTCGTCCGTGCTGGCGACACAGATTATCGCGGGCGGACCGTTTGACCTGTTCATGGGCGCCGACTTTTTCTTCCCGGAAAAGGTGGTTGCGGCGAACCTGGCCGATACCGGAAGCCCGATTCCCTATGCGAAGGGCACGCTGGTGCTGTGGACGCGCAAGGATTCGGCGTTCAACCCGCTGCACCTAAATGCGCTGGAGTCTCCGAAGCTGGAGAGGCTTGCGGTTGCCGATCCGGACCATGCGCCGTATGGCCGCGCGGGGATGGAGGCGCTGAAGAAGCTGCACCTGGACGCGAAGGTGAAGGACAAGATTGTCCGGGCGGAGAATGTGGGGCAGTCCGGCCAGTTTGCCCTGACGGGCAATGCGCAGGTGGCGATTATTTCAAAGACACTGGCGGTTTCTCCAAACTTCAAGGACAGCGGCGTGTTTGTGCTCTTTCCGTTTGCCAGCTATACGCCGATCAACCAGACGGCGGTGGTTCTGCGGAACTCTTCCCAGCGCGATGCGGCGCATGCGTTTCTGAAGTGGTTTTTGAGCAAAGAGGTGCAGGAGAAGCTGCCGGAGCTGGGGCTGGTGGCAGTGCAGTAGTTTGTTGGTTCAGGTCGCGCACTGCGCGATTTCCCACTCATCGCGGCGCGATGCATGGGGCACCCAGATTTGTGACAGCGAACCCACCCGGTACCCAAACTCTTCCCCGTTACACTTGGTTGCACGATGGATCTTGATGCGCTGTCCTTGACATTCCGGCTTGCCCTGACGGCCACCGCGATTCTGCTGGCGTTTGGATTGCCGCTGGCTGCATGGCTGACGTATGGGAAGAGCCGCATGAGGCCGGTGGTGCAGACACTGGTTTCGTTGCCGCTGGTGCTGCCGCCGACGGTGCTGGGGTTTTACCTGCTGGTGCTGCTGGGGCCAACGACGGCGGTGGGCCGCATGATTATGCGGATACTGGGTCATCCGCTGGCGTTCTCGTTTGCGGGATTGCTGATCGGGTCAATGCTGTACAGCCTACCGTTTGCGATTCAGCCGCTGGTGAGCGGCATGATGGCGGTGGACCCGGCGTTGCGGGAGGCGGCGGCGACGCTGGGCGCATCACCGATGCGCGTCTTCCGTGAGATTACGCTGCCGTTGATCCGGCCTTCGATTCTGACTGCGACGATTCTTGCCTTCACCCATACGGTTGGAGAGTTTGGCGTGGTGCTGATGCTGGGTGGAAATATTCCCGGGGCTACGCGGACCCTGTCGATTGCACTGTATGACCAGGTCGCGGACTTCAACTTTGCGGAGGCCAACCGCACGGCCTTGTTGCTGCTTGTGATTTCGTTCACTTCCCTGCTGCTGGTGAACTGGCGCGCTGGACAGAGGAGCACGCGCCTTGTCTGAAGTTTTTCTGCATGAGCGAGTGAGCGCCAGGATTGGCACCCTGCACCTGGACCTGATGATTGCGTTGCGTGCGCCGTGGACGGTTTTATTTGGGCCGTCGGGTACAGGCAAGTCGACGGTGCTCCGGCATCTTGCCGGACTTGTGGGTGGAGGGGCGTGGCGCAGGCAAATGCCCCTGGCAGCACAGCAGCCGGCGTTGTTTCCGCACAGGACCGTGCGGCAGAACCTGACATTTGGATGGGGCGGAGAGACCAATGCGGTGCGCTTCGAGGAACTGGTGGCGTTGTTCCGCCTGGAGGATCTGCTGGAGCGTTATCCATCCCAGATTTCCGGTGGACAGGCGCAGCGGGTGAATGTGGCCCGCGCCCTGATGCCGCAAAGATCAAAGCTGGTGCTGCTGGATGAGCCGTTTACCGGGCTGGAGTTATCGTTCCGCAACGAGCTGTTACTGGCGTTGCGGGATTGGACGCGGCGGAATCAATTGCCAGTGCTGATGGTGACGCATGAGGTTGCGGACTGCCTTCTGCTGGATGCCGAGGTGATCAAACTCCACGAAGGGCGTGTGGTGGCGCAGGGGCCGGCGTGTGAGGTTCTGGCCGAGGAGCGGGAGCGGTTGCTGGCGAGTTTGCGGTGAGGGACGCCGGCTTCCTGGATGACCAAAGACAAGAAAGATAAATGCTGGTCCCTTCACTCCGGTTGGGACGACAGGACATCCGACATAGACACTTCAGACCTTGTACCCTGTAGCTTGCACCATGCATCTGCTCAAAGACATTCCGCTTGCGCCGTACACCACGTTGAAAGTGGGTGGGGCTGCGCGTTTTTTTGTTGAGGTGGCGAGTGAGGCTGAGGTTCTGGATGCGCTACGGTATGCGCGCGAAGAAGGGCTTGGGGTGTTTGTGCTGGGCGGCGGGTCCAATCTTCTTGTAAGCGACAAGGGCTTTGATGGGCTGGTCATCCGTATCGGGATGAAGGGCATTGCGCAGCAGGGGCATACGCTGATTGCCGAGGCCGGCGAAGAGTGGGATGCGATGGTGCAGCTTGCGTGCGAGCGTGGGTTGCAGGGCGTGGAGTGCCTGGCAGGGATTCCGGGAACCGTGGGCGGGACGCCGGTGCAGAATGTTGGTGCGTATGGGCAGGAGGTCTCGCAGACGATTACGGAGGTGCGCTGCATTGACCGCGAGACGCTGTCGCCGGTGAACTTTGCGAATGGGGAGTGCGGGTTTGCGTATCGGCGTTCGCGCTTGAACCGTGAGGATGCGGGCCGGTATGTTGTGACGCGGGTGAGCTTCCGGCTGACGCCGGGAGGCGCCCCGCTGCTGGCCTATGCGGACCTGCAGAAGGCATTCTTGCCGGGAGAGTCGCCGTCGTTGCTGGAGGCTGCGGCGATGGTGCGGAAGATCCGCGCGGCGAAGGGCATGGTGCTGATCCCAGGCGATGCGGATACGCAGTCGGCGGGGTCGTTCTTCACGAATCCGGTGGTGACACGCGAGGTTTACGAGTCGATTGCGGCGCGGTATGAGACGGTTCCCCACTGGGCGGCCGCGGGCGGGGTGAAGATGTCGGCGGCGTGGCTGCTGGAGGCCAGCGGGTTCCGCAAGGGGTTTGCGCTGGGCCATGCGGGGCTGTCGACCAAGCACGCGCTGGCGGTGACGAACCGGGGCGGAGCGACGGCGGGGGAGGTCATGAAGCTGCGTGACCATCTGCGGGCGGAGGTCGAGACGCGGTTCGGCATCCGGCTGGAGCAGGAACCGGTGGAGCTGTAGACCATTTACAATGAATTTGGAGGAACACCCAACAATGTACCCAGAGATTATGGTCATCCCCATGCGCGAGGAGCTGACCCGCGCAGGCATTTCCGAAGCCCGTTCGGCGGCTGAAGTTGACGCAGCCCTGGCCAAGCCTGGCACCACCCTGGTGGTTGTGAACTCGATCTGCGGCTGCGCCGCGGGCAAGATGCGCCCGGGCGTCCGTATGGCATTGTCGAACCCGACGCTGCCGGACCAGTCGATTACTGTATTTGCCGGCCAGGATCGCGAAGCGACGGAGAAGGCTCGCGGCTACTTTGGCGGACATCCGCCGACATCGCCGGCGATTGCGATTCTGCGCGACGGCCAGTTGGTATACCTGATGCAGCGCTCGGCGATCGAGACCTCGACCGCTCCGGTGATTGCGCAGGAACTGCAGCGCGCGTTTGACACCTACTGTGCCAAGACCACGGTCTAGGCATAGCGAAGAATCATTCGTTGTACAGAGGCTCACTTCCCTATGAGGATGTGAGCCTCATTTCGTTGCAATGGAATGATGAAGAATTGCCACGCTGGGCGCGGATAAAACCACGTTCTCAACAGGAGTTGTTCGCATTGCGCGGGATCTGTGCTATATTCAATAAAGTGTTCAGCGCTGGCCGGGACATCGGCGAGTGAGAACGACAACCCATCGGACGCGTAGCTCAATTGGCAGAGCATTCGACTCTTAATCGACAGGTTGAAGGTTCGATTCCTTCCGCGTCCACCATCTAAAGCCAAGTAAACCGAGAAGCCAGACCAGAGAAAGCATGACTTGCTTCGGTCTTTTTCCGGCCCGGTGGGTGTTTGTGCGTACCGCACTGTCCGCAGGGTCTGCTTGGGAATCATTGCGAATGTCCTCTATACTTCTCCCATGCCTCTTATGTCGATGACATATTGTTGTCGCCGCCCTGTGCCCGCAGGATGTTGTACCGGACCTGACTCAAAGTAAGTCGCCGGTGCAGGTATGTCTTCCGCATCTTTCTCCTAAAAACATCCTTTGATATTTCAAAAAAGGACAGCTCCATCTGTCTGTAAAGCTTCCGGCTTTCTCCTCTTCGCGGCGATTGCATGGATTACTTAAGCTGCTGACGGCGCGCCTGTCCTACACGAGGAAGGGCTTCCATGTCTGCGAAAATTTTGGTGTTCACAGCCATTTTGATGTTTGCTTCTCTGCAAGCCACCCTATCTGCCCAGTCGCCACGCAACACCATTGAAGGTCAGGTCGTAGTGAGTGTCTTTGCCAGCATGCGCTGGAGGTTCCAATAATGCGCCGTTCGTTGCTGAAGCTGCGCAAGTACACCATGCTGCTGCACCGCTGGATGGGAGTCGTCTTCTGTCTTCTGTTCCTGATGTGGTTCGCATCGGGCATTGTGATGATGTATAGCAGCTACCCGGTGCTGACAGCAGCGCAGCGGCTCACACACCTGCCTGTGTTGAAACCGGCACTGATACGTGTGCAGCCAGACACGGCACTCTCTTTGGCTGGGATTGCCAAGCCAGAGCAGGTCGTCCTGTCCTCGCTGGAGGGCAGGCCCGTCTACCGGGTGCGAGCGTCCGGCAGACTGACGACGGTCTTTGCAGATACTGGCAGTTTGTTCGGCGGACTGGATGGTGAGTCCGCTAAAACCATTGCCGCAACGTGGGCGGGGCTGGAAGCTGCCAAGGTACGATCCATTGATCGACTCAACGAAGAAGATCAGTGGACGGTGCCGCAGAAGTACCGCCCCTACCGGCCATTGTGGAAGGTTACCTGGCCCACTGGCGAGCAGGTCTATATCTCGAACGTAACGGGTGAAATCGTGCAGGTCACCACGCGAACGTCGCGGCTCATCTCATACTTCGGAGCGATTCCGCACTGGATCTATTTCACGCAACTGCGTAAGGACGCGGCAAAATGGAATGCTGTTGTGATCTGGCTCTCGGCCAGCGGAGCAGTGATGACGCTGCTTGGCATCATCGCCGGTTTATGGCTTTACTCTCCCTCGAAGAAATACCGTTTTGCCAGTGGTCCTTCTTACATTCCCTACAGCGGACAAAAGCGATGGCACCTGATGCTAGGCCTGATCTTTGGCCTGTCGACATTTACATGGATTCTGAGCGGCATGTTCTCGATGAGCGTTCTGAAGAGCACGCCTGATCCCATTGAAGCTCCAGTCAAGCACATGCTGACCGGGGGTACATGGCATGGAAAAGAATGGCAGGAGGCAGAACTGCCGCAGGCGCTTACACTCCTCAGCCACCAGGGTGGCTTTCGCGAGATCGAGTTACTCCGCTACCTGGACAGGCCGGTGTACCTGGCCACAGATAGCCCTGCCACTTCAGCGCTGGTATTCAGTTCCGGAACCAAGGCAACCACTGTTCAGGACGCTGTCCTAACCGATGCAGTCGCAAGGGCCATCTCTCCATATCGCGTTATCGATAGCCGCGTTGTCCGCCGATACGAGACTTACTACGTTGACCGGCATGGAGAGAAGCCTCTGCCGGCACTATACCTGCAGACAGATTCACCCTCTGCCGCCGCCTTTTACATCGATCTGAGGACAGGCAGGCTTGTGCAGACCTACACAGCCGTCGCACGCTGGAACCGCTGGCTGTACCACGGTCTGCACTCCCTGGACCTTCCCATACTTTACCGCTCTCGCCCTCTTTGGGACGCGATCATCCTCCTCTTCATGGGTGGAGGCATTGCGTTGTCATGGACGGGAGTCACGATCGGTTATAGAAGAGTCCGTTCGAAACTTGTGACCACCAGGAAAGCTCATTAGCTGAATCATTCGGATAGAGCCATCGCCCTCCGTCTCATCTCGAGCTTTCGAGGCGTAATTTGCCATCGATCACCGTGACTCCTCGGCCCACCAGTTTGACGACATCCTTGCGAATCTCCACGCGGATGCGGCAGAGCGAAAACTCCCTTCATGCGCGGGTGGCTCCCCATATTTTTTAGTGTTGCCACAGGGTTGCGCCCTGACGATAAAACCAGACAAGCCGGAATCCCGCATCATCCCAAATACCGGATGCAATCCGTGGCGGACGGAAATTTCCGCATCTACCGCGGCTATCCTGAGGAGTAAACGCAGCCACCACGGAAATGTACCTCCTAATGGGATCTTCCTGCCGCCATCGTGGACATTCCAAAGGAGAGATCCATAGCATAGCGAACAACTTTTAGTCAGGAGCCACAAGGAAAATGCCGGATCGCAGGACTTTCTTCAAACAGGGGCTTGCAGTTTCTGCTGCATGGTTGCTGAAGCCGGAATGGATGGAGGCAGAGCAGAAGAGCCTTACTTCGACCGGTGCACTGCCCGATAAGTACTTCAGAAGATTGGCCAAATGGTGCCCGGTCGTCATCAAGAAGCTGAAAGATGGGCACGGCGCCTCGCTGCACGACCTGGAGGCCGAGCATGGCTGGTATCACTTGCCATACATGGTTCTTCCCTCAGCCCTGCTGTACAGCCGCCAGAACCCGGCCAATCCGTTCTACAAAAAGCCGGAGATGCTCAAGCTCGCGTTTGATCTTGGCGATCTGATGGCACGGGAAGACAAGGACGGAACCTTTGCTCCACGGCTGGACAGTTACCGCGATGTGTACATGTGGCTTGAGGCCTATGCCCTGCTGAAGGATGAACTGGGCGAGGAGCGGCGTAAGAGCTGGAGCGCGGCCATGGAGCGCAACGTCTCATTTCTGCTGCCAGAGATGATCGCCTCGAAGGATATGCCGGCCTACACGGAAAACTTCATCGCCTCTTCTCCCAATCACCTGGCCTGGTGGGCTGCGACCGTTATGATTGCCGGTCTTTACCTGCAGAAGCGTGAGTGGGTTGCGCTTGGGGGCGGTATCCTGAAGCGCTTTGCCAGCACCGAACAGAATGCAGACGGCTACTGGGGTGAACATAATCCCAATGGCCCGACCGGCGGATACAACTATCTGACGGCAATGGCTGTTGGCGTTTACTGGGAACACACCAAAGATCCTGATGCATTGAAGGCTCTGCGCCGCGCCACGGACTTCCATGCCAACCTTACATATCCGGACGGCAACCTGATTGAGCTCTTCAATGACCGTAACCGCTATTGGCATGTCAGCTATTGGGGTCAGTTCGCCTTCTCGAGCTTCCCCGATGGCCGTGGCTACGCCGAGCTGCTTATGCGCAATGTTCAGGATGAAGAGATTGATGTGGACTGCCTGGGACTGCTGGGAATGAATGCGCTCTACTACCACAATGGCCCGTCAACGGCTCCGCCACCACTCCAGGCTTCCTATCGTCACCAACTGAAGAACGAGTCTGGCGTGGTGAAAGATGGCCCCTGGGTGATTGGCATGAGCGGCATCATGGACACGCCTTTGCCGCGCAGCCAGTGGTTTTTGGATCGCCAGTCCAACCTTTCTCTCTTCCACGAAAAGACCGGTCTGATTCTCAGCGGAGCCAACTCCAAGCACCAGCCGCAGTTGTCCACCTTCTCAGAAAAGCTGGAGAACGAGTGGGTGATTGAACCTAAAGGAACGCGTCTGGCCCAGTTTCAAGATGGATCAGCCCTGGCCATTGCTTTCAACACCTTCTCCGCAGAGCTGTCGGCTTCCGTCAATGCGAGCCAGGATGAGACCGTCGTTCGTGCACAATTGAGCGGACGCGGAAAACCTCCGCAGGAGGGCTACTTCGCGCTGCAACTCGTTCTTAAGCCAGGCCAGGTACTAAGAACCGGTACTGGAAAAACCTTCAAGGTCTCCGAAGGAAAGATCGATCTGAGCGCGCAGGAGATTGGCGGATCGATCGAGCACAATGGCTGGGTGCTGAAGCCGGATGCGGAAGCGACGCTGCAGTGGCCGGTTTATCCGTACAACCCTTACCGCAATGCACCGGAGACAAAAATTGAATACGCCGTTGCACTGCTCCGTGTGCCGCTCAAGCTAAAGGCCGATGCTCACCACTGGATGCAGCCAGATGAACAGACGATTCAGCACCGTTTCCAGGTAGCCAAGTAAACCCTCATCCGGATTTCTGCTCACGAAGAAGGCCCCTGAAGACAGGGGCCTTCTTCGTGCCTGGGCATATAGCTGACCCAAAGCGCGATGCCTGCCGGAGCAGCCAGCAGCGCGAGGGCAGCAAAACTGCCCCCCTGGTGCCGGCGATTGTCGCAATCAATCCGTTACTGGCAAATACTTCGCGGATCTTATGGCTTCCGAAGTTGGCAATGTAAGGATTTAGAAGGATTTAAGCAGACGATCGTAGCTGTTCGCCATCGTCTCAAACTTTGCCGCACGCTGGTTGTAATAATCACGCAGGTGAAGTGCGCTTTCATATCCGGAGGGGTACTTCGCTCCGGAGGTATGATTCAATTCCCTCTCCATGGCGGCTTCCTGTACGGCGGCAAGATTTTTGAAATGATGCGCCTGATTATGGAAGTACCTTGAGAGCTCTGCATACTGCTCCGGAGAGCGGGCTGATTGAATCAGAGACTTGAGCTCTTTGCGTGAATACTGCTCCGGGACCTCGGATCGAAGCGTGGCAGACGAGAGCAAAGTGCATACAAGTGCGACCGTGGCGCAAGCGGAACGAAACATACGATATCTCCTTCAGTCAGCGTCTTACCAAAGAGATGAAGAAGGCATAAAGGATCACAGGGTCGTGTCGTTAAAGCGGTACCCGATGTAGTTCTCTGTAAGCAGAAGCTTTGGACGCGCCGGTTCCTCTTCGATTTTGCGGCGCAGCTGGTTGATATAAGTGCGAAGGTACTCGCGTTCGTTTCCGTAGTTTGGACCCCATACAGACGTGAGCAGAAACTGGTGGGAGAGAGGGCGTCCCATGTGCTGCATCAAAAGATGCAATAGCTTGAACTCTGTTGGCGTAAGGTGTAGCGGAGAGCCGCGCCTTGTCACACGATAAAGTTCCGGGTCGAGAAAGATTTCACCGCTTTCGATTGGAGTTTCGTGCTCCGCAAGCATGATCCTTCGGCGACGAAATGCCGCGCGGATGCGTGCGAAGAGCTCGCCAAGCTGAAATGGCTTGGTGACGTAATCATCAGCGCCAGCATCAAGCGCCGAAATCTTATCTGCCTCGGCATCACGAACAGTTAAGACGATGATGCCGATATGTGGAAAGGCTTCGCGAAGCTGGCGGCAGGTCGCGATTCCACCCAGCCCGGGCATATTCAGATCCAGCAGCACGACGTCGACATCCTCGTGCTGATCATGAAGATACGCAAGACATTCGTCCCCGCTCGCGATTTTTATAGTTGCAAGCCCCATTGCGGACAAGGTGCTTGACAGGCTTTCCCGTAATGCGGCGTCGTCTTCGACGATCATCACTGTTCGTGTCATTTTTCTTCTCCTATCGCGGGCAAATCAATGCGGAAGGTCGTTCCTGCTTCGATATCGCTCTGCACAAGAATCTTCCCGCTGTGCGCCTCTACGGCGTGACGCGCCACCGATAATCCGAGTCCAGTTCCAGCCGCGCGATACGCCATGCTCGGACTCCTGTAGAAGCGCGTGAAGATGAGTTCCTGTTCTTCGGGTTGAATGTACGAGCCGGTATTGTGAATCGACACGGATACCAAGGTCTTCACACTCCGGATTTCGATCGGTATCTCTGTCCCGGCCTGTCCATACTTCAGTGCGTTTTCGAGTATCTGTTCAAACGCGATCTTCAGCACCGACGGGTCTGCTTCCACAAGCGCGGGATTGCGACTTGTCACGTGAATCCGCATCTGCGCTTCGCTTCCAAGCGAATGAATAACCTCTTCCAGCAAGGTGCTCAAGGAGATTTCCCGCCTGCTAAGAACCTGGTTCCATTCCAGCCGAGCGGTTTTCAGAACCTGTTGCGTGATTTCATTCAGACGATCTGCCTCTTTGCGGATGATGTTCGCGAGGCCGGATCGTTGCTCCCGCGCCATATCCGGTAACTCTGCCAGACCAGCACTTGATAAAGCGATGGTTGTCAGCGGGGTTTTGAACGCATGGGCGAGTCCATCAAGCACGGAGGTGCGGAGCTGCTCTGAGAGCTGCTCCGACTGCGCCGTGACCTCGTTGTTCAAGGCCCGTGCACGTTCCAGTGCCGACGAGATGATGGGCACCACAGAATCCGCCATGAAGGGGTCCGTGTCTGCGGCTTTGATCCAAAGCAAACCGATATCGCGTACGCCGGACTTCAACAAGCGAACGTAAATATCATTTCGCGAAAGATCAAAGTCGCGGCCAGCCATGAAGGCCGCGCGGATCGAGCCTGGCTCAACATGGGACCAACCGGCAATGTAGTTTCGTTCATCGCGAACGGTCCAGAGATGGACAAACTCTGCGTGCAGAGTCTTTCGGACCAGAGAGGCGAGCTGCTCTCCAAATCCATCACCCCAATAAAGAGACAGTGCTGCCGAGGAAAGCTCATACAAGGCCCGCTGGCGTTTTTCCTGGGTTTTCAGATTTTCTGCCTGTTGCCGGATCCGGCTGGAAAGATGGCTGACAAGCAACGCCACCGAGGCAAACGCGACGACGGACCAGAAGTCCGCAAGCGAGATCATCCGGAGCGCCAGCTTGGGCTCTGTAAAGAAGAAGTCGAGACATACCGTAGCCCATACCGCGGTCACAATGGCAGCGCGAAGGCGGGCCTGCCAGGCAACAAAGATGGTCAGCAAAAGGTAGAGAACACTGGCAAAAGCCAGCTCGACCCGGGAGTTGAAGAGGTAGCCGAACACGGAAACCGACGCACATGCAGCTGCGCCAATGAGCACCGACCTTGAGCGAATCCGCTTCACGTCATCCCTACCTTTGAGGCTAATGAGAGGCGCATAAGAAAGGCGTAAAGGAAAAATGCCGGCTTCGCATTTATGCCTCCCTGATGCGTTGTGGGTTGCAATCGTTTTGACCGGGCCATTGGCTGACGAGTCAGGAGATAGACCATGAAATTCTTTGGAGGTTGCAGTGTATTGCGGGTGCGCAGAATCGCCATTTTGATGATGGCGATTGCGCTGTTCGCTGGACATGCACCGGCGCAATCCACATTTGGCAGCATTATCGGTTCAGTGCAGGACCCCTCGGGTGCGGTTATTCCAGGTGCGACGGTGCACGTAAAAAACCTGAATGACAATTCGCAACGTGACACCGTTGCCGATTCGAACGGCGACTACCAGGTACTGAACCTGAATCCTGGCACCTACGCGGTCACAGGAACTGCTGCGAACTTTGCGGATACAACCATCACGAACATTGCACTTGATGCTCGCCAGCAGCTGCGCGTGGATGTGAAAGTGCAGCTTGGCGATGCACAGCAGAGTGTTTCCGTTGAAGCGGATGCGGCCACCGTTAACACGGAGAATGGAACGATCGGCGATACCAAGCTGTTCAACCAGGTGGTGCAGTTGCCGATGAACTACCGTGGCGGAAACGACAGCCCGCTGGCTGCACTGGTTGCAGTTCCCGGCGTGCAGCAGGACAGCAGCGGAAATGTATCCATTGGCGGCGGCACTTCGGCGCAGATTCAGTATTCGGTGGACGGCACATCCACGGTAAACATCCGCCAGAACGGAGCGCTGGCGAATATGAATCCTTCTTCCGAGCTGATTGGCGAGATGAAGGTGACGCAGTTCAACAACAATGCCGAGTTCTCGCAGATGGCCGATGTCACGATCATCACCAAGAGCGGCAATAATCGTTTCCATGGGAGCGCGTTCGAATATCTGCAGAACAGCGCCTTCGATGCGAAGACGTGGGGATTCGATAGCAAGGCTCACAAAGCTTACAACACCTTTGGCGGCAGCTTCAGTGGGCCGCTGCGTCTGCCCCATATAAAGTCCGGAGCAGACAAGACCTTCTTCTTTGCAGACTACGAGGCGAATCGCCGCCGGTTTACGACACCCCTGGTGCTCAGCGTCCCCACGCTCGATATGCGCAGCGGCAACCTCAATAACCTGCCGGGGCCGTCAGTTGTTGATCCTTCGACCGGGATGCCGTTTGCGAACAATCAAATTCCTGCGAACCGCATCAGCGCAGTTTCCAGGTCGCTCTTCAACAATTACGTTCCTGCTCCAAATTCCGGTGGCGGTCCAGATTTGACCGGCAACTACCGTGTGCAGGCACCCACTCCGGCGAACATCAATGGATACGATGTCCGCATTGACCGCACCTTGACGGACAAGCAGCAGCTTTATGGCCGCTGGAGTTGGAAGAATGTGGACTCAAGCATTACGAATAACCTGCTGCCGAACGAGGTCCGGCGCGAGTCAAATCGTAACCTCATTCTTTCGCATAACTATGCTGTTCGTCCGACGCTGCTGAATGAGGCGCGCTTTGGCCTTACCTTTTACACGTCGGTCGTTGACTTCCCCATCAGCGGAGCAAGCGCGGTTCAAACGCTTGGCCTGCAAGGGCTGGACCTGAGCGATGTTCCGGGAGTCAATGCCTTTCCGACTTTCGATTTTAGCGACGGAACAAACTTCACGACAATCGGCCGGGACAAGACGGGGACTCTCCGTTCGCAAACGCTGCAGTTCACAGACAATCTCTCGTGGGTGAAGGGCAGCCATACCATCAAGTTTGGCGTAGATGTACGCCGGGTTCGTTACACGGATCTTGAAAGCTTTGGCGGCTCGAACGATTTCGGAGCATTTACCTTCAATGCTGCGACCTTCAGCGGCAATGCCTTCGCTGACCTGTTGCTTGGACTTCCTTCGAAGAGCTATGTGGCACAGTCCGGCCCTGACACGAAGCTGCATGCCTATCAGACTGGACTCTATGCTCAGGATGAATGGCATGTGACGCGATACATTACATTGAGCGCAGGCTTGCGCTGGCAGGCACTGCCACCGTTTGTCAGTGAGAACAACAATCTTGGAGCCTTCGATCCTTCGAATGGAGGCTTTATCCTGCCGAACCATGGAAATGCCAGACAAGCGATGCTCAATACGATCAATGCCTGCCCTGGTGTGAATCCGTCGCTTCCCTGCGCCCCGATCGAGAAGGCAAGCAGTGTCGGTGTTGGTGATGGCCTTCGTGCGTTCTACAAAAAGAACTTTCAGCCGCGGTTAGGCATTGCGTATCGCCCCTTTGGCGACAACAAGACTGTTCTTCGTGCGGGCTTCGGCATCTTCACGATGACCAGCCTTGGACAACTCTCCTTCAATACGACAAACATCAACGTAGGCGTGGTGCAGACTACGTCGAACCTGCAGGCCAATGGACAGCCGGCGTTTCAGTTTCCGTATGTAAAGGCATCGCAGACAGCCGCTGAAAGCGCGGGTACCGGTGATTTCTATCAGAACGTGAATCTGCACTTCCGCGATCCGCAGGCCGCACAGTGGAACTTTACGGTGGAGCGTCAGCTTACGGATGCGATGAGTCTTCGTATCAGCTACGTCGGCATGAACTCGTATCGCATGGGACAGACGGTTGATCTGAACCAGCAGCATGCCAGTACCACGGCCAACGACTACAGTAAGCGTCCTTATCCTAACTGGGCACGCATTCTATCGAGCGAGAACGCGGGCGGGGCAAACTACCAGGCATTTCAAACGGAGTTCAACCAGCGGATGAGCCATGGGCTTCTCTTCCAGGTGAATCACACCTGGGCGAAAAACCTGAGCAATGCCGCCGGCGATGCACCTTCTGTCTTCGCACCGGAGGTCAACTACGGAACTCCTGTCGCGGACCGCTTCAACCTGCGCGCGAATCGTGGCAACGTTGTTGGAACGCGGCGTCAACGCTTTCTTGCATCCGCGATCTATCAACTGCCCGTTGGCCGTCATCGGGCCTACCTGGGTGGAATGAATTCCGTTGGGGAGGCCTTGCTGGGCGGCTGGGAGGTGAGTACGGTTTCGCTTTGGCAGACAGGTCCGTACCTTACGCCAACGACCAGTCCCAGCTATGACACGGCGAACCTGAACCTTGTGTTTCGTGGGGCGGCGCTTCGACCGGATTGCATTGGGAATCCAGTCCCGGCAAGCCGCTCGCTTGCGAACTACTTCAATATTGATGCCTTCAACCCGGTGCCCGGCGCCGGCCGCATTGGCAACTGCGCGGTTGGCAGTCTTGTTGGGCCCGGAACAACCGCCGTTGCCGGTGGGCTGGCGAAGACGTTCAACCTGAAGGAGTCTTTGCGGCTTCGCTTCGAAGCGACCTTCACCAACCTGCCGAACCATCCTAACTTCGCGCCGCCTGCGGTGAATGTTTCTGCTCCGGACTCGTTCGGGCAGATCACATCGACGCAGACAGCGGAGAATTCCGGAAACAGAACCGGGCAACTTGCACTTCGCCTCGATTTCTAAGACAAAGTGTTGGTTTGATCAAGGCGGAGCTTCGGCTCCGCCTTGTTGTTTGTACGGCACGTGACACACGCATCGCGAAGGAGTACTGAGGAGTCGGCGCAGATCTGGATTCATAGAACGTTTATTTGGGGGTTTGTGCATTTTGGTATCGTTGTTCGATATCGAAATGCGTTTCCATGACAGACGACCGCGATCTCTATTCTGGTATGATTCGTCTTCACATTCTGCACCATGCGGAGAAAGAGCTGATTTTTGGCGCCGGCATGGCGGAGGAGCTTGCCCATCACGGGTACAAGATCAGCCCCGGAACGCTCTATCCGATTCTGCATGGCCTGGAGAAGCGAGGCTACCTCAAGTCGAGTGAAGAGCGGTCCGGGAAAAGCAGCCGCAGGGTCTACAGCATTACCCCAACTGGACGGCGAGCTCTGAAGACAGCGAAAAAACGCGTACGTGAACTCTTTGGAGAACTGATTGAAGACGAATAGGACAAGTTTCGCAAAAGTCTTCGCCTGCCGCTGGATAACCCGGATGATCTGTGGCTGCGGAGCGGCTCTTGCGGCATCATCCATCTTTGCCCAGGTCGCAGTGAGCTCGGGCGGACCAGACGCGCCCCTGTCCATCGTCACGGTTGTACGTGACGCGGAACGGGACTATCCACTGATCCATGTCACCGAAGCTGAGTTGAATGCGTCAGTGGCAAATATACGACTCATGCGTTCGGCATACCTGCCGCGTATTGATGGGATCGTCCAGTTCAATCGTGGCACGCGAAACAATGTTTTTGGAGCCATGCTGCCCCAGGCGACACTGCCTTCTATCTCGGGACCCGTGATTGGCAGCAACAATGGCGGTTCTGTGTGGGGCAGCGCCGCGGGATTCCTGGTGAACTGGCAGCCTTTCGATTTCGGATTGCGTCACGCCAACGTGGTGTCGGCGATTGCAGCAAAGGACAAGGCCACAGCAACGGCACAGAGAACTCAACTCGAGGTATCGACTGCCGCAGCCGATGCCTATCTGACATACATTGTCGCGAGTCAGACACGGATAGCGGCACAAGCTGCCGTGGACAACTGGGAGACGATCCGGCAAAACATTCATGCACTTGCCACCGCACAGCTAAGACCGGGAGCGGATGAGTCGCGCGTGGAAGCTGAAAAATCGTTGGCCAAGGTTCAACTTGCCTTTGCGGATGAAGCTGTCGAGATGAGCCGTGCCACACTGATCAAGTTTCTGATCAAACCCGACGTTCATCCCAGTTCCCTTATTTCTGCTGGAGTCCTTACGCGCCTTCCGGCGATTCCGGACGATGGCGTTCCATTTCAGCCGTCTGCCAATCCGTTACTGGCAGAACGGAAGGCCTCCGTTGCCCAATCAGCAGCCCAGTTGCGTGCTGTCGAGAGAAGCTGGGTTCCGCAGTTTAACCTGGAAGCCGCCGGCTATGCTCGAGGATCTGGCGCGGAGACGAACGGTCAGCGACTGACTGGAGCGAATGGCCTTGCCCCCAATGTTGCGAACTATGCTGCCGGCGTCAATGTCACATTTCCGTTTATGGACTTTGCCAGTATCCATGCCCGTGAAGCCACGCAAGGCTCCCTTTTGAAGGCGGCCCGGGCCAACGAAGAACTTGCAAGCCGATCACTGCAGGAGCAGTTTTCCCAGGCCCAGGCCGTGCTTCGCGCAAGCTATACCGTTGCAGAGAATACACCGATCACATTGAACGCCGCACAAACAACGATTGCCCAGGCAAATGCCAGGTACAAAGCCGGACTCACGTCGATTGACGATGTGGCGCAGGCGCAACGTTTGCTTGTTCAAGCAGAGATTGATGATGCGATTGCCAGACTGAATGTATGGCGGGCATTTCTGCATCTCCAGGCCGTCCGTGGAGATCTTGAACCTTTTTTACAAGCGGCCAGCCAATAAAGAAATCCGGAGATCGATTGCAATGCGTCTTGTACTCGCAGCCCTAACCCGACCGCTGACTCTGATCGTCGCGCTCATCGCGATCATCGCGGGCTTCTTCATGGCGGTTGGGCGGATGCGTATGGACATCTTCCCCCAGGTTGGCAACCCGGTCATCTACGTGGCCCAACCCTATGGAGGAATGAATCCAGCCCAGATGGAGGGTTTTCTCACCTATTACTACGAGTACCACTTTCTCTACATCACCGGCATTCAATCCGTGGACAGCAAGAGTATCCAGGGAGCCGCCTTGATGAAGCTCACGTTCCGTGAAGGAACGAACATGGAGCAGGCGATGGGAGAAACGGTTGGTTATGTGAACCGCGCGCGAGCGTTCATGCCTCCGGGAACGGTTCCTCCGTTCATTACGCGTTTCGATCCCGGAAGCGTGGCGGTGGGACTTTTGTTATTCACAAGTTCTACGCATACCCAGGGAGAGTTGCAGAATATTGCACTCAATCAGGTCCGGCCGCTCTTTGCAACGCTGCCTGGAGTCTCTGCTCCTCCTCCCTTTGGCGGTAATCAGCGAACGATTGTTGTTACGCTTGACCCGGACAAACTCAAGCAGTATGGGGTATCGCCTGAGCAGGCAATTTCGGCTGTGAGTACAGGCACCGTTGTGGCTCCTTCCGGAAATTTGTATGACGGCGCGCTGAATCGAATTGTCCGTACCAATGCCACTCTTGGACCGGAGCTGACGGACCTGATGGCGACGCCGATTCATCCGCATTCGGGAGCGAATGTCTATCTACGTGATATTGGCTCGATTGAGAACGGCACCGACATTGTTACTGCCTATGCCCACGTAGATGGTCGCAGAACAGTGTATATCCCGGTAACCAAGCGTTCGGATGCCTCCACGCTTGCGGTGATTCAAGCGGTAAAGGCTGCTCTTCCGGGTTTCAAAAATGTCGTGCCAGACGGTGTCGATGTGCAATTGGCCTTCGACCAGTCGAGCTATGTTTCGAATGCAATCAACGGCCTGGTGCGCGAGGCTCTGCTGGGAGCTTTCCTGACGGGCCTGGTCGTTCTGCTCTTCCTACGGGATTGGCGTGGCGCGCTCATCGTCGTAGCAAATATCCCGTTCGCACTCGCCAGCGCGGTCATCCTGTTGTGGCTTACCGGTCAGACAATCAATGTCATGACGCTGGGAGGGCTGGCCCTTGCGGTAGGAATCCTGGTGGATGAAGCGACCGTTGAGATTGAAAACATTCATACGCGACTGCTGCCCGGTATCTCTCGCGCTCGCGCTGTGCTGGAAGCGTGCCGCCGAACGGTAACTGCCCGCTTGCTCTCAATGTTGTGCGTGGTGGCGGTGTTTGTTCCCTCGTTCTTCATGAATGGGATTGGACGCCAGCTCTTTGCTCCTCTCTCGCTCGCGGTTGGATTTGCCATGATTGCCTCCTACTTTCTTTCGAGCAGCCTGGTGCCGGTGTTTGCGACATGGATTATGAAAGAGTCGCATCGCGGTGAAGAGAAGGAAGGGATATTCGGTACACTACGCGAGCGATATGGACGCTACCTGAGTTCCGCGAGCCGCTGGCGGTGGCCACTGATCGGCGGTTACCTGGCGCTGACAGCCATCATTCTGCTTTTGGTTGCGCCACGCATTGGAACAGAGATCTTCCCCGACTCGAATGGCCCCGTGCTTCGGTTACGGCTCAAGGCTCCAGTCGGAACCCGCATTGAAAAGACAGAACCGATGGTGATGCAGGCGCTTGATCTGATCCGCAAGACCATCGGCAAGGAGAACATAGAGGTCACCTCCGATTATGTGGGTGTTCAACCATCGAGCTACCCTGTGAATCTGATCCATCTTTTTACGAGCGGCCCGGAAGAGGCCCTTGTTCAGATTCAGTTACGTCCTGGACACCCGGATGATGAACAGCTCCGCGAGTCACTCCGTTCGGCATTTCACAAGGAGATGCCGAACCTGAGGATGTCCTTCGAAGCCGGCGACATCGTCTCCCAGGTGATGAGCTTTGGATCGCCAACTCCAGTACAGATTGATGTACAGGGTGTCGACCTCGATAAGGACTATGCCTACCTTGCCAAGGTCGAAGCAGAGCTGCACACGCTGGACTTTCTGCGGGATATCTCGGTTGTTCAAGCGCAGTCGTACCCAATTGTCGATGTGACGGTGAATCGTGATTCCGCCGGCCAATTCGGCTTAACGATGGCGGACGTGAGCAACTCTCTTGTGCCGGCAACCGGCTCGTCGAGGTTCATTGCTCCGAACTACTGGCGTGACCCCAAGAACGGCAATGCCTTCCAGATTCAAGTTCAGCTTCCGTCCAACCGCGTGCAGGGAGTGGACGCCTTGTCGACACTTCCCTTGATGCGCGACGGACAGACACAGCCACAGCTTGACCAGGTAGCCAAGCTGCAGTACGGCACGATGCCCGAGATGATTCAACGCCTCAGCGGACAGCGCATTGTGAGCGTTACGGCGAACCTTCATGGGATTTCGCTCGGCGAAGCGCAGAGCAAACTCAATGCTGCGCTGAAACGGATTGCCGCTCCACCGCAGGGCACGACCGTGGTTCTACGCGGACAGATTCCGGCGCTGACAGAGACCATTGCAGGCCTACGGACGGGCCTGCTGCTTGCGATTGCGGCTATCTTTCTTCTGCTTATCGCAAACTTTCAATCATTGCGGCTTCCACTGGCCATTCTGTCGACCATTCCCGGCGTGCTGAGCGGGGTTGTCCTGATCCTGCTCTTGACGGGCACCACGCTCAATCTTCAATCGTTCATGGGCGCCATTATGGCAGTGGGCATTTCTGTGGCAAACTCTATTCTGCTGGTGAGCTTTGCTGAACAGGCGCGCCATGAGCATCAGGATGTTGAAGCTGCGATGCGAACAGGAGCAACAGGCCGCATCCGTGCCGTTCTGATGACAGCAACGGCGATGATATGCGGCATGGTTCCGCTGGCGATTGGCTTCGGAGAAGGCGGGGCGCAGTCCGCTCCTCTGGGCCGCGCGGTGATCGGCGGCCTTATCTTCTCGACTCTCACGACGCTTCTGATCCTTCCGCTGATTTATTCGCTTCTACAACGGAAGGCAGCAACTACCTCGAACTCTCTCAATCCTGAAGATCCTGCGAGCCGCTACTATGCCCAGTCCTAAACTTGTTTTTTTTGCCCTGCCCTTTGCGCTATATCTTTCGGCACAAGGCCAGAGTGCCGCGCGGATCGAGATGGTGAAGGTGGAGAGCCGTTCCGCGGCTCGTACCGTTCCACTAACAGGTGAGCTTGCGCCATTTCTGCAGACCGAGATCGAAGCTCGCGTTCCAGGCTACGTGGAAAAGGTCGTGGTGGACCGTGGCAGCGTGGTCCGCCGCGGTCAACTTCTGGTGCAGCTATCCGCACCGGAGATGCGATCGCAGACAAACGCATCGGAGTCCGCACTTCATCAAGCTGAGGCAGACCAGGCCCAGGCCGAAGCGCAGGCGGCCGCAGCGGCAAGCACCTACACACGAATGCAAGAGGCGGCAAAGACTCCAGGCGCAGTGGCCGGGAACGAACTCATCCAGGCAGAGAAGCAGAAAGACGCCGCGAATTCCCTGGTGATGAGCCGTAAGGCTGCTGTTCGCTCCGCGAAGGAGAAGATGCAGGCAATGGGTGAAATGGAATCTTATCTCCGGGTCGTTGCTCCCTTTGATGGAACGATTACAGACCGCCTTGTCCACCCGGGCATGATGGTCAATGCCGGAGCACATACCCCTCTACTCAAACTGCAACAGACAAGCCATCTTCGTCTCATCGTGCCGGTGCCTGAAAGCTATGTGGGATCGACGGTGAAGGGTAAAGTTGTGACGTTTCATGCGCCTGCCTATCCGGGAAAAACCTTTACCGGCAAGATTGCCCGTATCCCGAACGCGCTGGATCAGCAGAATCGCGCGATGATGGTTGAACTGGATGTCTACAACGCTGAGGGTGCGCTGGCTCCAGGAATGTATCCCACGGTGGATTGGCCAGTAGGGACGAACGATACGTCCCTCTTTGTTCCGGCTACGAGCGTTGTGTCGACCACTGAGCGGACTTTTGTGATTACCTCCGTCAACCGGCATGCGCACTGGGTCGATGTTCGCAAAGGAGCGACAGCCGGTGAGCAGGTGTCCATTCGCGGCCAAATCGCGGAGGGACAGTTCGTCGTCAAACGAGCAACCGATGAGATCCGCGAGGGAGCTTTCCTGCCGTAACAATCTCAATCTTTCACGTCGCCATCCATATCCTTATGGATGGCGACGCTTTCGCTTTGACTCCACCACAAGAGCTCTCACGGCAAAGCGTGTGAACTCCTCTTCCACACTGGCGTCGGAGACTTTCATTTCTTTCAGCTTGTAGACATACTTTCCGATGGCATAGCTGCGGGACATGCCGAAGAGAATCTGGAAGGCCGCGGCAGGATCCATCGGGGCAATTTTCCCTTCACCCTGCCTGCGGACGATGTACTGGATGACTTCCCGCTGCAGCGTCTTCGGCAGATGACAGGCGCGGTCTGCTTCTTCGTGGTATCCCTCAAGAATGGCGAACAGTACCAATCGCTGCATGACCGGCTCAGCCCGATAGGCTTCGATGACGTATGAGATGAGCTTCCGGAACAGGTCTGCATCCGCATTCCGCCGCATGCAGTCGCGGATGCCATCGTGCCAGCCTTGCCTTTGAGAGCGTTCCACGTACTCGTGAATGACAGCGCGGTAAAGCGCCTCTTTATTCTCAAAATGCTTGAAAATCAGGGCTTCATTGATGCCAGCTGAAGCCGCAATCTCCTTGGTTGTGGTTCCATTGAAACCCTTTTGTGAAAAGAGTTTAGTTGCTTCTTCAATGAGCTGCGCGCGTCTCTCAGGACCCTTCATGCTTTCCACTCCCAGAAAACCACACAGACGGGTTCCGGTGCAAATCGATTACGTGAAAAAGTAAGTAATTACTTAATTTACAGCTTCGTAACCGGGACTACATCCACGGTTGATCTTGCGACTTTAGGTTCGCCCCCATGCGCAAACTATTTACTCTGTTGGTCTGCCTCATCTCCCTCTCTGTCGCAGGTCTTGCCCAGTTCGATACGGGCGCCGTGCTCGGAAGCGTTACCGACGAAGCAAAGCTTCCGGTTTCAGACGCAAAGATCACGCTCGAGGATGTGAATCGTGGGACCCGCTTCTCGATTGTTTCGGACGCAAGCGGCGTTTTTCAATTTCCATCCGTGCCCATTGGGCGTTATCACATTCGTACCGAGCATGCTGGTTTCGGCGCGCAGGTGAGCCAGGACTTCGACCTCACAATCGGTTCCAGGCAGCGCGTCGACTTCCAGCTTCACGCGGAGCAGGTACTCACGGTGGTGGACGTGCAGGCCAGTGTTCCGCTGGTCCAGATTGACAGCTCGGACCGCGGCCAGACGATTGGTTCCGCACAGATCCGCGAACTTCCCCTGAATGGACGCTACTACTCTGACCTTGTGCTGCTGAGCACAGGCGTCATGCGCTCCCCCAGTTCCTACGGCACCAGCAGTTCGTTCCGTGAAGGATCGTTCAACGTAAACGGTTTGCGCAGCACAACGAATAATTTTGTTCTCGACGGCCTGGACAACAACTACTTTGGTACTTCGAACCAGGGATTTGCAAACCAGGTTGTGCAGCCGCCGCCAGACGCCATTGCGGAGTTCCGCCTGATCACCAATAACCAGCCAGCGGAGTACGGACGCAGTGGCGGCGGCACGATCATCGCCAGCCTGCGCAGTGGCACAAACCAGTTTCATGGAACTGTCTGGGAGTTCATTCGCAATACAGAATTCAACGCGAACGGATACTTCAAGGCGTCCAACGGCAAGCCTCGTCTGAACCGGAACCAGTTTGGCTTCACCTTTGGCGGACCGATCTGGAAGGACAAGACCTTTTTCTTTACCGATTATGAAGGCTATCGCGAGGTCTCTTCGACTGTTGCGTCAGCGACGCTGCCTACGATCTCTCAGCGTCAGGGATCGCTTGGTGTGCCCGTGCGGAACCCTTATACCGGCGCACTGTATGCCGATGGACGTATTCCCTCCACGGATATCATCCGTTTCGCCAGCACGGTGCTGGCGGCGCTTCCTGCGCTCACCTCTGCCACCAGCGGAGCCAACTATACCAGCCTTTATCGCATTACCGATCGTCGCAACAAGGGCGACATCCGCATTGACCATTACATGTCGGATAAGATCCGCATTTTCGGCCGTTACGATCAGAGCCAGTTCAATGTATTTGATCCGGGCCTGATTACGGGCCTGGCAGGCGGCGGCGGCAATGGCACACAGATCGTTCCGATCCAGGCGATGGCCGCCGGCCTGACCTGGACGATCAGCGATCGTACCCTGCTGGATGTGGGCTTCGGTTACTCGCAGTCTTCTGCCGGAAAGAGCCCGCCGCTGGCCGGCGGACCCAGCATGCTGGACCTGTTCGGCATCCCTGGCCTTCCCACGGACCCTGCCTATACGGGCGGTATCTCTTCTGAAACGCTTATTGGCTTCAGCGCATTGGGACGCCAGGCCACAAGTCCGCAGTTTCAGCACCCAAAGCTCTACGACCCCAAGATTAACCTGACGCATATCTTTGGCACTCACACGCTGAAGGCCGGCGCAGAGTACCAGTGGCTGGGTGTGCGCACCCTCGACGTCAATCCGATCCTGGGACGTGATGTTTACTCCGCCCTCTTCTCTGCCCCTGCTGTTGGCACGCTGTTGCCGAATGGCAGCACGGTTACGGCAGCACAGATCAGCGCCAACCAGGCACTCTATAGCCTTGCCGACTTTCTTTATGGAGCTCGCAACCAGTACCAGCTTGTGAACCCCGGCTACGTCAATCACCGCCAGCAGGCTGGCTTCTTCTATGCGCAGGATGACTGGAAGCTGCATAAGACCCTGACACTCAACCTTGGCCTGCGCTACGAACTGGTGACTCCGTTCTATGAAAAGGACAACCTGCTCTCCAACTACGATCCCGTCAGCAACTCCATGATTCTGGCGAAGTCCGGATCGATCTATGATCGCGCCCTGGTCAATATGGACACCAACAACTTCGCTCCGCGCATCGGAGCTTCGTGGAGCGTTAGTCCCAGCACGGTTGTGCATGGCGGCTTCTCGATGGGCTATATCAACACCAACCGTACGGGCACCAGCTACCTTGCGTACAACGCACCGCGCTTTATCCTTGCCACGGTAACGCAGTCCGATCCCCGGGCGTCGTCCTTCCGTACAACGCAGCAGGGTTTCCCGGCAGACTTTACCTCGTCGGCCACCTTCAATCCCCGCGCCAGCACGGTGCAGTACATTCCCCGCGATACGCCGTCCGGGCAGGTGCAGAGCTACTACGTCTCCGTACAGCGACAACTTCCATACCGCTGGCTTATCGATGTAGGCTATGTCGGCAACAATGGCAAGAACCTGATCATCATCAATGACATCAACCAGGCTCGCCCGAACGCGCTGAACGAAAACACCAACGTGGAGCTGCGCCGCCCCAACCAGGCCTTCAGCTCCATCGCCGCGACACTGCCCTATGGCACTTCCAGCTACAACGGTCTGCAGATCCGACTCGAAAAGCAGGCCTCAAAAGGCTTCTACTTCCTGAACAGCTTTACATGGTCCAAGACGCTTGATATCGCATCGCAGGCCTTTGACAGCAACAACGGCAACGGTACCAGCGTGCAGAACATCAACAACGTCCAGGCTGACCATGGAATATCCAACTACAACCGTCCTTTCAACAATGTCACCAGCGTTGTCTATGAGCTGCCCTTCGGCCGTGGACGCAGCTACCTTGCCAATACTTCACGTCTTCTCGACTACGCGCTGGGCGGCTGGGATGTAAATACGATCGTCAACATGCGCTCCGGTGAACCCTTTACCCTGTCGTACACCGCCAACGCACAGCAGCAGGTGGTGCCGGTGCTCTCCGTCCTTGGCCGCAACAGCTATCGTCCGGACGTGAGCGGCTCCGTGCTGGCACCGGAAGGTACACGCAGCCCCACCAACTACCTCAACCGTGCCAACGTAAGCGTCCCGCTCTACTACAGCCCTTTCGGCAACTCGGGTCGCAACACGGTCCGTGGATACGCTTTCTACCAGACTGACCTTGGCATCTCGAAGCGCTTCCCCATCACGGAACGGATTGGGTTACTCTTCCGTGCAGAGGCTTTCAATCTTTTCAACCGCTCTAACTTCGCTGCACCGGATGGCAATATCTCCAACGCCACCTTCGGTGTCATCACCTCCACCTATCCTCCGCGTCAGCTCCAGTTTGCTCTGAAGGTGCAGTTTTAATGATCCTGAATCGACGAACCTTCTTCCTGGCCTCTGTGCTGATTCTTGTTACGCTTCCGACCTTCGGGCAGAACACCGCTCCGAAGGCGGAAGCCAACTACCCCATCGTCTTTGTTCACGGCAACGGAGACGATGCGGCCAAATGGGTTGGCATCCTCTGGCTGTTTGAGTCGAATGGCTATCCCAAGGACCGGCTCTATGCCATCCGCTTCTCAAATCCCGCGGCGCGTACGGATGACACCAAGCCGGAAGCGAACCGTTCTTCTACCGTGGATGCGGCAGCGGAGTTGAGCAGCATAGTCACCCGGGTTTTGCTTGAGACGCACAGCAGCAAGGTCATCCTGGTAGGCAGCAGTCGAGGAGGCCTTACCATCCGCAACTACATTCAACATGGTGGCGGCCGCAACAATGTGGCAGCGGCCATTCTTGCAGGCACACCAAATCATGGTGTCCTTGTCTCAACCGCTAACCCGAACGGAGAGTTCAACGGTGGCGGCCACTATCTGCAAGACCTGAACCAGGCCGGTGAAGATGGCAATGAAGTCGTTGCAGGCGTCCGCTTCCTGACACTGCGGAGCGACAAGCTGGATAAATATGCGCAACCCACAGGCATCGCCTCCGGGGCGCCGCAAACCAGTACCGGCATCAGCTTCGATGGCCCCGCATTACGCGGAGGGACGAACCTGGTTCTTCCTAACCTGGACCACCGTGAGCTCGCCTTTGCACCTGCGGCCTTCCGCGAGATGTTCCGCTTTGTTACTGGAGCAGAACCCAAAACGCTCACCGTACAGCCTGAGCCCACGGTACAAATCTCCGGCGTCGTTACAGGGTTTGCCGGCATTGCTCCAACGAACCTGCCCCTGCAGGGGATTCATCTCAAGATCTTTGCTGTTGGGAAAGACGGCGTTGGCGATGCAGCCCCCCTGTACGCCGTTACCACCAGTGCGGATGGGCAATGGGGGCCGTTCAACGCTTCTTCCACGCAGGAGTACTGCTTCGACCTGGAGATGGAAGGTCGTCATGTCCGCTATTACAAAGCCCCCCTGCCACGGTCGACAGCATTGCTGAACCTGCGGTTCGCTCCGGTTCCCCGCGATACGGCGACTCGTCCGGCGGGAGCAGAGCTTCTGCTCATCTCTCGTCCGCAAGGCTACTTTTCGCGCGAACGTGATCCTGTCACAGTGAACGGCAATCCACTTTCGGAAGAGCCACAGGGACTTCCTGTCCGCGATTCGTTTCTGACTGCTGTAAACGGCACGAAGGCCGTCTACGTTACGCTACGCGGCGAAACGATCATTGCTCAACCTTCGAATGATCTTTCAAAGGAGCTGCCAATCATCGACTTTCTTTGGTAGGAGATCCCCTTGAAAAGAGACATGGAAGGCTTGTACCAGCTTCCATGTCTCTTTTTTTGGTATTGCTTCGCTGCTAAGAGTGGATAGACGGTCACGTTTTCAATGTGGCTGCGCCTTTGAAATGGGATCAGGGTGCAAGCCGAATGCAGCTCTACGAAAGAGCAGAAGAAACTCCAACTGATCACAAAGCAATCCTCAGCCGTGTTTTGGCAGCGTCCCAGGAAAAATATCTTTCATTGCGCGTAGAGCCGCGTGGTAGCCGCACATACCGTGCACGCCACCGCCCGGGGGGGTGGAAGAAGAACAGAGATAAATGCCTTTGGCTGAGGTGCGGTACGGCGAGATTGCTGCAACGGGCCGGGTGAAGAGTTGCGTGATATCGATGGCCCCGCCATTGATATCTCCTCCGACGAAGTTCGGGTTGTAGAGCTCCATCTGGGCGGTGTTTGCCGTGCGACGAGCCAGAATCAGGTCACGAAAACCCGGTGCAAAACGCTCTATCTGCCGCTCGATGGCTTCAGACATATCGACCGTAGAGCCATTGGGCACATGGCAGTATGCCCAGGCTGTGTGTTTGCCCGTGGGTGCGCGGCTCGCATCGAAGATGCTCTGCTGCGCAAACAACACGAAAGGGCGCTGACTATGGCGGCCCTTCGCCGCATCGGATTCCGACCGGGCAATCTCTTCAAAGGTGCCGCCGATGTGTACGGTGCCGGCGAGGCGGCAGGCTTCCGCTGTAAAAGGAGTGGGCCCACTCAACGCCCAGTCCATCTTGAAGACTCCCATCCCATAGCGATACTTCGTCAGTCTTCCGCGATAGGAGTCTGAAAAACTTTCTCCGGCGATACGCAGTAACTGCTTTGGCGTGAGATCGAAGAGCACAGCGCGAGCAGTGGGAAGCTGAGCCAGGGACTTTACTTCTGTATTGGTGTGCAGAACGCCACCAAGGGAAAGGTAATACTGCTCAAGAGCCGTCGCGATGCTCTGCGATCCTCCCTTTGGAATTGGCCACCCGTTCGTGTGGCCGACGATCGACAGCGTAAGACCTATGGCGGCAGAGGCGGCCTGGTCGAGTTCCAGGAAGGAGTGTGCCGCCATTCCAGCAAAAAGCCCTTTTGCTTTTTTACCGCTGAACTGCCCGACAAAACTGCTTGCGGAACGGAAAGCCTGTAGCCCGAACCGGGCTATGTCCATGGGATGCCTGGGGAGATGCAGCGGGCCCAAAACATCGTCGATCAGCCTGGGCCATGCCTCTACCAGTGGAGCAAAGGTTTGGTGATAGCGGCTACGATCAGCGTCGTCGAGTGTTGCTTCTGTCTCGGCAAGTGAGCGATAGAGTGCGGCGGTTTCACCATCGTCAAAAGGATGAGCGGCCTGCACGGGAGGCTCAATGAGAGTGAGGCCGAGTTCCTGCAGCGGCAGCGACCGCAGGAAGGGAGAAACTGCCGCCATGGGATGAATTGCAGAGCAAACATCATGAAGGAAGCCTGGGAGCGTGAGTTCCGCTGAACGCGTGCCTCCACCGGTCGTGGCAGCCCCTTCAAGCAGCAGAGTGCGCAGGCCGGCACGTTGCAGCGTAATGGCTGCGGCGAAGCCATTTGGCCCAGCGCCTACGATAATGGCATCCCATTCTGGATTCAAACTGTCCACCAGTCCATTGTCCTACTTCGGGCCTTGCGCGGGCGATGCTCCGTATCCATCAAAGCTTTTATCGGACATGGGAATGCGCCGATAGAAGGTGCGATCGTAGTGCAGGGGTTGGCCCTGGACGGGTGAATCGATGTGAATCGCCTGCTGCTCCTCAATGAGTTCCAGGTCAGCCTCGATGGTGGTACCGTCCTCATCCATACCTGAGAGGGTTACGTGTCCTTTTTCCGGAAAAGTGTAGTGCCATGTCAGTACCTTCGCAGGCTTCCAGCCTTTCGCCGCAGCGGCGCCTGGATAAAGCTGCCGCTCGTGCAGGGTGAGAATGTTTTTGTCTCTCAAGAAAAGCAACTGCTTTGAAAGATCGTAATCGTAGAAGAGGTATTTGCGGCCTCCCGCAAAGCCCGCCATCTCGTATCGCTTCTCGATATCCCAGAAGGTGTCGGCTCCGTTATCGAGACGGACAGGCATTGCACAGTTCACCTTGTAGACAAAGGTACTGGCAGCTTCAAAACTGGCGCTTTGCCAACGGACCGGGCTAAGTGGGGAGTAAGGCAGTTCTTCTCCATTGCGGATAAACCTGGTGACCTGATAAAAACCCACGGTTCCAGGAATGCCTGGCGCCTTCGGTTCCTTGCCCATATTCGTGTTGTAGTGCAGGTCGTAGCGGACATAACCATAGACCGGAAGCAGAAATATCCATGCTGCCGTGCGTGTGCCATAGAACGCGATCTTTTTCCAAGGCACATCGAAATGGGGATGATAGTGCCATGGGATGACGTCTTCGCGCCTGATCAGCAGCTTCCATAGATCAGGAACATATTCCGCAAAGAGAAATCCGGCGAGAAGCGAGATCGTTGCACTGTGGACCTGCACGCCGCCATCATAGGCAAAGTTCGAGTGCGCAATATTGAAGAGCATGCCGCAGAGCACCACCGCGCCGATGGCAGTTGTCTGTCGAAACAGCATCAGTACTCCGCCTATCAGTTCCATAAAGCCCAGGAATACCTGGTACCAGGTGACCAGGCCAACCGAATGCCAATAGAGACGAAAGGCTGCGATTTCTCCGAAAAGCGTGTGACGGTTAGCGATGGTTGGAAAGGGCATCTGTTCTGGAAAAAACTTCATGTATCCGAAGTCCAGCATGTTGAGCGCAAGGAAGTAGCGATTGCAGAGATTCGTCCAGTAATAGAGCTTGTGATATTCCCGGCGGCTGCTGTTACGTGCCAGCCATGTCCAGATCAAGCCACCAAGCACGGCCGCCCCGATTGCGATGCCCCATGAAGCGAAGCTTCCGATGCCGTAGCGGCCGCTGTCCCCTGCAACCGTCACATAACCGAAGCGCTCTGAAGGCAACGGGTTCAGCCACATCACGAAATCACGCAGGTCGCGTATCAGCGAGAAACGCTTCCAGCGACTGGGCTGCACCGGAAGAATGACCTGTACTACGAGCAGAAAATAGATACGGAAGAGGACGAGCTGTGCGGCGGTCCAGGGCCGCTGAGCGGGATCGTCAGGGCGTGAGGACGCCAGGCGGTATTCGTCGCAATGTGTATCCAACACTTTCCCTCCGCTCTTTCTTAATAAAGGCTGATTGGTCTCCGACGGCCTGCGTCCAACAGATATCTCTTGTCCACCCGCTCCAACACGATGTGCAGCTTTGCCCCGCTGGCCTCCTTCCCTTCCAGAACAAAGCTTCCGTCAGGCTGCTTGCTGTAATGCAGCGAGAGTATTTCCGCCGGATCGTTCTTCCCTTTGGCCAGCAGAGTGCGAGTGGCGGCGTTTTCCTGGTAGCTGTAAAAATGCCGTCCGCCGTTCCCCGCTATCTCGTACAGTCGTTGTGCTTCCGGATTGTCGATGGAGGGTTTGGCGACTTCAATGGTCATGGGGCGGTTCACGCGTACGCTGAAGGTGTTCCAGTCTTCGAAGACAACATCCTGCCAGCGGCGATTGCCGGTCAGCGTGTAGGGCAATACTTCGCCGTTCAGGGAGAACTCCCGCACGTTGTAGACGCCTGCCATACCGGCCATGCCTGCCTCGTCCGGATATGGCCAGCGGGAGTGGCGTAGGCCGATAGAAAGTGAACCGGCAAAGAGCATGGCGAAAGTCACGATACCTCCACGGGCACACATGGCCAAACGCGGCATGAGGAGGGAGAGATCTTTGGTACGGTCGGCCTTGACCGCCGTTTGCAATACCAGCAGATGCAACAGCCGCCAGCCATCATGTGCTGCAATGACTGCCGCGAACAGCATCAGAATGGTGGCGAAGACATGGTCTCCGAACTGATAGGCGAAGTTGGCCGGAACGATGTTCGTCAGCATGGCGCCGCTCAGGCAGGCTCCGATGATGGCGGTACGGTTCCATAAAAGCAGCAGGGCTGCGCCTATCTCCAGACCTCCAAGAAGAGGCTGATACCCCATTTTTCCTACACCAACGGTCAGGTAGTAGATCTTCCACTGCATCAGGTCGCCGTATTGCGTATTCAGATCACTGACCGTGGGCAATGGAAACTGCAGCATGAAGATCTTCAGCAGACCGTAAACCAAAAGCGCGAGCGCCAGGCGATAGCGCAGCAGGGCTCTCATCCAGCGATAGGCGTTCGAATAAGCCATGCGTTCACCACAACGCCAGGAAACAAGGGTTCCCAACAAGAATCCCGCGGCAAGGCATAGCCAGATATTCAGAAAGCTCGCAATCCCCCAGCGAGGAGCCCGGATGAAGTGGGGCAGATACGTGGCGAGATGAAACCATATCTGCCACGGTGCTAGCCCTTTCAACCCCCGCCAGAAATGCCAGTCCAAAGGAAGCATGAGGAACAACAGAAAGCTCGAGACCCAAAGAAAGGTCAACCGCAGAGGCGGAGACCAGCGGATGTCCGTTTCGAGAGATTCTGTTTTGGCCATTTGCTCCCATTCTAGGGTGGCTATCCAAATGCGGCTCGCTCTATTCATGCAAAGCGAGCCGTTGCAAGAGATTGAATTGCACAGATCGTGCACACCATCCACGGCAGGCTGCGACATTATCTGGAGTTAGCTCTGCACTATCGCTCGCTGCTGTTCGCATAACCATGGATTAAGCGATTTATTTAGGAGAAACTATTGTTAGACGCCTAAGGCGTTAAGTGATCCGGTAGATACAGTTTGAAACCAGAACCATGGAGAATGAATGCGCCGCCGCGATTTTTTGAAATCCAGTTCTCTTCTTGCTGCAACGCCTCTCGCGCTCTCTCTGCCCGAGGCCATCGCTGCACCCCAACCTTCCAGTGCTCCGCAGGCTCTCGCTTTTCCAAAAGGATTTGTATGGGGCACTGCAACCGCGTCATACCAGGTGGAGGGCGCTGTAAAGGAAGACGGCCGTGGGCCGTCTGTGTGGGATACGTTCTCGCATCTTCCCGGGGCAATCGTCCACAACGATACCGGCGATGTGGCGGATGACTTTTATCACCGCTACAAGGAAGATATCCAGCTGATGAAGCGCCTGGGTGTCAAGGGCTTCCGGTTTTCCATTGCCTGGCCACGCGTTTTTCCTGAAGGCAAGGGCTCTGCGAATCCGAAAGGTCTGGACTTTTACAAGCGGCTGATTGACGAGTTGCATGCCAATGGCATTGAGCCATTTTGCACGTTGTTCCATTGGGATTTGCCTCAGCCGCTGCAAGACCAATACGCGGGCTGGCGTGGCCGTGAGACGGCAGAGGCCTTTGGCGAATACGCTAGCTATGTTTCAAAGCAGTTGAACGACAGAATTCGCTACTGGATGACGATCAACGAGCTGAACAGCTATATCAACCTGGCATATAGCGAGAATCCTATCCACGCGCCTAAACTCAAATCCACACCAAAGCAGCTTGCCCAGACATCGCACTACGCATTGCTGGGGCATGGATTGGCTGTGCAGGCGATCCGGGCGAACGCGAGTAAAGCCCGCGTTGGGATTGCACAGAATACGAATGGGGCAATGCCTGTTGTCGAAACACCTGAACACATTGCAGCGGCTAAGAAAGCGATCCGTCATTTCAACGAGGCGTACGAAGTTCCAATGCTGGAAGGCAAGTACTCGGAGCGGTATCTCAGCAAGCTCGGCGCCGACGCTCCACGGTTCACTTCAGAAGAGATGAAGACCATTGCGCAGCCGCTCGACTTCTATGGAGTGAACATCTACTCCACGACCGAGGTAATGGCTGCCGACAACGAGGATGGATATATCGTTCCGAAACGTCCTGCCTCCTATCCGCACCTAACGGCTGACTGGCTTTATTACAATCCGCAGTCACTGTACTGGACCCCGCGTCTGATGCGCGATGTGTGGGGTCTGAAGGAGATTTACATTACGGAAAATGGCTGCGCGGCAGATGACACTCTGACGGATGGCCGCGTTCTGGATACGGACCGGGTTAATCTGCTTCGGAACTATCTGACCCAGTTGCAGCGAGCAACCGCGGAAGGAATTCCGGTACGCGGGTATTTTCTCTGGAGTATGTTGGATAACTTTGAGTGGACGATGGGATACTCGCAGCGTTTCGGCATTACGTATGTGGATTACGCGACGCAGAAGCGGACACCGAAGCTGTCCTACGAGTTCTACCAGGCTGTGATCGCCAGCAATCGGCTGGCATAGATTTCTATCCAGAAGATAAAGCCTTCGCTTCAGTATTAGAAGCGAAGGCTTTCTGTTTGGAGCGCGCAAAAGAAGGGGCCGAAGAGACCTCTCTCTTCGGCCCGGCCAGTAAAGTGTGCGTGTTAGAACATCAGCTTCAAAGCCAGCTGTACATTGCGGGGTGTGTTTGCCTGCGATGTAATCTGACCGAAGGATGAGGTGTTGAAGGTCCCATTCGGAAGACCGAACTGTACCTTATTGAGCACATTGAAGGCTTCCAGACGGAACTGCAGGTGGATGTCCTCGTGGATAGGAAATTCCTTGATGGCTGAAAGGTCGTCCTGGAAGCCAAGGGGACCACGGATCGCCGCCGCAGAGCGAGGCACATTGCCAAGCTCAAACGACTGGCTCAAACGGAAGGCCGCTGGATTCAGATAGCTCTGAGTCTGTCCGGTGCCCCCCAGCCGATTGTGTGTGTTGCCGCTGGTCAGCGGAGAAGCAGTTCCCGTGTACGTCGGACGAGCTCCTGAGAATGCTGCCCCACCGCTCTGCCCGATATTCAAAGCAAAGCCGGACTGGACAGAAGCGATCAGGTTCAAACGCCATCCGCCAATAACCTGGTTGACATACCCAGGCACATTGCTTCCGAAGAACTGTCCTTTGCCGAAAGGCAGCGCATACGTGATGCTGCCCACGATGCGGTGAGGCACGTCCGTTGCCAGGTTCGAGCGCTCATACTGCTTGCGGAGATAGTAGTTCTGATACGACGGATTGCCGGTACTGTTCAGGAATCCATTCGTAAGATCACTGACATCACCCAGCAGCTTCGACCAGGTGTAGAAGACCGATCCCGAACCGTTCTTGCCGCGGAACTGCAGGCCTGCCTGCAGACCGTTGAAGCTCGTGGTTCCCTGCCCCTGATACTGGTACGTCAGCGAATAGTTCTGCATCGCATTGTTCGTTCCATATTGCGGGAAGGGCGATAACAGTTGGATACGTTGAACGACTGGCTGAGAGTTGAGAGATCCCGGCGAAACCTTCCCCTGGAAGGGATTCGTTACATTCGCCTGCAGGTAGGCAACCTGGTTCTGATCTCCCGGCGCACCGAACAGGCTTGGCAGAAGATCGTTCGGGCGTCCGTTGATGGGAAGATGTACACCGTGTCCACCAGCGTAGTTCAACGTCATAATCAGCTTGCGCGTAAGCTGCTGCTCGATGCCGAAGTTCCACTGCTCCTGGTAGGAGATTGGATTGTTATAGAGAAGAGCGTTGACCGAACCACCATTCGCGACCTGCACTCCGGCAGCCGCTCCAGCAGGGTAAGAAATTCCCGTCGGAAACGGATTGGCAAAGGTGTTGGCAGGTGACGCAGTATTGACCGTCTGGAAGGTCGTCTGCTGCGAATAGCCCATCGTTCCGGCAGAGTAACCGCGCTGCGTCGTGGGGATATAGAGAATGCCGAATCCACCACGCACAACGGTATTGGCCAACGGTTTCCAAGAGAAGCCTGCACGCGGACCGACGGATGTCTTACCTGGTTTGAAGAAGCGTGAGCTATAGTTGCCAGTTCCAACATACGCGGCTCCACCAGTGAAGGAGAGACCCGTTTGCTGTGCCAGGGGGTTGGTTGCGTTGGGGTCGAAATCGGCCCAGCGGTTGTACCGGTCCTTGAAGCCGAACTCCAGGTCGTAACGCACGCCGAGGTTCAGCGTGAGTGAGGGCAGGATACGCCAGTCATCCTGCAGGTAGAACGCATGATACGGCTGTGTCAAAGCAATGGTCGATTGGCGGGTGATGTTCGAGGTTGTCGGAGCGCCCAGCAGGAAGGCTGCGAAAGAGTTGAACTGCGACTGGTTCGCAGGCACCGTGTCATTCACTCCCGGACCGTTGGTGAGCGCTGAGTCAAATGAGATGCTTCCTGCCGGGTTGGCAAGCGTCTGTGTATTCTCAATGTTCAAGCGTCCGTCATAACCAAACGTCAACGTGTGATTACCACGCTGCAGAATGGCGGAACCGCCAAGCATATGCGCGAAGTGCGTGAAGTAGTTAGCTGCAGCCTGGTTACCGATCTGCTGCAAACCACCCAGCTGAATCAGGGGAATGCCAGAAACCTGCTGCTGCGAAGCAAAGGTGGAGGAGAAGCCATAGTTACCAGGATTCGGTCCAATGTTCTGCGGGATCTGCTGATTCCGCTGGAAGTTGAATCCATAGGAGAACTGCACCAGGAGCGACGGCGATACCGTCCATGAATGCCCAAGCGCAAACAAGTACGCCGTAATCTTCTGGTTGATTCCGTAAGGCCCATCTGCCCGATTGAACAGGTCATTCTCATGGTGCTTATTGGTAGAGCGCGTTCCACGCACGAACGTACGCTGCGTTGGCGTGAAGTTGTGGTCCACGCGGAAGTTGAACTGGTGGTCCGTATCGCTGATGCCACGCGAGAAGCTGTAGTTATTCACGAGTCCCGAAGCGTTCGGCGCCGGGATCAACGGGAGCAGAGCTGCCGCCACGGGATTGATGTTGGCCACGTAGCGGCCGGCTGAGTAGCAGGTGCCGCCACCACATGCAGCCGGAAGGATCGTTCGGGTTCCGTTGTTCACATTGTTCGGATCGTAGATCGGCTTCGGCGCTTCCGTGAAGATGCCCTGGCGCGCCAGCGCAGTGGGCACAGTGATCGTAGCGAAGGTGGAATTGCGGTTCTGCTGGCCCTCGTATCCGAAGGTGAAGAAGGTCTTGTCGTGGCCGTTGTAGAGCCACGGAATGCGCACCGGACCACTGACGAAGCCGCCAAACTGATTGAACTTACGCGGCAGGCGGAAATCCTTGCGGGTCGGGATGGGATAGATACCAGTACGCTTGGTAAAGAAGTTCGCCGCATCCAGCTGGTCGTTGCGGAAGTATTCATAGACGTCGCCATGCAGGCGGTTGGTGCCGGTCTTGGTGACGATGTTGAGGATGCCGCCGCTGGAGCGGCCAAACTGGGCTGCGGGCACGGAGGTGATGACGCTGAACTGGTCGACGATCTCAACGGAGGGCGTCAGCGGGGGCTGGCCCTGGCAGCAGACGATAACGGAAAGACCGTCGAGCAGGATCTCGTTCGATCCGCCGTAGCCACCGTTGGACTGGAAGTTGTTGGTGGCTGCGGCAACGACGGCTCCGCGTGTGCTACTGAGACCAGCACCGAAGTTTCCGCCGGGAACGATGCCGGGGGAAAGAGCGGCGAGGCCATACGGGTTGCGTCCATTCAGAGGAAGGTCAGAAACCTGCCGCGCGCCGACGACGAAGGACAGGGTGGAGTCCTGCGTGTGAAGCTGCGCAGAGCCATCGCCCTGGACATCGATCATCTCGGTGACGGCGCCTACGCCGAGAGCAATGTCGACCTGCGAGGTCTGTCCGACGGCGAGAGTGGTTGCGGAGCGAGTGGTGGCGAAGCCAGGGTGAGTGACCTCAACGGTGTAGTCGCCGGTGTTGAGCGAGCCAACCGAGTAGATGCCGGAGGCGTTGGTTCTGGTCTTGATGACGAGCCCGGTATCCGGGCGGATGACTGAGACATCGGCTTCCGTTACGACTCCGCCCGATTGATCGGTAACACGACCGGTAATAGTTCCGGTGGCGATCTGAGCGATTGCATAGGCAGATGTCATCAGAACAACGAGCAGAGCCACCATGCGTGCGGCAGCTTTTCTAATGGATGGTGCTTTCATTTAAGGCCTCTCTGGAAGAAGACCGGTGTGGTTTTTAGAGAACCGCCACCGGCATCAAATCTTCACGGCAATGAACTATCAGTTTGTTACGCGTCGATGAGAAGTTCCAAGCTGTTACGTTACGTTGCACTTCTTTTAGATAGAACTACTTAGGCGGTTCTGGCCCCTCTTTCGAGCGCTCGGAAAGATGGAGAATCGCACCCTGTGCGTGAAGAGTTTTCTGAAGTTCGGGGACGCTGACCTTGCTGACCGGTACACCCGACTTGAGGGAAAGCCATGCGGTATCACCCGCAGCCTGGCCGATCATCATGTACTGCGGCTCCATGCGGACCGAAGAGTACGCGACGTGCGATGCGGAAAAACAAACCGGCACCAGCAGGTTGTCGGTCTGATCATCCTTGGGAATCATGGTTCCGAAGGCGATCTCGTAGGGTTTTACAGGAACCTGCATATCGCCTTCGTTACGCGCTGAGCCGTCCTTAAGGGCGACACGCTGCACGTTGTGCGAGTCGCTGTTATACGACCCCATTCCGATGGAATCCGGCTTGGTCCGCTCGGTCTGCAGGTCGGCCTGGTGCATGACGTATTGCCCTACCATGCGGCGGCCTTCGCGGACGTAAAGCTGGTTCGGCCAGTTGCCGGTATCGGTGAACTCATCCTTAGCGAGACCCCAATGATTGACACTGTCCTGAAGCGGTCTGGGAACACGCGGGTCCGTGGAGAGGAAATAGAAGAACGACTGGGTGTAGAGCATGTGGTCGTCCCAGATCTTCTTCCTCTCGGCATAGGAGGCATCCGGGTAGGTCCAGCTCTTGCCGAGGTAGTCGGTCGAGAAGGCACCGTTGTTGTTGAAGTCAGCCTTATGGTTGGGGATGAAGACCGGGTTCACGACATCCCGGAAGGTCGGCTCCTTGCCGATGTGTTCCTTCCATTGCTGTACATATTTAAGGAGGAGCTCAAAACGCGAGGCATCGTAGTCGGCCGGTTTAGGCCAGGGCAGTTTCAAGGCGGGGTTGTCCGTGAGGATGAGGCGGAAGTTATAGGCCTGCACCTTCTTGTCGCCCTTGCCATTCGGCTCCATGGGCACCGACTCGACCTCGGGCATCAGCTTGCCCTTGTCGTTGTAGGCGGAGATCTTCCAGCGGAACTGGTGCATGGGGGTGTCCTCGCGAACGCCTGCCAGGTTCTCGTTGTAGACTTCCATTCCCTCGCGTCCGACGATGTACTTCACGCCGGCCTGTGCCATCAGGTCACCTTCGTAGGTACAGTCGGCAAAGATCTTGCCGCTCCAGACCTTGCCGTCCTCGGTGGTAATGGAGACCACGTGTGTTCCCTTTTTCTGGACGCCGCTGCGCTCCTTGAGACGTGTACCGAACTGGACCTGTACGCCGCTCTCTTTCAGCCAGCGGTTGAAGATTTCTTCGCCGACATGCGGCTCGCTCAGCCAGTCATCGTGATGACTGAGGGTGTGGACGCCGTAGTGCTCCGCTGCCTCGACGTAGAACTTGCGGGCATAGCCACCAATGATTGGGAAGTAGGCCACATCCGTGGCGGAGAGACCGCCGGTGACCATGCCACCGACATGCGTGCCAGGTTCGAGCAGGACGACCTTCATGCCCTGCTTCGCGGCGGTGTACGCAGTTACAACTCCTGAGGCCGTCGCGCCATACACGACAAGGTCGGCACTTGTAGATTTGACCTGGGCCGGGAGAAAGGAAGAACCAATGAACGAGAGGAGGGCAAGGGAGCGCAGTTTCCGCAGCATAGTCCACTGACTATGACACTAAGCGCCTGAAAAATGACGTTTCTGCCGGTTTGTTACGGCGTTACATCGTGCTGTTCGGTGCTCCAGAGCGGAAAGCATGAACCGCAACCGGCCATGAGCGGACCGCACGATTGTTTGCCATCTCCGTCTGCACGACCATTTCGTAGTACGGCGGGTTGCCGTTCTTACGAAGCATCTCCTGGATCGAGTTCGATCCAGCGGAGGAGGACAACATTGAGACGAGTGCCGCGGTGTCACGCGATTGAAGGATGAGCACCTTAAGGCCAGGTTTACGACCAGGAAGAAGGGCGATAATCGATGGCCGTACCGCACGCTCTGTTGATTGCTCCACGGCATCGAAGCGGGCAGGCTCTCCGGCGGCCGGATGCGCGTTCACGACCTCGGCCTCTTCCAGAGACAGAGTGAAGTTCATTGCCTTGAGGTATTGGTTCAACGGTTCGAGTGTCTGATGGGTCCCAAGGGCGATGACGTTCGCCTGCTCAAGCATCAGCATGCTGGAATCCCGTGTGACCTGGAAGCTGATGCGCTGCTTGTTGTTCCCGATTGTGTCCAGGTAGCGCGCCATATCGATGGCAGCGAGGGTATCCCAGGTGACGGTATAGCTCTGCTCCAAGCGTGGCGTGCCGAGGTCTTTGGTCATCGCCGCAAAGACCGGGTCCGTCTTCATTGCCTCAAAGCTGTTAACACTGGTCGAGCGCAGGCGAAGACTCGGGCTATTGGAAAACTGGAAGAACGTCGGCGTAGGAAGGATGATCTGAACAGGCGCGTTGCCCTGCAGAAAATTTGCCCAGAAGGCGGTAGGTTGCGGAGCATTGGCTTCCGCTCCCTTACGGGCGATCAGCAGCCACACGGTGGAGACTGCAAAGACAGCAGCCACAGCACACATGATCCACAGAAGACGTCGATAATCGACCAGGGGCTCTACCGGAGACTCAACTGCCTCAGAATGCTCTGCCCGATGAGGATCGACGACAAGCAACTGGTGCGTCCTGGTCGGGATGACCAGCATCTCCGGCTCACCCGTCTCCTGATAGTAGTCTTTCAGCTTTCTGCGAAGACGGGAGATATGTACCCGGACCGATGCGTCGACGGTCGAGTCGAACGAGTGGCTGCGGCCAAGCCCTTCGGTAGCGAGAGCATACTCGTTAAGATTTTCGTGACGATGCTGCCACAGGTACTCCAGCAGGCGGCGTTGCGTTTCTGCCCGGGCAAACTGCGGGCTCCCAAGGATTCGCTGGACATGCGCTTCGAGCGCATCTCCGTTTTCTGCGGTCTCTTGCGGGAGCGGAGGGGTCAACGTGGCAGCCATCGGCGAAATTCTAGTCCTTTTGACCTATCTTCGTCACCTATCCAAGAGGAGTCCAGTAGAAGCGTGGCTCAATGCTCTCATCGCGATCCTGCAAAGTGCAGACAACGGCAAGCCCCGCCCAATCTCGGCGGGGCTTGTCCAGCTATTTGGCCAGCTAGTACTGCGCAATCACCCAGGTGGTTGCCCCTCCGCTGTCCACGCCCCAGGTAGTCGCCCCGCTTTCAAAGCCGGGATTGGCCAAGACGTTTGTCCCGCCCGAGACGCCAAGGAAACAATCATCAATGGAGAGTGTCCCCGCAACTCCATACGAATTCTTCACCTGAAATCGTAAGGAAGTGTAGCTTCCGGTGCTGAACGACGGTGTCGAGCACTGCGTCCAGCTCGACGTTGCCGTGCATTTAACCGTTGTGAGATATGTCGAGTTGTTCATCACGTCTAACGACACCGAGCCCGATCCACGGATCCAGATACTGCCTGTATAGGTCTGGCCCGTGGCTACCGATATCTCCTCGTGCGTTGATGTCCAATTGGGCAGTGCCGGGATCGTCGCCTGCAGGCACCAGAGCCCGGAATGGCAAACCCCGCTACCGGAGTAGGCGCCGATGCTGGGCGGAGAGGTGAGCGTGTTCTGGTAATAGTCGACACCTCCATTGCCGGAAACAGCTACACCCGCACCAATTGCCGGGGAACCGGGCTGCAAGGCATACGCTGCCGGGCAGGGCTGAGGACCACTGCCGAGCGCGGCTGTCCAGGTGCACGTTCCCCCGTTCCCTGCACTACTCAACAGAGGATCTCCGGACACAGCATTGGACTCCGTGCCGGATCCCGTCCATGAAGCAAGCGTGGTGTAGGTGGTTCCGTTCCAGATCCACTGGGGCGAGTTCGGCGTGTAGTAGAGATTGTTGCTGAAGTTCAACCCGCTCATGGTATTGATGTCCCGGACGAACTCCACATTTCCTGCGGAGTTGGGGTTGGCCATGGAGCAGATGTTGTCCTGGAACATCGATCCTGCAGCGAATGTTCCGGAACCGTTCCACATGGCCAGGTACAGACATGCACTTGGATCGGTGGAGATGGAGCTCTGCGGAATGTTGTTCAGGAAGGTGTTGCCATATACATAAATCGGATTCGGTGCCGGATTCGGAGTAATCACAAAAAGTCCTCCTACTCCGCGCGCCAGATCATCGTTCTCCGAGATGTTATAGCGATAGGTGTTAGGGCCCCATGTCGTTCCGCTGGGATTCGAATTATAGGCCAGCATGCTGGGGCCGGCGTTGTTGTGGGTGTAGTTGTACTGCACCGTGGAGTTCGTCGTCCCGCCATCCAGATCAAGGGCATCCCAGTCGCATCCGGCCGTGAACGCAGGCAGCGGCCGAACGTTATAGACTTCATTGAACTGAATGTAGATATTGTTGGCATTGTAGGTCTCGATACCGCTGGTGCCACCACAGGCCGTCGTGTTCGCTCCGATGTCGTGAACGATGTTGTACTGAATGATCCCTCCATTCACACCATTCGCGTTCAGCGCACCATATGGAGCTGGGTTACCCAGGTTGTACACGGTGTTGCCCTGCATCAGGACCGTACTGATATTTCGTCCATAGCCCCAACCGCCGACACCCGCTCCATCCGTTGAGGTAGCCGTGGCGCCATGAAGGGTATTGTTCAGTATCTGGACACCGCTGAGCGGTCCATTGTTGCCATTCAGGGCATAACCCAGAATCCAGATCTCGCCGCCTGCCTGTCCTGCAGTTGTAGCGAAGCCGCTGATATCGGAGTTCTTGACGGTCATGCCCTGCGTTGCCCACGACGTCGATCCATTCTGTAGCAGAATGCCCCAGTTCGTGCTTGCTCCATTGATGACCTTCAGGCTATCCACGGTGAATCCGTTGATGCTGTCGCCGATGATCGCCGCCGTGTTCTTTCCGGAGCAACTCGTCGATGATTGAATGGTCGCCATCCCTCCGCCATACGAGGTCACAGTAAACGGATTCGGCACCGAGGACTTGGGCACAATCGTATTCTTGAAGACCAGGCATCCGGTGAAGGTTTGTCCACCTTCGAAGGAAACCGTGCTGCCTTCCGGATAGGTGAAGCTGTTCACCTTGGCGATGGTCTGCCATGGCGTTCCAGCAGAGATGCCATCGTTACTATCGTTTCCGCCTGGCGAGACGTAGTACTGCAACTGCGCCTGGCTGAAGGTGGTGGTGGAGGCCTCGTTGGACGCAGACGATGTACCCGCACCGTTGACGGCCTGCACCACGTAATAGTAAGTCGTGCCGTGGGTAAGGCCCGTGTCGGTATACGGTGATCCTGCGATGCCCTGCGCCACCAGGTTGGAGGGCGATGGCGTGAATCCACTCGTCAGGCTTCGGTACAGGTTGTAGCTCCATGCATTGCTCGACGCTGTCCATATCAGGTCGATCGTACTGACTGAGGTTGCCGTAGCACTCGAAATGGATGGCGTTCCGGGAGGTGTGGTGCTTCCGCTGCCGCCGCTTCCACCGGTGCCGGAGTACGCGCCAATATTGGGTGGACTGAAGAGTGTGCTCTGGTAGTAGTCCACTCCCCCATTGCCACTGACGACAATTCCTGTGCCGGCGGCCGGAGAGCCGGATTGCAACGAATATCCCGTGGGGCAGGACTGCGGTCCATTCCCCAGTGACGGAGTCCAACTGCAGGTACCTCCGGTTCCTCCGCTGGTGAACAGAGGATTTCCATACGCCGGATTCGTCTCCACACCCTTGGTCACCCATGCCGCCAGAGTGGTGTAGCTCGTCCCGCTCCAGCGCCACGTTGGGCTGCTGGTGGCATAGTAGAGATTGTTTGAGATCGTCATGCCCGTTTGACCGTACGGGTTGTAGTAGAAGTTTCCGCTTCTTCCGTACTGGTCCCGGTTGCCCATGTAGCAGATGTTGTCGGCGACCAGTGATCCGCTGGCCCATGTACCGCCTGCATAGCCAAAGTTGAAACAAGCGCTGCCGCCGGATTTCGTGCTTTGCGAGACATTGGTGAACAGCGTGTTGCCGTAAATCTGCAGCGCATTCGCAGGCACCTGCGGAACCACGTCGAAGAGGCCGCCCTGGATTCTGGCCCAGTCGTCATTCTCCGAGATGTTGTAGCGATAGGTATTCGGCCCCCATGTGGTTCCGCTAGGCTTCAACGTGTAGGCAAGATATCCGCTGCCGGCGTTGTGATGCGTGTAGTTGTACTCCACCAGAGAGTTGGTTGTACCTCCGTCCAGATCAATGCCATCCCAGTCGCATCCCGCGGTATAGCTGGGCGATGGCTGCACGTTGTAGATTTCGTTGTAACGGATGGTCACGTTGTTCGCGGTGTAGACCTCGATGCCGGAGGTCCCGCCGCACGAGGTGACATTCGCGCCTACATCATGAATGATGTTGTACTGGATCGTTCCACCATTCCATCCATTCGCACCAATGCCAGCCCATGTCGACGTGGCCGCCATGCCCGAGTTGTAGACGGTGTTGCCCTGCACCAGAACATTGGTAATGTTCTTGCCATAGCCCCAGCCGTTCACGCCGCCACCATCCGGAGAGGTCACGGTCGCTCCGTGCAGGCTGTTGTTCAGGATCTGGATATTGTTCATCGGGCCGTTGTTACCATTCAGGGCATAGCCGATGATCCAGATCTCGCCACCGTTTGCACTTCCGCTGACCGGACCAAACCCGGTGATCTCAGAGTTCTTGATGACAATCGTCTGCGTCGGCGTATTGGAGGTCTGGTTCTCCAGCAGTATCCCGTAGATCGTGCTGCTTCCGTTCACGACCTTCAGGCCATCGAAGGTGAAGCCGCTGACGTTATCGACTGTCACGGCTGCCCCCGTCGTTCCCGAACAATTCGACTGAATTGTCGCGACGCCGCTTCCATACGATGTGACCGTGAACGGCGTCGACGACGATGAGGATGGAACATTGGCCGGGCTGAAGACCAGACATCCTGTAAATGTCTGTCCACCTTGAAAGAAGACGGAGCTTCCCTGCGGGAAGACAAAGCTGTTTACTTTGCCGATCGTCTGCCACGGGGTGGCCGTTGACGTTCCGCTATTAGTGTCGCTTCCCATGGGCGAAACATAATACGTCTGAGCCGCCAGAGACGACGCCATTGCTATTACCAGAACGACAAGCCAGAAAGCCTTTATCGACTGCTTCATTGTGTTCTCCGAAAACCATCTATCGTGCGATTGTTGTTGCGGGCGATCTCCATCTCTTCGGGTTGAAAAGACGCACACGTCCTTAGCGAAAGATCGAGGAGTCTTTGGCGCTCCGTGTCACTTCCGGAAAGAGTTGAGAGCTGGGATCGGAACCTGAATCAGGATGAGCGGAAATTCGTCAGCCACTTGGCGGACGGTCGATCCCTGGAAGCTGGGGCGGAGAGTAGCGGATGGTAAACAGAAGGAGCGTCATGAGGAGCCTCTAGAAAACGCAGTACTTTGCGAGCCAAGCAATCAGGATTGGCGTCCATGCAGACACCTACCCTCGCACGGCTGAGAACTATCAGGCCCTCGTAGCATCCCTGAGAAGTTTCATGCGGTTACGTAACGTAACAGCTTGCCGTTTTCCGGGTATTCAGGCGGGCTTTTCCCCAGATGCGGGTCGATCTGAAGGCCACCACCCGCTGGGGAGCGCATCGCTACCGTTTGAGGGGCGACCTCAGCTCACGTTTGAAGTCCGCCGAAATGCCATCTTGAGCCGCCGCACGCCACAGCGGTCCTGTCCGCAGCGCCGGGGCTAAGCTTCGCATTCGGCCGGCTAAGGGAGAATGCTGACTTTCCAGTGGGACCACCGAGGTCACCGGGCGGATTGGAGTCTCCGGAACCAGCTTTCAGGGCGTCAGCAAAAATTCCGGCCCCGGAGGGTCCAGGGCCGCCATTGGAACCAGCCGTGTGCTCCACCCAGAGGAAGCAGGAGCGCATCCTTAATATAGGAGGAGCAAAAAAGCGACCACCCTGGCCAGTAGAGTTGAACTTGGCAGAGATCTGGAAGATGGACAAGCGCGGAGCCTTCGACACCCCGAAAGATATGACCGCGCGAGAGATGAAAGTGCTCTGCCAGCTGCTAAAACTCCGGGGCCCCTCGTAGTAGAACCCCACCCCAACATCGCAACCGGTTCTGCTTCCGAACCAAATATGATCGGAGCCGCAGAGCTACGCTCGCGGCAACTCTCGAATGCCTGCTCACACGACAATGTTATCGGCATCACTCCATTGAGTAGTGGCCATCCTGCTTGGACGAGCGATGCAAAGTTCCCTCAATTTCTTCATTTTCAATACATGCTGTACTCGCATGGGTTACGCCCTCATTCGTGCCTTCTCAGGTTCGTCGTTATTGTGCTGCTTGCCGGCCATGTCACCGCGCAAACATCGTCTCAGCACGCAACACCATCGCCCCAAGATGTATCACCGGGGCATCTGGAAGGCAACGTCATCGATCCATTTGGGATTGCACTTCCAAATGTCACCGTCCGCATAGAGGAGCTGAAGAGCCATCTTTCGCAGGAGATCCATACGAACTCCCTGGGCGCATTCGGTATTGACCTTCCCGCAGGTGACTACAGGGTTGATCTCAGCCGCAATGGCGTCTCGGTACGTTCTGAGACGCTGCATATCGGAGCTGGCGAAACCGAGGTCAAGAAGTTCCTGTTTCGTCCGCAGGTGGAGGAGTCCATTTCAGTGACAGCAGACTCCGAGGGCGCGGAGGGACTTCCTTTGAACCACGGGTCTGCCGGCCTGCTGGGTGACCGGAACCTGCTCGACCAGCCATTTTCTGTCACAGCGTATTCGTCAGAGAACGCAGAGCGACGCGGCTCTGAAACGATTGGGGACTCGCTCGAGGGCGACTCAAGCATTTTTCTTGCTACCGGCTCTCAAAAGAATTCTCCATTCTTCGAGATGATCTATTCGCGCGGCCTTGCAATCAATAACTACACAGGGGTCGCGGTGGATGGACTCTATGGTCTGGGTGGAACTCTTCCCATCACCGATCCTGTTGCGATCACCGAGCATCTCTCCGGCCCGGCAGCCTTTCTGAGTGGCGTACCCGGCAATGTGGGCGGGACCCTCAATCTACGGCCCAAACGTGCGGTCGAACGTCAGTTCAAAGTTACGCCGGAGTACACCAGCAACACGATCTTCGGAATTCATGGAGACGCCTCGTCGCGCTTCGGTTCGGAAGAGCGCTTCGGCATACGTGCAACGAGCATGTACCGGACCGGTAATACGTCCATCAAGGCGAATCATCTTTGGCAGACGGCGAGTGCTCTCGACATGGACTATCGCAGCGAGAAGCTCACAGCCAGCTTCGATCTACAGCACGATAGAACCTTGAACCGCGGATACAGTCTTTACGATGGATTTGCAGCCGGTGTCGCGATACCGAAAGCTCCGAGCGGTAACCTTTCGACCCAGCTACCGTGGATGGAGGCCTGGGATAGAGACATCCGGGTGCTGGGCCGTGCGCGGTACCAGATCAACACAAAATGGAATCTGTTTGCGGGCGCTGGCCACACAGATTCGCGGTTCGAGTACGGCGGCTTCTGCCAGGCAACCGTGGTGGCAGCAACAGGTGCCGCCACATGTCTTCCGATTCAGTCGGCGAATCTTGCATCGATCTCAAGTGTCGAAGCGGGGACTACGCTTCATGCGCGAACTGGATTTGTGACACACCGGTTCTTTGCTGCGTTTGACCGGCTCAGCTATCCGACGGATACATACGGGACGTTGGTCCTTTCTCAGACACCGCTTCTGATCAACATCTATAGCGGAGATCGTCCTCAAGCTTCTCTTCTGCGGGCTGTGCGTCCCAAAACATACTTAACGGCCTATCAGAGGACAGGCAGCGTTGTACTCGCTGATTCCGTAGGCCTCTTCCATCAAAAGCTGCAGATAACCGTAGGTGGACGCTTCACTGCTCCTTCCGCAAGAAGTTATCTGAGCAACGGCACAATCTCTACCAGCACAGATGCATCGCAGTGGTCTCCTGCTTTGGCCGTTACGTACAGGCTTCTGCCTCAGCTTTCCCTCTACGGCAATATCGTGCAAGCACTTGAGCCTGCCGGAATGGCTCCTGGTACCGCAGCAAATGCAAACGCGATCTTTCCCGCTCTTGAGAGCCAGCAACAGGAGATTGGAGCGAAATACCATCGAGGCAGCATCAACGCCGAAGCGGCGATCTTCCGCATCCATCGTGGCAATCAATACCTGGAACTGAGCAACAACACGTATACGCAGAATGGTCTACAGCAGAACCGCGGAGTCGATGGCCGCTTCTGGGTGCAATCGAAATCCGGAAACTCGTTGCAGGTCGCACTCAGCTATATCGACGCTGTGCTCATCCGAACCTCCGGTGGAACCTTCAACGGCAAACAGATACCTGGAATTCCACGCCTTTCCGCAAGAGTTTCAGGACTTACGACGCTGCCGGTGCTACGTCGTACCTTGCAGGCTGGTGCGTACCTGGAAGCGAATAAAGGCACTCCCTATGAAAATTCGAACACCCGGTGGCTGCCTGCGTGGTGGAAGATGACGCCAACCCTGCGATACGTTGGTGGGCGTGACGGATCTTTTACCGCGTCGTTGCTCATCGAGAATATCGTCGGGGCAGACTACTGGATTGGAGGCGGCAACGGCCTTGTTTCGGTCGGTGGCGCACGGTCCTATGAGTTTCGAGTGGCGCAACGGTTTGGGTGGCGATAAACACACTGATCCAGCGTAAGGACCGGAAGATGTGCAGAGCAAAGACGTTGTTCGCAGTGATGTTTCTACTGGTTGTGTGCACTGTTGCTCCATGCCAATCCGTGAAGACTGACCGCGGAAGAGTCAGAGGGATAACCGTTGATGGCGTCACCTCCTTCAAGGGAATTCCCTATGCCGCCCCACCCATTGGGGAGCTTCGCTGGAGGCCACCCCAGCAAGCTGCCCGATGGGACGACACGCGCGCAGCGATTGAGTTTGGCCACGATTGCATGCAGAAGCCATTTGCGCGCGATCCGGCTATCTTGACCACCACTCCGTCAGAGGACTGCCTCTTCGCTAATATCTGGCGGCCCGCTCACTCGTCCGGAAAGCTGCCGATCCTGATATGGATTCACGGCGGCGGCTGGGTAAACGGCGGCAGCTCGGCAGCGATCTATGACGGATCCCAGTTTGCGAGGCAAGGAGTTCTGTTCTTCAGCTTCAACTATCGCCTGGGCCAGTTCGGTTTTTTTGCGCATCCCGCGCTGACCGCAGAACATAACCATGGCCTGCTGGGCAATTACGGATACATGGATCAAATCGCCGCAATCAAGTGGATTCGTAAGAATGCCGCGGCCTTCGGTGGCGACCCAAACAAGGTGACAGTGGTTGGTCAGAGTGCGGGTGGATACGCAGTGCATGTGCTCATGACTTCCTCGCTGTCAAAAGGGCTCTTTCAACGAGCAATCATAGAGTCCGGTGGCGGTCGCACTCTTGTGCGAGCGACAGGCTTGCACAAGAGTGCGAATGGAAGGCCTTCCGCCGAAGCGATCGGTGCGGCCTTCGCAGAAACCGCCGGGATATCTGGCGACGGCCCGGAAGCGCTCTCCAAACTACGTGCGCTTCCAGCCGAGGCTTTGGTGCAGCAGCTGGACGTCTCAACGGCACAAGTTCCGTCCTCGCACTTCTCCGGCCCAATAATCGACGGCTCTATGATTCCCGGTGAAACAGCGAACGACTATCTCACCGGAAGAAACAGGAAGATTCCCCTGTTGATCGGGGCAAACGACATGGACCTTGCGTTTCCAACGGGAGCAACCGTGGATGCGTTATTTCGCACGTTTGGTCCCGATGCCGCTATCGCACGCAAACGCTATGATCCCTCGGGCAGCGCAACCTTTGGCTCGTTGAGACAAGCAGTAGGAGCCGATGCTCTTATGCTGGAACCGGCGCGCTTCATTGCCCGCACGCTGACATATCGAGGAGTTCCAGTGTGGGAATATCGCTTCAGCTATGTCGCAACGTCACTTCGCCCCAAACTCCCGGGGGCAAGCCACGGAAGTGAGATTCCATATGTTTTCGACACTGTTGAATCACGTTACGGTTTGGAGCTTTCGATAGAGGACAAACGAGTGGCCAAACAAGCCAACGCATATTGGACGAACTTTGTGAAAACAGGCGATCCCAATGGGATTGGTTTGCCGCATTGGCCAACGTACGATCTCGATGATGATTGCCTCTTGAATTTCACGCCAGATCGTCTCGTTGCCTCTCCGGACCCAAGACGACCAGAACTTGACCTGACGGAAAAAGCAGCCTCGCGATAACGACCACTTCGACAAGATTCCCCTCGATACAAGGGCATGGGAAGGCGGGCTGGACAAAATAGGCAGCCAAGTCAGCGCGGCAGAAGGGCCCAAACCATCGAGAGCCTGAATTTGCCGAGTCTGCGCCCTGGTGGGGAGTGGTCTTCTGCAGTAGCCGAAGCATAGCAACTTGCTATAGGTTTCTGCAAGGTCATGCCGCGCGAATATGAGAAAACAATCGTCGTGTCCTCCCGGGGAATTTTTGCCTTGATCAAACCCATCGCTCGTTATGGTGTTATCAAGAGGAGATTTGCACACCGGGGTTGCCTGATTGAGAAGCAGATGGTTACCTGACCTTTCTCTCTGGCAAGATTGATACATCGGCGGTCAACTTGAATCTTGAGCGGTATCTTTTTAGCCGGACGGTACTGTCCTTTGCAGTACTGGCGGCATTCTGGGGTTGCAGCGGGGCAAATGCGCAAGGACCATCTTCTCCTCGCGCAAATACCCCTGTTTCCACGATAACCGGCGAAATACTGCAGTCCATGGCTGAGATGAACTTCAAAGTCATGACGATGAAACAAGGACTTCCTCACGACTCGGTCTACTGGGTCACTCAGGGCAATCCCGGCTATATCTGGATTGCCACATTTGGTGGAATCTCCCGTTTCGATGCCTACGGGTTCCGAAGCTATCTTCATGACCCGGACGACCCGACCTCACTGCCAGACAATAATGTGCGCGTCATCCTGCCTTGCCGCAATGGAGACTTATACGCAGGTACCGGAGGCTCTGGGCTGGTTCTTTACGCCGCCGCGACCGATACATTCAGCATTCCCAACAAGACTCCGGAACAGGTACGAAAAGCAAGGGTGTACTCCCTTGCGGCGGATGGACAGGACGGAGTCTGGTTTGGCATGCAGAATGGTCTGGGTCATTACCGTCCTGCTACCCAGGATTTTGAGATTTTTGGCAAACTGAGCGGACGAAGGAATGATGTGAATTTTCCGGAGGGCACGATTCTTTCTGTCCTTCAGGATTCAAAAGGCAATCTCTGGGTTGGTTCTGACACGGGATTATATGAACGGACTGCGGGGCAAAATGAGTTTCGCTTCATCCCCGGACTGAAGGGACCGGGTGAAATTGGAGAAGCTCCTTCCGTCTGGGTACTGAAAGAAGATTCGTCCGGACGGCTATGGGTGGGCACAGACGGTTCGGGCATCGGACTTTACGATGCACCGACAAATCACGTCCGAGGGGTTAAGAACCTGTCTGGTGCGGAGTCCGCATTTGGTCCACATACCATCAGGGCAATCGTTGAGGCGCAACCCGGCGTTTTCTGGATAGCAACCTACGGTGCGGGCTTGTTCTCGTACAACTCTGAAAAACAAGCCCTCCTGCATTGGGGAAGAAACCCAACAGCTCTACTGCCTTTGAGTAACGACTTTGTCCGCAGCCTTTTTATCGACAGTTCAGGTGTCATGTGGGCTGGGACAGATGTCGGCGTCTCCTCGGTCTCGCTCATGTCGCAGGGAATCTTCAACATGAGGACCTCTTCCCTGCACCCCGCCGATCTCGCGCAGCGAGACAGGCTTTTCGGTACCGAGGTGCGAAGCGTTGGCTATGACACAGGAAGCGTCTGGGTAGGTTTTGACCAGGGTGGTTTTGTACAAATTGCCCCGGATGGAAGCACCCACCGGATTCAGCCTGCACCCGGTGTACGCGAAGACCAGCGTTCTCACCGGGAAGTCCTCGCCATGTATCCGCTTGACGCAAACACGATGATTGCAGCTGGAGTGGGGCTGTATTCGATCAATATTCCTAGCCGCACCTATCGTCCCATTGACCACCCCGAGCTGAACAAGCAAATCATCAATGCCGTATATTGCGATGGAGATACGATCTGGGCTGGACGCTATTCAGGCCTTGTTCGTTATAACTGGCATACCCACCAGGTAAAAGTATTTCGGCATACCCTGGAAGATCCCAACAGCATTTCCGATAACTACATTCGCGACATGCTCAAAGACTCACACGGACGCTTCTGGGCTTCGACCCGGCTAGGCCTGGACTTATATCAACCGGCAACTGAAGCTTTTCGGCACATCACGCACGATCCAAAGAATCCTCTTTCGATCGCAAGCGATAACGTGCAACCTATCGAAGAGGACGCGCAGGGGCGCCTCTGGGTTGGTACTATCGGATCCGGTCTATCGATTCTCGAAAACTGGCCAGAGGGCGGCCAACCGCGCTTTAAGACACTTGACCACAAACATAATGGATTGCCCGATGATGTCGTGCTGCTGATACGTCGTGGTCTTGACGGGACCATGTGGGTTAATACACCACACGGCATGGCGGCTATTGATCCAAAGACCTATACCGTCCGCGTCTATGGTGATTCGTATGGCCTGCAGACCACGGCGCAGAACCTGTTCAGCTCGGCACTCTTACCCGACGGCACCATCCTGTTTCCAGGAAACGCCTCGCTCGCAATCGTACGTCCAAATCTTCTTCATCCCTGGAATTTGAAGGCTCCTCTGGTGCTGACCGAAGTGCATGTGCAAGGCGCAAAGGAGGCCCCGGTACAACTTGCCCAGCAAGCGGTTGCTGGTATTCTCCGATTCCCTTCACACCGCGGCTTTGATGTGGAGTTTTCTTTATTGGATTACACGAGTCCGGCGGAGACGCTCTATAGCTATCAACTGGAAGGCTTCGATGATGGCTGGAGCAGCCCAAGTACTTCGAGACGTTCGGCGACCTATACGAATCTACCGACGGGAAATTACCAGTTTCATATTCGAGCCACGAGCCGCCATGGCGCTGGCCCTACCTCTGAGATCGCTGTTCCCATTCACGTCTCCCCTGGAATCACAGAGAGCTGGTGGTTCCAGACCCTGGTCACTCTTATTGCCCTCACCGCGGTATTGTTCTTTGTCCGGCTCCGGCTCATCTATATGACACGCCGTCAACGTGAACTTGAGACAGAAGTGGTTGCCCGTACCGCTGAACTAGAGCTAAGCCGCCAGGAATTGCTCGCTGCAAATGAGCATCTCGAAAAGCTGGCACTGTATGATCCGCTCACGAGCATCCTTAACCGCCGCGGTTTTTTTGAACGCGTGGAGTTCGAACTGATGCGGGCCAAACGATCAGGTCAAGCTTTCAGTTTGCTGCTGATTGATCTGGATAACTTCAAACAGACAAATGACATTATGGGACATAGCGCTGGGGATGCGGTCTTGAAGTCTGTTGCCGTGCAATTTGCGCAATCTGTACGTGCTACCGATATCGTTGGCCGTTATGGAGGGGAAGAATTTGTAGTCTTCCTTCCAGAGACGGACCAAGAGGCAGCTCATCAACTTGCTGACCGGCTTCGCAGTGCCGTCGAAAACCATCTTGTCCAGCATGCCGAGCTTACGCTCAATACCACCGCAAGCATTGGAGTTACGACGTCGCTCCACATACAGGAACCGCTTGAAACACTGCTGTCACGCGCAGACCGCGCCCTGTATCAGGCCAAAAATTCCGGTAAGAACCGGGTCTGTCTCGCTTAGGTAGACAGGAGTTTTCCCCTCGTTTCGCCCAACTGCCAAAGAAGGCCAGAAGCTAATTCCGAGTCAACGGTCCGCTGGTCTCTCAAGATTCCCTGAAAAGCGTCGATAAGAGAGTTTGGAGCTAGACCAGACCATGCCATCGACCACTCAGCCCAATGGACGCATTCCTTCTCACAGCGTAGACACTCTTGTGCCTTCGGACATCAAGGGTATCCTGGACGCACTTGATCGTGCCCAGGCTGTAATTGAGTTTTCTCTTAACGGTACTATCCTTACTGCAAACCAGAACTTCCTGAAGATCTTCGGGTACTCCCTGACCGAACTCACCGGGAAGCACCACCGTGTTCTCTGTGAGGAGACGTACGTCAACAGTCCTGACTACACCGAACTGTGGGAGTCATTGCGCCGGGGAGAAAACCGGCTTGGACAGTTTCCCCGCATTACCAAAAACGGTACTCGTGTATGGGTAGAGGCAAGCTACAACCCCGTCTTCGACGACACCGGCAATCTGGTCAAGATCGTAAAGTTTGCCACGGATATCACCGCGCAGCAGACGCGCGCAGCACAAGATGCCAGCGTGAGCCGCGCCATCGATAAGTCCCAGGCCATCATCGAGTTCGATGTGAATGGAACGATCCGGAAAGCAAACAATAACTTCCTGGCCGCAGTTGGTTACAGTTTGTCGGAGATTATTGGCAAGCACCACCGCATTTTCTGCGAAGAATCTTACACACGGACACAGGCCTATCAACAGTTCTGGGAGGAGTTGCGACAGGGCAAGTTCCAGGCTGGCCGCTTCAAACGTCTGACGCAGCGCGGGAATGTTCTGTGGCTCTTCGCTACCTACAATCCATTACATGATGAGAACGGTAAGGTTGTCGGCGTCATCAAGATTGCTTCCGATGTTACTCGCCAGGTGGAGATGGAGGAATCTGTCCGCTCGGTCGCATCAGAACTCGACAACCGCACCCAGGATATTGCCAAGCGTTCTACCGCCGTGGCGGAAGGCGCGCAGGCACTTGGGGCAACCTCTGAAGAGATGAATGCTTCGATGGAAGAGCTTACTGCTTCCATTCATTCCATCGCACAGAATGTGAAGCACGTGGATGGTCTAGCGCGGGCCGCCCGCGAACAGGCTGACTCCGGCACCAAGATGATCGATCGCTCCATCAACGCGATGGAGTTGATCAGCAAGTCCAGTGAAGACATCGGAGAGATTGTCAAGGTCATTGGCGAGATTGCCTCGCAGACCAATCTTCTGGCGTTCAATGCCGCTATCGAAGCGGCGCGTGCCGGTGAGATGGGACTGGGCTTCTCGGTTGTTGCAGATGAGGTACGAAAGCTGGCGGAGCGCAGCTCCCAGGCAACGCGCGAGATCTCGAAGCTCATTGCGGAGTCCGTCAAGCGGATCGAAGCCGGCAACGAGACCTCTCGCCAGGCTGCCGAGGCCTTCCATCGCATTGTGGACGGAGTAGCCAAAACGACAGACGCCATCTCTGAGATCTCCAGCGCTGCTGATGAGCAGTTGATCGCCTCAAAGGATGTGGGCAACGCGATTCAGAACGTAACAGATCGCACGGAGCAGGCTGCCAATGCATCGGAGGGTATCGCGAACTCCATCAAGGAACTGCGCAAGGCGTCCACGCAACTGACGGAGACCCTTCTCCATGCCAACCAGTGATCACAACGTTCTTCACGGCAGCAGCGAGTTCAAATGTGAACCGCTGCTGCCCCTTCTCAAAGAACTGACCGGCATCACAATTCCACCGCAAAAGATAGCAATGGTGGCAGGAAGGCTCAGGAAGAGGCTTACCGAACTTGGTCATCCGGACTGCGCTGAGTATATCTCCATGATCCGGCGAAACTCCGAAGAGCAGCAGAACTTTATCAACCTGCTGACGACCAATGAAACGTCGTTCTTCCGCACGCAACGGGTGTGGACATACTTCTGCGATGTATACCTTCCGGAGTTCAGGACATCCTATCCAACAAACACACTCAGCGCTTGGTCCGCGGCTGCGTCTACCGGGGAGGAGGCATATTCGATTGCGATCTGCTGCAACGAGCACCTCCGCAATAACCCCGAGTTTCGCTATCACATTCTGGCAACCGATGTGGACACCGAGGTGCTGAATCGCGCAAAGAATGGCGTCTTCGGAAGCCGAACTGTCGATAAATTGAAGGCATCAAATCCCGATCTGGCGGAACGTTACTTTCTCCTTCACGAAGGAGATGGGTATCAGGCAAATGGAGATCTGCTGCGCCACATCCGTTTCACAACTCATAACCTGATGCATCGTCCTCGTTTGCTGGGGCCACATCACATTGTCTTTTTGAGGAACGTGTTGATCTACTTCCGCCCACAGGAGCAGACAACGATCCTTCAGAATGTAGCGTCCACTATGGGTCCCGGGACAATTCTGATCCTGGGAGAGTCGGAATCCATTGCAGCTCTCGATGTGCCCTTTGTCTTTGTTGCACCTCAGATCTACAGGAGAACACTCTAGTGTGCCCGATCCACGTACAGGAAGAAACAGACATGGTGCAGCATGTCATGATCGCGCAACTCAAAGCAGCGTCCGCCGGCATGTTGAAAGCAACGCTGGGTTCATGCGTTGCTCTTGGTCTCATCAACCGCAAAACCGGTCTTTGCGGCCTGGCCCACTGTTTGTTGGCGCATGCTCCTGCTGGAGCAGATGTAGCAGACGCGCGCTATGTTGACCGCGCCCTTCCAAATCTCATCCGGATTGTTGGCGGGCTCAATCCGGTGCGGCGCCATCTGAAGGGTTTTCTTGCCGGCGGAGCGAACATGATTCATTCCGCAGACACCGAAAAACGGACTGTCGGGTCGCTGAACCTGGAGGCTGCCAGAACTGCTTTCAAGGCGAATCAGATCTCATTCGAAGAGCTGGAAACTGGGGGCATGCAGGGCTACACCGTGGTACTCGATTGCAACACAAAATTGCTCACGTGCTGCTTCATCGATCCGATGACAACAGAGTGAAGAAGGATTTTTCCATGGAACGTCGCATCGCAGTTCAGTCTGAAAAACGGAATCTTCTCCAACAGGTGTACGGCACCTTCCATCTGAGTGGAACCGAATACGCCGTGGAGATGTCTGATCTTCAGGAAGTAGTGACAGTACCGTCCACACTGCAATCCATGCCCCTGGCGCCGAACTATCTGCTGGGTTTGTTCAATTTGCGAGGCCAAGTCATCCCGGTCATCGACCTAAGTGTTCTGCTTGGCTGCAGCAAGGAACGCACCCAAGATATTCAAGGAAAGCGGTTAGCGGTACTGCGGGATGCCAACGCAAGACTGGGTCTCCTCTTCGATAGTGTGGGCGAAATCCTGCGTATGCAGCTGAGCGAAGTATCCCCGATCGACCAGCGTAATCTGTCACCCGATGTACCAAAGATGCCTGTCAAAGCTATTATTTGCCGCGACAATGGGAAGCGTTTGATTCAGGTGCTCGATCTCTCGGCAATCCTATGCGTTCGCAACCTTCCCATCATCAATCAGCAGACCAGCACGGAGGATGCCAATTACCACTTCACGGCACGGATGCAGGATCTCTATCGCGAAAAATTGATCGGGTTCTCTGTGGGAGAGTGCCTGCTGGCATTGGAGATGAAGTGCGTCGTCGCTATTGTTCAGAACCAGGCAAAGGCACCTAGTCCGCGAATCTCAGATTTATGTGGTGAAGTCGTCAATTTCCAAGGCCGTACACTCCCCGTTATCCGCATGAACCGCTTGCTTCGCGTGGCCCCGGTCGTTACGGAGTGCGCACACATCCTGATCTGCCGGATAGGCACCGATTGCATCGGCCTTGAGGTGGACGCGACAAACAGCATTATTCCCTACGCAAAGGAGAGGGTAGTTCCTGTGCCTGTGCTTGACGACTATCGCTCCGAAATCTTTCGTGGCTGCTTCACGGATCGCGAGGGACGGGATTTCATCGTTCTAAATGAAGAGGGCATCCTTTCAAAGGATGAAATTCTATCGATCTCTCTGGACCACAGAAAGCTGATTGAACAGGCCGAAGAGGGATCTCAATCGCCGACGACTGTTGCGCGTGTTCCCCTGTTGACCTTCAAAATGGGCAAGGTATATGGCATCCGCTTAAAGGATGTATTGGAAGTAAAGACTTGTCCGCGCGATCTGGCGCGTGCGCCGGACACTCCGCCTGCCGTGTTGGGTGTACTGAATTTGAGAGGTACTCCCGTCTCCGTGGTGGATCCAAAGCAATTGTTCCATTTGCCATCAGGAGAGGAAACTGGCAGCGATAGCTATCTATTACTCTTCCAGCATCAGTCCCGTAAGGTGGGAATGCGGGTTGACTCGATTGAGAGCATCGTACACGTTTCAATTGGGACGGAGGATAACCTGCCATCGATCTTCTTTAGCGAAGACAGACCCCTGTTGCAAGAAACCTTCGAACGCGGTGTACACCTTTCAGCCAATGGGGAACAACACGCAGTGCTTGTGCTCAGCGCAGACCAGGTGGTTGATCGGCTTGCCATGGCACTATCGTCGCCGCACAACCTTCTGTAAATGCAGACTTCCTTCATCGTCAGCCTATTGGGTACGGGAAAGCGCCATGCCATTTGGCTCCTCAGAAAATGGAAACCGGGCATCAGGCGTCGCAAGATGGAGAAATCTTTTTGCGTTCAAGCCGATGCCTCCCGCAGTCTCCTTCTAGAGAAACCCGTCGCCATTTTCATCCCCACATTCGAAAAAGCACACTGCTTGTTGCAGAATCAGGTCAATGATCTGTCATGGCAAAGTAAAGGCTACATACTTCGCACCTTGAGGCGCATTCCTGGCTTTTGCATTGCTTGTCGCGATAACGATGTATTGCTTTCCATTTGCCATGTAGGTTGCGGGCGTAGCATTTCCTGCAAAGTCCATGACAGACTCCCAAAGGAGCTTTCCTGTTCTGCTGTCATACGCTCGAATCTTCCGGTCGAAGTTTGTTGCACCGATGACAACGATTCCGCCGGCAGTCACGATGGGGCCACCGTAGTTTTCACTCCCTGTGTCTTTCAACCCTTTTGCGACCAGCTCTGGATACTCGCCAAACGGAATATGCCACAGATATTTGCCAGTGTTTAAATCAATTGCGTTCAATGTTCCCCACGGTGCGGCGGTCGCCGGGTATCCTTCAGGGTCTAGAAATTTCCTATAGCCGGTGAATCTGTACGCTGCCGATGGAGCGCGGACCAAATCGGTTTCCGATCCGGGCTCTTCTTTATCCGACAAACGCCTTGCTACTGGTTCCTTGCCGGTACGAACGAATTGAAGCAGCCCACGCAGGTCTTCCTCCTGGATCTGCGGAAATCCTGGCATTCGTCCCCTGCCACTCTTCACAACCTCGGCCATCTGCTCGGCGGTCATCCGTTGGCTGGCTTCTACCAGCGAAGGGAATGTGCCGCCAACACCATTCCGGTTTGCCTGGTGGCACGCAGCGCATTGGTTCTGATAGAGCGCTTCGAATTTTCCGGATCCAGTGCTTACTTTCTCCAGTCCGCCAGTCCATGCAAGATCATTCGCATTAATATAGATCGTGCTTGTTTTAGGATCGACGGCAGACCCACCCCACTCAGCACCCCCGTCAAAGCCGGGGAAAACAACCGTTTGTTGCCCAACTGTAAGCGGAACAAACGGCCCGCCGCTGCGGAAATGCTTGAATTCATTCACTGCCCAAGCGTGGGCCTCCGGTGTGCGGTTGGTCAACAGGTCCTCTGTGAGCTGTTGACGCGCAAAAGGCTCAGGCAGAGCCGGCATTGGCTGCGTGGGCGAGGAGACCTCTCCTGGAACATCCGTCTGAGGAATGACTCGTTCTTCAATCGGAAAAATTGATTTACCCGTCGCTCGATCAAAGAGATACAGCACTCCTTGCTTTGTGGTCTGTGCGACAGCATCGATGATTTTGCCATCGTGTCTTACCGAGACCAACGAGGGTGGAGAAGGAAAATCGCGATCCCAGATATCGTGATGAACTCCCTGAAAATACCAAATCAACTTGCCGGTTCCGGCATCCAGTGCCAGAAGGCAGTTTGCATATAGATTGTTGCCTAGCCGTTCTGCTCCATAAAAGTCAGTCGTCGCCGAACCTGTAGGTACAAAGACAATGCCCCGTTTTTCATCAAGTGCCATACCGGCCCAGTTATTCGCGGCGCCACTATGCTTCCAGGCATCTTTCGGCCATGTCTCATAGCCAGGGTCCCCGGGGTGTGGAATCGTATGAAACACCCATCGGAGCGCGCCCGAATGCACGTCATAGGCCCGGATGTCTCCATGAGGCGCCGGTGCCGATTCCCCCGTGCGGAACCCCATGATGATGAGGTCTTTGTAAATGGTTCCAGGTGAGGTGATGGCAACTAAGCCAGAAGGCGACTCAGATCCCAGATCGTTTCTCAGATCTATCGATCCTTTATTCCCAAATGTCTCGACCGGTTTGCCGGTATCGGGATTTAACGCCCACACCTGGTATAGCGTTGTGGCGAAGAGTACCCGGTTTCTACCGTCAGTCCAATACGAGAGCCCGCGGTCGGGCTGACCACTCGTAAGACCGGAGTCGAACCGCCAGACCTCTTTTCCTGTTGCAGCGTCCAACGCAAACACCTTTTGCGATGGCGTATAGCCGAACAGCTTGCCGTCGATCACAAGAGGGTTGGTTTGCAGGCCACCTTTTTCCTTCGTGTCGAAGGTCCAGGCGACTTTGAGCCGATTCACATTGGACCGATTGATCTGGGAGAGGGAGGAATAGTGATCCCCTCCGGTGTGTCCACCATAAACCGCCCAATCGGCATCTTCTGCCTGATGTGCGGGGGTGGATGCTGCATATGCACTGTACCGGCTTAATAGAATCACGGGGGCAGACAGAAGTGCGAAGACGCATGCCGCAGTAAAAAAATGGCGGGTGGGTATTTGCCTAATGGCCACGTTTTACGTTCTCCAGACGATACGAGTACTAGAAGATGCCCTGCGGTTTAGAGAAAAGGAGGCGGAACAACAAACGACTGCTGCTCCGCCTTTCTACGTTAGAAGTTGAGTTTTACAGCAAACTGCAGATTGCGTGGGAGAAAGTTTCCCGTACTGGTAATTACTCCGAAATTCGCACCTCCAAAAGCGGCACCAGGAGCTACGAAATTCGGCGCATTGAAGACGTTGAATGCTTCCGCACGAAACTGAGCGCGCAGCTTATCGCCGATGACGTCAAAATTCTTGAAAAGAGAGACGTCCTGCGTGTAGTAGCTGGGGGCGGTAAGGAGGTTTCTCGGCGAATTCCCGAAAGTCCCAGCAAGTTGGGAAGCAAAAGCAGATGTATTGAACCATTTATTAATCGTGCCATCGCCCTGCCTGGGATTGGCGATCAGATTCGGCCGATCGGCTGCGCTGCCTCCGTTCCGTGCTGTCGCATTGGTAACCGTGAACGGGAACCCTCTCGACCAAAGCGTAATCCCATTCACCTGCCATCCTTTTCCGACCAGGGAGATGACACCGTTTGCATTCTTAAAGAATGGAAGTTGGTAGTTGAAGCTAAGAGTGAATCGCTCGCGAACATCGAGATCGGAGTTGCCGCGCTGTGATTTTGGATCGTTGAAAAAATACAAGGGCGCGGCGAGATCGATACTGTGAGACCACGTGTTTTGAGCGGTGAGGCTCAGGCCGTTGTTGAAACGGCGCTCCAGCACTGTCTGCAATCCGAAGTAGTTCGCTTTATTCCAGTTGCGGCTCTGACTGACCGAACCGATACCGCCGAGCGGATTGCCGTTTGAGAAGCCCAGGATGGTGGGATACGCAACATCATAGATACGACGTTGGTTGACCGGCAGTGTGCTGCCTACCTGGGGCGGCGCCGGATTGATATCCATTGCCAGAATGCTGCGGCGCGTCAGAGCGCCTACGCCAGTCACTGTAGCAATGAAGCCAGCTGGAAGTTCGCGTTGGAGCGTAAGGTTGAACTGTTCGACATAGGGCATCTTTAGGCTCGAGTCGACTACGGTCAGACTTCCAGTGGGAGCCGACGCAGAGGTGGCTGACGGAGTCGGCATTCCATCGGACAGAAGTGCTCCTCCGAAGAAGTCTGAGTAGCTTGGGCCATAGAGGCTAACGAATGGTGGATTTCGCAATGCCAGCGCACTCCCCATATAAGGCGGATAGTAGCTGATACCGAAGCCACCGCGAACGACTGTTCTATCGTCAATGCTGTATGCAAACCCCACGCGAGGGGCAAGGTTCCAGCGATATGTCTTCACACCTGCCGAAGCATTGACGCCATTCACACCCGCCTGGATGATCGATGGCACCGGGGTTCCGGGCACGGGAGTAATAGCAGGTGTACCAGGCGCGGGAATCGTGCCTGGGTTGAAGTTCGCGATATTGCCACGCTTCTCTGTCATGGGAGTCCACCAATCAAGGCGGCCACCAAGATTCACGGTCAGCTTGCGCATGACTTTCCAGTCATCCTGAAAATAAAACGCCCCTTCGTGCGAGCTATATTGGGGTTTTGCGAGCAGAATGTTCCGGCTCTCCGACCCAGGTAGACCGAGGATGAAGGAAGCCAACGCGTTGCCTTCGGAAAAGGTATTCCCTGTAATACGTCCAGTCGTATTTGCTCCGAATGCGTATTGTCCCCGCCCTTCGCTCGATTGACTCGACGCAACCTGGCGTTGGATATAGCTGGTTCCAAACCGGATTGTCTGACGGCCTTGCGTATACGTGATCCCAATCATCTCTTGATAGGTGTTGTCTTTCGTAATGATCGGGACAAAGGTTGCGTCGCCCGCAGCTGGCCCACCAGCAATTGAGATCGTCGGAACACCAGAGGTAGTCGGATCCGTGCCTTGTCCCGGAATTCCCAGAGTCGCTGCGGCGTTTGTGCCCGTGTTGGTTGACGTAGCTGCATTTGCAAACCGCGTGTACGCCAGCTTGGCTTCCATTACAAGGTTTGGCGTGAGCAGATGGGTGTAGTTGAGTTGGATCCCCTGCGAACGCTGCTTGGATGGCCCCGGAAATACACCAGCATTCCCGACGAGACTCACGCCATTGATGACTGGAAGCGCTGCGGGGGTGATTGTTCGGGTGTCATTGTAGGAATAGCGCGCAAAGAAGAAATCCCTATCGCACAATTTGTAATCCGCACGCGTATCCATACTGTCGGAATCCTGACGTTTAGCAGGCGAAGAACTGTAGTTGTTCGTACTGCCTCCGTTTGGAGCAGGCCAGCGGGTGATGAAGTTGCGAGCCGCGGAGTTCCACCGACTGTTTGGAATGCAGTTTCCGGCGAATTGCTGCCGGGTATACACACCGGGCGATACCTGCACTGTCGTGGCAGGATCAAAGATGTTTTGCGTGAAGCATGCTGGGCCGGTATGGTCCGCTCCTCCAGCTTGTGCAAGGGTAGGTACGGTTACGTTGTACGTCTGTCCTACTCGTTGCGTAAACCTCTCATAGTCGCCAAAGTAGAAAAGACGATCGCGCAAGATTGGTCCGCCAATGCTCCCTCCAAACTGGTTCTGCTTGAAAGCAGGCTTTGGCCCCGTGCGTGCGAAGTAGTTTCTTGCATCGAGCACTTCATTACGGAAGTATTCGTACACTGTGCCGTGGAGCGCATTCGTTCCTGGTTTGGTGACGATGCTGATTACGCCACCTGCGGTACGTCCCAACACGGCGGAATAGGAATTCGTCTCAATTTTCATTTCCTGAATTCCATCGATCGATGGCTTCACGACAACATTTCCCAGGAAACGCTCATTGTCATCCGTTCCGTCGATAAGGAAATTGTTGAGGTCGCTCGTCTGTCCATTGATGGAGACGGAGGAACTCTGCCTCCGGTCGTCAGGTCGCGTGCCACTTTGAGTCGAGCCCGCTGCGCCCTCAGTTGCGCCTGGAGCAATTTGAGCCAGACGAACGAAGTTGCGGCCATTCAAAGGAAGGTCCTGCACAGCTCGTTCCCCCACTAAAGTCCCGATACTCGACTCTTCGCGTTGAATCGAAGGAGATCCAGCACTCACCTGGATTGTCTCGTTCACTTGACCGACGGCCAGGTTGGGATCAATGCGATATTTGTCTCCAATCGCGAGCTTGAGACCGCGTACTTCCCAACTTTTGAACCCCTCCGCTTCTGCCTTTATGTTGTACGTGCCGGGCGGAAGGAGCGTCACAGTGAATGATCCGTCTCCCGTGGTGGTCGCAACCTTGGTCAGATTGGTTTCGACATTAACAACCGTGACCTTCACGTTTGGAAGTGTCGCTCCGGTAGGATCCATCGCCACGCCAGTCACATCAGCTGTGACCACCTGGCCCCAGGCCGGGAAAGCCAGAAGGAAACATAGGAAAACTGCCGCTGGTATCACCTTCAGAAACTGCATTCTTGCCTCCTGAAGATCCCAGGGATCCCGCTGATGCGATTTGCGCATCAGAGGAGCCCCTCAGAAATCTTCAATAAATGAATATCAACATTCAAATTTTCACCGCCGCCCATATCAATCCTCCACCTGAGCGGTTGTCAAGTGTTTTTTGAAAGGTGATTTTTAGGGCTGCGCGTTCGGTTACACTCAGCGACGTAAACTGAGAACGCCAATGGCTAAACAAGAACAGAGACAGTACGGTTCCGGAACACTCGATAAGGGCCTGGACGTCCTTGAAACCCTCGAACGCGCCACTGAACCGCTTCGTATTCTCGATTTAGCAAATCTAACCAAACTTGATCGAGCAACCGTGTTCAGGCTCCTCTGTACGCTTGAGGACCGCGGGTACGTCGAACGCCTTGACGACAAACGCTATTCCGTAAAGAACAGGAAGCGCCAGCCACGCGTGTTCTATATCGCCCCACTGGCAGGAAATTCATTTCGAGTGGATGTAACCGCGAGCCTGAGAGCGGCTGCCCTTAACCACGGCATTCACCTCGAAATGATCGATACCGCTGACACCGAAATTCCGCGCGATCAGGTGAATGAAGCCATTCGCTCTGCGGCGGATGCTGTCATACTTTTCCAGCGACGCGGTTCTTTGGCCCATGTGCTCGCAGATCGCTTCCTACAGGAGCAGATTCCCGTTATCAGCGTTGAAACGCCGATCGCAGGGGCTATCTATTTTGGCGGCAATAGCTATCGTGCCGGCCTCATGGCTGGGGAAGCCTTAGGCGGATATGCGCAGAGACATTGGAAAGGGGAGTTTGACCGACTCCTGCTGATTGAATCATCTTTGTCCGCGGTAGAGAATATGGCGCGCCTTACCGGCACGGTCGAAGGAATCAATAGCATTGTCGGCCAGGTTCCTCCTGAAAAGATCATTCACGTTGATGGTTTAGCGTCGCGCGAAGCGAGCCGGGAGGCGTGCCTTCGTGCCCTCAAATCTCTACCGCAGAAAAGCCGCGTTCTCGTTTCCTGCTTCAACGATCCCAGCGCCATTGGAGCGCTTGCTGCCGTGAACGAATCCGGCCGTGCCGCGTCCTGCGCAATTGTCGGCCAGAATGGAACTGAAGAAAGCCGCTCCGAATTGGCTCACCGCTCAAGCGCACTGATCGCTTCCGTTGCGTATTTCCCTGAGCGATATGGTGAGCAGTTGATAAAGATTGCGGCTTCCGTGATTGCACATCAAAAGACACCGCTCGCCGTTTACGTCGATCACGTGCTGCTCAATCGCAACAACCTCAAGAAGCTGTATCCTGCGACGCGATAGAAACCTGTCGCCCGCTGGATTCAGCGTTGAGTTCATCCCATCCTTGCAAAAATCGCTTGACACAGAACATGGATAGAACCGTATGATCTCATTCGAAATGTGAACCCCAATGTTCACATTTCGAATATTAGAAGGATCGTGCGGACATGCTGCATAACCATACGCCAGACTTTTTTGCCTTCCCTGCCTCGACGCTCCTACTCGCGCAGGCTTCTGGGTTCTTCCTCGAATTTGGATATTTGGCGAGTGGCTTTATGCGGCCAGGGCGGTGGAATCGTGCCTAAGATCACACGGCGCGACGCCCTTCTGTTATCGACTGCATCGGCCGCATTGAGTGTCAGCAGGAAATTCGGATATGCAGAAGCGCAAGAAACGCGCGAAGCTACGCGCAATGCTCGCGATTCTAAGGGCTTGAATCGGGAGGCCATCGCTTTTGAGCGAGTGACCCTGGAGATGAGCCTAAAGCCTTTCCGACAGACGGACGATGCTTCTATCCGCGCTGTCTGCACAGAACTTTTTCGGCAATGGGCACCTCTCATCCGCCGGGTGAATGGCGTTGCTGTAATGTTGTGGTCGGCCGATGGAAGTGAAATTCTCGACTACCGTGGGCGCATGTCCGACGAGTTTGAATGGGCAAAGTGGATTGGTATCGCGAATCCACCCGATAAGGCCACGGCAGATGATCCCAATCGCCTTGACCTGCACTCTACGCCGCACCTTTATACAGAAAACCCACCGCGCATGACTTACGGCATTCTGGCAAAAATCGTAAGGATCCTAAAACAAGTTGGCAATGAACTCACCGGCAAGCCGATCTCAGTAGGCGCAACGTTTGATCCGGGACCCGAGTTCGCCAGGTCGGCCTTCAAGTACAAACGTCATCCAGAGATTGCCAACGACAACACGATGGGCAGCGGAACATTCGTTACCTGTGTGACACGCCTGCATGCTGACAAGGAAGCATATGCAGCATTTCCCAAGGGGATCTCCGAAGGAATGAGCTTAGGCACATTTCTTGGTGGACAGTCACAGCATTTCCTGACTGATCTTGGGTTTGACTATCTCTGGTTCTCGAATGGTTTCGGCTTTGCGGTAAGCCCGTGGAACGTGAAAGGCCCTTTGTTTGACGGGACTAAGTTCGATGCAGCGAACGCCCCCAGGTATCGCGATGCCATTGTTAATTTCTGGAAAGACTACCGGCGCGAGTGCCCTTCGATTCCTATTGAGACCCGTGGAACAAATCTACTGCTCGGAAGCGACCTGGCTACGAATGCCTGTCCGCTGCAGGAGATCTACGACGGCAATTTCAATATGACAGCGCCGCCAAACTCACCGTGGGCTGCTCTGGACGGCGATTTTGGCTTAGAACTCGTCGGCTATCTTTCGCGTATCGCGGAGCTTCCGGCGAACGGCCGCTTCCCCTTTCGTTATTACACGCATGACCCCTGGTGGCTGAACAGTCCGTGGTTTGACCGCTACGGACGTGAACCACACGACATCTACCTGCCCCTGTCTCTGGCGCGCGTGGATGCTGAAGCTAAAATCACCCGGCCTTCCTTTCTTGAGTTTCTTACCGTGGACAACAGCTACGGCCAGATTCCTGAGCAGACAGCGAACGAGGTCACGCCGCACATCCTCAACGCGATGGACTCTTTCTCTGATGCTCCCGGTGTTGCCACCTGGCTTTGCCCGTTCCGCGAATATCACGATCTTGTGTTTGGTCAAGCCCCGAACCCAGCCCTTGCCTTCTTCGCAGATTGGTTTCTGCGCGGGGCCGTGAATAGCGGCTTCCCTTTGAATACCGTCGTCTCTACCGGACACTATCTGTCTTCGCTGAAGAAAGATCCGAAGTTCTTCGATAAGACTGTTCTCGTCACGCTATTGCCAACAGCCGGTTCCCCCTTAGAGGAAAGTCTTCTTGCCAGGGTTCGCCAGGGCCTACCGGTGCTCTTCTATGGTCCGGTCCAACATGCCAGCCAGACGATGAAGGATTTGCTCGGCTTGCAAATCACCACCGGTATCGAAGGTCTGATGGAGTTGGAAACTTCGCTGGCAATGGACTCCAACGAACATGGCAGCACTCCGGTGCGTTTCCTTCACCGCAGTCTCACCAATGCAGGCCCAGTCGACACGATTGCGAGCGACCGGTCCAGCGTCCTGGCAAGCGTAAGAGCCAATGGCAACGAAAGAACGTATGCGGTAAAGCGCGGCAGCGCTGTCTGGTTAAGGGGCACGTTCTGCTCCTCTATTGAGTCTGGCTCGCAGATACCGGTCCCTGACAGCGCGGAAAAGTTCTTCCTCGCAGAATCTCTGCTGAGAATGGCTATGGCACAGTTTGGCTATTCCATCGCGATCACGAAGCCTACGGCCGCATCCCGATTGCCTGTGATTACGGCTGCACGCTGCCGCAATGGTTATTTTCTATCCGGTTACATGCCATCCTCGCTATCCAGAATCAGCCTGCAATTTCCTCTTGGAGCACCGCTGTTACTGGGTAGAGAAACATGGCTGGAAGACGCTCACTCCTCTTACACGCTTCCCCGCGCATGGCACAACGAAGTGCGTCTGTTTGTCGAACAGCAGGAAGCGAGCGAGGTTTCCTGCACGGAACACTACGCAGGAATGGTTGGCTTCCGTCGCCGTATGCTTGTGGGCGGTTTGAGAAATGCTACGGTCACGTTCCTTCCTGAAGACGACGGTCGCGTGGTCTTTCAGGCGAACGATATGCGCCTCCATATCGAAACCAGCCTTCTGCCGGTTACCAAAAGCGATGATGGCCGCAAGCTGACGGTCCGAGGCATCACGGGTTCACTCCTGGTTTCCTGGTAAATCTCTCGAGTCGAAGTCAAAACATTCCATGAGGAGCAACACTATGATCGATGAGCTGACAGATGCCGCACAGACCCCCGCAAAATCGTCCTTGCCAATCGGGAGACGTCATACTCGTGCACGCATCGGCGTGTTCAACGCAGGTTTCCACCGTTATTGGCCACAATTTCCAGGTCTGCGAGAAGAACTGAATGGATACCGGACTGAGTTCGAAGAGCGGCTACGCAGTCTTGACGTGGAGGTAATCTCAGGCGGTCTTGTCGATACCGTCGAAAGTGGCCGCAATGCCGGCGATTACTTCGCATCACAGAATGTAGATTTGATTTTCTGCTTCGTCACCACCTATGTTCAAAGCGCATTTGTGGTTCCCGTCGCGCAGCGCGGTAAGGCCCATATGGTGCTAGTTGGCCTGCAGCCAACAGCCGGTATGAATGTGAAGGAGGTCACGACACATCTCCAACTGGCGCACGACAACTGCACCTCCCTGCCCGAGATCATGTATGCCTTGCGCCGTTGCCACCTTCGTGCCGATACGGTCTTTGGCAAGCTCCACGATGATCCCCGGTCAGAAAAGCTGGTTCGAGAGTGGGTCTATGCAGCCAAAGCCGTTCACGCATTGAAGAACGCTCGCATCGGTCTGCTTGGACATCCCTTCGAAGGGATGCTCGACATGAATGTGGATCCTACTTCCTTTACCGTGGCCTTTGGGATGCACGTAGACATGATTGAAATGGGGGACCTTGCCACCCGCGTCGCCGGAGTGACTGAAGAAGAAATTGGCGGAATGATCCGCCGGATCGAAGATTTCTTTACTTTCCCAGAGCCTGGCTCGGACTCGACCATCACCGGCAAAGTGACGCCTGAGTCTATGAGGAACGCGGCCCGAGTCGCCGTAGGTCTTGAAAAGCTCGTCCATGACTATGGTCTGGACGGTCTTTCGCACTATTATCGCGGCCTTCCTGGAAACCAGGATGAGTTTCTGATCGCTAACATCATCGTGGGAGCTTCCTTGCTTACAGCACAGGGTATTCCGGTGGCCGGTGAGGGCGACCTAAAGAACTGCGCTGCGATGCTCATCATGGACCGGCTCGACGCGGGAGGATCGTTCTGCGAACTACATCCGGCGGACTTCACGGAAGACTTCGTCTTCATTGGACATGATGGCCCTGGCCATATTGGCATCAGCAACGAGGCACCTGCCCTGCGCGAACTCAGCCTGTATCATGGCAAATTTGGAAATGGCGTTTCGGTTGAGTTCAAGGTAAAAAACGGTCCCATCACGATTGCGGGCATCACCGTTCGCGAAGATGGACGCTTCGCCATGATTGCCGCCGAAGGGCAATCGCTTCCTGGCGACATTCCCGAGACAGGCAATACCAATACGCGAGCGAAATTCAATCCAGATATGCCGACTTTTATCGAGAACTGGACGGACGCTGGTGTGACGCACCACTTCGCTCTTGGAGTCGGCAGCCAGGTAGGCATTCTGAAGAAGATTGGGCGAATCTTAAATATGGAGATTCAAGTGGTCGCGCAATGAGAAAGCCGTCCGACTTCCCCTGGTTCACAATCGGACTTCTGTTCACCGCAACAGCGCTCAGCTTCCTGGACCGCCAGGTGCTGTCCATTCTTGCGCCTCGCATCCTGTCTGAATTTGACATCACCAATACGTCGTACTCTCATGTACTTTTTGCTTTCCAACTGAGCTACACAATCATGTCAGCCCTGGGTGGATACATGATTGACCGGATCGGGGTAAAGAAAGGACTAGCTATCTCTCTTGCCCTATGGTCCGCTGCCTCAGCGGCACATGCCTGGGTCAGAGGCGTCGCAGGGCTCTCTGCGGCGCGCTTCGTTCTAGGTATCGGTGAAGGAGCATGTTTTCCGGCGGCTACGCGAGGCGCAGCCAGTTATGCCCCAGCCTCGTCACGGTCACTCGCGACAGGCATCGCTATTGGGGGGTCCGCCCTCGGAGCTGTTATCGCCCCACCCCTTACTGTGCTGCTAGCGGCGCGTTATGGGTGGCGCGGGGCATTTCTGGCGACAGGCATTGTCGGCGGTCTCTGGTGTGTTCTGTGGATGGCGGGAGTTCGCAGTACGCCGCGCACAGCGGCGTTGTCTCAGTCCGTTCGCTATGTCGATCTGTTGCGTAACAGACGCCTGCAATGGGTGCTCGCCGCTCGGTTCGTATTCGATCCGGTTTTCTATTTCTATATGTTCTGGATTCCCCAATTTCTGTCCCGCGAACGCGGCCTTTCGCTCGACTCGATAGGCAAACTCTTCTGGATCCCATTCCTGACACTCGGAATTAGTCAGGTCTTCAGTGGTTCGGTCACGGACTGGTTCGTAGGGCGTAGGGGCACCCCGGTGAAAGTAAAAACCCGGATGCTCTTGCTGGCCGCTGCGCTCACACCGGTTTCGCTGGTTGCCGGTACTTCGACAAACATCGGGTTGGCGATTTTTTACATGAGCGTACTTCTCTTTGCGCACGGCATCTGGATCACCAACTATCTTTCACTGGTTGCAGATATCTTCCCCGCCGAACGGAATGCTTCAGTCGTAGGCTTGACCGGAATGGTCGGTGGGTTTGCGGGTATGCTCTCTACACTCGTGATCGGCCCCACAGTCGACCGCTACACGTTTTTACCTGTTTTCATCGTTTCCGGATTTATTTATCCAGCAGCTTATCTGCTGGTGAGACAAGCAGTCCGTACAGAAGATCCCCTGCCGGGCCTCGTCCATCACCCCGTACAGCATGATCCTTCTCTTTAAGGAGTGCCTATGCGCAAATATTGCAGCATCATTGGCCTGTTGGAATTGACTCTATCGCTTTTTCTTGCCCATCCGGCGGCTGGCCAGAATGCCACCTTTCCGACTTCGGAAGGGATGAAGGCGGGCTTTCAACTCCGTTCCCGTTACTCAATGACTCCGAACATCACTTACCTTCAGGCGGGCGGTTACGACGCAAAGCTTGACCTGTATCAACGTATCGATACGGAAAAGCCAATGCCCACCCTGATCTTTATTCACGGAGGAGGGTGGATCGGTCTCAATAAGGAATACGCAATCGGTGCGTTTCTACCCTGGGTCATGATGGGCTGGAATGTAGTCAGTGTCGAATACAGGATGGCGCCAGTCGCCTTGGCCCCAGCGGCCGTGGAGGACTGCCTGTGCGCCCTGCGTTGGGTCGCAGCCCATGCCAAAGAGAAACACATCGATCTCACGCGGCTTGTCGTTGCGGGCGAGTCAGCAGGCGGCCATCTTGCCATGACAACCGGAATGATCCCACAGTCAGAGGGATTGGATCGCGAGTGCCCAGGGGTCCCTCTTCCTAAGGTTGCCGCTGTCATCAGCTGGTTTGGCGCAGGGGACATGGAGAAGCTGCTTCATCAGGACAACACTCCGCTCGGGCGTGACGACGCGATCACATGGTTTGGGAGTTTGCCCAACCGCGAAGAACTCGCTCGCCGTGTCTCTCCAATTCACTATGTGCGGAAATACGGTCCGGCAGTTTTCCTCATCGCCGGCGATGCAGACCCGGTCCTGGACTTTCACCAGTCGGTCGAGATGCATGAAGCACTGAATCAAGCAGGAGAGGCAACCGCGCTTCACATCGTGAAGGGTGGTAACCATGGTCGCTTTACACCAGACCAGCAGATTGAGATCTACCAGGAGATTCTTACATTCCTGGAAAAGAACGGGGTGTCATCAAGACCCTAAGCAGGACTTTTGACGTGTTCGATGTTCATCACAGACAATCTCGCTCTCAACTCAGTCTCCGAAGGCCCTATCCAAGGAGAATCTCGTCGCTCAATCGAGGGATTGCGCCAGCGCATGGCACGGCCTGATTGCAATACGCTGCTCTATACACAACAAGACGACATCGCGAGCGACGTTAAGATCATTCCAACTTTTGGCCGTTCAGAGAATGAGTGAGCCACGCGCTTCGGCATCGTCCCAACGCCTGCAAGCATCACACACCTGATTGACGGCAAGGTAGCGATTCCAATCATTGCCACGCGGGTTGGCTGAAGTCCCACAACGATATGGGCAATGGCCAGGAAATACGGCCATTACGATATCGACGTGCTGCGCGAACACGTAGACGGAGCCTACGAAATAAGGCAGTCCCGTCCCCAAGGTCTTGGATAAGACCAGAGGATCATGTGTGTTGTTGATTTTATCTGGTTGCCCCCAGGGATTCACTTCTGCTGATAGCAAACGAGATAGCCGATATTTCCACCGCCGTACCCCGATTCATACCCCAAAAAGTTGGCCTATCCTTCGTACGCCTTAGATATGAGCTCAGTTGAACCTGATCGACGAACATACGAGAGAAGCGCTGCTGGTGCGGGTGGAGAGACGATGGTCCTCTGCGAAGGTGATCGCGGCTCTGAGCGACGTCATGGTCATGAAGGGAGTGCCCGAGCATCTTCGTTCCGATAATGGCCCGGAGTTCGTGGCGCATGATCTTCGCAAGTGGCTTGCGGATGCGGGCGCGAAAACAGCCTACATCGAACCCGGCTCTCCGTGGGAGAACGGCTACTGCGAAAGCTTCAACTCGAAGATGCGCGACGAGTTCCTGAACGGTGAGATCTTCTACTCGATGAAAGAACTCCGCGTGCTGGCCGAGCGCTGGCGCAAACAATACAACACGGTCCGATCACACTCCTCGCTGGGCTACAGGCCACCGGCACCAGAGGCATGGCTGGGATCAAACGCTCGGCAGGCGGAGGAGCCGTTCGCTTCGCCTGCCGCATCCTGCATCGATCCGATCTCGGAGAGCGTTGCGCTACACTAACAATCCAACTGGTACAAAAGATCGGTCAGGCCACACTTTCGATTCGAACGAAATATGAGCCAACAGAAATTAGCTGATCTTTGTGAACTGTCGGTCGATCAAATCTCCAATATTGAGCGGGGGAAGAACTGGACTGGTGAAGTGAGCCTGGCATTCTTAGCCCGCGCATTGCGAGTCCCCGTCTATAGCTTGCTCGATTATTCTGGAAATCAAGCGTTCGTTAATGGAGGAGGACTTCTATGGAGAGCACCACGCAAGCGGCGCCAATATTGAGCCTTACGCAAATCCCACACTCTCCTTGCAGTTCTGACCACAACCGAGTAGATTCTAGTCAGAATACTCGGAGAGGTGGCCGATGGCGACTTGGCAGGTTCAAGAAGCAAAGACGCGTTTTAGCGAGCTCATGGAAGAAGCAGACGCTCAGGGGCCGCAGATCATCACCCGACACGGCTCCGAACGAGCTGTATTGCTTTCGATAACGGACTACCGGGCATTGACGGCAATCCAGACAGACTTCAAGAGTTATCTTCTGGGAGGCCCTAAAACGGACTCATTCGAAGCCACGCGCGACCAGGATACCGGACGAAAGGTTCGCCTTTGAGTCGCGAACGTTTCCTGCTCGACACCAATGTGCTTTCCGAAACGAGACGAAAGCGCCCTGAGCTTCGTGTCATGGATTTCCTGTCAAACGCTCCCGCCAATTCCCTCTTTCTCAGCGTTCTTTCGATTGGCGAACTGAAAAAGGGGGTCTCCTTGAAGCTCAAAACGGACAAGGCGGCAGGCGAAGCCATCGGTGCCTGGGTTGATGGTCTAGAAGCGAACTTTGCTGACCGGATTCTCGTCATTGATACTGCTGTGGCAAAGCTCTGGGGAGAATGGTCAGCGCAGCGTCCACGTTCCGTGGTTGACACCCTCTTAGCAGCCACTGCAGTCGTCCATGGTTTCACCTTCGTGACTCGCAATCTACGAGATGTGGTGGATTTACCTGTGAGACTCCTTGATCCGTGGAGCCGCAAGTAGCTCCCATCTCGTGGCACACGGATTGAGCACACTGCCCTAACGCGCAGCCTGCGAGCGAGGGCCGCAGCCAAGCGAATGATGGTACAGGAAGACGGGCAGCAGATTCCCCGCCCCCAAAAAATGGAATTATCTCGGCTGCTTTCGTTGTGGTCTTGGTTATTAGCTGCCGTGCCTTCTTCGCTTGTTCTTTTGCAGCGAACTTCTGACGTCCTTTCGCCGCGATGGCATCCGTATTCACCTTGTAGGCACTCGCGGCTTCCTTGAGGACGGAGCTCGGATTGCCACGCGAGGACGCCAGCAGAATGCAAGCCCCGACCAACAGCTGGGAGAGGGTGCCTTCCTCAGCACGGTGGAGGAAAGCGTTCACGGTCTTCTACAAGCTTCCATCGTCGCGCTTCTGCCGGATGCCGTGTTGCCGAGCCAGCATCCCGACGCGGCCCTCATCGAGCATCGATATCAGCCTCTCAATGGCAAACAGCAGGTCCCGCTTCAATCTCCGTGTTGCAGGCCTCCTCAACAACACAAGGAAGGTTGTGCTAAAGCGGCAACGCGACATAAAAGGCCGTCCCGCGGTACGAGGCTTCCGTCCGGCTTCGCATGCGGATGGATCCTTTGTGTTTCTCGACGATCTGGTGAGTCACCCACAGTCCGAGACCATTGTCTGTCCGTGGATTGCCCCTGCCGTTACACGATTAATCCATGCCGGATCGCAAAACGTACCAGATCAACCGAAGACTGAAGGTTGAGCTTCTCCATCACGCGGCTCCTGTGAGCCTCAATGGTGTAAACGCTTAGCCCCAATCGTTTGGCAACTTCCTTGTTGGTAAGTCCCTCGGCAATCAGATACAGCACCTCTCGTTCGCGCGCGCTCAGCAGGTCCAGCGGATTGCTCACATGCTTGCGAAAGTCGGTCACCACAACGCCCGCCACCGCAGGGCTGAGAAAAGCATTGCCTTTGGCGACATTGCGAATAGCACTCAGAAGGTTTTCGTCAGTGTCTTCCTTCACCAGGTACCCCTTCGCACCCACGCGAAGCGCCTCCCGCACATAGACCGGATCACGATGCATGCTCAGGATAATCACCTTGGTGTTGGGACTGCGCTCTGAAAGCAGCCGTGTGCATTCCAGCCCATTCATGCCGGCCATGGAGATATCCATCACAACGACATCGGGCCGCAGCGTTGCGACCAGTTGAAGCGTCTCGTTCCCGTCACGCGCCTCGCCTACAAGCTGCACCTTCGCATCCGTTCCGAGGATGAGCGCAAGCCCTCGTCTTACCAGTGCGTGGTCATCGGCGAGCAAAACACGTGTCACCGTGTCAGCCATCAGCGCCTTCCAGTTCCTGTGCGGATCTCGCCCCTGTAAGTGGAGCAGAAAAGAAAAGACTGGCCCCACCTTCAGAACGATTCTCAACCTTCATCTTTCCTCCCATGTGGCGAACACGCGCCTTCATGCTCACAAGTCCCATCCCTCTCCGCGGCGATACCGTGGTTCCGGAGGCGGGAAAGCCAACTCCATTATCGCGAACCTGCAAAGAGACCCAGTCTCCCGTGGCGGACAGATGCATCTCCGCTTCTGTCCCCTTGGAGTGACGCACCATGTTCGCAAGCGACTCCTGTGCAATACGGAAGAACTGCGTCTCAATATCCTCCGGAAGACGTCCTTGATACTGCGAGGTATAGACAATGCGAATCCTCGTCTGGTCCTCCAGCCGGCGTACCATCCACTGCAGCGCTTCATTCAAACCGAAGTCATCCAGAATCACAGGACGAAGCAGCTGCGACAACTCCCGAACATTGCCGATCGCATCATCAATCAGCGACAGGCACTCTGGCCGGCGCTTCTCAAACTCTTCCGACGATGCGTGTTGCAACATCATGCGCAACCCGGTCAGCATCTGACCAAACTCGTCATGGATCTCATGCGAGAAGCGGCGCGCCACCACCTCATGTTCCTGTGACATTCTCCAACTCAGCAGGTTTAGCTCATCACTCTGCATCTGTATGCGCTGCAGGTTTGACCGTACCGTGAGTAACGTAAAGGCACCGCAGGCAAGGGCGGAAAACTCGCAGATTCCCAGAATCAACTCCACGCGACCCAGCAGGCGGCGCGACTGCGCGGCAATCAGCTGATCCACATTTGTATGTGTCAGGTCTTCATCCTGCAGAGACTGGAGGGAGTGAGATGCCTCGGCATGGATATGTTCAATGCCTTCAAAGCTGAGTCCCGCCGCGATACAGATCAGCAAGGAAATTGCGGCGAAGCCGCCGAAGACTGACCGCACCAGGTACGTGGATGTGGTAGGTCCCGGACTCGTGGAAGCAACAGGCAGACGGCCCATGACTCTATGTAAGCGCACAGTGCTGTCGCATGTCACGGCAAAAGCGACAGTTTTAGGTACCCCCCTGAAAATCGGGTGGAAATTACCCAATTACCGGAATGTTGCTGTGCCCCCTCCGGCTGTCATAGTCGAACTACATTTGGGGAACCCTCCCCTTTACACGCGTGCAAACCCGGCTGGAATGGGTTTGCACGCACACTTTGTAACTGGTTCAGTATGTGCCAAAGCCCCTTCCCAGTAGTCAGCAGCGGCAGATGATGGGCCGCAGGAGATAGGTGCAGATGAAGGCTCTCGCAAGATTCGCTCTGAAGCGGCCTTATACGTTCGTCGTCTTCGCGATTCTGATCATTGTCTACGGTGTGCAGTCACTGTTAGGGACTGCAATCGATGTCTTTCCCACGATTAAAATTCCTGTCGTCGCGGCTGTCTGGAGCTATACCGGTCTGCTTCCAAACGACGTTTCCGGTCGTATTACCTACTACTACGAGCGCGCCCTCACCTCTACGGTAGAAGGCATTGAGCATCTTGAAAGCGATTCGTATTTCGGCCGGAATGTTGTCCGCATCTTTTTCCAGCCGGGGACGGAGATCGGTAAAGCCGAAGCCGAGGTGACCTCTGTTTCACAGACCATCGTGCAACAGCTTCCTCCGGATATCTCGCCACCGATGGTCATGTCTCTGGACGCGTCGTCCGTGCCCGTCATGATGTTGCAGGTGACGGCCGACGATATGACGCCGGCCAAGCTTTACAACCTGTCCATCACCCAGCTTCGTCCGCAACTTGTCACGGTTCCCGGCGCCATTGTGCCTCACCCGTATGGCGGTGCATCCAGTACGATTCTGGTCTCGCTGGATCCGCAACGGCTGATGTCGCACAAACTCAGCGCGATGGATGTCTCCAACATGTTCGACACCCAGAACATCGTTCTGCCCGCGGGCGATCAGAAGATCGGCAAAATCGACTGGATGGTACAGACCAATGCCATGCCAGAGGCGATTGACGAGTTCAACAACATGCCGATCAAGCAGATTGGCAACGCTGTTGTGCGCCTGCGCGACGTTGCCTGGGTCCACCTGGGTGGTCCACCGCAGACCAACGCCGTTCTGGTCAGAGGCAAGCAGGCCGTCATGGTCGTCATCATGAAGGGCGGCGATGCCTCGACGCTCGACGTCGTCAACGGCGTCAAAGCGCTTATACCGCAGTTGAATCGCACGCTGCCCAAAGGTGTCCACGTCCGGGTACTGACCGATGCTTCTTCCTTTGTGAAAGATTCGGTCAACGACGTCGTCCGCGAACTGGTTCTTGCAGCCTGCCTCACCGGCGTTGTTGTGCTGCTGTTCCTTGGTTCCTGGCGGTCAACACTCATCATCGCCGTCTCAATTCCTCTGTCGATCCTTACGGCCGTCATTCTGTTGCATATCACAGGCCAGACGATCAACGTGATGACGCTCGGCGGCCTGGCGCTCGCTGTTGGCATTCTTGTCGACAACGCAACCGTCATGATCGAAAACATTGACATCCATATCGAGCACGGCAAACCATTACACATCGCCATCGTCGACGCCGCCGGACAGATGCTTCTGCCCACGCTGGTTTCAACCGTGTGCATCTGCATCGTGTGGTTGCCCCTGTTCCAGCTTGACGGAGTTGCCGGCTTCCTCTTCATGCCCATGGCGTTGTCGATCATCTTCGCCATGGTCCCGTCCTTCCTTCTGTCGCAAACTCTGGTTCCCGCCATGGCGAACTGGATGCTCGGCAAGCAGATTGAAGAGCATAAGAAGAGGCATGACCCCAACTACAGGCCGGGTATCTTTGCTCGCTTCCAGAAAGGCTTTGAGGCAGGCTTCAACTCCTTCCGCGAAAGCTATCGCATCATGCTGGAAGGCGCCGTCCGGTATAGGAAGATCTTTATTCCGCTCTTCCTCGGCGTGGCCCTTGTCTCGCTGGCGCTCATCCCGTTCCTGGGTCGCAATTTCTTCCCAGAGATCAAGGGCGGAACGCTGCAGATGCACATGCGAGCTCCCATCGGAACCCGTCTCGAAGTTGCCGATCGCGAATCCGTGCTGGTCAACAAGGAGATCTCGCGCCTGTTACCAGGGCAGGTCGACGACGTGCTCGACAACTGCGGTCTGCCCGTAGGTCCGCACAACCAGGCCTTTATTCCAACTCCAAGCGTTGGGACGCAGGACTGCGATCTGACGATTGCATTACACAACCCCGCTTCTCCCGTGTGGGATTACCGTGACACGCTTCGCAAAGGACTCTTGGAGAAGTTTCCCGGAACGGAGTTTACCTTCCAGCCTGCCGAACTGACCGATAAGATCCTCAACTTCGGTATGCCCGCGCCGATTGATATCAAGATCTCCGGCATGGACATGCAGGGCAACTACCAGTTCGCCAAGGAGTTGGTAGCGAGGCTGCGCAAAGTCAACGGAATTGCCGACGTCTCTATTCAGCAGACGATGACGACTCCCACTCTCTTCATCGACGCAAAACGTCAGTACGCGTTGAAGACCGGGGTGAAGGAAGCCGACATCGCCAACAATGAACTTGTGGCGCTCTCCGGCAGCCAGCAGGTAAAGCAGGACTACTGGATGGACCAAAAGACCGGCCTCTCCTACCTGATCAACATCTACACACCGCAGAAGTCGCTCACAACGATGAATGACCTCGAAACCATTCCTGTGACCACGGGCGATGGAAATCCGGACAACACGAAGCCGCAGTTGATGGGCGCTCTTGGCCCCATCCGCACGGTAGGAACGCCGGGAGAAGTGTCACACTACAACATCCTACCCGTCATCGATATCTACGCTTCCAACGAGGGTCGCGACCTAGGCGCGGTCGCCAGAGACGTGGAAAAGATCATTGATGACGCACAGAGCCAGGTGCCGCACGGCTCATTGATGAGCGTGCGTGGACAGGCTGACACGATGAATGGTGCCTACAAGCAATTGCTCATCGGCTTGGCCATCTCTGTACTTCTGGTCTTCCTTGTCATCGTGGTCAACTTCCATAGTTGGCTCGATCCGTTCATCATCATCACCGCGCTGCCTGCCGCTCTGGCTGGCATTGTATGGAGCCTGTTCATCACGGGCACTACGCTCTCAGTCCCTGCTCTTACCGGAACCATCATGTGCATGGGAACGGCAACAGCAAACTCCATCCTTGTGGTGGCGTTTGCCCGTGAGCGGCTTGCAGAGCACGGCGATGCGCTGAGAGCTGCGATTGAAGCAGGCTACGGCCGTATCCGCCCGGTCATTATGACCGCGCTTGCCATGATGATCGGCATGTTGCCCATGTCCATGAGCAACTCGCAGAACGCACCGCTTGGCCGTGCTGTGATCGGCGGCCTGGCGATGGCAACGGTTGCCACGTTGCTCTTTGTGCCCTGCGTCTTCGCAATTCTTCACCATAAGAAAGTAACGACGGAAGAGGTAGCCTAACATGATGAATCAACGCCGGCGTGTAATCGTTATCGTCGCAGTGGTTCTGCTGGGCATTGCCATCACCCTTGTGGTGACTGGCATCGGTTCAAGGAAGCAGGCGCTCGCCGCCCTGCAGACCCGTACGGATGAGTCCTCCATTGAGGATGTCAGCGTCATTATCCCGCGCAGGGGTGACTCCATGCGCACGCTCGATCTACCGGGTGATATCAGCGCCTGGTATGAGGCTCCCATCTACGCCCAGGTCTCTGGCTACGTGAAGATGTGGGACAAGGACTACGGCGCTTCGGTACACCGTGGCGAAATCCTCGCAACCATCAATACACCCAAGCTGGACGCGCAGTACCGTGCGTCCAGCGCCAAGGTAGACGTTGCCACCGCCAAGATGGATCTGGCGGACTTGACCGCGAAACGCTGGAAGAACTTGGAAGGCACACAGGCCGTCTCCAGGCAACAGGTGGACGTGCAGGCAGCCAACGCCCGCACGCAGCATGCTGAAACAGAAGCCGCCAAACATGATCTAGCGCAGTTTGAAGCGCTTGAACGCTTCCGCACCATCGTCGCTCCGTTTGACGGCATTGTCACCGCCCGTAAGGTGAACGTTGGCGACTATGTCAGCGAGGCCGGTGGAGAGCTTGGTGACAAGGGGGATGCAACAGAGTTGTTTACCGTTGCCGATGTCCACAAGCTGCGCATCTTTGTCAGCGTCCCACAGGACTATATCGACATCCTGAAGAAGGGTGTGACCGCGACCATCACCGTGCCGCAGTATCCCGGCCAGGTCTTCCATGCGCAGTTTCTCACCGCGGCATGGGCTCTCGATAAAGACTCCCGCACTGTGACCACAGAACTCGTGATGGACAATCCGGGGAACAAGGTGTGGCCGGGCTCGTACGCGGACGTCCACTTCAGTGTGCCCTCTGAATCTGCCGCCCTGCAGATTCCGGAGAACGCTCTCATCTTCCAGGAGGAAGGCGAACAAATTGCCGTGGTCGACAAATCCAACCACGTCGTCCTGAAGAAAGTAACGGTGGGCCGCAACCTGGGGCAGGATGTCGAGATTCTCGAAGGTCTGTCTCCAGAGGATCGCGTTATCAATAATCCCTCAGCAGGCATGCTGAACGGCGAGGCTGTCAGGATCGTTCCTCACGCAACGCCTGGATACAACCAGGTTGAAACGGCATCCACAGCCTTCAATTCCGGTGAACCAAAAGCCACCACCATCCCCGGCGAGGGACAGTAAGCATGATCAAGAAGATGAGCTTTTCGCCCACGGTAGTTGTCTCGGGCGCTCTCTCCGTGCTGCTTCTGGCTGGTTGCAATCGCCCACCTGCATATAAACCTCCGCAGATGGCGCTTGCTCCCACCTGGAGCGGAGAGGGCGTCTTCAAAGTCGCGACACCGCAGGACGGTGTGCTTCGCAAGGACTGGTGGACGCTGTTCGGAGACTCACAACTTAACCAGCTTGAGACGCAGGCAGCGGCTGCCAACCCTGACTTGCAGGCAGCGGCTGAGCGTTACACCCAGGCCCGTTATCTAACCACCATCGCCGAGTCCCGCCTCTTTCCGCATGTAGGCATAGGGGCAGCGACGACGGACAATAAGAGCTCGGAACACAGACTCTTCCGTTCTCCGCTGGATCCTCTCTATGGAACGGATGAAAGCTACGGAGCGGTCGCCTCGTGGGAGCCTGATATCTGGTCGAAGATCCGCAACACCACGCAGATGCGCAAGGAGATGGCACAGGGAAGCGCCGCGGACCTGGCGTTGACCCGGCTGAGCATTCAGGCAGAGGTCGCCTCGAACTACATGCTTTTGCGTGGTCTCGATGTGCAGGACGCCGTCTACCGGCAATCGATCAGTTCCTACAAGAACGCGGTCGATATTACGCAAACGCGTCTGAAGGGTGAGATTGCTCCACGCTCAGACGTCACACGCGCCCAGAACCAGCTCAGCTCAACCGAGGCGCAGGAGATCAATGTTCGTATGCAGCGTTCGCTGCTTGAACACGCCATTGCCATCCTGACGAATCAGTCGCCCACCACCTTTCACATCGCCCCTGCAGACACCTTCACGGTCCATGTCCCAAGCATTCCCATCGGCGTACCGTCGACTCTGCTCCAGCGCCGGCCGGACATCGCCTCCGCGGAACGCCGTATGGCTGCGGCCAACACGTCAATCGGCGTCTCTAAAGCTGCCTTCTATCCGGACATCAGCATCGGAGCCATGGCCGGGTTCTCGGACGACGGCTTTGGACTCGCCAACCTCGCGAACAGCCTGTGGAGCTATGGCATGAGCGGCGCCCTTCCGTTATTCCAGGGCGGAGCTCGCCGTGCCGAGCTGCAGCGCAGCTACTCGGAGTACCGCCAGACCACCGACGAATATCGCTCCGTTGTACTGAATGCTTTCCGCGAAGTCGAAGACTCGCTCTCGCGCCTGCGCTATCTGCAGGGAGAGGAGGAGAAGCGGCATGAGGCGATGACCGCGGCCGTGCAGACGCAGACCATGCAGATGCAGCTCTACACCGGTGACCTTACCAGCTACCTGGATGTGGTCATGGCACAGATCTCGGCGCTGGATGCGCGCTTGTTCGAGGTGGAAGTGCAAACAGCTCGCTTGGAAGGCGCTGTGGGTATGGTGCGCGCCCTTGGGGGCGGATGGGATCCTTCGGAGCTGCCTACGATGAAGTCAGTTGCTCCGATGAAAGCAACGCAATATCACAACCTGGGCAAGCCGACCCCATAACGGATTAGCGGAAGTTCCCTTGATCACTCCATAGATTCGATGATTGGATATCCCTCTTGAAGATGCGGGCGCCACAAATGAGGTGCCTGCATCTTCAAGCCGCACGAAGAGGATAAGCAAAGTGGTTTACACCACCCGGCCGATGAAGACGCGCAATTAAACCGTGCAATTGCTGATTCTCACTGCTCATCAGGTAGATGTAAAGTACTGAGATGCACTCTTCCTTGAGCCTTCCGCCTTCGAATACGAGTGGAACGAATAGATCACGATGGGTTGTCAGTCTGACAAGCTTCGCGTTTATCGTTTTGCAAAGTGCATGCACGGCCGTCATGGCCATCAGCGGTGTTCGCGTACTCATTGGTCTGGGAGCCCTTGCCGCGGCCGCCGGACTCAATCGCCCAGCGAAGGGCTTTCATGGGGACATGATCAGGATTCCCATGATGATCCTTGCAGTGGCCGGGTCACTCATCAATCTTTATGTACTTTGGCGGATCCGTACGCTCCGCAACCGGCCGTCGGCGCAATGGCGGGCGCAGACCATCCCTTCCAAACAGCGCCGGACCGAATTATTTCAGATCACGTTGGCGCTTTTGTCTTTAGGGCTGGTTATCGCGGAGTGGCTTACTCACCGCATCGTCCACATTGTTTAGGAAGAGCCTTCAGACTCATCTTTTCCGGCTAGCAACTCTTCATTGAGCCGTGCGTGCAGGCGATCACTGAAACCGGCGGGCAGCTCAAAGACACGATCATCTGCCGTGAGAATGACGATGTTCCGGGTCGAGTCCAAAATAGCTGAGCAGATTTCACAGTGATCCAGATGCTTCTGCACCAGTTCACGGGTCTCCGGGGGAAGCGAATTATCCAGGTACTCAGAGATGTAACCCCACACGTGCTTGCACTCTATGACCATGGCATCCACCTCCGTTTCGATTTCGGCGCAACCTGGCGCAATTGGGGCGCGAGTTGCTTTTGAAGCATCATACGTGCACGATGCAGCCGTACCTTGACCGATGAAATACTGATCTGCAAAGCCTCTGCGGTCTCGTTCACGCTTAGTTCCTGGATATCGCGCAAAATGAACACCCCGCGATAGATTTCGGGCAGCGAGGTGACGGCATCCTGCAGCAGCTGACGGACCTCTCCGCGCTCGACCGTCTCCGAGGGAATCTCTTTCCAGTCACGCAGCATTGCCGGAGAGACCGAGCCTCCTTCCTCCACTGGCTCGTCAATAGATTCCATGCGAACCGCTGATTTTTGCCGCAGCCGGCTACGCGCTTCATTCAATGTGATGCTGATAAGCCAGGTACTGAACTTGGCCTCTGCACGAAAGCTCGCAAGGTTGCGGAATGCCTTGAGAAAGGCTTCCTGCGCAATGTCTTCGGCGTCAGCTTCGTTCTTCATGTACGTCAGGGCCATCATGTAAACACTGCGCTCGTAGGGGCGAATCAGCTCGTGGTAGAGCTGAGTATCGCCCGCAAGAATTGAGGCGATCATGCCTTCCTCATCTCTATTGTCGAGCTGATTGTTCATGCGGTGATGCCGATTCCTTTGAGTCGTTTTGCGATGAGTGTATCCAATGCGAAAAAGCCCGCGCCAAAGATGAAGATCATGACGGAAGCGAAGAGAAACGTATACGGATCGGCCACGTAGAACTTGCCGGGATCGGAAAAGACGGACACCAGCGCTTCACGGTCCGCAGTCCAGTATGCAACAAACATGTTACCGGCAAGCAGCAAGGAGATTGGTCGCGAAAACAGCCCAAGCATCAAAAAGATGCCGCCGAAGAGCTCAAGCCCCGAAACAAATGTGGCATTGAAGGCAGGAAACGGAATGTTCAAGCTGGCGAAAAACTCCGTGATTTTGCCGAGATGATGCAGTTTGCCCCACCCCGTCTGTGCGAACTGAAAGCCCCAGTAAAGGCGAACCAGTAAAAGCATTGGCGAACGCAATGCTGAAAGCAGTATTACCCCGCGGCCATAGATCTCGATCATTTTTTTCATCGAACCAACTCCATCTTCCGGTGCATTCAGCAGATTAGAGCCGTGGTTCGCCAGATAGTTACAGCTGGCGATCCCTTTCGATGTGTCGTGGGAGTATAGACGGTCATCGCTGACTTTTTCAGAAACCTTGTAACTCTTTCGGGTTCCGCGCTTCAGATGACCGGCTTCGATTTGTTATGCCGTATCCATCCATACCCCACCAGCGATGGTGGCCAACCCAGAAAGGAATTACCCATGAAGACTTCTTCTGTTAGCTCGCTTGCACTGGCCGCGGCGTTTGCCGGTCTGCTGGCTGGCACCGCCACCCGCCTCAACGCACAACCTGTTACGGGCGTCTCCGATACACCTTCCATCTCCACACATGCAGGGGTTCTGGTTGCCGCTGCGCCTCTTCCCAAGCACGCCTGCAAAGGCCAGAACGACTGCAAGGGTCAGGGTGGCGGCAAGCACCCCGGTAAGAACTCGTGCAAAGGCAAGGGCGACTGTGCCACGGATGGCTCCAAGCCTTCCGGCAAGTAACTATTTGCCCGATAAAGAGGCTCGTGTACCGTCGAGCCTCTTCTTTTCCTCCTTCAAGTATTGGTGAGAGCTATGCCGGCAAATCGTTATAACGGATTCACGGACTATGGGGTTGGAGTTGGTCTTCGCATTCCACACTACGACCACATTCTGTCGGAGAAACCCGTCGTAGACTGGTTCGAGATCATCTCAGAGAATTACATGGTCGATGGCGGGCGCCCACTGCGCATGCTCGACCAGATCCTCGACCAGTATCGTGTCGTACAGCATGGTGTTTCCATGTACTTCGGCTCCACACAGCCGCTCAATCGCGACCACCTGAAGCGACTGAAAGACCTCACGCGACGCACAAAGACTCCGTGGCTTTCAGATCATCTTTGCTGGGGAAGCGTCGATGGCACCTACACCCACGATCTGCTCCCCTTGCCGTACACCTTTGAAGCAGTGCGTATAACGGCGCAACGCATTCGAGAAGTACAGGACTTTCTTGAGATTCCCATTGCCGTCGAAAATGTCAGCAGCTATGCCGAGTTCCACGAGTCGCAGATGACCGAGTGGGAGTTCCTGAATGAAGTCGTTCATCGTGCAGACTGCGGCATCCTGCTTGATGTAAACAATATTTACGTCTCATCGCAGAACCACGGCTTCGATCCGATGGAGTACGTCAATGCTGTCGCCGCTGATCGCGTGGCACAGATTCACATTGCAGGCCACTCGAAGTTCGAGAAGTACATCCTCGACACACACGACCATCCTGTTCTCGACCCCGTTTGGGAGATGTACGCACGTGCCATCGAACGTACCGGCCCAACCGCAACACTGCTGGAATGGGACGACAAGATTCCAAGCTTTGAAGACGTTCACACGGAGGCCCTGAAGGCTAGCCGCTACCTTACTGCTCATCCAAGACTCCGCGTTGACGAGGAGGTAACGGTATGACTCTCCTTGAACTTCAACGACGCATGCGTGAAGATGTCTGCCGTCCGCTTACCCCCGATTTCATGATGCAACAAACTGCCGCAGATGGGTCCGCAATGCATGAGATTGCCGCAAGCTACATTGCACCGAATAATCATCTTTCTTCCTTTGAACGACTTGAGATCTACAACCGGTCATACTGGTTCCGCGCCATGGATGCTGTCTCTGAAGACTTTCCCGCACTACGGGCAGTGATTGGAGACTCACGTTTTGAGGCGCTGATTCTTGCGTATTTACGTGAGAACCCATCTCGTTCGTGGACGCTACGAAACCTGTCCAGCCGTCTGCCTGCATGGTTGGCGAAAAATCCCGGACACGCTGGCCGGCGTCACCGGCTCGCTATCGATGTGGCTCGTTTGGAGTGGGCCTATATTGAAGCTTTCGATAACCGTCTTATGCCTTCGCTCTCCTCCGAAGACCTGGCTTCATTAGGACCCGATAAGACGCTCGCGTTGCAGCCCCACCTTCAATTGCTTGAACTTAGTTATCCAGTCGATGAACTCGTCCTTGCAGTTCATCGCAACGCGCCGGCAAAGGACATCGTCAGCAACACTTCCGTCACACACAAGCACCGGGATAAACTTAGCCTACCCAGTATCCGGCGAAAGACGCTTTACCTTGCAGTTCATCGCTTTGATGACTCCGTCTACTATCGGCGCATCGATCGCGAGGCATTTCTGCTGTTGACAGCGCTACGGGATGGATCAGCGATAATGGATGCGCTACAGGCTGTTTTAGCAGGAAAGAAACAGAAACCTGAGTATACGGTCGCGAAGATCCAGGAGTGCTTCACGCATGCTTCCGAGCTCGGATGGTTCTGCCGCCCTTCGAACGACAACGATCTCTGATTTCCGTCTGTAACCTTTCGCACGGCCCAACAGTCACACGAGAAATTCAACCGATCAGATCGGGACTGGTTGCTCTTATGACGACTTCGACAATACATTCCTCTCTCGTGCGCCGCACCATGGGCGCCCTTCTTATGCTGACCGGCGCTGTGGCAATCAGTGTCTCCTCGGCATTGGCTCAGACCCCTGCCGTCGGTTCCAGGGTGCCGGACTTCACACTCAATACGCCCGTCGGTGCTCCCGTTCGGCTCTCGAAGGAGTTGGGTCGATCAATGACCACCGTGCTCATCATTCTTCGCGGCTTTCCTGGCTACCAGTGCCCGTATTGCCAGAAGCAGATTCATGACCTTATCGAGCACGACGCCGACTTCGCGGCCAAGAAAGCCAATGTCCTCCTCGTCTATCCTGGGCCGCCTGCCGATCTGGACAAACGCGCTCAGGAGGGTCTGGCGAAACAGGCAAACCTTCCCGAAAATATTTCACTTGTCATCGATCCGGACTACACCGTGACAAAGCTCTATGGCCTGCGCTGGGATGCTCCACACGAGACCGCATATCCATCCACGTTCATTCTCGATAGAACCGGCAAAGTGCTCTACAAAAAGATCAGTCACAGTCACGGAGATCGTATCTCTGCCGAGGAAGTGCTGGCTAAAATACCCTAGCGGAGAGGGCGATGAGACTTCATAAATTTCTCAATTGTTTGGCCGGAGGAGCAAGCTAACGTAAAGAGAACTGCCGGTGCTGTTGTTAGCGGAGCTGCTGCCGGATACATAATCTACCGGGTTATCAGGTTCTTGCCCTCTCTTGCGCCTCCATATCCCATAATCCGAGGTAGACATGACTGTTCAATTAGAAAATCCGACTGCACAACGCTTCAACTCGATCTCGTGGCACGACTCCAAGCTGACCGGCCTTTGCTTCTACAAGGCCGGAGAAGAGGAAAAGGTGGCCAAACGATTCGATTCCACTGCTGGTCGAGATCCGCTATCGGCTATCAGGAAGATACTGCTCGATTACATCGCTTATGCCGAGGAGAATCCTTTTGAGTACAGAATCCTGTTCATGTCGATTGAAACGCTTGGAGAGCTAGAGTTAACCCGAGAGGACTTGCAGGAGCGAAATCCAGCCTTTGGAAGCTGCTATGCCCACCCCAATCGAAACTGTTTCAGATTTCTGCGCGACGTTCTTTGAAGACAGCGGAAGGCCTGCTGTCCGTCGCTGGTTCACACCGGACACCCGTTGGGTCAATGAAGGCCTTGCAGTCACCAAGGGCGTCGAAGAGTCCATCGCCCTGATCGACGGACTTGGGGCGTCGATGGGCATCGCGACGGTTCGTATCGACATCCTCGCGATTGCCGCCGACGGATCTCGAGTTCTCACCGAGAGGCTTGACCGGTTCGAGCGTGCGGACGGCAGTGAAATCGGACGCGCGATGGTCATGGGCATCTTCGAGATCGAAGGCGACAAGATTATCGAGTGGAGGGACTACTTCGACGTCAACGCCGTACAGAAATTTGCCGCAGATTGAGGCGTTAACTCACGAGCCAAGTATCAGTGGCCCTCTGCGGGAAATGTTGGGCTGGGAAACAAGTCTGTCACGAAAATCGGATCTTGCGGCTATTTTGTTTTCGCGAGATCGGCCAGTGCGCTCATCACTCGCTCAAAGGGCTTGCAGTCACCTGTTGCAGCATGCAGGATCAGCGATCCCTGCACGCGGGCAATCCAGTCTTCGCCAAATTGGCGCGCCTTCAAGTCTGTCATCCCGCTCTCACGCGCAAGATGGGCAACGGCATCGGTCCAACTGGCGAAGATCTCGTGTGCAAGTTTCTTGCCAGCCGGCCCAATCTCTGAAACCGCAAGTCGTCCGAGAACACATGGATTTTTGCCACTCGCGTAGAGCTGATCGAGCGCAGCGACGATCTTCCGTATCCGCAATTTGAGGGGTTCGTTGGACTTCGCCACGTCAGCAACCGCGGTTTGGATGAATGTCCTGCCTTGTTCCAGAACGGCTTCTGCCATTTGCTCCTTCCCTCGCGGGAAGTGATGGTAGAGACTCGATTTTCCAAGCCCGGTAGCCTGTGACAAATCCGCAAGGGATGCTCCTTCATACCCTCGGTCTTGAAACACGACGAAGAGACGCCCGACGATTTCGGCTTTCTCCTTTGGGTCCAAGGCTGCAGGCATGGCAGGCGTACCTCCGTATAGATCGTTCGTTCTTTAGACATCGTAAGCGATGCATCGCTAAACGCGGAGTTTCTAGGTTGCGGATTCCTCAGCAATAAACTGCTCGTACCCGGCCGCCGAGAGCGTCTCGCCAGTGTTCCCATCCTTCACCGAAACCTTGATGATCCAGGTCTCATTCGCACTCTGGTTCAGGAGTTCGGGCTTAGTCTTGAGTTCGTCATTGACTGCTACGACCTCGCCAGAGACAGGAGAGAACACGCCGCTTACCGACTTGACACTCTCAATGGAGCCAAACGTCCCGTCAGCCTCGACCGTCTGGCCTACCGCCGGAAGTTCGACAAACTTGATGTCACCGAGTGTGTCCTGTGCGTAGTCCGTGATGCCGATGGTTGCGATTTGGCCTTCGAGAAGCATCCACTGGTGGGATTTCGTATAGCGGTAGTCTGTGGGATAACTCATGGTGCTTTTTCCGGATAGAGCCCAGACCTCCGGGGACACAGAGCACATCGCAACTCTCGATCGCTTCTAAGTCACTGAACTTGGCGAAGGAAAGTCCCTGCGATGCCACCGGCGCGCCGCCTATCGATGCGACGGTCACGGTGATGTCGGGCACCATCGACAAGAACTGATGCGGCGCGGTGAAATCGAGCTGTGTGACTTCGTCATAGACGGGAATGACAACAGTAGTCATAGGGATTCTCTTTCATAGAACCGATCCAATTTCGGTAATGGGTGCGGTGAGGTTTACTTTGCCTCACCGCCTCGCGAGCTTTGTTCGTGCGGGATTGTGAGCTACTTCTTGTCGGCAGACTGCTCAATCACGTAATCGAATTTGCCAGGCTGCACGATGAAGAAGAGGCAGTCCGTCTCAGACAGGCACTCCGTGACGTGCGCTTCCTCGCCGCGCTGAAACCAATAGGAGCCTTTTGGCAATGGTTCCGCTTCGGCACCGACAGGGTGATTGGAGCCGACGCCTTCAACGACGACCGCGAAGTAGTCCTCGGTGTGGGTATGGACTGGGCTCTTAAACCCGGCGGGCATACGTACGAAGGTTCCGTGGCGGCCATTCTGCAGATCCCCATAGGCTGGACCTGCGCGCAGTTCACCCTTCTCCGTCTTCACACCGGTGTTGATGAAGGAGATTTCGCTGGCCGGGATGCTGACGGACGGACCTTCATGGACGATTGGTTTGGTTGTGTTTGTGGGGTTTTCTGCGTAGCTCATTGGAGTTCTCCTTGTTTTGCAGCGAGGTGGTCAACTTGAGTGGCGGGAGAGGGTGCGCGATTACTTCGCGCTGTGCTCGTCATAGTTTGTCTTCAGCGGCGTCACGATCGAATCGATGTCAGTCTGGAAGGTGTTGTTGAAGAGGTTGGTGGTAAAGCTGAACGCGGTCTCCGCAACGATGTCGATGATCTGCTCATCGGTGAAGCCCGCCGCGCGTACGGCCGAGAAATCAGCGTCGGTGACATGGCCCCGGTTTTTGGCAACCTGGTAGGCAAACTGCACAGCCGCGTCGGCCTTGGGGTCGGTGGAGTGGCCTTCCCGGTTCAGTTCCATGTCTTCCTGGGACATCTTGTTGAACTTGCCGCCCACGTAGGTGTGCACCGACAGGCAGTAATTGCAGCCGTTCACCTCGGCGGTCATGATGTGAATGCGTTCGCGCGTGTCATGCCCGAGGCTCTTGCCCAAGATCGCGTGCATGTTGGCTTCGGCGCTCAGCACATCGGGAGAGCTTGCGATCAAGCTGAAGAAGTTAGGGGTGACGCCGAGGTTGCGCTCGTAGCGTTCGAGGATGGGCTTGGTGACTGCAGGGGCGGTTTCTTTGGTCGGGATTGCGATGCGTGCCATGTTGTCTCTCCTTGGGCATGGCGTCTTCACTGCGGCACCATGCTGACTTGAAGTTAATGTACCGAACAATCGGTACAAATGCAAATGATCGCCTCTATTATTTGCAGAGCTCCGCAGGCAGAGCTCGCGCCGATATCCCCCGGCGCGGGCGAGGATTTCAAGAATGGTCTTCATGCCGCCACCTCCGCAGGCTGCGCATCAGTGGCGGGTTCAACGTCTTCTGCTGGGAGAGGCGGTTCCAGGGCAGAGAGGATCAGGCTGGCGGTCTGCTGAATGACCTCCAAACTTTCAGCAAGAAGTGAGGCGTTGCCCTGATAGAGATGGATGTAATCAGCGGATGCACTCTGGTTCACCAGACCTACGGCCTTGCCGACGACGAAGGCTACGGCCTCGGCCTCCAGCTCCCGAACCGTCTTCGTCGTTGCAGTGCGCCGCTCCGCCTTGTGCAGCAGTTCGTGCGCGGTTTCATGCACGAGGGTGGAAAACTCTTCGGCCTTGGACTGGCCGGGCAGAACCGCGATGCGACCGCCGTAGCTGATACCAAGCGCGGGCGCGATGTTCGCGTTATAGACAAACTGAATCCCCCGGCCTTTGAGGAATGCGGCAAGGCGCTCGATATTCTCTCCGGGATCGCCCGTCGCCTCGTGCAGATTGGGAAGGTCTACGCCGTTGGTCTGGGAGATATCGAAAACGTAGGCATTGCGGAAGCCAAGCAAGACCCGCGTGTTCTGCTTGGTGATGTCCTTCTCCGCTTCCTCGTCCTTCTTCCGACGAACTCCGATGATGGGAGCCAGGATGCGAATCCCTTTGGCTCCGGCATTGACATTGCGTCCGAGTTTCTTCCAACTCCAGAACCCGGCAACGGGTGAGGGCGTCGGAATGTCCTGCCTCCAGCTGTTCAATCAAGAGCGTGATATTGGCGGCGATCAGTTCCTGCTTGTTGGAAGGCTTCCTGCTGTCGATGGGGGTGGCTGTGGTGCTCATGGTGTTGTTTCTCCTTTGCTTTTGCCTTTCCGTGTAGAAACGCGGCATGCAAATGCCGAACGCCCACGTGGCGAACGGCGGGGCGGCAAGGCGCAATGGGGAGCGGGTATCGCCCACCCGCAGCGAAGCGAAGGGCCAGCGGAGCGCAGTGATTTTCGGAACGAAATTATGGGGAAACCCCTTGCGCCGCGCCAGGGCGGAGCCCTCAGCAGGTACCGAAGACATGGTTTACACGCAGGACCGGAGACAGGGTTTACAGATATGCGAGGAGTGGATCTTCACCGAAGGCGTAACGCAGGAAGATGCGTTTAGGCCCTGGAAAGAGAGTCGCGTTGTGGACCAACGCTTGCAGTTCTCATTGAACTATCAGAAGGAGGAGAATTTGCTGACCGGTTTGCGTCATGAGTCCGGCATCTCACGACCAAGCGCTCGACCAGGACTTCGTCCGTAACCTCGGGGCGGGATAGACAGCCCGAAAGTGCTTCGCATCCCACTCGCGTCTCAAAACCTTTAGGTGCGTTCCAAGATGTCGACTCGCCGGGATTGATCTGGTCGATGAGCGCATTGGCGATTTTGCGCTTATCTAAAAGCCGAGCTGATCTTTCCAAAGCTGTCGTCAGTCAGGGGGCCATGACGAGAAAGCCGTTTTCAAAACTGAGGTGCCTTTCCCGTCAACTTCTAGAAGCGGCCCGATGTAATCAACACAATTTGCTCTCGTATCCATTCCGATGCCGGTTCTTTATCTACATGTGAGGGCCACATAACGGTTACAGGGGGTAGTTGATTCTCAAACGGAGCTTCGCAGCTTTGAAGCTTGAACATTCCCGCAAAGCGCTGGACAATCCATCGCGGAAGGGTCGCAATCAAAGGAGCTCGCTCTACAGCAGCAAGAATGCTGAGGAACTCAGGCGCTGCGACTGCAACATCAATCTGCAGATCGTGTTGCCGGAATACCTGGTCGAGACAGCCTCCAAGGTCCTGACTCTGTGAAACGAGGGCGTGACGAGCGGACCGGTAATGCTTCAGCGTTAGTCTCTTAGGAAAATTGAGCAGCTTTGGGTTGTAGCAGCACATCAGGGATTGCCCGAACAGCTCCCTTCTCCGGAAGCGGCTCTGCTCGCTGTGAAAACAGCCAACCGCGAAGTCAATGCTTTGATCGTCAAGCATACGAGCAACTGTCTCGGGAGAGGTGGTACGAGCGTGCAACCGCATCTTCGGAGCGCGCTCACGCAGATGTTCTGCTAGCAGTGGGATAAGAAGCACCTCAATCTCGCTGTAGCAACCGATTCGGAAGGTACGCTCCTCAAGCATAGGGTCGAAACCCTGCGAGGTCAGAAGCAGTTGATGCGCTTGAGAAAGAACCTTGCTTATGCCTTGGGCAAGGCTACAGGCTCGGGGCGTAGGCCGCATCGACTGTCCGATTCGAACGAACAGATCATCCTGCAGAAGGAGACGCAAGGTCGAGAGACTATGACTCACTGCGGGCTGGTGGACGCGCAGTCTCGCTGCTGCCTTGGTAACACTTCGCTCCTTCATCAATGCGTCGAACACAAGCATCAGATTGAGATCGAAGTTCCGTAGATTGAAGTGATCGATGACCTCCACTTGCCGCGACGTATTCGTTTCGTCTTGCTCCGGCAATTCAAGTACTCCGATCATGGGCCTCCTTCTTCGCTCCCTCAAAGAATCATGCTTTACACACTAATATACGAAATATCGATAATTAGTATCGGTCGTATCGATTTGAAATATGACAGAGCACGGCATAAGTTTGCCACAGGAGCTTGACACATGACAGATCAGAAAAAGATTGCGTTGATTACGGGCGCGAATAAAGGAATTGGCTTTGAGACAGCCTTGCAACTGGGTAAACAAGGCATCACTGTTGTGGTCGCCGCCCGCGATGAGGCCAAGGTTCAGCAGACAGCCTCGACGCTCAAAGAGGTTGGCGTGGACGTTTATCCACTCGTCCTGGACATGACACGACACACCGACTTCGACCACGCATATCAATTCCTTGAGTCCACATTCGGCAAGCTCGACATCCTCGTCAACAATGCCGGAATTGCAGAAAGCGACCGCTGGGTGGAGAACTCATCCACTACCGTTACGCAGGACACGCTGCACCGCGTCTTCAACACAAACTTCTTTGGCCTGATCGCACTGACGCAAAAGCTCCTTCCACTGATCCGCCAAAGTCCCGCTGGCCGCATCGTGAACGTCTCCAGCATCATGGGTTCGCTTACCCTGCATGCGGATCCCGCATCGCCCATCTATGCCGGCAAGGTCCTTGCCTACAACGCGTCCAAGGCTGCGCTCAACCTCTTCACCATTCATCTTGCCGTCGATCTGAAGGACACGCCCATCAAGGTAAACTCGGCCCATCCCGGTTGGGTAAAAACAGAGCTTGGGACGCAATATGCTCCGATGGAGATTGCTGATGGAGCCAAGACCTCGGTCCGCCTCGCCACCCTCCCCGCCGATGGTCCAACCGGGGGGTACTACTTCATGAAAGAAAGCTTGCCCTGGTAACTTCGTTTCCATCTCGCTTCTTTTGTGCAAGCAGTGTTGCGGGAGCTCTCGAGTGCTTCAACGCTCATTTTCGGAGCGTTGCTATGGATTCTGTCGGTGCTCAGTCGGTTGTGAAATGGCTAGTGGCCATATATCCGGTTCCTCATCTTTGGAACCGCAGAAGCTCCACTGACACATTCAGGCCAATGCACTCATCGAGCTAGACTTGAGCCGATATCGGGAAATTAGTTCTCTGAAACGTCGTTTTCGTCAGTTGGTTATACGCGGCGGCGACATCGTTGCAAAGCCAGAAAGCGTTGAAAGAATGACTAGGAGTGGAAATCCATGTGGGATTCACATTCCCAATGCTTCAACGGCGAGCGATACTCGAAAGGGCGCTAAACCATCGTTTTTACTGGGTTTCAGAAATTCTAAGTAGTGCGAGAAAGTGCGCCGAGGTACGCGCTTCCCTGCTCCAGGGATTCATTCGTGTTGATTACAAAAAAGGATATAACTTATTTCCACAGTCGGACCCACACTTGTACCTATACATTTTTCGGATGCTCTCGACGTTCTCGGCAATTGAACCTCCGATCCGGTTGTACTTAGAGCACATGCCCTTGTTTGATCACTTGTCTAGTTACCGCACCCCAGAAAAATGCCCGTGGCTTTCGCCACGGGCTGCCAGTCGGAAACACTACCTCTGTTGTTTTATGAACGATAGAGTTCTGTCGGATTTCCGGCAAAGTGCTGTACAAGAGCAGCATGCTTTCCGGGCGTCTCTTCCATGCACTTTGCGAATGCAACCTGGAACTTCTTCATCTCATCCGCAGTGCCCACCGTAATGCGGCAATACGTCGGCATCTTTGGCCATGTACGTCCAATCGACACACCTTCTTTGAGCATGGCAATCTGCATCTCTTTACCCGGACGTCCGGTATCGACAAAGAACATATTCGCCTGTGATCCAGGAATAAACTTGTATCCCTTCTTGCTCAGGAATTCGAGCGTCTCGCTGCGAATGTCTGCGTTCTCTTTCCGCCTCGTGGGTACGACTGTCTTGTCCTGTAAGCTTGCCAATGCTGCCGCCGAAGCCATCATGGAGACACTGGCTACGCTGCGCAGCTTGATGAAGGGGGAGATTGTCTGGAACCGTGCGATATATTCAGGCTTGGCAAACACGAACCCAGCGCGGATACCCGCCATGCCATACAGCTTGGAGAAGGTACGCACCACGATGATGTCCTGATCGGCCGCAACCAAGTCAATGCATGAATCATCCGGCGAAAAATGGTGATAGGCTTCATCAACAATCACCACCGATCCCGGGTTCTTGTTCTTCAGCAACCACTTGATGTCTTCCTTTGGAGTCATGGTGCCGGTGGGGTTATTCGGATTGCAGATGTAGTAGACGCCGGCCTTAGGATCAGCAGCGAGCATGGCCTTCACATCGTGCGCGAACGTAGACGTCAATGGGACGAACTTGATCGGTGCCTTACAGGCATCGGCGGCCCAAGGCCCTTGCTCGTATCCCGGATCTCCACAGATGATGCCTTTGTCCGGACCGATGTTGGACATCAGAGCCATATCCAGCGGACCGGTAGAGCCGGGGTAAAACTCTACATAACCTGGCTTCAGAGAAAACTCTTTGCTAATCAGATCGACAACCTGATTGCCAAGATGCTGCTTGTCATAACGTCCGCCAGTTGGCCCGGTCTTTGCCATGAGTTCCAGCGCGGCAGTGCAGGGGCCATGCGGATTCTCATTGCTACTGATCCATACGGTCACACCGCCGTTTTGTGCTGTAAGCCGGCTTATCTCGCCGAGTTCCTTACGGCGGGCCTCGCCATCCATACCGGCTTTTGCCTGCTGAGCAAGCATTGCGGGCGAGAATGCAGCGGCGGCAGCGCCGGCACCGAATGTACGGACGAAATTACGGCGTGAGATGGCTGAGTTAAAGATTGAATTACGGTCCATAATCTACTTGTTCTCCCGAGAATTCTGGTTGCTCATGTTATTGGCTGATCAGACCAGCCAGAGTGATAATGCCGTCGTAGATGTTGCCCATCTTTGCGTTTTCGTTGTCAGAGTGCTGGTTGTCGTCGTAGTTTGCTAGTGCAATCCCAATGACCGGGAAACCGAACTTATCGATGAATGGCCCCGCAGGAACACCTCCGCCAAGCGTGCGGAGATACACCATCTTGCCCGGCCATGCTTTGTCGAGCGCAGCCTTTGCGAAAGCTGCTTCCGGCTGTTCAGCGTCTGTACGCCACGCACCCGTCCCACCGCGTGCCTGCAGCGAACGAGATGTTACCTTCGCAATACGCGGATGTGCTGCGAGCGTCGCCACATCGGGATCCTTATCCACTATGAAGTAGCCCTGCTTCTTGATGTGATCGATCACCCGCTTCGCCATAACACTGGGATCGTTTTCTTTCACAAGACGCATCGCAATCTCGGCCGTTGATTTGGCCGCGATGACTGACCCCTCTTCGCCGCCCTCAATCTTGTGAATGCTGAAAGTAGGCATGTTCAGGCCAAACTGCAGGGACTTCGCAGCACCATCCAGTGAGCCGACGCCATAGTCTTTCTGCATCTGCGCACTGTTCTCAGGAACAGCGTCCATCATCTGTTCCGATGACTTCGAGAATGGCAGTACATCATCGTAGAAATGCTCGATCACCACCTTTCCAGTGGCGTCGACCATGGACGAGATCAACTGCGCCATTCGCACATTTGCATCGGGCAGCCAGTTGCCATAGTTACCACTGTGCATGCTGTTCTTTGCTGTGAACACGGTGACATTTACATTCGCTCCGCCACGCGCTCCGTAGTACATGGTGGGCCGCCCGGTCGAATGCTGCGGACCATCTAAAATGATCAGGAGCGTGGCGTCCTTCAGTTTGTCCGCATGGTTTGCAAATGCCGCGTTCATGCTCGGACCGCCACCCTCTTCCTCGCCGTGAAAGAAGACTTTTACGTTCTCCTTCAGGTTTGGCCCAAGGGCATCGATTGCACCCAGCACACACTCACCGGGAAGCTTGTCATCTCCGGACCCACGAGCATAGATCCGCCACGCACCAGGCACATCGGCCGCTGCCAAAGGATCGGTAATCGTCTTACCACCTTCTTCGATCGTTCCAGTACGAACCACCGGCACAAACGGATCAGGCTGAGCCCACCGCTTTGGCTCAATCGGCTGTCCATCAAAGTGGATATAGAAAAGAAGAGTATGCTTTGCTCCGGGCACAATCTTCTCGCCATACACCACGGGAGCTCCGCCCTCAGCGGGCCATAGCTCTCCATGCATGCCGCGCTTATCCAGCATGCTTTTGAGCAGTTCTGCATTCTTCGTCAGATTTTTGTTGTCGCCATGGAGATCAGGAATACTCGCATACGCAAGAAATTCCTGAAAGATTTCCTTATGGTGAGTGTCAACATACTTTTTTACCGTAGACATCTCCGGCGACTGAGCGCTTGCCAGTAAGAAGGAAAAGAGGAACAAGACCGCCATTGCAACCATGGCAGCCTTGTTCTGTGAGGAAGTAAACCGGTTGAACATCAATGGTCTCCTAAGAAGCGAAGGGTTCGTTGTTAGAAGGAGAAGCGTCCAGAGAACTGAAACATGCGGGCATAGTAGGCAAGTTCGTTGGAAGTTCCTGCCGGCTGACCGTATGTCGCGGACGTAATGACAGTGTTGTAGGCGCCATAGTTCGAGTGGTTCAGCAGGTTGAATGCTTCTACCTGCAACGTGACACGGTACCGGTCATGCCAGGTGAAGTCTTTCGCCACGTTGGCATCCACCCGATGGATAGGACGGCCAACAAACTGGTTCCTGTCCGTGATAATGAAGCCCGACTTCGCGTCATAGCGATTGAACTTCGAATCGTTGTAGACCTTGACCGTGGTGGTGCAAAGCGAGTTCGTTGCTCCAGTTCCGCAGAAGGTCCGGTTTGTGGTGTAAGCACCAAGCCCGGTCGGGCTTGATCCAGCCGTCGCTGAAAAGTTATTGCCCGATCCGAAACGGTATAGAAGTCCGCTATGGAAACCCCACTTCCAGTCATAGTTGCCGTTGGCTGAAAGCACATGCGTCTGGTTGTCCGTTGACTTTGACCACTCCGAACTGAGATCGAAGGGATTGTTCGGATAAGAGAACGGGCTGCCAGAATTGTCCTTCATACGCGAGAACGTATACGCAACGCCCGATACAAAGTGATGTGACGGCCTTTTCTGAACGCCTACCTGCAGGCCGTCATAGATGGCGCCAACATTGTTCGGCGTATAGAAGGTCAGAATCTGCGTGTACTTTGTGTTGGGTCTCGTGGTCTTGCTGGGATCGTAGTTGAAACCGTTGGCCGGGTTCTGTGCCAGGTTCGCGTCTCCACGTACCCAGTCGCTGTGCGTACGTGTATGAACAAAGTCTGCCGAAATGGTCCAGTCCGTAAACAGTACCTGCTGCACACCGATGGTTGCCTGTGCAGACCAAGGAGTCTTCACATCCGGCGCCATCACCTGCACCGACTGTACGTAAGCCGTAGGATTCGCGAGGAAGTCCGCGGCAGTTTTGCCATTGAACGGATTATTCAAATCAACGGTCGTTGTCGATGTCTTCGAGACTGAAGGTTGAACCGTGCGGACCCCGTTGTACAGTGCCGAGTTCGAGATCTGGTTGGCTCCGATGTCGGCATAGTACATGCCAACACCTCCGCGAATCACCGTCGTTCCGCGACCAAACAGATCGTATGCAAAGCCTACACGGGGCGAGATGTTGTTATTGTCGCCGCCGGTCGGCTGCTGAATTCCAGTGCTCGCAGGCATGCGGAGCTGAGGGTTGAACACACCAAGATCATTGTCGTAACGGAGACCAAGGTTGAGCGTAAAGCGTGGAAACAGCTTCCAGTCATCCTGCAGCCATAGGCCGATGGTATTGCGCTGGATCTTCAGGTTGAAGTCTCCAAAACCCTGCGTGTACGTGCCCACAAGCGAGTTGACCAGGGAGAGCTTCCATGTCGATGGATTTGTCGTGTCCGGAAAGACATCGGTCCACTTCAGCCCGATCGAGGTTGGGTCAGCATTCATGGAGGCATAGCCACGTACATTCTGCCCGTATTCACCAGAGTGCGACTCGTGCGAGTACTCCGCACCAAATTTCAGACTGTGGTTCTTATGAAGCCAGAACATGTCTTCGCGAAATGAAGGTGAGTTCTGATTACGCACCTGCGGAATGTTGTATCCCGCGCCAATAGTTGTGGTAGGAAACTTCAACTGCATCCCGCTCTGGAACGGAATATTGGAATAGCCGATGTGGTTGTAGCCCGCCTTAAGATCGCTGATCAGGTTTGGCGTAATGACACGGTTCCAAGCGCCCCACACGCTCCAGTACTGACGTGTAGTGGAATAGCCTGTGCTTGGGTCCGCTGTTCCTGATACGCCTGTGAAAGGCATGTCGTAGGTGTAGGCCGAACCGCGCACGAAGAAATGATTCTTATCATTCAGCTGATAATCCGAACGAAGAAGATACTCGTTCAGGCTCATGTTCGAAGGACGTGTAAACGTGTAGTTGAATCCCTGCGGATTGCTTACAATCGTTCCGGGCTGGCGCTCGCCTTCGAATGAGCCAAAGTAGAAGAGTTTGTCGTGCCGGATAGGCCCACCGAGTGTGCCTCCGTACTGCGTATCTTTGAATGGCAGGACGGTCCGCGTAATTGGGTCAGAGGCATTGAAGACATCATTACGCGCATACAGGAACGCCGTTCCACGAAACTCGTTCGCACCTGACTTAGTTTGAGCATTGACCTGGATGCCGGCTGAACGTCCCTGGGTCGCATCAAAGCGGTTGGTAATGATCTGAAACTGCGAGATCGCATCGCGGCTGAACTGCGCCTGCGCCGTAGATGAAGTAGCGGAAGCTGTATTGTTGGTCACCTGCTGGCCATCAACATTCATCTGCAGCTTTCCAGCATTGTTACCGCCAAGTGGCGTTCCATTCGAGAACGAATTCACACGTACACCCGGAACCAGCGAAGAGAGCTCCATCCAGTTACGGCCATTAATCGGAAGCTTCGTCATGGCCACGGGGTCGACATTGCCAGAGACCTGGGACGCAGTTGTATCAATCTGCACGGGCGCGTCAGTCACCGTAATCGCGGAAGATGTTGATGCCGGAGAGAGAGAAAATGCCAGATCGGATGATTGTCCGATGAGCAGTGTGAAGTGCTGACGGTTTGGCGCGAATCCGCTTGCTGTAATCGTCACCTCGTACTCTGCAGCCAACACCACAGGAAACTTGAAATGCCCGTCAGAATCCGTTGTCGTTTTATACGGCGTGCCACCAGTTACAGGCTCCGCCACAACTTCAGCACCCGTAATGGTTGCTCCACTCGCATCTGCCACAGTGCCCTGGATAGCCGTCTGCTGCGCATGCGCGGAAAATGCGCAACAAAGCACAAGGACCGCAAAGACCAGCCGATAGAAGCGACAGAAACTGACAAAATCAACCGAACCGGATGGAGAAATGCAACGAAGCCTCATCACCGAGTACCCCCAAAATCAAGAATTTTTGAATTGCACTACGCAGCGTCTGTACGGCTATCGCAACGGTTAGCGAAAACACCTCGGCATCCCAGATGGCGTTCCTTTAGAGGAGCCTCTGCTATCCTGATCGAACCAATCCTGGGAGCTTCACCACGCCGCGATTCCGTTCCCAGTGTCTTGCTGTCCCGTTGAATAACGTCACAATATCGTTCGACACTACGTAGCGAAAGTGCTATATGGCATAGGACTCATACCATGACTTCTGGCATACAGACTCCAGATGCACGCGGTGCTGTAATCACAGCAATGGGAGTTGGGACCATCAACACGTATCGAAGACTGCTTCGCTACGTTGGCATAGCAATCTGGGCTTTACTGCTTATCCCGTCGCGCATCCATCCCGCGGCGCGAGACGCGTTTACCCACTCAGATCCTAAGCAAATCTGGTGGACACTCTGGTGTGTCTACGCCATCTGCTTCTGGGCATCGCTTACTGAACGCGTCAAGAGCAGGTCCGTACAAATGACTCTTTGCGCGGTCTGCGTTGCTGTTGTCATGTACTTTGCCTGGCTGCAGCCAGGTTCTGCAATCGCTGTCGCACTGATCGTTATCAGCTGGCAGGTTGCGCTGGTTCTGCCTGCACGGCAGGCCACCATCTGGATCGTCGTTCAGAGCATCGCCCACCTGTGGCTGAACTCCAGCTTTTCTCCGAACGACTTCATGAACACGCTCTCCCACTTCACCATCTTTGCGCTGGACTCGTTCACAGCGGTCATCGTGATGATGGCAAAAAAAGAAGTTCATCTGCGTACAGAGCAGGCTCTGGTCAACGCACAGCTACAGGCGACGCGTGAATTGCTGGCAGAAAGCTCTCGTTCGAATGAACGCCTCAGAATTTCTCGCGAACTGCACGACGCGCTCGGCCATCGGCTTACGGCCCTGTATCTCCACCAGGAGATCGCAATCAACCGCTGCAAAGATGAAGACATCCGGAGCCTGATCAAGAAAACGCAGGATGTGTCGCAGGGACTTCTCGCCGATGTCAGAAGCGTCGTCCGCCAGTTAAGGGAAACCTCCGGGGTCAACCTTGCCGGCGCACTTGAAGCTCTTACCGCCGCACTCCCAGACCTGAAGATCCATCTGCACGCTCCCAGCAACCTCACCGTTGATGATCCGGAGCAGGCGAACGTCCTCATCCGCTGTGTGCAGGAGATCATCACAAACACCATCAAGCACTCCACTGCCAGCCAGGTCTGGATTGATCTTCGGCTCGACGGAGATAAAGTCCAGGTACATGCTCACGACGATGGCACCACGTTAGAGTCCGTTCCGGAGTTTGGACTTGGGCTACGCGGGATGCGCGAACGCTTCCGCGAGTTCGGTGGAGACGTGGAGGTATCCAGTGGAGAACATCCCGGTCTCTCCGTCCGGGCACTCATGCCCCTGAGGAGCAACTGATGATTCGAGTCGGGCTCATTGAAGATCAGACCATCGTAAGGGAAGGGCTCGAAAACCTTCTACTACTTACAGAAGATATCCGCGTCGTAGCACAAGCCGACAATGGGTTCGATGCCATCTCCGTCCTCAGGCAACATCAGCCCGATGTTGTCCTGCTGGATATGCGCATGCCGAAGATGGACGGTATTGATGTGCTTCGCCATCTCGAGGCGCAAGGACCTTCCATGCCCGTCATCGTCCTGACAACCTTTGACGATGACGAGATTGTTCTGGAAGCCTTTCATCTTGGTGCAAAGGGGTTTCTTCTAAAAGATGTAAGCCTGGTGCGTCTTGCCGACGCAATACGAAGTGTGGCTCGTGGTGAAAAATTCTTTGGAGCTGCTCTAACAGAGCGTCTGCTTCGAGCCTTGCAGTCTCGGAAGTCAACCGCATCACGCCCCAAACAAGATCGACTGACCGACCGCGAGATCGAGATCCTGCAACTGCTTATGGGGGGATTCAGCAACTCAGAGATCGCTTTCGCGCTTAGGGTAGCAGAAGGAACTGTCAAAAATCACGTCTCAAACATACTCGAAAAGCTCTGTGTTAGAGATCGGACCAGAGCGGTATTAAAAGCATTTGAGCTTGGGTATTTGAAGTCGTGACACTCTTCTTGCTACACGAGTCTCATAAGGATAGGAACCATCTGCTGTTGACTAGGAAAATGAAGAGACATTAATTTACTTCATGGGCAGCCGAACAGGTCGCGGCCGCACGAGCAACGTAAGCTCGCGGCCGCCCGAGTGAAGAGACACCCAAAGCGATCGTTGACCGGCTTCTCCAGATTCCACTTGCAGCCAAGGTACCGCTCGGTGGTCAGCGCGGGATACGTGACCAAGGAAGAACTGAATCTGTTCTAATTCGCCGCCATTTACATAGCAGAGTTCAGCGCACGTTCGTCGGAGATCGTATGGCGCGAGATTGTCCCAGTGAAGCCGTTCAGCGACTTTTCGCACCACGTACCAGATCACGTTCTCGGATATGCCCTGCCCCAGGGCGTCCCATGCCGGCTAACAGCTCGGAATACTCGGCCTGAGGTCACCTTCGCCAGACTTCTCCAATGATCGACAGCATCCTTCACCCAAGCAGGCATCGGCACGGTACGGACATGACTGCCTTTGCCGACGAGGTCCACAATCGCCCAATGCCCTTGTCTGATCTGTAAATCCTCAACTGTCAGCGCAGAGGGCTCCGCCCGGCGTAAGCCGCAGCCCACAAGCACAGACAACATTGCGAGATCGCATGCACTGCGCAGATCCCATGCGGGCTCCAAGCTGTTTTGCTCCTTTCACCCGATGAATACCTGCAGCTGAGCAAGCCGGAATCTACAGCCTCGTGGGCGAGCCGCCCTTACCGCGGCTAGGCATTTGGTTACGGTTCCAGCTGCCAGGCCCAGAGACTCGAGGTAGAGGCGAAATCGCAACGGTCGATCCCGTTAGCCAATGTCTGACGAGCGGCGAAATGCAGGTCGCGAACTTCCTTCAGAGACACCGTCCGGAATTCCCCGAAAGCCATCATCTTCTCTTTACAAGCGAACCGATAACGCCAACGCCACAGCTTTCCACCCGAAGGAGTGACTAAGAGACAGAGGCCGCGACTGTCCGCCAACTTGTATTGCTTGGCTAGTGGTTTAGCGTTCTCAATTTCTTTGAGAGTGAGTCCCATTTATGCCTCCCAAACGCGGGTATTTCGCGTACCCACAGGATTGCCTAAATATACCCACAATCGTACCCACAAAAAAGCGCGGCTGTCCCCGTCCGTTTTCGGACGTCAGCGCACTCAAGAGAGAAGTAAATCATTGTTTTTATTGGTTTTATTGGTTTTCAAGGATTCTAAGTAGTGCGAGAAGATGCGCGGAAGTGCGCGCTTGGTTGCCCCCCAGGGATTCGAACCCCGATTGATCGGTTCAGAGCCGACTGTCCTACCATTGAACGAGAGGGCAATCTTTAAGATTGGCCAGCGAGGACTGCGCTTACCGCCGCGCGATCAACTCACCTAAGTCAGTGTATTGCCTAGGACGTTTTTGGTCAACGCTATGACACCGGTCGCGGCAAGCTTAGCGCCTGATCCTGAGAAATATTGAAGAACAGCTGATACTCCCTGTACTTGCCATCCAGGGGCAGGTACAGGGAGTGTCGCCGCAGAACGCGGCTTGCTTTATGTGAGCAGAACTTCAGACGGTCAGCTTTGCGGCTTCGCCCAGAAGCTCGACCGCGCGCATCACGTCCTCATGCGGCAGGGTGCCGGAGGTGAGCTGGATATTCACGCGGTCGACTCCGCCGAGCACTTCATTGACGTACTTCAGCTTGGCAGCGACCGTCTGCGGGCTGCCGACAAAGAACGCTCCTGCTGGCGATGCATTGCCGTCAAACTGTGCGCGGGTCTGCGGAGCACCCCAGCCACGTTCGGCGCCGATCTTCGCGAACTGGCGCTGCCAGACTGGAAACATCGTGTCGCCTGCCTTCTGGTCGGTATCCGCCAGGAAGCCGAGAACATGCAGGCCAACCTTCATCTCCTGCTCCGGGTGGCCGGACTGCAGGTAAGCCTTACGGTAGAGGTCAATCAGCGGGCGGAAGCGGTGCGGCTCTCCGCCGATGACGGCAACCATCAACGGCAGGCCGAGCAGGCCGGCACGCGCAAATGACTGCGGCGTTCCGCCTACACCGAGCCAGATAGGCAGCTTCTTTTGTACCGGGCGCGGGTAGACTCCTTCACCGTGCAGGGACGGACGCAGTTCCCCCTCCCAGGTGACGTTGGTCTCCTCCCGCAGGTGGAGCAGCAGGTCAAGCTTCTCCGCAAAGAGCTTGTCGTAGAGCTTCAGGTCGTAACCAAAGAGCGGGTAGCTCTCTGTAAACGAGCCACGGCCAACGACGATCTCCGCACGGCCATTCGAGATCAGGTCCACCGTGGCGAACTGCTGAAAGACGCGGACGGGCTCGTCCGAGCTAAGCACCGTGACCGAACTCTGCAGGCGAATGTTCTTCGTGATGGCCGCAGCTGCAGCCAGGATCGTGGCCGGGGAGCTGGCAAGGTAGTCCGGGCGATGATGCTCGCCGATACCAAAGGCAGCAAGGCCAGCCTTGTCGGCGAGCGCGATCTCCTCCAGCAGGTCTGCCATACGCTGCTGCGGAGAGACGATGTTGCCGGACTCGTCCGGCGTGTAATCCACGAAGCTGTCGATTCCGATCTGCATAACAGTAGAATAGATGCTTCGATATCGAAATAGATTCAGTGGGCTACTCTTCCCGCAGAACCTCCAGCGGTTTCTGACCGAGAACGCGGTGGCTGGCGATCCAGCCGGTGAGCACAGCCATCGAGGCGGAACCAAGGATCATCAGCAAATCAGTACCCCATGGCAGATGGAACTCGATCTCCATCTGCCGCTGGAGGAAGCGGGCGACCAGGGTAGCGAAAAGCACTCCGGTGACGCCGGAGACCAGGCCAAGCACGGCGAACTCAATGGAGAAGACCGTTGCAATGCGGGAGCGTGTCGCGCCGAGCGTCTTGAGCACAACCACCTCGCGGATGCGGCGATAGCGCGTGCCGGCGATGGACGAGGCCAGGATGACCAGACCTGCAAAGATGGAGAATGCCGAAAGAAACTGGATGACCACAGTGATCTGCAGGACAACCTGCCGGATGGTTTCCAGCGCCTGCGCCACGTCAATAACCGTCACCGTCGGATAAGCCGCATACATGGCGCGCTCCAGTTGACCTACCTGTTTGGGGTCGACATGCGCTCCTCCATACCAGACGACAGGAAAGCCCTGCAACGGAGCCCTGGGCAGAATGAACTCGGCGCGTGAGAAAGCGTGTTGGCCGTCAGACTTGATGATGGCTCCCACAATGGCATTGATGGGCTTGTCCTGCGCGGAGAAAGTGATGTGGCTACCGATCTGAACACCGAGCCGCTCGCTCATGCGCTGGCCAATCGCGACCAGGGGGAGGGTCTCCCCGGGCTTCCACCAGTTCCCTTTCAGCATGATGGTGCCGGGCGGAAGTTCATCGCTCCAGGTGAGCTGGATGGATTGCAGCATGCGCTTGGGAAAGTTGGTGAGGCGCAGGTCTTTTGCCGGTACGCCGTTCACAGCAGTGATGCGCGAGCTGATAACCGGGATCAGCTCCGGTTCGGCGGTGATGCCGGGCTGGCTGGTGAGCACCTTGCGAACTCCGTCGACCTCGGAGTTGGCGATGTCGACCAGGAAGATATTCGGGATCCTGGGCGAAGAAACGACCTTGAGTTCACGCACCACTGCCTGCTGCATCAGCACGACCGTGGTGATCTGCATCACGCCGAGTCCAACAGCGGCAAGCAACGCGGCAGAAGGATTGCCGGGGCGGTAAAGATTGGCGAGTCCGTGGCGAACGGCCGAGGGCAGCGAGAGACCTGCCCCGCGGAGAAAACGGCGAAGGATCGCCAGCAGCGCAGCGGCAGCGACCAGCAGGGCGACAAGGACAGAGGCTAGACCGGCGGCGAAGGTCCATCCGGTCTGGGCCGAATCACTGAGTGTGGCAGCTATGCCCGCCAGTCCGAGCAGAATAAAGAGCGTTGCCGCGAACTGCACCCAGTTGGACTTCAGCCGTGTGAAGAAGGCTTTGTGCGCCGGCTCGTCGCTCTGCTCCACGGCGCGACGCAGGATCAGGATGGGACGGACTTTGCGGATGTCGAGCAGCGGCGGCAGCGTGAACAGCAGCGTCGTAAGCAGGCCGCTGACCAGGCCGACAGCGACGGCACGCCAGTCCAGCGTAAAGGGCGGCTGCACATTGATCAGCCGTTTGAGCAGAACGGGGAGGAAACGCTGCACCGCGGTGCCCATCGTCACACCGACAATGCCGCCCATCAACCCCAGGAGCACTGTCTGCAGCAGATAGATGCGCATGATCTGCGAGCTGCCCGCGCCCAGGGACTTCATGATGGCGATGGTATCCATGCGCTGTTGCAGATGCGCACGCATGGCCATGGCCACACCAATGGCGCCGAGGACAAGCGCAACCAGGCTCATCAGACTGAGGATGCCGGTGGCACGATCCAGACCCTGCGTCAGGGCCGGGTTGGTTTCACGGTAGTCAGAGACCTGGGCCTCAGGCAGCAGAGCCACCAGGCGCGCCTTCCAGGCGGCAACCTGCTGCTCGGTGCTTCCCTGCGGCAGTTCAAAGAGGAAGCGCTCGTTGGAGCGATTGCCTTCGACAATAAGACCAGCGTCTTCAAGACCCTTCTGTGTAATGAGCACGCGGGGGCCGGCGGCGAAGGAGCCGGAGAGGCGATCGGGCTCATTGGTGACGATCCCGGCAATAGTGAAGATGCTTTCTCCGATCTTCACACGGTCACCGGGCTTCAGATTCAAGCGGATCAGCAGATCTTCGGCGCAGACAATCGTGTTGTCGCGCAACACATTGCGGAGGCTGGCCTTTGAAGCAAGATCGACGGAGCCATAGAAGGGATACACGGCCGGGTCAATGGCTTTGAGCGAGACCAGAAGCGGATCAAGCGAATGCTCGGCCGAGGCCATGGCGACCATCTCGGTCACGGTGGTCAGGCGAAGGCCTTCTTTCTCCATCGCCACAAGGCCTTCTTCTTCCCTGGGTGTTGGCTGCGCGAACATGCGGGCGGACAAGTCGGCGGCCATGATGGAGCGGGCGCGGACGAGCAGCTCAGTGCGAAAAGCTCCGCTGAAACCGCGGACGCCGGTGAGAGCGGCGACACCCACGGCAACGGACAGAATGACGAAGGCGAATTTGCCTTTCGAAGAGCGCATCTCACGCCATGCGATGCGACGGGCGGATGTCCAGCTAAGGGAACCCATCGTTACTGCACCGCCTGAAGCTCGTCAGAAACGACAAGGCCGTCCTTGAGCACGATACGGCGGGAGGCGAGCGCTGCAATGGTGGGATCGTGTGTCACCATGACAAGCGTGGTGCCGGAGGTACGGTTCATCTCCAGCAGAAGATCGAGAACGTGCGAGCCATTGGCGGAGTCAAGATTTCCGGTGGGCTCGTCCGCCAGCACAACGGGGGGGCGCAGCATGAAGGCGCGCGCGATGGCGACGCGCTGCTGTTCCCCGCCGGAGAGCTGGACCGGGTAGTGATCCATACGGCGCTCCAGCCCAACGGAGAGAAGCAGGTCCCTGGCGCGTGCAAGACCGTCCGAACCATCGTTCAGCTCATACGGCAGCAGAACATTCTCCAGGGCCGTGAGCGTTGGAATGAGCTGGTAGGACTGGAAGACGAAGCCGATTTTCTTGCCACGGACCTGGGCCAGTTTGTCTTCGGGCAGGTAGCTGATGCTTTCGCCGGTGATCTTCACATCGCCCGAGGTCGGGGTGTCGAGTCCGGCCAGCAGGCCAAGCAGCGTGCTTTTGCCAGAACCGGAGGAACCCATGATAGCGACGAACTCGCCCTGGGTGACGGTGAAATCAATGCCTTTCAGAATTTCAACCGTGCGGCGGCCGTTGCGGATGGACCGCGTCAGGCCGGTGACTTCGATCATGGCTGGGCTCAACGTACTCTCCTTCAATTCGCTACACTGCTCAAGTGAAACTGTTTGGTGCTGCGCTTCCCCTCGTATTGTCGCTTGCGTTTACTGGCTGCAAGACCAGCAATGGCGCAAAACGCGCTGAAGACTACTCCAGCAGTACCCGGGCGGCCAGCGAACTAGCCCGTCAGCCGTCAAAAAACGGCCTTGCGGCAGAAACCGCTTCTATTAAGGACGAACGTCCTGTGATTTTATGCTTCGGCGATTCGATTACCGCCGGCTATAACCTCGACGCGGGCGAAAGCTATCCGGATTTCCTGCAGAAGGCGCTGGATGAGAAGGGATACAAGTACCGCGTCGTCAATCAGGGAATCTCCGGCAATACCACGAAAGACGCCCTCGACCGCGTAGAAGACGCCGTGGCTCTGCATCCGGCGGTCGTGCTGGTGGAACTGGGCGGCAACGACGGGTTACGGGGGATTCCGATTGCCAGCACGCGGGCCAATTTTGACGGCATCCTGGCAAAGCTGAAAACCTCGGGCGCGAAGGTCATTCTGCTCGGAATTACGCTGCCGCCACAGTACGGAAAGGTCTACATTGACCAGTTCAACCAGACCTATGCCCTGATGGCGAAAAAGTACGGCATGACGCTATTCCCGTTCCTTTATAAGGACATCTACGGGGTACAGGGAGCCATCCAGAAGGATGGCATTCATCCGACGGTGATGGGCAGCCAGATGATTGTGAAAAATGTCCTGCCGCTGGTGGAACCGGTTCTGCAGAAGTAGCCGGAACTACCAGCCCATCTGGCCCATGCGGCGCAGAATGATGGAGCTGTAGCTGTTCATCCGCTCCGGCCTCCGCTTGCGGGGCGCTGGAAGAATGGCGGCGAGACGTGCCGCCTGCTGCCGACCAACTCCGCGGGCCGAGGTCTTGTAGTCGGCGCGGCACACCGCCTCTGCACCGTATATTCCAGGGCCCCATTCCACAACATTCAGATAGAGCTCAAGGATGCGCCGCTTACCGAGGACGAGTTCCGCCACCGGCACCAGCGAAGCTTCCGCGCCTTTGCGCAGGATAGAACGGCTTGTGCCGAAGAACAGGTTCTTGACCAGTTGCTGCGTCAGGGTGGAGCCACCGCGCATGCGGCCGCCTTCCATGTCCTCGTGTGCAGCCAGCTGAATCTCGTGCCAGTCAAAGCCATGGTGCTGATAGAAGCGGCCGTCCTCCGCGGCGATGACAGCATGCTGCAGGTCGGGCGAGATCTGGCTGAGAGGAACAAACGTGTAGCGCTTGGCATAGGGCGCAGGCTGAAACCAGGACTGGATGCGGCGCTCCGTCTGCACCGCAGTCGTGGGCGGATCAATCCAGCGGGCAGCAACCAGGGTAAGCGCGGCAAGCAGCCACAGCGAGACCAGGCCAAGAACAAACCAACGCGCCATGGAGAGCAAACGCTCCTTGCGAAGCCAGGTCCTGGGCTCTATGCCGGATGAGGTGATCACTTTCTGAATCATAGCTGGAGGCACACGCGGAGTCTGGGTTGATTCGTCTCAGACAAAGTGCCGCGTTTCGCGGTGCTATCCTTGACGCGCCATAACAATGGCCGAGGTTGCGTCGGCGAATGCGTATTGGTTTAGTGACTGCCGGTGGTGACTGCCCCGGCCTGAATGCAGTGATACGAGCCGTGGTGCAACGAGGGATTCTGCATCATAACCACGAGTTCCTCGGCTTTATGGAGGGATGGCGCGGCCTGGTTGAAGACCTTTACATACCCCTTGATCTGCGGGCGACCGAGGACCTTCTGACCCGCGGCGGAACGATTCTGCGGACATCACGCGTGGATATCCGCCAGGTCCATGCCGGTTTCGCACGCTGCGCGCAGACCATGGACCGCCATGGCCTGGATGCGTTGATTGCACTGGGAGGCAATGGAACCCAGGCGGCGAACCTGATTCTCAGCGATATGGGTGTCAACTGCATTGGCGTCCCGAAGACCATTGACAACGACCTGAGCGGCACCGATATGTGCTTTGGCTTTGATACCGCTGTCAATATCGCGACGGAAGCGATTGACCGTTTACACACGACCGCCGCGGCGCACAACCGCGTGATTGTGTGCGAGGTCATGGGACGGCACACGGGATGGATTGCGGCCTGCGCCGGCATCGCGGCCGGGGCGCACGTCACCCTGGTGCCCGAGGTCCCGATCGACATTGACGAGGTCTGCGGACAGGTCCAGTACGAGTGGGAGAAAGGCAACCAGTATGCGATTGTGGTGATTGCCGAAGGAGCCACTCTGCCTAACTCTGACTGGGCGGGCCCGACAAAGAAGCTCGGCGGCATTGCCTCGGCCCTGGCAAAGATGATTGAAGAGCGTACGGGCTGCGAAACACGGAGCGCGATCCTCGGCCACATCCAGCGCGGCGGCACGCCCTCCGCCTTTGACCGGGTGCTGGCGACACGGTACGGGGTTGCGGCAGTGGATCTTGCCACACAGAGACGATTTGGTCGCATGGTCGCTCTTAGAAACTCCACCATCGTGGATATCCCACTGAAGGACGCCGTTGCGGCTCCTCGCGGCGTAGATCCCAGCCTGCTGGAGGTGATCCGTGGCCTGCGGCCGCCGGTAGCGAGCTACACCAGTTATTCGGCGGACGCCAGCGGCTGATCCCTACGCGCGACGGCACGGTTGTCAAACCAGTGGCGTCCTGTTGCAGACAGGCTCCATGGGTTGGTGTGGCACAGTATCTTCGAACTGAAGACCACATGAAACCCGTTCCCCTGCTGCCCCTTCTGCTTGCGCTCCTGCTGCCTTCCCTTTCGCCTGCCTATGGACAGGCTAAAGACGAACCATCTCTGCCGGATCTGCAGGATGCCGGTGCTCTGGGGCAGGATCTCTTCGCACAGTCCGGCTCAACGGGCATGGTACTGGTAGTGGTGCGCGGCGGCCAGAGCTTCTTCCGTGGCTATGGAGAGACGGCTCCCGGGTCACAGGCGCTGCCTTCGCAGGATTCCGTCCTGCGGCTCTGTTCGCTGACCAAGATCTTTACGACGGACGTGCTCTTCAAGCTCTCCGCCGACCGGACAGTCCATCTGGACGACCCGCTGCAGAAATTTGTGCCCTCCAGGATAGAGGTGCCGGAGCGCGTTCACCCCATCACTCTTGCAGACCTTGCCATGCATACCTCAGGCCTGCCCCGCGAGCTGGGGCCGATGCCAAAGGGCACGCCACACTTCACCTTCCCTGACCACAGGACACGCTGGGAGTGGCTGCCAAAGCAGAAGCTGAGGAGTGTCCCGGGAACGGTCTCACTGTATTCCAACATTGGCTTTGACCTGCTAAGCGATGCCCTTGCTTCGGCCACGCACCGGCAATATGCGGCACTGCTGGCGGAACGCACGTTGAATCCACTGCACATGCCAAACACCACCTACTTCCCTACCAGCCAGCAGTGCGCACTTCTGCTGACCGGAGTGCATGACCAGGGACCGTGTACCTCCACCGAAGAGACTGCGGGAAGCTCCGGACTTTACTCCAACGCGAAGGACATGACGAACTGGCTGAAGTATCTGCTGCGCGACAAGAGCGAGACTCTCCCCGCGCAGGACCCCGGTGCCCAGGATGTCTACATGCAGCCCTCGCAACTGCTGCGCCAGGTGGGTCTGGATCATGCCGGTCTGCCGACGGGGCTGGGGCTGGGATGGATACACATTCAGCCGAAGGAAGACCTTCGGCATATTGTTCAGAAGACGGGCGGCGGCGCGGGCTTCCTCACCTACATCGCCATCAACCACGAGCGCGACACGGCCATCTTCCTGGCGGCAACCGACGGCGGCGTACCCGCACACCAGAACCTGTTCCGGGCAGCGAACAACCTGCTTCTCACCATCGCCGGGTTGCCACCGATTCCCGAGCCTCCTGCACGGCCGGTGCGCAAGCCGAAGGCCGCCACTCCGCGTGCGAAGAAAGCAGCAGGACAAGGTGCAAAGAAGGCGCCTGCCAAACCCCATAAGCCCCGCAAGCGGAAGTAAGCACCCGCACGGGCGACCGGAGGGGAGTGGTTTCGGATCGTTCCAACAGCATAACCATCAGGCTGGTGTGATCGAAGATGGGAATCTCGTTGATCAGAAAGGCCACGTAGCGTCCATGCTCGCTGATACTGCGCCAGCCGATACAGCCAACGACGTGAGACACAAGGACTTCCTGTTTGGTTCAAGGGCCAAGTAGACCCCTTGAACCAAACAGACGGGGAGGGTGCCGCGGGACAGGGAAAACCTGTGGGATCTACGCTGTCCAGGCTGTAATCTAGGCTGCAGGATCACAACTGGTCTTGAACGCAGCCTCACGAAACCATCATTTTTCCCTCAAGGCACTGGCGTTTGATGCAATATCGGCACTATATCTTTGGACATTTTTGCCTTGATCCGGCACAAGGCCTGCTACTCAAGGACGGGGAACGCATCCCTCTCCCCCCAAAACCCTTCCAGGCGTTGGAACTGCTGGTCGAAGGCCGGGGAGCCATCGTCTCAAAGACCGTACTTCTGGAAACAATCTGGCCTGATTCCTTTGTGGAAGACAGCAGCCTGACCCAGTGCATCTTCCTTCTTCGCAAGGCACTGGGCAAGACCGACGAAGGGATCGAGATCGTTGAGACGGTTCCTCGCCGCGGCTACCGGATCGGCATTCCGGTGGACCTTATTGAGCCCGTCTCTGAGACCCCGGCGCCCTCAGCAGAGTCTGTACGGACGATTGAGCTTCCCTCTGCAGCGGAGGCTCCGCCGGATGTTCCAGACACGCGAAACAGACTTCCCTGGTGGGCGGTCACAGCCGCAGGCATTGCCGTCGTCGCGTCGACTCTCTTCGTGCTCTCCCGCAACGGACTTATCTGGCAGAAGCCGGAGATCCTCCGCTTTACGCGCCTGACCAACGATGGCGCCTATAAGGAACGCCTAATCTCCCTGCTCACGGATGGCAGCCGTATCTACTTCAGCGAGGATGTAGATGCTCAAAGCTACCTTGCCGAGGTCTCCACGGAGGGCGGCGAAACCAGCCGTAAGCCAGCGCCCCACCCTATCGATACGGCGCTCGCCTACTCCCGCAGCACAAATGAGATTCTTTTTGGCAGTCTATGGGAGCAGTCGTCCGAACACGCCTTTACAGCCATGTCCTTAAGCGGCGGCTCACTGCGTTCGGTAGGCGAGTTGAGCGGGCATGCTGCAAGCTGGTCTCCGGATGGATTGCACATCGCGTACATCAAGGGCAACGAACTGATTCTTGCAGACAGCGACGGCAGTCACTCGAAGCCGGTTGCGCGCATGGACGAGCCGCCCTCGTGGCCACGATGGTCGCCGGATGGAGCCCGCATCCGCTTCTCCACGCAACACTGGACGCAGGATGTGGGCCTGTGGGAGATCAACGCGGATGGAAGCAGTCTTCACCCACTGTTTGCAAAAGAGCCATGGGCACGGATTGCCTGCTGCGGCGACTGGACGCCGGATGGCCGCTACTACGTGTTTGTCGTCAATGAAGCCCGCCGCAGCAGCCTTTGGATTGCGCGCGACCGCCGCAACTTCTGGCAATCCGGCAAGCCTGGCTTGCTGGCGGAAGGCCCTGCAGACTTCTGGCGGGCACCGGTTTTCTCGCAGGATGGCAAACAGATCTTCGCGCTCGGCGAACAGGCACGCGGTGAACTGATGCGCTACGACGCGGCATCGCGTCAGTTCCTGCCCTACCTCGGAGGTCTTTCCACCGACACGCTTTCCTTCTCCCGCGACGGCCAGTGGATGGCCTGGACGGCGTATCCGGAAGGCACCTTGTGGCGCAGCCGCATTGATGGAACGGAGCGCATCCGGCTCACAGATCCGGGCAGCATCGCCCGCTTTCCAGAATGGTCACCGGACGGAAAACAACTTACCTATATCAGCCCGGGCAAAGATAACCTCTGGAAGATCTATCAGGTTCCATCCGGCGGAGGCACTCACGAGCTTCTTGCCTCTGACAAAATGAACCAGGGCGTTCCGACATGGTCAGCAGACGGCAGCAAGCTCGTCTTCGGCCAGGTTGTTACCTTTGGCGTTCGCCAGCAATCCTTCCAGCTTCGCATCCTCGATCTGAAGACCCATGCACTCTCACCTCTGACTGGCTCGGAAGGCTTATGGAAAGCCCGCTGGAGTCCGGACGGGAACTTTATCTCCGCCGTGACCGCGGACAACCACAAGCTCAAGCTGTATGACGTGCAGAGCTCCCGATGGATGGAGCTTGCCGATGTTGGCGTCAATGACTGCGTCTGGAGCCATGATGGAGAATCCATCTACTTCGACTCGCCATGGGAACCTACGATCTTCCGCTACCACCTGAAGACGCACACCCTGGAACGCTATGCGAGCCTGAAAGGGATACGCCGTACCGGCTTCTTTGGTTGGAGCCTCAACCTTGCTCCCGACGACTCTCCTGTTCTGCTGCGAGAGGCCGGCATCCATGAAGTCTACGCACTGCAGGCCGAGTTACCGTAGCCACTCGCACATGCTTGCTTTACTCAAGGAAGCGTTGTCCTAACGAAGCAGCGCCCTCAGTTGCGATGGGTAGGTATCGGGCGTTTCCGGCGTATCCTGCACACGCACGCCGATGCCATAGGTAAGACTGTCTCCCAGGCACAGAATCGTGGTGTTCGCGGGCAAGGACTTTGGCAAGGCAGACCGCACGGCCCCGGCGAGTAAGCCATATCCGCGAGCGGTAAGATGAACGCCGTCCGTGCTGAGTTCGGCGTTTGCGCCACCAGCATCCCGCAGCACCTGGTTGAATGGAACCAGCGTGGCGTGGTTTTCGCGCGCGACCTGCTGCACAATGCGATTGACCTGTGCCTGCCGCTCAAGCGGAGAAATGCTGCCGTATGACTCTGGCGTGTGCCGTGTCATCAACCGGGCAAGATCGGGGTCATGCACGGTAACCATGATGACCTGCGCCCCGGACTTCTCCGCACGCTGCACCATCTTCGTCAGGCTCTGCTGCGTCTGCGCAGGAGGCAGAAATGCCTTCTCATTCAACGCATCGTTGCCGCCTGCCAGAATCACGACAAAGTCCGGCTTCACGGCAACCAGTTCGTGCTCGAGATGCTCTTCAATCTGAGCGGTGTTTCTTCCTGGCCACCCGCTGTTGATGACACGGATCTGTCCATGCGCCAAGGCCGTAACACTTAGCAATAGAAAGACAACACAGTTTCGCATGTATCCCCTTATATAAGAGACAGGCAGAATAACGATAGTTCCCGGGGGATCTTCCTATCCGGAGATAGCACAGCGAAAGCCGATATTCGAGGTCGAGCTATCCGGCGTATTTGAGGTTCTTGCGGCAACACGATAGCGGTTGCAGTACGACGCATGACATAGAAAGGAGCCGCCTTTCATCACTCTGGCATCGCCAGCTTGCGGCCCGGCCGGATCATGGCCGCTCCGCGTAAGGGCATCCGCCGTAAACCAGTCGGAGCACCACTCCCAGACATTCCCCGCCGCGGAGTACATGCCAAACGCATTCGCCGGAAAGGCGTCAACCGGACATGTTCCGCTGAAGCCATCCTCCACAGTGTTTTCGTTGGGAAACTGCCCTTGCCAGATGTTGCACATGTGTCTGCCGGATGGTGTCAGGTCGTTGCCCCAGGGGTAGAGCTGTTGCTCCAGCCCACCCCGCGCCGCAAACTCCCACTGTGCCTCGGTCGGCAACGACTTGCCGGCCCAGCGCGCAAATGCCATGGCGTCGTTCCACGAAACATGCACCACCGGATGATTCTCCCGGCCGATCAAAGACGAGCCTGGGCCTTCCGGATGTTTCCAGCTGGCGCCTTCCACCTGGCACCACCACGGCGCCGCTGCCACGGTATCTTTGGCCAGCTCCTCGAAACGATCCTCCGGAAGATGCATCCAGAAGACGAAAGACCAGCCAAATCGTTCCGCCTCCGTGCTGTAGTTCGTCTCGCGCACGAATGCCTCAAACTGCGCATTCGTGACGGGACAGGCATCCATGTGGAAGGGCGAGACAACGACCTCTCGTACGGGCCCTTCCCCATCCTGGGGAAAGCCATACGGATAGTCTGTTCCCATCAGGAAGGAGCCGCCAGCCAGCGAAATCATGCCCACAAGCGAAACCTGCTGCCCAGGACGTACCGGTTCTGCAATGACCTCTTCCATTGCGGAACCGGCACGTCGAGCTGCACAGCAAGATACAGGCTTATCCATCATGATGTCTCTTCCACGATACTCGAGCGATGCCTATTTGAGCGTTCGCGGCACATAGCGGCTTAGCCCTTTAGGAGAGTCGGCGTCCTGCGGCATGATGTGGCCGCCTTGCACCAGCGGCACCGGTCCATGCAACAGTGGATCGCCGGTCTGCTTCATCCAGACATCAAGCTTTCCTCGCAGATCCGCAAGAGCAGTCTTTGCACGTGATTCGGAGCTGGCTGCCAGGTTGTTTTGCTCATTCGGATCGAAGATCAGATCATAGAGTTCTTCATGCGAGACGCTGGGGAGAGACTTCCACCCATTGTCCATCCAGAAGTTTTTGCTGTAGCCGTCATCGCAATTGGGAAGAACAACGTTGGACCTGTCATCGAAATGACGAATGTACTTCCAGCGCGTTGTGCGGACGGACCGTTTGGGTTCATAGGCCGCGTGATAAGTTACCTCGGAAAAGACAGCCTCATTGACCTGCTTGCTGCTGCCCTGAAGGACCGGCAGGAAAGACTTGCCGGTAAGCCACGCCGGATGCGGAATGCCAAGATAGTCGCAGAGAGTGGGAAACACATCAATGTTCGACAGCAGAGCATCTGACACCTGCGGCTTTGCGAAGACACCCGGCCCACGCATGATGAGCGAGATGCCTGTGCCGGTATCGCGTAGGCTGCACTTCATATTCGGGAAGGCGATGCCATGGTCGGTTGTGCTGATGACGAGCGTGTTCTCTGCGAGGCCTGCACTCTCCAGCGCATCCAGAACCTCACCCACTCCTTTATCGAGAATACGTGCACTGGCGTGGAAGCCGGCCATATCCAGCCGCGTCTCCGCAACATCAGGCAATGGTGCAGGCGGCTGAATGTAGTCGGGATTGTCGACCGGCTCCGGAAACTCGCGATGCGTTTCAAAGAAGCCCACATCCAGGAAGAACGGCTTGTCCTGCTTGCTGCGCAGAAATTTCACCGCGGCCGGTGCAACATCCTTCGCACTGGTGGTGGCGTGCGGAAGAAGCTGGTCATAGCCAATGACAGATGGATCCGCCGCAACATGCTGTACCCCGGCAAGCGCGGAGATATACCCGTGCTCGCGCAGGGTATGCAAAATATGCTGCTTGTAATCGCTCAGGCTCCAGCCAAGGTGTGCAAGTCCCAGCATGCCCGACGCGTGCGAGGACTGTCCTGTCAGCAGTGCAGCCCGGCTTGGCGAGCAGGTTGGCGCGGCGCTGTGCACATTGCGAAACAGAACGCCTTGTTTCGCCAGGCGGCTCAGGTTTGGCGTAGGAACATCGTGTCCATAGGGACGAAGATATCTGCCTGAGTCGTGCGAGTGCAGATAGACGATGTTGTACTTCCCTTCTGAGGAAGGCGCCGCCGCCGCGCTTTTACGCGTAAACGCATTTGCCGCAAGAGCCGCCACGGCTCCGGTCTGCAGGAAGCGGCGGCGGCTTGGATGGTTTTCGTTTGCCATTGCGGAAGTCTCCTTCTAGAAGCTGATTTTCAGGGCAACCTGCAGCACACGCGGAGACTGGGTACTGCTGATGACGCCCGCCGTCGTGGTGCCAATGGTTGCATTGGGGTTATTGAAATTTGCCCGGTTGAAGGTGTTGAAGGATTCTCCACGCAGGTCGGCACTCACACGCTCCGTGATGAAGAAACGCCGCTCCAGCGTGAGATCTACGTTGAAGTAGCCAGGCCCGGTCAGGATGCCCGTACCGGAGTTTCCAAAGCTATACAGCGACGGCGCGGTAAATGCGTTGGTATCGAAGTAACGCGCTGCCGTGCGTCCGCTGCTCAGACGGCCGGAGCCAATGCGGTTAGGACGCTGCGTTCCGCCGCCGGAAGAGTTGGAGACATTCGAACCATAGAAGACGGTGAAAGGCGAGCCGGAATGCAACGACCAGACACCGCTGAAGTTCCACGGACCGACGATGTAAGAGACCGGACCACGCGACAGGAACTGGCGGCCACGTCCGAAGGGAAGCTCATACACATGGTTCAAGACCAGCGTGTGCCGGAAGTCGTCCGGTGTCGAACCCCAGTTGCAGCGGACGCACTGGTGATCCTGAATGTCCGCATTACCGCCGCCGTTCGGATTCCCCGCATCGGAGAGATACTTCGCATAGGTGTAAGACGCGCCGAAGTTCAACCCCTTCGAGGTCCGCTTCTCAAGGTGCACCTGCAGGCTGTTGTAGGAAGCATCGCCCGCACCGGTACGATAAGCGACGTTCACCAGGTTCGGATTGATGCTGTAATACGGCCTGCGTATATTCTGTGCGCCTGCTCCTGGCCGGGACTGGTTGAGGTTCAGGCTGTTGATCAGCAGATGCTGGGAACGGGTACCAACGTAGCTGACCTCCAAAATCGTATCCTGACGCAGTTCACGCTGGAGGCCAAGGCTGTATTGATACACGCCCGTCTGCCGCGTATTCACATCCCATGCCGTAGGGCTTCCGGTAGAGATAGCCGTGGTATTGTTGGGGTCGGGCTGCACGGGAGTCGAGAAGCCATCGCTGAGCCGCGAAACGGGAGCGGCGGCGCTATCCGTTGCGATGACCTGCGCGAAGTAGTAGGGCAGATTCTTGTAGAGCTGCGCTCCACCAGCGAGCGTATCGACAAACGAGAGACCGAAGCCTGCCCGCAGAACCGTCTTCTTTTGCGCATCGAGACTGTACGCAACGCCGGCACGCGGAGAGAAGGTCTTCCAGTCAAAATTCCGCAAACGACGGCTATTGCCATTCAGCCCGGCGACGCGCAGGGTTCCCGACGCCACATCAAAGTTCGCCCAATGGTTGTTGACCTCATACGGCGGAGCGCTGATCTCATAACGCGCGCCATACTCCAGGGTCAGCCGATCGGTGACACGCCAGGTGTCCTGCAGGTACGGCGCCAGTTGGAATGTTCGCATTCCGAATTCACCGGTAAGGATGTTGCGATTCGCGGCATCCGTCGCTCCAATCGCAAAGTCGGCCAGGGCGGAGGCCGCGCTGGTGGATCCGATCTGCCGCGTGAACTGACCATTGAAATCGTAGGTACCGCGCACGGGAAAAGCAGAGAATCCGTTGAAGCGATGACGCAGGAAAAGCAGACCGGCTTTGACCGTGTGTTTGCCCGCAGTGTGAATTACATCGCCATCGTACTGAAAGGTTGTGATGTAGCTGTTCTCCGGATACGACGAGGTATCACCCAGCGCAGAGAAGTTCGAAATGGTAATTCCCGGCAATCCCCCGGAGATAGCGTTGTAGTTGATGCCGGGTATCCCGAGAGCGCTGGCAGCCGCGAATCCCTGGCCCAGCGGAGTGACTTCTGCGCGCCAGCGGACGATGGCCGTGTGTGCTTCAAGCAGAGTTGCAGGTGACAGCACATGCGAGTATCCCAGCGTTCCTGACTGCGTGCGTACCGGCGTCCGGGTTCCATTTCCTCCGGTACCGATATACGGACCGATGAGCGAGACACCCGAAGGCGCGGTAGCCACCGTGCCCGGCGATACCTGCTCCGTCTGGTCGAACGAGTACTTGAAGAACAACCGGTCGCTGCTGCCAAGATTCTGGTCGATGCGTGTATCGAACTGGTTCGTGTTCTGCGTCAGCGCCGGTGTAATGGTGTAGTTGTTGGTTGCATTTCCGTTGGTAGGCGTTGGCAGAAGATCCACGAACTTTACGGCTGCCGCGTCCAGAAGAGAGGTCGGAATCTGGTTCCCGGCAAATGCGGCGCGCGCTGTTACACCACCCACCGTGCTGCTTGCATACGGGTTATAAAGCTGTGTGCCCAGAGCGGAGAAGTTTCCGGTACGCACCATTGCCCGCTGCGCCAGGGTCGGAATCGTGGTTGTGTAAGTCTGCGGCACAGACTGGCGAATTCCCTGGTAGTCAGCGAAGAAGAAGGTGTGGTCATGCAGAATAGGTCCACCCAGCGTAGCGCCGAAGGTGTTGCGGCGATACGGCGCCCTGCGAATTCCATTCTGTTTCGCGAAGTAGCTGTTCGCGTTCATCTGGTCGTTGCGCAGGAACTCCCACACACTACCGTGGTAGCGATTGCTGCCAGACTTAGTGGAGACGGTCGTGACGGCTCCGGCAGCTTCGCCATACTCCGCGTTGAAGTTGCTGGTCATCACACGGTACTCCTGAATGGAGTCGACAATGGGCACCAGCACCAGCGTATTCAGCCACTGGTTGCGATCATAAATTCCGTCAATCAGATACGAATTCGCAGCGGCGATCGAACCATTCACGCTGAAGTTCGCTCCACCACGAATCGCATAGGCGCTACCGCCCTCGGCGAGGTTGGAGGCTGATCCGGTATGAGCACCGGGAGTCAGAAGCACCAGATCAGTAAAATTGCGCGTCGCCAGAGGTAACGCGACAACCTGCTTACTGTCGACCAGTGAGGACACAACACCACTCTGCGACTGAACAAGGGACGCAGACTCTGTGACCGTAACTGTCTCAGAGTTGTTGCCCACACGCAGCGTCAGGTCGACATCCGTCGTAGCGGCGCTGGCCAGCGTAATGTTGCTGCGCTCCAGCCGCTGAAAGCCAGGCTTCTCCACCGAGAGACGATAGTTCCCTGCGGGGATCGAAGGCGCGGTGTACTGCCCTTCCGCATTGGTGCTCACCGTGCGTTGAAAGCCGGTGGCTGTATTCAGCAGCGTTACCGTTGCTTCCGCAATGGCAGCGCCAGAGGAGTCCTGCACCGTGCCGACAAGGGTGGATGTCTGCTGTGCAAGGGCGACATAAGAAAGCGACAAAAAGACGAGAGAAAAACGAAGCAAGCGAGAAAGCAAGAGAAGCCTCCAAACGGGTTAGGCCATGCGCACAAGCGGGCGCTGTGGCTCCGGGTCATTCCTGCTACACGTTTGCTGGACGATGCCAGGCAAACAGCGTAGCCTTCAGGCGTTCGGCTTCCTTGCGACATCGCGGATCCGCCGCTACGTTGCTTAGCTCGGCGGGGTCAGACTTCAGGTTGTAGAGTTCTTCGCGATCATGCTCCCAGAAGGTGTACTTCCAGTCGCCATCACGCACCATGTACTTCGCCCGCGGAGTGTTCAGGGCATACTCCGCAAAGACCGGTCCAAGGGTCGCGGGCTTTGCAGGATTTTTGACCAGAGACGCAAAGCTCTTTCCATCATTCGGCTGCAGTTGCGAAACACCGCTCAACTCTGTCAGGGTTGCGCTGAGTGAGACCTGGCTGACCGGCGTAGACACCACTCCATTTGCGCCTCCGGGCACATGCATCAGCAACGGGACTCCGCAGGAGCCCTCGTAGAATTCGAACTTCTGCCAGAGGCCGAGATCACCCAGCATCTCGCCGTGGTCAGAGGTGTACAGAATGATCGTGTCGCGATCAAAGCCGGTCTGCTGCAGCGCGCGCAACAACTGGCCGACGCAGTCATCCATCTGCGCAAGGTTGGCATAGTAGTACGCAATATGTTCTTTAGCTCTGGCTTCGTCTCTGACCTCAGGTGTCGGCCCGTTGTACTGGATCGATTGCGCTACTTCCTTCGGAAGCGAAGCGAGATCCGCCTTGCCCCAGCTTGCGGGCAGCTTCATTTCTTCCGGCTTGAACATATCGGCAAAGCGCTGCGCAGGCATGAACGGATCGTGCGGCTTGAGAAAAGAACTCACCAGGAAGAAGGGACCATCCTCGCGGCGATGCTGGTGCAGGAATCGAATCGATTCCCGCGCAACGAAAGAATCGAAGTGGTCTTCCTCAGGAAGACGCGATACGCGGCCTACGTGAACCGACCCTTCACGCTCATCCTCGTGACGTGCATCCTTCCATGGGTCACCGGATTCGCGCCACAGATCATCGATCTCCGGCTGCCCGGAACCTGAGTTTGGCCGTCCAAGTTCGTCGGCGTACAGAGCGGTTTTTGGCCCAAGGTACTGGAACCAGTCGTTGAACTCGAGACGGTAATCAAAGCCGTGCGTCTGCGCATCAACCCAGTGCATCTTGCCAATCAGGGCGGTACTGTAACCGGCCGCGCCGAAATGGTGCGCCATCGTTTTATGCTTCGCAGCATAGGAATGTGTATTGTCCTGCGCCTCGTGGTGATGGCCGTACAGCCCCGTCATCAAGGAAGCGCGGGAAGGCGTGCACACAGGGTTTGCGCAATACGCATCAGTAAACCGGACACTTTTCCGCGCAAGTGCATCCAGGTTCGGCGTTCGTGCAACCGTATCGCCATAAGCTCCCATGCAGCTGCGCTTATGCTGGTCAGACATGATCAGCAGAACATTCGGCGGAGAACTCCGCCGCTGCGCCCTGGCGAACGGGCTGACAAAATTCGACGCCGCCATCAGGAGACTGTTCTGCAACAATGCACGCCGATCCATGCACACTCCAAGGGGATACCGCGAACGGTGCCAGTCTTACCCTCTATTGCTCAATGGGAGGTACAGGCTTGAACGACACACTTGATTTTGGGAGGGAGATTCGCTGTCTATGGCCAAAGGCCATGCGAACTCAACGTCACGCGAGGGACGGAGTACAACAACAGCTACAGTGCTGGAATACGTTACGCACGAACCAGAGTGTAGCACACCCTTACATCTTTGACGTGGAGGGGTCTTACGGGTCGCGGTATTCGCGCTTTTTCAGTTCGCGGATCGCCTGCTCGTGCCCCTTCAGCGCTGCCTGCCGTGTCCAGTGGCGGGACTGGGTGTAGTCATGTTCCACACCCTGACCGAAGTAATAAAGATGGCCAAGCTGAAACTGGGCCTCCGCGTTGCCCTGCGCGGCGGCTTTGCGATACCACTCCGCAGCCTTGGCATAGCTGTGCGGAACACCCTGCCCGATGTAATAAAGATCAGCCAGCTTCTGCTGTGCCTCAGGAAAGTTCTGATTCGCGGCTAAACGGTACCAGAAAGCGGCTTCGGTATTGTTCGGCGGAACGCCTTCGCCCTTGTGATGCATGAGGCCGAGATTGTATTGCGCCCAGGCCAGTTTGCTGTGGGCTGCGCGCTGACACCATGCGAATGCTTCTGCAAAGTCGTTCGCAGTGTAGTAACGGTAGCTGAGATTGGCCTGCGCGTAGGCGTGTCCTTGTTCGGCGGCCTTGCGCTCCCAATAGGCGGCCTGCGCCGTGTCCTGCGACACACCCTGCCCCTCGTCGTACATCGTGCTGAGCAGGTACTGCGACTCGGCATGGCCCTGCTCGGCAGCCAGGCGGAAGCTGGCTACGGCATCCGTGAAGTTGCCAGCGCCATACGCAGTGACACCCTGCCGGTAGTGCGGGTTCGCGGCTGCACTCCCGGCATCCCGACGGCCGCGCGCAACAATGCTCGAACGCGTGGAATGGAGCGACAGGCCGTTACCGGTCGGGGTGTGCTGCAGGCCGGGCTTGGTTTTATCGTCCATGGGCGTAGATCTGGCGGGTTACGAACTCGAAGCGGTACTTCGCGTCGGCAATCTGGTCGCGGAGACTGGTGGCGAGCTCCGTCAGCAGGTCACGGTGCTCGCCTGCGGCGGCTTCCGTGTCCAGGTGGAGTTGACCTATTTCGCTGGCCATCAGTGTGTGCTGCTCCGCATCCAGGTTTGCGATGTCACGCTGCGCATGCTGGATCTGGCGCGTAAGACGCAGCAGCTCCGTGGCGGCATCCTCTCCGGCAATGGAGGAGCTGATCTCGCGGTAATCATCGAGCAGGCGCTGCAGAACCTCGATATCTCCCCTGCGATAAGCCTGATTGGCCCGTGCCATCAACAGGGTGAAGTGCTGCTGCTCGGCCTCATCGCGCGCGAAGTCGGGGTGAATACGCTTGGCGACATCGCGAAACAGGGTTTTGAGGCTAGGCGGCGGATCGAACTCTTCGGCCTCAGGATCATGGCCCAGTGCGGCATCCCGCGTCTCCTGCGCACGCTGGCGAGCTTCCTTAGCCCTACTGCGGGCAGCATCGGAGTCATAAAGGTCCACCTCGCGCTCGGCGATGCGTGCTTCCAGTTCATCCAGTACCGCGTAAAGAACGCCAACCTGGCGGAAGTAACGGTCTTCGAATGCTTTGAGTTGGGCACGAAGCTGGGCAAGCTCCGATTCACGCTCAGCAAGCGTCGTACGAACAGCGGCAAGCTGCTCGCGCTTGTCAACAAGTGCGGCGGCGTCCGGCGTTTCCTGGAGGATGATTTCAGCGGGCATACGGCTTCCGTCGGGCGGAGATTCCAGTTTATCGAAATGAACTCCCCTGCTCTACCGGGGGTGCTTTTGACTCACCCGGCAGCAAAGCGCGCCAAAGACATTCACCATCCGCCAATTCCATGCAGAACCTGTTACTGCGGTGGATTCTGAGGATCATGCTGCTGTACCCTCATGCACAGAATTCCATGCGGAATCGCCGATTCCCTCTGCATTCCCAAGGGCGCGGAGCCACCGGCGCAGCCTCCCATGGAAGGAGCCACCTGCCAGGGTGTGGAGGAAAGTCCATGTTGAAGATCACTGTGAATGGGAAGAGCCGCGATGTGCAGTCGCCCCCGGATACACCTTTGCTGTACGTATTGCGGAATGAGCTGGATGTGAACAGCCCGCAGTTTGGTTGCGGACTTGCCCAGTGCGGAGCTTGCTCGGTACTGCTGGACGGCAAGGAAGTCCGCTCCTGCATTACCCCGGCGATGATGGCCGAAGGCAAGGAAGTAACTACGCTCGAGGGACTTCCACTCCGCTGGGCGGCACGGAACCACCTGAGCGCAGCAGACGCGGAAAAGACACTGCATCCGGTGCAGCAGGCCTGGATCGAACAACAGGTACCGCTGTGCGGCTTCTGCCAGAGCGGCATGATGATCAAAGCCACCGAACTGCTTGAGAGCAAACCAAACCCCAGCATGGAAGAGATCAAAGGCGCTTTTACGACGGATGGTCCTTCTGCGCATCTCTGCCGTTGCGGAAGCTACATCGCCATCGTGGATGCCGTGCGATTTGCCTCAACGCTTATGACCAAGGGAGGCGTGTAATGGAACACCTACTGGAACAGATGACAGACATCTATGGTGCAAAGCTGAGCCGCCGCAGCTTCGTTCGCGCCGGCGGAGCCCTTGTTGTGGGCCTTGGTCTGCTGAAGCCGGGCATCGCCAGTGCTGCGGCTTTACGGGAAGACGGCAATGCCTTCGACGCATCCCTGCCGGAATCGTGGATCGAGATTCGACCGGACAATACTGTCCTGTTCCGTACCGGGAAGAGTGACTTCGGTCAGGGCACAATCTATACGGCCTATCGTCAGATTGTTGCGGACGAGCTGGATGTTTCCTTTGAAGCTATTGATACGGTGATTTCCGCCGATACGGATACCACGCCTGAGGGTGGAGGCACATTTGGCCTGCTGGGAGAAGGCATCCCAAACATCCGCAAGGCCGCCGCTTATACCAGACAGGCGCTGCTGCAACTCGCATCGGAGAAGCTGGGCGTACCAGCCAGCCAGCTCGTCACCAGCGACGGAGTAGTCTCCGGCGGCGGCAAATCGATCACTTACGGTGAGCTTGTCAGGAATCGGAACCTGAGTCTGACGATTCCCGTCAGTGGCGAATTGACCAGCATCTTCGGCCTGCGCGTTGGTGGCAATCCCCCTTTGAAGCCTGCAAGCTCCTACAAGGTGGTCGGCAAGTCATTCAAGAACAGTATTGTCACTTCCAAGGTGAAGGCCGATGAGCTGTGGGTGACGAACGTCAAGCTGCCGGGCATGCTGCATGCGCGCGTGGTGCATCCCAACACCCTGGGCTCGCGGCTGGTTGAAGCTGGCAAAGTCGATAAGACCAAATATCCGAATGCCCAGGTCATCGTAAAAGGTGACATGGTCGCGGTAGTCGCTCCCACCGAGTGGGAGGCCGTGCAGGCCTCGTGGCAGGTCGCCGGCAACACTAAATGGTCAGAATGGAAGGGTCTGCCCGGAAAAGCGAAGCTCTTCGATCACCTGCGCCAGAACGCCGACTGGAAAACAGCTCCTGTACAGAAAAGCCGCAAGAGCAAAGGCAATATCGCAGCCGGATTCCAGGGAGTAGCGAAGACGCTGGAAGCAACGTACCAGCTTCCCTATTGGAAGCACGCGCCCATCGGACCGACGCTGGCAGTCGCCGATTACCGCCCGGATGGCTCTGTGACCATCCATACCCACACGCAGAATGCGCAGGCTCTTCGAGGCCAGATGGCGCTGATGCTGGGTACGACCGTGGATAAGGTTGTCGTAAAAACATATGCAGGCGCCGGGCATTATGGACGCTCGAACGGCGGAAACGCTGGCGCCGAAGATGAAGCCGTCATCCTGTCGAAGGAGCTTGGCAAGCCTGTGCGCGTCCAGTGGATGCGCAACGATGAGATGCAGTGGTCCACGCAGTCTCCGGCGGCCTATGCCGATGTCAAAATCGGGCTCGACACTCATGGCAAGATCGTGGCCTATGAGATCGATCACTATCAGCCGGCCATGCAGGATGATCGCCCCATCGGGGCCGTTCTCGCGGGGCTGCCTGCCATGAGCGCTCCGAGTGAGAAAGGCACCATGCTGAATACCATCGCCAACGGCAGTTCGGATGCATGGCTGTACGACACCGTTGCGAACCTGGATGAGCGCTGCCACGGCACCTACCAGGTCGGACAGAAAGAGTCTCCCCTGGCAATCGGTCTGCGTGACCACAGCATGCGAACACCAACGCAGTTCCAGCAGAACTTTCCACGCGAGATGGCGATGAACGAAGCCGCGGCATTGGCGGGTGCCGATCCCCTGCAGTTCCGCATCGACCACGCAAAGGAAGAGCGGCTGATTACCGTTTTGAAACGGCTACAGAAGGAGACAGGCTGGAAGTCACAGCCAAAACAGGTCGCGCCTACCGGAGCAACCGCGCGCGGCCGTGGAGTCTCGGCAATGCTTCGTTCGGGAACCTATTGGGGATGCGCGTGCGAAGTCATCGTTACGCTCGATACCGGCGCCGTCAAGGTGGATAAGTACACCATGGTGGTTGATCCCGGCATCGTCGTCAATCCCGAACAACTGAAGCGGCAGGTTGAAGGCGGAGCCATGATGGGCATCAGCATCGCGCTCCATGAAGAAGTGCCCTTCAACGAAAGCGCCGTCACCGCGCAGGACTGGATGTCGTATCCGATTCTTACAATGGCCGAGATTCCGGCGGAGATGAATGTTGTTCTCCTGAATCGTCCGGAGGTTGGTTCTTATGGCCAGGGTTCCGAGGCGGCCAATGCGCTGGCAGCATCGGCCATTGCATCGGCGGTGTTCAACGCCACGGGAAAGCCGATGCGCAAGCTACCGCTACGGCCAGCATATGTGAAGGAAATGATGAAAGCGTAGTGAGATGGTCACACGCTTGCGACCTGCATGAAACGAGGCCACCTTTCGGCGGCCTCGTTTCATGATGCGGCGCTGGTAAAGAGCCTCGCTCTTACTTTTTCTTCATCGCAGAGATACTCGTGATCCGGAAGCTCTGATGTAGCGTGGCATCTGAGCTGTCGCCTGCCCAAAGATCAAACTCACCCGGCTCTACGGCGACCGTTTTAGTTTGAGGGCTCCAGAATGCAAGGTCCTGCGTGTTCAGTGTTACGTCCACCCGGCGTTGCTCGTGCGCCTTCAATGTTACGCGCGTGAATCCCTTCAGCTCCCGCACCGGACGCGAGGCGCTGCCCGCGCGCTGATGCGTGTAAAGCTGAATGACCTCGCTCCCCTCACGGTCCGAAGTGTTCTCCACCTCCACGGAAGCATGAAGAACATCCCCTGGCGCTGCCTCAGTCTTGTTCAGCGTAAGGCCAGTGATAGAGAACGAAGAATAACTAAGCCCATAGCCGAACGAGTACAGCGGCATGCTCGATCCATCCCAGTAACGCGTCTCCGGATGATCCGGAATTTGCGTAAGCTGGCGCGCGTAAAAGACAGGAACCTGACCCACATCCACCGGCCAGGAGACCGTAAGTTTGCCACCAGGATTCGCCGCTCCCAACAGCAGATCGGCAACCGCGTTGCCTCCTTCCGAACCGGGATACCAGACATTCAGGATGGCAGGGACATGCTGCGATGCCCACGTAATATTCAGCGGACGACCTGTCATCAGCACAAGCACCACCGGCTTGCCGGTCGCCACAGCCGCTTCCAGCAGGCGCTCCTGCTCGCCTGGCAGCGTCAGCGAAGAGCGCGAGGCGCGTTCGCCGTTCATTGCCTGCGTCTCACCCAACGCAAGCACCGTAACATCGGCCTGCTTCACCAGGTCAATCGCATGGTCAAACTCCTGCTTACGTTCGGCATCGGTCTTCAACTGCGGTTTGGGACTGGCAAACTGCGCATCGAAGATGGACGGCTGAACGCGCTCAATTTCAACACCCTTTGTGCTCAGCAGCGTCGTTGTCGAGGGCAAAGCATGCTTCAGGCCGTCAAGCAACGTGACCGTCGAAGCCACATCCCCTGCCAGGCTCCACGAACCCAGCGTGTCCTGCTTGCTGTCGATCATAGGTCCAATCAGTGCGACCTTCCGCAGGTCGCGCTTCAGTGGCAGAAGATTGCCCTCGTTCTTCAGGAGCACCGCAGCCTCCGTGGCAGCGTGGCGTGCCGCAGTGCGAATCTCCTGCGAACCGATGACCGTCTTTGAACGATCCGCATCGACATAAGGATTTTTGAACAGACCCAGCTCATACTTGGCGATCAGAATTCTGCGCGTGGCCTCATCAATCGTAGCGACGCTGACCTTGCGCTCGCGCGCAGCCTGGGGCAAATGATCGTTATAGGTGTGGCTGGTCATCTCCATATCCACACCGGCATTGACGGCACGAATCGCCGCGTCCGATTCATCCGCGGAGAAGCCGTGCGTAGTCAGGCTCTTGATGGACTCCCAGTCACTGACAACAAAACCCTGGAACTTCCATTGCTTCCGCAGCGTGTCCGTCAGCAGATACTTATTGCCGGTTGCAGGCACGCCGTTCAGGTCCATGTACGCGCTCATCACGGAGCCTGCACCCGCGGAAACCGCAGCGCGGTAGGCCGGGAGATAAACGTTGTAGAGCTGGTTGTCTGAGATGTCGGAGGAGTCGTAATCACGGCCTCCGACGGCTGCTCCGTAGCCGCCGAAGTGCTTGACGCAGGCAATGATGCTGTCGTTCGACGATAAATCCTTCCCCTGGAAGCCACGCACCTGCGCTGCGGCAATCACCGAACCGAGGTACGGATCCTCGCCGGCGCCTTCCATGATGCGGCCCCAGCGCGGATCGCGGGCAATGTCGACCATCGGCCCAAAAGCCCAGTGCACGCCCACGGAACGCGCTTCACGGGCAGCCAGCGACTGTGCACGTTCCACCAGGGCCGGATCCCACGAGGAAGCCATCCCGAGCGGCACCGGGAAGATGGTGCGGAAGCCATGAATCACGTCGAAGCCCACGATCAATGGGATATGAAGCCGCGACTGTTCCACCGCGACCTTCTGCAGCCGATTGACCTCTGCGGGATCGGTGATGAAGAGCAGTGACCCAACTTTGCCTGCCTTGATCTGCTCTTCAACCCCCTTGCGATCATCGGTATTCATCGCAACCTGGCTCATCTGGCCGATCTTCTCTTCGAGCGTCATCTTCGCCAGAAGCTTGTTGGCAAAGGCAACTGCCTCAGCAGGCGGTGGCGGTGGTGCGTTGGGTGACAGCACGCTCTCCGCCGACAATGGTGCTACAAGCGTAAGCAGCAAGGCAGCGCTCACGACAGACTCAAACAGTCGTCTTCCGGTGCATAGCAAGGGATTCAAAGGATGTATCAACCTCTCAAAAAGTTAGTTCCGGGGTTGCCAGATATATGTTGCGACGGTCGACGCGGGAAGTTCTGCTTCAAACTCCCGCCCGGCCCACCTTACGTGAATTTGCTTGCTTTGCGCCAGGTTATTCAGCGCGATCAAAACAACACTCTTATCCGCATTTTGAAACGCGACTGTTTCAATGCCGTCGCGGCCTTCCGATGAAGATGCAATCCGCACAGCTCCGGGATGAACAAATTTGCTGGCATGGCCAAGAGCATAATAGTCGCCCGTGTACGTGACTTTTACAGGCGAGCTATGCAGGTCAAGCGTAACCAGGCCGCGGCAGGTTCCGCAGCCGCCGGAGTGCGGGTTATGCTTTGAGTCCAGCACAAGCCCCCACAGCGACACCGCCTTCGCCCAATTGCGCGTCGACTCAATCAGTAATCGCGATGACTTGATCAACGCAGGCTCCTGGTCCCATGTACCGCCGGAGCACTCCGTCATCCAGATGCCCTTCTGCGGAAACTGCTTGTGAATCTCGCTCTGCGCGCTGACATTGCCTCCGTAGCAATGCAGCGCCGATCCTGCGAGATACGGCTCGGCGGAAGGATTTGAGAGCAGGGAGAGCGGATACTCTGGGTGATCCCAGTTGTGATCATAGGCAAGCACCATGGTGTTGAGCTTCGCCTGCTTCAGCTCCGGCCCAAGGTTCTTCCCAATCAATGCTGCCGCCTGCGGTGCAAGCATCAGCGTTCCTGGGTAATCCTTCGTCTCATACAGCGGCTCATTCTGCACCGTCAGGTACCGCAGGGGCACACCTTCCGCCTTGTATGCCTCAATCGAGCGGACAAGATACTTCGCAAAAGCCGGCATGGCATCTTCGCGCAGTTGGCCTCCGTTGAGGGAGCCGTTGCTTTTCATCCATGCGGGGGCGCTCCATGGACTCCCCATCACCGTGATTGCAGGATTCAATGCAAGTGCTTGGCGCACAATCGGCAGAATCGATTCCCGGTCGTGCTCAATGGAGAAGTGGCGCAGCGCGAAATCTTCCTCACCCGTGGGAACATCATCGTATGTGGAGGGCGAGCGGGAGAGATCCGTCGAGCCAAGAGGCTGCCGCAGGAAGCTGAGCCCGATGCCGTGCTTCGGGTCGAACAGTGCCGTCATCACACGGTTACGGACATCCGGCGAGACCTGCTTGTCGAGCAGCCATGCTGTCCCATCTGTAATAGAGCCGCCAAATCCATCCATGCTCTGGAAACGCTGGCTGCCGTCGACGTCAATCGTCAGCACACTCTCTTCCTTCGTCGAACGCGAGGAGAAGTGTAAGACCGGTTGCTTTGCAAGTTCCCTGCTGCCATCCGCGGAGGTCTGAAAAGACGACACTGTTTGCGAAGGGACAGGCAGTGCAAGCGAGAGCAGGGTGGCGGAGAGAAATAAAAGATGAGCGCGCACAAGACCTCAAAGAAAAAGACAGCGATACAAGCGGGCCTTCAGCATCGCTGAAGGCCCGGTGGAGATGCAACAGATGCGGTTTAGAAGTAGACCTTCGCAGCCAGCTGAATCACGCGCGGTCCACCCGGACCAGCAGGATTGAAGCTTGCGGTTGGCTGACCCCAGTTGGTGCTCTTGGTAACCGACAGCGGAGTGAACGATCCGGTGCTGCTGTTATAGCTGGGCAGCGTCACGTTCGCGCTGTAGTCACGCGTTGCAATGTTGGGATGGTTGAGGATGTTGAAGAACTCTCCACGGAGCTGGACATAGCGTCCCTTGCCCTCCGCACCGATGTTGAAGTTCTTGAAGATCGACTGATCCCACGTCACCAGACCACCCTGGCGCAGGCTTCCGCGTCCAGAGAGTGTCGGCTGACCGATCGTCGGCTTCAACAGGTTGCCCTGAGCATCCACTCCAACATATGCCGGAGGCACCTTGCTCCACTGCGATCCACCGGTCAACTGGTTGGCCGGATACCACAGAGCATTCATCACGGGCGCCCCACTTTGAATGCTCGCCAAACCCGAAAGCTGGAAACCATCCAAGGCATACGAGGTCCAGTGCGGGGCATGGAAAAGCTGCGAGAAGTTCGGCAGGCTGTAGACGTAGTTGATGGCGGCAACATGCCGGCGGTCAAAGCCAGCAACACCATAGCTGTACTTGCGCGGGTTGAAAGGATCGACAAAGCTTTCATCCGAGGTGGAGGTCGTCAGAGCCTTCGACCACGTATAGAAGCCGCCAAAGGTCAGGTTGCGGTTGTAACGCTTCTGCACCGAAACCTGCAGCGAGTTGTAGTTGGAGGTGCCGTCGAACTTGTAGTACTCCAACTGGCCGTATCCCTTGTAGGGCGACAGGTAGTTCTGCGCGTACGCGTATTGACCGCTGAAGTTATAACCAGCCGCGGCATACTCCGGGGGAAGGTTCGGCTCAACCGCCGGCACAACACCACCTGCAAAGTTCGCCGGGTTCTGTGCCGCGCGCGTAAACGTCGTTCCGTAAGGAATGGTATTCAGGTCACGCGCTGTTACCTGGTGGCGCGACACGTTGCCAACGTAGGAAACATCCAGTGTGATACCGGCACCAATCTCGCGCTGTACCCCCAGCGAATAGCTGTACGTCACCGGCACCTGCCCGGAGACGTCGGCACCGTAGATACCGTTCAGAACACCGGTGTTTGCCGCGACGGCAGTCGAAGAGATGTTGGCCAGCGTGCTGTTATAGATGTTCGGCGTGGTCACCACGGCCGGGTTGCCGAAGACCGTGTTGAAGACCAGGTTGCCCTGCGAGCGGTCATGCGAGGTTCCGAAGCCACCACGCAGAACGCCCTTGTGGTCACCGCGGAAGTCCCATGCGAAGCCCAAACGCGGCTCCGGCATAATGCCCTGGCTGTTCCATCCACCCTTCGGCAGTGTGCCGTTCGAGGCATAGGTCATACCATTCAAACGGTTGCCGGTATTGGGAACAACGTTGCCACTCGTGTCGATCTGCACAGCGGAAGACGGGTCATAGGCGGATGGCGTGAACAGTGCGATCTGGTTCTTCGCATCGTACTGCGGAGGAATGTAGACAAAGCGAACACCGTAGTCGAGCGTCAGGCGCGGGGTAACCTGCCAGGTGTCCTGCGCATAAAACTCGAACTGGTTGTAGCGGAAGTAGCCCACCGGACGCGCGCTGGACTGCGCGTAGTTCTGGAAATAACCCAGCAGCGCGCTGGCAATCGGAGAACCCTGGTTCGAGCTGACGCCGGAGACGCAGCCTCCCTGGCCGGTGGAGCAGTTGCTGAAGCTGAACTGTCCATTCGAGTTGCCCCACGCAATCTGGTCCTTACGCGAGCGCTGGTAGAAGGCACCGAACTTCAGGGTGTGGCTGTGGATGATCCAGCTCAGGTTGTCGTTGGCGTTGATCGTGGTTGCCGCCTGACGCCATGGCGTTGCGCCAAAGTATGTGGAGGCATAGTTTGCACCGTTGCCGCTGAACGAGAGGTCAGGAATCGACGTATCGCCGGTGACCGGGTACAGCGAGGGCAGGTTGATGTTGTTGGCAAGAACGGAAAGGTTGCCGTTGTTTCCCTGGGTGCGCGAGCTGTACACACTCGGTCCAACGCTAACCTCGTTGACCAGGTTTGAGCGCAGGGTGCTCGTCAGGTCAACGGAGAGGTTCCAGCCCGGCTGACGGTTCGTGCAGCCACCGGGAATCAGCAGGCTGCCGCTGCAGGGCAGGCCGAAGCTGCCGATGGGGCCGGTCTGCTCGTCACGGTTATTGATGTAGCGGGCAAAGATGCGCTCGGTCGGCGTGATCTGGTAGTCGACACGGCCAATGTACTCCGTACGCGGATGCGTGGAGGAGGTAGGGTCCTGCCGGTTATAGGTGTTGTTGCCGCTTACGTTCGGCAGAGGATAAAGCGCCAGCACCCGCTGGATCTGCGCGAAAGCCGCCTGCTGCGCCGGTGTCATCTGCGCGGAGGTAAGACGGTTCCCCGTGAACTGTGTGCCGGTAGCCGGGTTGTAGATCTGCAGAGCATTGCCGCTGCTGTCCACGCTCTGCGAAAAATCGCCGGCGCGCTCAGCCGCCGTGGGCGTACGGTACTGGATGATGGAACCCGGTACAAGCTGACGATAGTACTCGTTGGAGAAGAAGAAGTAGAGCTTGTTCTTCAGCACCGGGCCGCCGACCTGGTAGCCGAAGGTGTTGTAGCGGAACAGCTGCTTCGCCGTACCGTTATGGTTGCTCACCCAGTCGTTGGCATTCATGCCTTCGTTGCGGTGGAAGAAGTGGGCATTGCCGTGGAAGTCGTTGGTGCCTCCACGCGAGGTGACGATAATCGAACCGCCACCCGCCTTGCCAAATTCGGCCTGGTAGTTGGAGGTCAGTACCTTCACTTCGGCAATGGCGTCCGTGTTCATGGTGACGTGCGTTCCGCCATTGTTGCCTGAGTCGACGTTCGAAGATCCGTCCATCGTGAACTCATGCTGGTTCGTGCGGGTTCCGTTCACCGAGTAGGTGTCCAGACCGCCCGTACCGGAGGCGCCGAACGAACCCGTACCCGAAACACCGGGGATCACGCGCAGAAGATCCAGCACGTTACGACCGTTCAGGGCGATGTCATTCATCTGTTTGCCCGTGATCAGGTCCGAGCGCTCTCCCGAGCTTGCCTGGATCTGGAGCTGCCCGCTATCGGCCTCCACACTCACGGTGGTCGTCTCCGCGCCGACGTTCAGGGCCAGCGAACCGGCGTTCAACCGGTCAGCCGAGTTCAGCACAATACCGTCCTTCACCAGGGTCGCAAACCCCGTGGCGGTAACCGTCATCTGGTAGGTGCCCGCGGGAAGATTCGGCAGCGAGAAGGTTCCGTTGCCTTCGGAGTTGATGGTGCGCGTCACGCCAATCGCCGGCGCCGTAACCACAACCTTTGCGTTGGGGATCACCGCACCCGTGGTGTCCTGCACTGTGCCGAAGATGGTACCCGAGGTGACCTGGGCGCTTCCCGGCAGAGTGAGTCCAAAACCGCATAAAATAATGAGGACCCAGAGCATGAGCTTCTGAGGTGCCCGGCCCAGCCATCGTGGCGCCGGCTGCGTAGAAATAGGTATTTCAGAGTTGTACAAAACGACCTCCAAATCGGTAGAACAAGAGCGTCCCAAACGGTATGGATCGCGTCATACGATCGTCCCGATGATTGCCCGATATTTGTCTGATGGTTTTCTGATGGATGTTAAGTCTTTTATTTTTATTGATTTAGATATAGCGGTTTCAGACAGTGCAAGATAAGCGATTACCGTTCCGGGCTGGCGAATGGACGATTCTTCCCGAGGCCAATCTCCTGGTTAAGGATGATGTAGAGCGCCACCTCGAACCAAAAGTGATGAAGGTTCTTCTGACGCTCGCCCTGCAGCCGGGGCATGTCTACACCAAGGAAGAACTCATCGCCGCGGTCTGGCCAAATACCTTTGTCAGCGATGACGCCCTGACCCGCTGCATCTCAATCCTCCGCCGCATCACGGAAGACGATGCTCACGAGCCACGCTTTATCCAGACGGTGCCCAAAGTCGGCTATCGGTTGGTCGCCCCCATTACGGAGCTGAGCGAGACAGAAGCGTCTGCGGATTCCCTGTCTCCGTCTCTGCCGGGGGAGGTCCTGCTACCCTCTGCTGCCCCAATGCCGGAGATCGAAGCCGCACCCGTTCCCTCTCACCCCATCCTCCCGCAAGGCAAACGCTCGCGGCCCGCATGGGCTCTTCCCCTGCTTGCGGTCACGATCCTGCTCATCGGTGGGGCCGCTCTTCTGTGGCAAAGAAATCATCCGGCCGTCTCCGACGCAGCGATGCTGAAGACCTCTGCCTTCACGGGAGATGCCGGGGAGCAGACGCAGCCCTCGTTCTCTCCGGACGGACAATTCATCGCCTATGCCCGCACCTCTCCTGCGGACGGCTCGAGGCGTATCTACATTAAGCAGATTGGAAGTGAAGCCTCCCGCGAGCTGAACCAGGATCCTGCCGAGCAGTTCAGCCCGGTCTGGGCACCGGATGGCAAACGTATCGCTTACCTGGGCCGCTCTTCGGCAGGACTCGGGATCTATATCTCACCCGTCACCGGGAACAGCGCGCCGCGCAAGATCTTCATCCCGCAAGCAGCCAGCGACTGGGACCAGCGTGCGCTCACATGGTCTGCTGACGGCGCCACCCTGGCCTTCCCTGACCACATGGGCGAAGCGGCCAGCTCCTCCATCTACCAGCTTGAGCTGGCGACACTGCGCACGCAGCCCATTACTTCGCCTCCAGCCGGAGCCGAGGGGGACCTCGCCCCGGCCTACTCCCCTGATGGAAAACGCGTCGCCTTCATCCGCGCCAGTGAAACCGCAGTTCGCGACCTCTTCATCAAGCAGCTGCCGGACGGCCCCATCCAGCAACTGACGCACGATCGCGTCAACATCGACAGCTTTACCTGGGATCGCGACAGCCAGCACCTCATCTTCTCTTCCAACCGCGCCGGAAGATTTTCCCTGTGGCGAATCGGCCTGAAAGACTCGGTGCCTGCGCGCATGCCCGTAGGCACCGAGGACGCCACCCAACCAGCCGCCGGTCCCCTTCCTTCCCAGTTGGCCTATACCCATGGCTCCGCGCTGTGGAGCATTGACCAGGTTCAGCTCGCGGGAAAACCAGCAGCACAGCAGATCGTTCTCTCCTCCACACAGGAAGACTCGGCTCCTACCCTGTCGCCGGATGATTCTTCCTTCGCCTTCCAGTCGGGCCGTTCCGGCAGCCAGGAGATCTGGATATCGTCGATCCATGGCGATAAGCTCCGCCAACTCACCGCGGCCAATGGCCCCGTCACCGGAAGCCCGTCATGGTCTCACCACGGAGACCAGATTCTCTACGACTCACGCCCCGATGGTCATTCGCATATCTTCGTCATTCCGGCAGCAGGCGGCAAAGCGCGGCAACTGACCTTTGGCAACGTCAATGACATTGTTCCCCGCTGGTCCGCCAACGACAGCACGGTTTACTTCCGCTCAAACCGCGGTGGAAGATGGCAGGTCTGGAAGGTGGCTGCAGACGGTGGCGAGCCGCAGCCGGTCACACGTGATGATGGCATCGTTCCCCTGGAGTCTCCCGATGGAAAGTGGCTCTACTTCACCCGCGGGGACGAGGCAGGCCTTTGGCGCGTTCCTACCAATGGCGGCGATGAGACGCAGGTGGCATCGGTTCCTGCCGCAGGCTATTGGGGATACTGGCAGGTAACAGCGACCGGGATATATGCCCTCGATACGACCGTCTCCCCGGCAGTGATTCGCGTGCTTGATCCGGAGACGCGGCAATCGCGGGTTCTCGCAACCCTGCAACTGACTCCGCCTCCCTACCAGGGCATGTCGGTCTTCAAAGACGGTCGCACACTGCTGCTGACACAGGAGCGGGACATCGGCCGCCACATCACACTCGCCGAAGCTGTCTCGCGTTAGCAGAGGCGACGAGGCCTCCCTTTAGGGAGGCCTCCACATTACGTAAGATCGTGCAGCCCCTTGAAAGCCTTGTAGAGAACGCGAGGATCATACTGCCCCTTGTAGACCGCGGGCGGTTTGCGGTCCAGACCCAGAAGACCGTAGACAGCATTGGCGGCACTCCGGACGGAATACTCTACGGTAAAGACGACGTCATCCGGCTGCTCACAGAACTGTCCCGTGAACGCAAGGTTCTTCCATCCCTTCGGCAGAACATCGGGACGGTCTCCGGTCTCGCGTCGCAGAAACTGGCTGGTGATAAACGGCATCATGCAGGGAATCGTTTTCGAGTTTTCAAGGATGGATCGCTTAAGATCTTCCGGTACGTGAAGATGTCCGAGGAACTCTTCAAAGATCTCTTTGCCGGTACACTCCTGCATCGGCTTCTTCACGAAGTTGCCGGGCTTGTCCACAAACAGACCATATCCCCAGAAGACATCCACATCTTCCGGCTGATTGGCAAAATGGGGCTGTGCCGGAACCACAATCGAGCAGAACCAGTTGGAGTCCGTAAAGGTCACCAGACCGCCTTCGCCGGGAATATTGCCCGTAAGGTTCTTCACGTACTCGACAAAGCGATGATCATAAAGAGTCGTTGTCGTGGAGACCCATTTCGATTCCTGGATGTGGTCCGTAAAGACCTCGGGGCGGCCGAACTCCGGCCTTCCCTTCGCAATATTCTCCCACAGCGTCCATGCACCGCCGTCACGCTTGCCTTTCAGCGCCGCAGAAGTTTCGTTGCTCCCGAGGGCCGAGGCTTCGGTCATCGATCCCAGAGTCACGATCACTTGATCCAGTTCCCCAAGTTTGATCGTTTCCTGCGCTCCTGCCTTCTTCAGCAGGATGGACGTAACAACGTTCTCGCCACTCGCTGATTTGCCAAACTCAAGATCGGCAACCCTGCTATTCAGCACAAAGTTCACATTGCGCTCCGCCAGGAACTGCTGCAGCGGACGCACCAAAGAGTCGTACTGGTTCATCACCGTGCGCATAATGCCGTGCAGTTGGTTGAAGCCCTGCACCATGTGCGTGAAGCGGGCCAGGTAACGCTTGAACTCCACCGCGCTATGCCATGGCTGAAAGGCAAACGTCGTGGCCCACATCAGCCAGAAGTTTGTCTTGAAGAACTCTTCTCCCATCTGGTCGGCAATGCTCGTTTTGCCCAGCAGCTCTTCTGGCTCGACGATCAGCCATTCGATCTTCAGAATCTGCTTCTCTGTCAGCTCAAACTCCGGAGCATTGATCGGCTGTCCGTCGCGCAAAAGCCTGGAATGCGAATGCGTCTTGATGATCTCGTTCCATTCAAAAATCTCCTGGGTGACCGTGCGCGTGCGGTCCAGCGTGGGAATGGAAGAAAACAGGTCATAGGTGCAGAGATACTTGGACTCCATCATGCGCCCGCCACGAACCACGTACCCCTGCTCTGGCGAACCGGCGCCGTCCAGGCTTCCGCCTAAACGATCAAGCTCTTCAAAGATCGTGATGTTGCTTCCGGGAATGCCGCCATCGCGAATCAGAAATGCCGCAGCCGCAAGCGAAGCGATTCCACCGCCGACTAAATAAAAGTGCGTACGGCTGCGATCAGCATTGCGCGCACGTTCCTGTGCCTGTTCCTTTTGCAAATCCGCCATCGTCAATTCTCCTTACAGTTATTGGCCCGAACAGCCGAGCATGAGGTGGGTTCTGTGATTCAGAAGATCGCCGGACTGCACGGTGAAGTCCAACACAATGTCAATCGTGAACGGGGATAAGAACCAGTCGAGAGCGGACTTTGTCATCGCACACCCCTTGGAAAGGATCGTCTGGATTGCCAGGGAGAGGCCGTATGGGCCTTAAGAGCGGCAGCACGCACACCGCGCGGTACAGGTAAAACCTGCACGAAGCGCGAGTGGGAAGGAGCTTGAAACATTATCTAAGCACCGCTTAGAAAGTATAAAATGTTTCCTGTGCCGATACAAGCCTCCAAGGGAAAAGCGTCTTCAACGACCAAAGCTCCCCGCGTCAAGACTCGCCGCGCTTCCGCATATCATCATGGAGACCTGCCCCAGGCGCTCAAGCGCGCGACCCTGGAAGTTCTCTCCGGTCCGGATGCCCATCTGCTGTCTTTTCGCGACCTTGCTCGCAGACTCGGTGTGACCACCGGCGCTCCGTACCATCACTTCAAAGACCGTACAGGGCTGCTTGTCTCTCTTGCCGTGGATGGCTATGGTCATCTGCACGATGAGTTTGTCCGGGCATCGCAACAAAGCAGCGAGTACTCCCTCCAGATTGAAGCTCTGACCCTGGCCTATCTGGGGTTCGCCCGCCGCGAAAAGGGCTATTACACCGCCATGTTCCTTCCGGAGGTCTCCGCGGCGTTGACTCCAGAGCTGCGGGCAGCGGCAAACCGGAGCTTTGATCTGATCTGTACACTCATCAGCCAGCACAACGCCCAGCTCACACAGGAACAGGTTTCAGAACGAACCGTCACGATCTGGTCGTTCCTGCACGGCATGATCACCTTAAGTGCGGCCGGCCCGCTGAGCCGTCGTCTACCCTACGGCAAGCAGGATCACTTCGCCATCAGCTCCGTCAAGCGATGCCTGGGGATTTCGGCCACATAGTGCCGCTTTCAATAGAGACTTACCGCTCTATCGGAAGCACTCTCGCACTGCATTTCTCGTAACCGTAACCACCTTCGCGGATCAGTGAGATACTGGTGTGTGATCGGAGAGGGAGTATCGGAAGTTGCGAGTCCGGAAGAGCGGCTTGCACTGTTGGATCGTATCGCCGCAAGCCGCCAACTGCGGCGGGCCAGCCGGCTCCGGGACTTTCTCCTCTACGTTGGAAAGCAGTCCATCCGGACTCATTTACTTGTGAATGGCTTTATCGACAAAGAGAATGCGGGGTGCTTATGACATCGACCCGCATTTTTCTGCTCGCCGGAATCCTGACTGTCCCCTTCAGCGCACTCTCCCAATCGGCACCGGTCGATCTGGTCAACCCGCTCATTGGAACTGCGGGTGATGGGCAGACCTACCCCGCCGCCGGCATGCCCTTTGGCATGACGCAGTGGACACCGCAGACGCGGGACGGCGAAACCAAATGCATCGCTCCCTATTACGCGGCTGATACGCGTATTCAGGGGTTCCGCGGCAGCCATTTTCTTACCGGGTCGTGCACGCAGGACTACGGAAGCGTCACCATCATGCCGCTTCTCTCCGCGGAGAAACTGGATCCCGCAGGGCGCTCCTCGAGCTTTTCCCACGAGAAGGAACAGAGCCATCCCTACGAATACTCCGTTGATCTGCTGGAAAGTGGTATCCATGTGGACCTGACGGGCACCGAGCGTAGCGGCCTGATGCGTTTTCGCTATCCTGCTTCGGTAAAAGCTGCCGTATTGGCCATTCAGGAGAATCATCGTCTTGGGACAGGAAGCATTCGGGTTGACGAGAAGAATCAGGAAGTTACGGGATGGAACCCGGCTTACCGTATCTATGCCGGCAATGGAAAGCCGGCTGGCTTCTCCGGATATTTTGTCGTCCAGTTCAGCCAACCATTCAAGACCGGCGGTACGTGGAGCGGAGACGAGCGCCATATCGGCAGCGTCAGCCAGGATGGCGCGAAGAGCGCGGCAGGCGCCTTTGTTTCCTTCGATTTAACTCAGGGCTCCGAAGTTCTCGTCCGCATCGGAACATCCTTCACCAGTGTTGAGGAAGCCCGCAGGAATTTGGCAGAGATTCCGGATTGGAATTTTGCAGGCACGGTGCAGAAAACGCGCGCGGCATGGGAGCAGGCGCTGCATCCGTTCGATCTTTCGGCGAAGTCCGCAAGTGATTCAAAAAGAACGGTTTTCTACACGGCGCTCTATCACTCCTTCCAGCTTCCGCGCATCTTCAGCGACCGCAGCGGAAGCTATCCCCAGTTCGCCGGCGGCACGACAGTAAAGACGGCAAAGGGCTTTACCTATTACGACGACTTTTCCATCTGGGATACCTTCCGGGCGATCCAGCCGCTATTCACCCTGGTTGCCCCAAACCGCTCCCTGGACATGGTCAAGTCGCTGATTACAAAGGGTGAGCAAGGTGGATATCTGCCCATTTTTCCGGCCTGGAACAGTTACACTTCGGAGATGGTGGGAGACCATGCGGACGCGGTGATCGCGGATGCATATGCCAAGGGCATCCGTAGCTTTGATGTGCAGTCGGCCTATCGTCTGATGCGGAAGAATGCCACGGAACGTCCCAAAGACCACGCTGCGTACCTGGATGGCCGCGGCCGCCGCGGATTGAATTCGTACCTCAAGTATGGATACATCCCCCTGGAAGATCACATCTCCGATGCCTTCCATACGGACGAGCAGGTCTCCCGCACATTGGAATACGCCTACGACGACTTCCTGGTAAGCGAGATGGCCAAGTGGACCGGTCATAAAGAGGACGTCAAACTCTTTGCGGATCGCGCTCAGAATTACCGGAAAGTGATTGACTCTGAAGCAGGTTACGCTCGCGGCCGACATGCCGATGGAAGCTGGGAGACGCCTTTTGACCCCAACGGAACCTACAAGTGGATCACCGAAGGTCTTCCCAGCCAGTACACCTTCTTCGCTCCGCAGGATCTGCCGGGCCTGGTGGAGTATCTGGGCGGGAAGCAGAAGTTTATCTCCAAGCTGGATGCATTGTTCGATGGAGGCTTCTACAACCACGGCAACGAACCCGGCCACCATATCGCCTATCTCTATAACTTTGCCGGGGCACCCGAAAAGACCCAGCTCCGTGTCCGGCAGATTCTCCAGAAGGAATACCGCAACTCTACCGACGGCCTGGCAGGCAACGATGATGCCGGCCAGATGTCGGCCTGGTATGTCTTTTCGTCGCTCGGCTTCTATCCGGTCACTCCCGGCACTCCGCGGTATGAATTGGCCAGCCCGCTGTTTGATGAGCTCTCGCTGCACCTGCCCAATGGGCACACGCTGCGGATTACGGCTCCCGGAGCATCCTCTGGCCGGTACCAGGTGAAGTCCGTCAGCCTGAACGGGAAGCCGCTGGGGCGGACCTACGTCTTCCACGACGAGCTTCTGGCCGGCGGCGAGCTCCATTTCGAGCTTCAACCCACCATTCTTCCGGCACATTAGTGGCACCGGCCCCCCGCCGGACTCTTAACGTGCCTCTCACTGTAAATTCACTTGCCGACGAAATTTCCTACTCGGCAGGATTCGGCCCGTAGTTGGATACGTGTCACTCATCAACAGCAATACCAATTTTTTAGAGGCTATATGCTGCTCGGATTGCCTACGACTGCGACCTATGATCTGAACAGCAGTTATGTAGCCCGCCAGCATTATTTGTCGTTCTTCGCACAGGATGACTGGCGTATTCGTCCTGACCTGACCCTGAATATGGGGCTTCGTTACGACAAGGACTTCTCGCCAACCGAGCGTCGGGGACGCGTAGTCAACGGTTTCGACTCGACCTCGGCCAGTCCGATTGCCGCTGTTGCAATTGCTGCCTACAAGGAGTGAACACGGGTAACAGAATTATCGCAAAAAAGGTATAATGGCTATGGCGAACTGGTTGATTGAGTTCTTGGATGCTGGAGTGAAAGCATCTCTCGATGCCCTTCCCTTGGACATCCGGGCAAACTTTCAGCGGATCGTGGAGTTGATTCAGGCACACGGGCTGGAGCGGGTTCGAGAGCCATACGTGAAGCATCTCGAAGGCCCGTTGTGGGAGATGCGAATGAAGGGCAAGAGCGGCATCGCACGTGCCTGCTATGTCACTGCGGTTGGGAAGCGAATCGTGGTGGTGCATGTCTTCGTGAAGAAGACACAGAAAACACCTCGGCGTGAACTGGAGCTAGCCTTGAGACGGGCAAAGGAGGTCGAATGAAGCGTAAGTTGATTCCGGCAGAAGAGTCATTTCGAGAGTGGAAGAAAGATCCATCGTATGTAGCCGCATACGACGCACTGGAGAATGAGTTTGCCCTTGCCTCCGCATTGATCGAAGCACGGAGTAAGGCCGATATGACCCAGGAAGAAGTTGCGGCTGCCATGGGGACAACGCAGGCTGTTGTTGCGAGGCTTGAAAGCGGCAAGGTGTTGCCGTCCACGCGGACTTTGGAGCGGTTCGCTCGTGCAACTCGCTCGCGTCTGCGCATCAGCTTCGAGTCCAATCAACCTGCGTTAGCTGCAAAGCGCTGAATACTCATTCGAAACTTTGGACGCTGACCTAACGGGTCAGCCTTTCCGCTTACATCTCTCCCCAGAAGATCGTTGTATGTCTTACGTCACCTCGTCGCTCTGCTTTGACTAGCCCACAACAATGTTTAGCTTTCTTCCCACTTGCGCACGCGCAGGGGCGATTGCGATCAGCTCCAGTCATCGGAACACCGCGGGAACGCGCGACAAACTCTCTGATATGAGGTGACACCGTGATCTCGTGCTTTCCCTTGGGGTCCGACACGACGATGGTGTTGCCCTTGCGCTCAACAGTGGTGATGACTGGACCGCCGGTGGGCTCCTCTATGTGGATGCCCTTCTCTGCATACCACTGGCGATCGAATACAGAAGAGTAGATATCGTCAACCCACATCCCGTCCGGGAAGTCGAGATTCCCGTACTTGAAGAAGTAACCTGCAAAGTTCAGCTCATCGCCCGTCGACACCTTGCCGTGGATTGGCTCTCGAGCAGCCAGATAGCCGAGGAACTGGCCCGGAGTCTTCAAATACTTCGCGATCGTCTCGAAATCGAAGAGATTGATCGATATCGGATACGGCTCTTGCGATGTCTTCTGTAGTTGATAAGAGAGGTCGGTACCATACTCGCTACGAGGGGTAATCGCAATGCAGATGATGAAGAAGCGTCGAACTTCTGATCGGCGTAACCGGAAGGCCTCCCGGCCCTTCTGATCGAAGAAGACCGTTTCATCGCAACTATTAACCCGCCCCTTCACATCGAGCGCCTGATCGTATGCGTACTGCACGGACTTCTCGAAGTCATTTTCATACTTGAGGAGGTCATCACCACCGCCAGCAAACGCGCGGACTCGACTGTTCTTGCACTCAACCAGAAAGACAGTGTCACCGTGCCGGACGAGGATGTCTTTCTCCAGTTGTCCCCTTTCGACGTAATAGTTCTGATGAATCTCAGCATCCGGGAATATCTCTCTGAGCCGGGCGGCGACGAATGCCTCCGTGAGCTTGTCTCGCTTCTTCAGGTAGCGATCTCGCATTGAGTCGGTTGCGAGAATATTCCGCTCTAATGCCTTTCCAACTAGCCGGTATGCGTTGGCAGGATCCAGGAAAGAATACGACCCGTCCGGGAGTGCGATCAGAGATTTGAACTCCAACGGATTCTCATCGTGGGGGAACCTGTACTCAGCCGACACACCTCCTGGTTCAACCGCCAGGAGATCGATCAGCTTCTCTGATTCCGGAGACAATCCCTTCGTGAGTTCATCGCGAGTGAAGATGTGAAGATGAGCCAGATCATTGGTGTTCTCAATCAAACGTTGCTCAAGGTGCAGCTTCTCAGCATCTTCTTTGATAGAAGCCAGGCTCGAAGGATCTTGAACATAACGGTCGCGGAGTAGCCCGAGCTCTTGCCGTATCTTGTAGCCCTCGCTGATCGCCTGCCCGGAACGATCGCTAACCGTCTCAATCAGAGAGGTGACCCATGAAAAGATGTCCGATGCACCGTTGCCAAACTGAGGACTCAGGAACGAGCCATCAAAGGGCGCTAACTTGGTCATTGCCCAGTTCTTGATCTGCTCTGGAAACGCAAGCGCGTCAGGTTCTCGCACGCGGATTGCCCATCCCATGCGGGCTATGAACTCTCTCCGGGACCCCGGAATCTTGCCGGGATGGTAGATTGCTCCGACCCGATAGAGATCAAAGATGACTTCAATTTTCTCGTCGATCTCATCGAAGTCGAGAGTGTCAGGGTCGACGCCATCGTATGGCTTCCATGGCAGAGCCAGCAGGTTCGCCCAGAGATATCGGACCTTTGGCCAAAAGCCATCGGGCTGCTCGATTTCACCGAGCCGAATGGCATGTGCCTTTGCCAGGTAGTAGTTCAAAACCACGACCGTGGGGTACTTCGCCAAGATCAAGCGCAGCTCCTGCACCATGGGTATCAGTGCCCGCTCAATCCGGGCTCGAAGTTCCATCGGTTTGGTCTCGCTGGTCGACATAAGTGTTTTCAGTCGCTAGATGGCATCGCGATTGAGAGAGCGCATCCACTCGTCGAACATCGCGTTGAACTCAGCTTCGGCAACTACATTCAACCCAAACAGCCGCGGGCTCATCTGACGCAATGCGCCGACAAGGTTGTGAGACGCAGGGTTGGCCCATAGTGCGTCGAGGAGTGCACGAATGATCAGGCTCTTCTTTTGAAACAGCAGAGGCTCACGCTGCAGGCCGACAAAGAACTCCAGGAATAGCCGAACTAATACATCGTTGGGCATCGCGATGTCGCGGAAGACTTCGATCGATTGCTTCAGTGGAAACCGCGCGGCGCCATAGTCGGAAAGCCTGCAGGCTTCCAACAAGCTCGCAGAGTCGAAGAACGTGAGCTTATAGTTGCAGCCAATGAGCCGGGCTACAGCTTTGTTGTAGTCCTCGCGTGAAAGGAGACCTGCTTCAACGAAGGAAAGCAACATGATCTGGGTCCATGTCCGCCGCGCCCCAAACTGCGAGGAAGCCAGGATGCCGAGCGTTGAGTCGTCGCACCAGAGGACAGTCTGCTCCTTCCCTGAGACCGCCATGGTCTCCGAACCGTAAACACCGAAGCAATCCTTCATCTGGTCGCGTTCAGCCGGTGGGACTGCTGCAAGTTCAACAGCGGAGACGATCTGGACATGCTGGCGGAAGCTGTCGAGGAATGCCTCGTTCTCAAGCCGCAACTGCTCGACGGCTTCCGGATCGTGCTCGATCACTTGGTATTGAGAGTTCTCATACCGCATGCTGGCCCGTTTACCAGAACGGTTATGCTCGTCGAGCAAGGTATCGTGAAGCTCTTCCCAGGTCCTCTGAGTGATGGCGAAGCGATAGAGCTTCGTCGTAAAGAGCCACTCGAGCCGCAGAAGGCGAATGGTGGCAATAGCTGTGAGATCGATGAGGACTAGCGGTCTTTCGCGCAGAAACCGAAGGCTGGCATCAGGTTCGCCAAGGTTGCCCTCGAAGCACTTCACCGGCAGTGTAGGCGTCTGGGCCACATGGATGAGGGCCTCGTAGGCATTGTGGCCGAAGCTAGCACCGTAGATGTGAAGAGAGACCGGGTTAGCTGCGTAAAGCTCCTGAACTTTTTCGAGCTTCTTTGCCCGCTCTTGCAGGTCCGTCATCATCGTGACCATGGCCGGCTGATCGATGGCATCAGGTGGACCGACATAGACCGATTGCAACATCGTCTTCGGACCGAATCGAATCTGCAGCTCTGTCATGCAATCCTGGAACCGGCGAACGTACTTCGTCTGGATCTTCCGGATGATCGCTTCACGGTTGCCCATTGGAGCTGCAGCGAGTACGAACGTGTCGCCGACCTTCTTGCCGATCAGGTCGATTGCGCGGGGGTCGCCCAGAGCAATCTCTTCGAAGTCTCTGACCGGCTTGTCGGTGTTCTCCAAGACGAACCAGCGGAACTCGCCGCTTCCCATCTCCTGGCAGTGGACCGCAGCGTCCATTCCCACAACGTCGATCTCGGCAGTCTCACCGGGCTCATGCGGACGCATGATGACGACCTGAATGAAAGCCTCGTGTGCCTCCTGCCGGTCGAAATGGCAACGAAGGTAGCGATAGGCATAGTCGATTGCATCCTGATAACTCGGCCCCTCGCGGAGGAGCCCCAGCGCAGCCATAATGTAGCGGGCGGGTAGTTCTTCTACTGGAGGAAGCTCGGCGACCGATGTGCGCACCAGGTCCCGCCTCCCGTGAAGCAGTGCTGTGATCGACAGCCGTAGTTGAGCCATCTTGTGGTTAGGGTGACGCTGCAGAAATTCCTGAAGCCGTTCAATCGCTTTGTCCCGGTTGTACAGCTCCAGATGCTGGACCTCGAACTCCAGCATCTGCCAATCCGGCGGCCTCCTCTGATTCAGCTGTTCGCAGATATCGAGAACCTTCTTGTGCAAGCGCAGTTCATCCGCACATGCGACGAGTTGGCGGGCATCGAAGGTGGGGATGTTACTGTCGAACAGCTCTTGGAAGATGGGTAGTGCTTCCTCTGCCCTCTTGAGCTGCATCAGCAGCCCAGCAAGAAACTCCTTCGTCCCTGCCTGCACTTCGTCAGAGAGTCGGGCTAATGCCTCATCGGCGTAACGGTTTGCGGCATCGCGGTCCTGGCGGCCGAGATGGATAAGTCCCTCAACTGCAGACGCCGTGGCAGGATGGATTGCAGCGCGCTGCCGCTCGAGATATATGCCAGCTGTATCCCACGCTTCGATCTGAGCCATGAATTGCGTTGCGTTGATGACGAAGGAGTCCCGCATTCGCGCTGGAATGGTTGACACATCGATCGCGGCGGACACTTCAACCGCGCGAGCCAAGTCGCCGTCCTTCGCCCGGCCGCCCAACGTCTTCGCGTAGAGGAGTACGATGTCCGGGCGAGCTTCCTGCGCATAACCTTGAGCCAACAGCTTAATGGCACTGTCGACTTCGCCAGCCATCAGATGCGCTTGTGCCCTCAACAGAATGACGTGCAGCACATCAGGAGTCAGCCTATAAGCGGCCTCAGCATCCTGAATCCCGAGATCGCGTTCGTCGTTGATGAAGCGCAGTTGAGCCCTTAGAGCGTAACCCTCCGCCTTCGGCCATACTCCTTCGTTTTCGCTCGTGCAAATTTCAATCCCTTTGGTAGCGTCTTCGATGGCATTCGAGAGGATCGTCTCCCTGGGAGCATTTAAGGTTCGGAGGCCCGCGGCTTCCTCCATCAGCATGCCTACGCCAACCTGTGCACGGACCAGCCATGACTGCGACCACTTCGCGTTCGAAAGGATGGCACTCGTGCAATATTCATCGGCCTTATCCAACTGATCGGCCATCATGCAGCGGCGGGCCAGCGCTATGCAGACCTCAGCGTCTTCAAGCAAAGCAACGTCCAGCTGCGAGCTGAGTTGATCCGGGGTCTGCGTGGCCGGGGCACTGTTGATCCAAATCCCGGCAAGCCGAGCGGATTTCGGGTAGCGCAGACGTAGCTGAGTTCCCAGCTCATACGCTCGATCCCGGTCGCCCTGCAGAAAGTAGCCAAAGACTTCATTGATCTGTGCAAGCTCGTCTTCAGGAGCATAGCCAACCGCCTCCAAGAAGTGGCGCGCCGCGTCCTCCATGCGGTTCTCGCCGAAGGCTATGGCCCCGTAGTTGGAGGCAAGCCTGAACCGCTGACGATCGTTGAAGAGATGTCCGTTTTTCGACTCCTCCTGCCGAAGCACGAAAGAGGCGTCGCGGAACTCCCGCTTGTTGACCAGATCCCGGGCCTCGTTGATTCTCTCGTCAATCTGAGGCCCGCGAAAGACATCCGTAAGCTGGGCGATAAGCTGGTCACTTTGAGCTCGAAACTGCGCACCGAGCACATCGGTGACCTGGCTGAGCGAAGCCTGTACCGTAATCTGAAAAAAGTCTTCATAGAGCCCGTCCGGCCCTGACTTCACCTTTCTGGTGAGGGATACACTTTCGTGCCGATCGAGGCGAATCCGCTGCGTAAGCGTAGCCTTCAGGTAGGCGCCGACCTCGGCCCACTCCAAGGTGCTCAAGGTCTTATTGGCCGATACGACGCGGTCGAATGCCTTCTGCAACTCCTCATCTGTAAGCGAATTCGGGAATTCGGCAAGCCACCGGTCCGCCTGATCAGTCAGACCGCCAGGAACCCAGAACTCGTACGTAATAATCCCGTCCTCGGGAATATAGCGCTCTGTATAGTCGTAGAGAACGAACTTGACCAACTCTTCGAGGAGAGAGGGTTGGGAGAACCGGTTATCGAGGTTCTTGCACTGGACGACGACCCGAAGCTTCCCACCGATATGAATCAGTACATCCCTGCCAGCATCCCGTGACGCTTTGACCAGCGTCAGCACCGCCCCTTTCGGTTCCTCAGCCTGTTTCAGAAGGTACGTGAGGATCTCAAACCCGCGACCGCCGAGCTGGAGGAACGGAAGCTGATCTTTGTTGAACGGCGTGGGCTTGTCAGCCGGCCGCTGCTCCATCTCGGAGAAGACGTCCTCGTCTGACTCCGGCATGTAAAAGCTCGGCATCGGCAGGGGCTGGTCGGGTGTAGAGCCGCGGCTGGTCAGCCGGCTCATGGTGTCCAACTGAGCGCGGAGCAGTCGAAGACCGTCCTGAGTGATCTGGTACGGGCGGCGTCGGTCCTCCATCGGAAGTGGTGCGATAAGACCTTTGGCCTCAAGACGCGAGATCGCCCCATAGAGGCCTCCTGGCCCTAACCGGGTACGGTACGTGGACTCGATGACGCGGAGCATGGAATGGCCGTGCATAGGTCCGGATTCGAGACATGCCAGAACCAGGAGCGGCGTATCCGAAAAATGCCCTAAATTCTGACCATAATTATTTACTACTTGTGAAGTAGTACCCATGGAGTAGTATCTTGGCACGATTCCGCATGGAACGCAAGTAATCCATCGCTGCCAGCAGCAGCCGGGTTGCGGGATTGGGATCTGAGGAAATTCGTCCTGAAAGGGTATGGAACGCTGGTGAGCCGCAATAGCGAGGGCTTTAGGACTTCGCTCAAGTGTGAACTGCTTCTGGCCGCTCTTGACGAAGTGGCCGGGCAGCAACACATCATGAACGAGGTCACACGAAGTCAGCGATGTTGAAGCGCTGAATAGCGCTACAAAGTAATCTCGATCCCGCTTTGCGTTCAGATCGAATGAGTCCGAGCGCTGTACGGAAGTCCAGACACAATGAAGATCATCGTTCTCTCCATCACTCATGCGCTTCAACTACTCGAAGACCCTGCTGATACGGAAGACCTCCAGACATCTAAGGCCCAGCTTCGCGCGATACTCGAAGCCGAGTTTGCCAAAGAATCTGTCGGAGCGATCTTCGAAGAATGTTCTTTTACCAAGGAATCAATTGCTGCAGAACTGGCGCGGGCGCATGATCCTAAGGTTCCTTGGCATAACATCTGCATGACGGAGGACGAGCGGAAGGCGGCTGGGATATACGACGCTCTGAGGAATCGGCCTAGCCGTCCAGACGACAACATGGAGTACACGATCGAGGAACGGATTCCAGAAGATGAAGTCCGTGAAGAGTACTTTGTGGAGCAAATCTTAACTGAGGAGGATGTCGACGGCGATGTGCTCGTGCTCGTTGGAGACATGCACGCTGGACCAGTTGCGAACAGACTTCGCGCCCGAAGACACAATGTCGAAGTACGTGGTGAACTGGTCCCCATCAAACGATGGACGGACTGTCGCATCCTCGAAGTACCGCAGCCGCCCGAAGACTAATCCTCGTAGCATCCTTGCGAAAGGTATAATCGCCCGGTGGTGCCCATCAATGAAGAACACCGCCTCAACTCAGCCGCTATAGATATCTACTTGATGACGAGTAGTGTTTCATTGACGGTTGGAGCTCTGCCATGGAGCCAATATCTTCTTCGGCTGAAATTTGTCAGAGACAATGCTGAGGCCGGCTCGCTCCAAGCGAGCTCAATACGTCAAATTCTTCATTCGGATGATGCTGACAACGAAGAAGAATGGCCGCTTATCGGGTCTGAGCATATAGACACCAATGGCAATCCATCCGCTCTTAAAGACTCTCTCCTAGAGAAGGACAACACAGGACTTCTTCATTTTCAGGCGGCTGGAAGTACAGGCCTATCCCAATGGATCTTTCATCAAGGCGACGTCGACTTCTTCCCGTCCATCCCACATGGCCATACGACTTCTGGGAGACCGAAGAAGTTGGACGCATATAGGGGCTGGATATATCCAGCGGACAAAGACAAACAAGTGGGTCGTGAGCCTCGCGGCAAAATCATCGCGCTGTGGAACGATGAAAAGTTCCGGGCGTTTGCGGCCGCTGCGCTCGTGCATTATGCGTCGACGTTTCCAAATTACATCTGGCGCGTTTCTAAACCCATGCGCCTGCCTCATCGGCATCCGTAACTCTTCGCAATTCTGAGGATTCCTCTTGAGAAACGCAGCTCTCATCACTTGATGCCAAATCGTCAAGGCGCTCGTCGAGCGGACTGACTACTTCCAATATGCCGACATATCGTTAGCGATCTGGACAACCTGTTATGGGGACTCTTGTGACCTAGTCGCTGGCGTTACCTTGCTGCGAAATCGCAGATGCCTCCGTGTTCGGTTTCTCGACGTAAAGCTGAAGGAGCTTTGGCGGCACGGGCAGCCGGAAGTGCCGACAAGCCACCAGAATCAATGGCCACCAACCACTCTTAAAACAGGACAATTCAAAGGTCTGCGGGAACTGCGCGATCTCTGCAACGATCATCTCTTCAAATGCGCCACTTCCGCTTTGGAGTTTGATGTCGGTTAAGGCTATCCCGTGGAGGTCCTTGTTCGTATAGATGTTCTCCTCGCTTGCCGCATCCGGAAACCACAGTTGGAAATTGGTGTGCTGCAGGAACTCGGTCTGCAAGTCGCTTACCAATTGAAACAATGCGTCATACTGCAAGATCACGGCTACATGGGCGATGACCGGGTACAGAATGGCTGCACTCGTCACGTTTTCCCGGTACTTCAATTCGTTGCTACCCGGATGATCCATCAATTCCGAATACGACGTGAGGATCGACGGATACTTTTCGTTCGTTGCAAAAGCAAACCGGATTCGTCTCAGCATCTCGGGTAGCCAGGACCGTAGGACGTCCCGACCGTCATCGTTAAAGAAAAGGAGACACGCGGCCAGCCCGATCTCGATGGCCTGATCGTCTTTTATTGGTGAGTTCAGGGTCGGGTTCGTCTTGATGAGCAAGTCGATGGCATTCACCGCAGCGGACACCTCTTCGAAGAGCATTTGCCGGTCTGGGCTTTCGTCACCCACGGCAAGCAGTTGATTGAGTGTCCAGATGCCAGCGATTGCGACACGGCCCTGCAAATCGTACAGTTTGAGATTCACGTCGATAGGCGACCCGCCTCGAACTGCCGAGGATAAAGCGTGCTCGCTTCGGAGATGAGGAGCGACCTTTGCAATATACGCGGAGGTGATCTGACGGTAGACCTGAAAGATCGCCATGAAGGAGGCAGTCGCCGCTTCGCTGATTTTGCTTTTCTTGCCTGCAAACAATCGGCAAATATTCCACCCATGCAGGAGAGCAAGCTCCGATGCACGATAGGCGCACTCAAGGTTCTCGGCATCGCGAGACCAGGAGAAGAGTATCCAGAGGCAGACGCTCAGTTGACGAAGTCCGCGAACTCTCTCCTCGTCTTTCGTGCAGGCCGAATCGATGCCCCGAACAAGACTTGCGAAATACTCGTAGGAAGTATCGGGTTCGTCGAGCAGAGCCAAGGTCTTCCGTAGATCGGATCGACTGCCTTCACCGATGAGGTCCTCTCGCAAAAAATACGACTGGATCAGATTTGCGAGCTTATCGCCATTCCATTCTTCAAAAGAGATGCGTCCCGGCTCTGCATTCTGAGTCATGAAGCCGTTGAATTGAGGGCGAACCTGCTCTTGGACGTCTCCGCCAAAAGTCGGACAGATGACGACCTCTTTGTCCTTGTGCTCCGGCGGGAGGCGGTTGGGAATATACGCGTCAATGATCTCGTTGAGCGAAGGCCGCAACGATTGCACGGTGTCACCGTCCCATTCTTTTCTCGACAGGTCTCCAGACTTAATCGAAAACACATAGACCTTCTCCGGGCCGCCGTCGATGCTGCCAACAGCGCCCACATCGACGCCATCCTGACGTGTACCGCGCCCTGGACGCGAGTAGACAGTTAGCCCCATCTGGCTGAGCAGGTCTGGAAGTACAGCATCCAACTCGTTGCGTTCACGTAAGCCAGCGAGATACTGGCGAATGATGAGTTTCATTTGACTCTCTTCTCTGCACGGAGGACGCGCAAGAGGAAGTGCAGACCTAGCTCGTCTATATGCATCATCCTTGGAAACGTGATTTCAGTTCCTTGCGTCTTGAACATCATGTCCGCACGATAGGTCGAACCGTCGGGACGAGCGACCCGTTGGACTGATCCGCGCCCATACAGAACGACCGATCGCTTGACCATGCTCAGTAACGGCATTTCTGAACGTGCGACATCGAACGACTTCGACATCTTTTGGCTCAGAGAGCGATTGAAGATGGCCCTTTCCTCGTCACTCATTCGTACCTCTTTGAGGCCAGAGGCCTTGCCGAGCCCATCGAGATAAGACTCTATCGTCTGGAGGCAATCTCGAAGAGCAGCGACAACCTCCACCGATTCGGTTTCGACTCTTTGAAGAAGGAGCTCACGGACGGAACTCGTGTAGTTCAAGAGGAGGGGGTCGAGGAGTAGCTGCTTGATCGGTTCAATCGGTCCACCTCGCAGGAGCGAGATCAGGAAGGACGCTGCCGCTACAGGGCTGAAAAACAAGAAGCCAGCAGCTTTTCGCGCGATAAATTCGATGCTTTCTTCGTCTTGAAAATTGACCTGCGCGGTATCGACATCCACAGTCAGTTGGGCCCGGGCTACGTTTTGGACTGCATCGGCTGCGGCCTCGCAAAGCGTGTACTCACCGGAGGCCAACCATCGAGTCACCGCCTGAGACCGAAGCGTATCTGAAGTTGCGATTCTAGCCCTTGAAGACTGGAAGTCTTTGAGCTTCACAGTCTTTGAGAAACGCCTTAGCAGCTCGTCCAGCACGTCCATTCCGACGGACCAGTTAGTGGTGTCAAGGAGAGATGCGATTCCCATATCCAGATGAGCCAGGTTGTTTTCACTCGCTCTTGTCTTCAACGCATCGGAAAGCAAGCTAACCAATGAAATATCGAGCTTTTCGGCACTCGTGGCATAATTCTCTGCTGCCACGCTCAACGTCCACTCGCCACCTTTGCCCAGACTGGATCGCGCAACGTCCGTGAGGCGCTTGCGATCGGAGCTTGCCTTCATGGAAAGCGTCAGAGCAGCGGAAAGTGACGCGGCGAGCGCTCCGTCTTCATCGGAGTTTGCCACGACTGTTTCGAGCGTCTGTAGTACGTCGGAAGGCATGCCGTCCTCCCCTTCGGCTAGAGGCACATTCGCAAGAGCGGCCAGTGCCATGCGCTGAAGCAATCCGTCAGAGGACTTCGTCAAGCGAATGACTTCTCCGAGGAAGTACGCGCGATCAGACTCAAAGCCTGCTGCCGCCACGACAGGCAGCAGAATCGCGAGCGAGGCAGGCTCGCCTTCCAGTGCTGCAAGTATTTCGACTGGCCGCTTGGGATCTTGGTCGAGAAAGCGCCGAAAATCTCCCAGCGGCCACGATGCTGCCATATCTCCTCCAGCAGCAATCACAAGATGGGCTACAGTTCTGGCGACTGCTACGGAATCGGTAGTCAGCTCCGGCAAAGCGTCCACAAAAATTTGGCGGGTCAAGAAGAAGTCAGTGTCATCCGTACCGTTTTGCAGTGATGCAAAATCAGCAACGAGATCGATCTTGCCTCTGTTGTGTGCCTCGGCAACTCGGCTACAAAAGCTTTTCCGCTCATCAGCCGTTGCTGGGACAAGAGATAGGAGTGCTCTGGGCAGGCCACCTGCTTGCGCTACATTTTTCGGATTATTGATCAATTCATCCAGAGCTTTCACGGTATCCCTCACTCACAAGGAATGATAAGCAAAGAAAGAGAGAAGGCGAAAAGTGCAAGTCGCTAACCCTAACCCAGCTCAACGTGCTCCGAGCAGTACTGAGAACTTGGCTTCGTCGAAGCTGAAAACGCAACAGGCAGTCAATGGCAGGACGGATGATTCCGGCGACGGACTAGTGGAGCTCTGATTCTTGCTTTACAGCAAGTGGTTCAGCACAGCCAAGCGGCCATCGTGCCACTGATTAGTATCGGGAACCGCCCTTAGCGGAAGTCAACCGATGTTGCGAAGGATGCGGTGCTCAAGCTGGACCTGATGAAGTTCTTGGGAGTCGGGTGTTCCTAGGCTCAGGCCACCAGAGCTCCAAGCGGCTGGTTCCAAATTGGAACGCACTAATCGAACCAGGCATCGTGTGAGTCCGCTCGGTCCGATGAAGCATCACGCGAAGAGTGAGCCCCCGAATATTAAGGGCTCTTCTTCGACATCGGGCGGCCTCTGCTTGCACGCGCACTTCAGAACCGCCGCTGACGAACTAATTTGATATAGAAAAGTTCAGATTTAACCGTCATACTAGCTTTTGCTTCCCACCTCAGGAAACCCTATGCTTTGGTTGCTCGCGCCCGCCGCATTCACTGTAATTTGGGCGCTCTACTCAATTTCCCCCGCGAAGAAGGCGGCACGTCTTGTCGGAGAAGCCGCCAAGACAGTCGAAGCTCTCCAATCGGAAGCAGATGCCTGTCGCTCGAACTGCCGCGCAGAGCTCTCATCTGCAGTCTCCTCTCGCAGGGATGACATCCAGCTGTCCCGCCTCCAAGCCATTTCCATAGAAGACCTCAAGAAACATGCCACAGGTCTCCGTTTGCAGTCGCTTCGTGACGCTGGCATACGCAGCATGGCAGACCTGCAAGGTTGGAGTCAGGGCCGCCTTGAGGGATTGCGGGGGGTAGGACCGAAGTCTGCGGCTCAAATCCCCGGCATCGTTCGGCGGATCTCCTCGTCGGTGAAATCACAACCCATCGCTGATCCCGAACCTCCATTTCATCGCGATAAGGAGCGGGCTCTTGTGCTGGCGATCTACCGCGAAATCCAGTGTGAACGGTTGTTGGACAGGGTGCCATCCGACTTCCATAAGCTTCGGAGCGAGACCAACGAGATACGGGAGCAGGTGAGTTCGAAGACAAGATTCTTTCGCTGGGTGTGGACGTTCGGGAGGAGCGAGGATATCCGGAGTGCGATTGCTGCAGCACAAGCCACCTCCCGCTCGTACGAGAAAGGCAACGAGGCCGACCAGGTCTGCGAACAAGTACGTGGCCTGCTATCTGAGTGCAACACCGTTCGCTCCAACCGTGTTGAGACCTCGAAGCTGAGCGAGGAGTACAACCAGCATTGGGCCGACTATGACAAGGCACTTGGACGCAGCGTTGGCAACAATGAGAGGGTGAGGAGGTTCCCGCCTCCTCCGGTACCCTCAAGAACTGAACAGGTCATTCCGACGAACACGAACGTAGGAAGTGCTTTGCGACAAGAAGGAGCCAGTGCGTTGGAGAGTACAAAGGCTTCGACGGTCGCTCTCGATGAGTCGAAACACCAAGTTCGAGAGCAGTTGCAGAAATACATTAACTCGATAGCGCCAGCGAAGTTCGACCAGCCGAAGCCCGCAGCGGATCAGGACCTGACATCGCTTCGCGTCGGCACATTGGGTACCCTGTCAGACTTCACGGTCCCTACGCGCCCGATGGGCCGCACCAAGAAGACAGAGAGGTGGATAACCCGCAACGAGTCCGTCGTGATCCAAGGCGTCACTCTGGCCGGCGGAATGATCTTCGTCAACGAGGGAACCGAAGAGCCTACCCCCGGAGTGATCTACCCCTCTCTGGAGGTGCGGGCCGGGGAGTACCAGCCCGGCGGCACGGAGATGTATTGGCAGGGATATGCGGGACTTTCTCCCGTGCAGCGTTACCACTATCTCCATTGGCTGGCAGACGGCGCTCGCTCGAAAGACTTCCCGCACTTTGCTGTGTTTTACTTCCATGGTCTGGAGCGTCGTCTCGTTCAGATCGCTGAGACCAAGAATGATTCCGCTTGGGACGAACGCGATGTGCTCAACGAAGTCAAGAGGATCACCTCGGACTTCTCGGAGTTCAACATTCCGTTGTCGCACTACGCAAATCGTCTCTTAGCGTTTTATGAACTGCGGAGCCTCCCTCCAGATGCCCCGGTAGAACTTGACGGCTCTATCCACCGCTCCTATGAGTTGCCCTGGAGACTGGTGTATGACCTCGGCCGCCTCGCAGCGGATCGACGGCCCGTTCCTCCGGCCCTCGCTCTGCGTTGGTTGAAGCTGGAGCCAAACTATTATCCTCGGACCCCCGTCACCCGCTGCCCAGAGCAATTCAATTCTCTGTTCCTCTCTCTCTACGTCCAGAAGTTTGACCAGGGCATGACACTACCGGCTCGCGGAAAGACTTTGACGTTCCAGTACGATCCCTCGAACTACTTTCTCCGGAGCAAAGGTCTCGAGCTGACCTTCGAGGCACTTCCCGACGCCCGTGAGTGGGCAAACATACGGAGTGAGCTGAGCGCTCTCGCGAACGAGGCCACAGCCAAGATTGACGCCTACAGCAGATTCTGTGGCCGCTCTCCAGAGAAGGCCAACTCCGTACAAGCGAGCCTCCTGTTGCCGCCTGAGATATGGCCAGAGGCCGCACGGCGAACACTGGAAGAGCTACAGGAACTTGCCAAAGGTTTTGCATCAATGGAATGGAGTCAGTTCCTCGGCCTACTCGGCGCCTCGGAGCCGCTCCCGGCGGGCCAGCTCCAAGAGATGATGCGCGGCTTACAGGCGATGGGCTTGGGAATTGAACCTGACCTCTTGGAAGGTGCACGCAGACCGAAAGCTGGCGAAGTGTGCACTCTGTTCCCTCTCACGGTTGCCGAAGAACCGGTGCGTACGGATGCTGCGTACCGTAACGCGTCCCTTGCGGTCTCGCTGATGGCCTGTGTGGCTGCCGCCGATGGCCATGCGAGCGACACCGAGCAAGCCACCGCCGTGAGCATGATCACTTCCTGGAAGCATCTGCATCTTGACCACCAGTCGCGCTTGCAAGCGATCTACCGTCATCAGGTTCAACAACCAACTCGTCTTAGCAACCTCAAGACCCGCATGCTCGCCATGCCGCAGGACGATCGGACCGAACTGTTGGGAATCCTTGCGCAGATGGTGACCTCGGATGATGTTGTGAGCCCCGCCGAGGTCAAATTCCTGGAGCAGGTCTACACGATGCTGAGTGTCGATCAGAGCCAGCTGTATGCCGCTCTCCATAAAGGCAATGTTCCGGTGCAACAGGAACCACACCGTTCCGGAGTGTTCTCACAACCGGGTTCCTCCACCAATGGCTTCAGTTTGGACCTCGGACGCATCGAGCGCCTCAAGGCAGAGAGCGAACAGGTCTCGCAGATCCTTGCAGAGGTCTTTCAAGAGGAAGAGCCAAGTGCCGCAGCCTCTGTCGTCTCCGAATCAGAGCGAGTATCGGCCATCGCGGAATCCGGCGACTGCGCCGCGCCTATGAATTGGCCGGGACTTGGCAAGGCTGAAACGGAATTCCTTACATTGCTTCTCACCCGGACCGAGTGGACGCGACAAGAACTGTCTGCGGCAGCTGCCGAACGAAAGCTTATGCTCGACGGCACGCTGGAGGTGATCAACGAATCCTCGTTTGATGTCCTCGGGGAAGCCCTGCTCGATGGCCATGATCCAATCTATGTACAAACCATGCTTCTGGAGAACGCCTGACCATGCCACCCGTACGTCCTCGTGACCGCGACTCAGTTCTGCAATCGCTTCGTGCCGGAGTGGTGCCTCGGCAAGGACAACATCTGATCCAGGTCGGTCGGGTCCAGGAGATCCGAGCGCTCATGGCGGACATCGACCGCATAGCCGATGGTGGATCCACCTTCCGGCTCGTCATCGGTGAGTATGGCGCCGGCAAGACGTTCTTCCTGAACCTTGTGCGCTCCATCGCTCTTGAGAAGAAGCTCGTGACCGTACATGCCGACCTTAACCCGGATCGGCGTCTCCACGCATCCGGTGGCCAGGCACGCTCGCTCTACGCGGAGCTCACTCGCAATATGGCGACACGCACCAAACCAGAAGGCGGTGCCCTCGCTGGGATCCTTGAAAAGTTCATCGGGACGGCTCGTACGATCGCGGAAGAATCAGGCGCGACCATCGAACGCGTCGTCCGTCAGCAGGTCCAGTCCTTGACGGAGATGGTCAATGGATACGACTTCGCGGAGGTTGTGCTCGCATACTGGCGTGGCCACGAAGAAGGTAATGAGCAACTGCGCGCAGATGCCGTGCGATGGCTGCGCGGAGAGTTCACGACACGTACCGATGCCCGCGCGGCACTCGGCGTCCGTTCCATCGTGGATGACGCAACGGTTTACGACCAGTTAAAGCTTCTTGCTCGCTTCGTGCGTCTGGCCGGTTACAGCGGTCTGTTGGTTTGCCTCGACGAGATGGTCAACCTGTACAAGCTGGCGAACACACAGGCACGTACGTCGAACTACGAACAGATCCTTCGCATCCTCAACGATTCTTTGCAGGGTTCGGCGGAAGGCCTCGGATTCATCTTGGGCGGTACGCCAGAATTCCTCTACGACACCCGTCGTGGTCTGTACAGCTACACCGCGTTGCAGTCGCGTCTCTCGCAGAACACCTTCGCGCAGGGTGGTCTCACCGATCTTTCGGGGCCGGTGATACGCCTGACCGCGCTTACGCAAGAAGACTTCTATGTGCTCCTGCACAAGCTGCGCGACGTCTTTGCCTTCGGAGATCCGGCGAAGTACACGCTTCCCGAGGAAGGTATACCGGCGTTCATGCAATTTGTGAGCCAGAGACTCGGAGCGGAGTATTTCCGCACGCCACGCACGACCATCACCTCCTTCATCGATCTCCTGAGCGTTCTCGAGAGCAATCCAGGAGCGGAATGGCAAACCCTGCTCGGTGGCATTAGCGTGCAACCTGATCACGGCGGCGATGGTGACATTGCCCTGGAGACCGAGGATGACCTCACCACCTTCAAACTCTGAGACGGCCGCCTTTCATCTCCTTGACCCGCGCATCCAGCACTGGATCTGGGAACGCGGGTGGACCAGCCTCCGGGCCGTGCAGGAGTTTGCGGCAGCACCGCTGCTGAAGGGTGAGCAGGATGTCATCCTTGCAGCAGCCACCTCGGCCGGTAAGACCGAAGCTGCCTTCTTCCCTATCCTTACACGCCTTCTCAAGGGCGGCGAGTCCTCAGGCTTCGTTTTGTCCATCAGCCCGTTGAAGGCACTGATCAATGATCAGGCGGATCGTCTGACCGACTTGTGCGAAGCCCTCGACCTCCCGGTACTTGGATGGCATGGCGATGTCTCGCAGACACGGAAGCAGAAGTTCCTGAAGAACCTTCGGGGAGTGCTCATCATCACACCGGAGTCGCTGGAATCGCTTTTCGTGAACAAGGGCACCATGATGCCCGCCTTCGCGGGAGCAATTGCCCACATCGTTGTCGACGAGTTGCATTCGTTCCTCGAAGCGGAGCGCGGCAAGCAGGTCCAGTCCCTCCTGCATCGATTGGAATGTGCTGCAGGGCGACGCATTCCCCGTGCCGGTCTGTCTGCGACGCTTGGCGACAAGACGCTTGCCGCGACTTTCCTCCGACCAGGCTCCGGCGACAAGGTCTTCACCGTCGATGCCGGTGGCGAGGGCTATGTGATGAAGCTTGCCGTGAAGGGGTATGTCGACGGGCAAGTGGTCGACGACGAATCGTGGTCCGACGATCCGTCCATCGACTCGGACGAACCACCCGAAAAACAGATGACGAGTACTGCGGAGCTGGCGATCGCTGACTACCTGTTCACACACTTGCGCGGATCCAACCATCTGATCTTCCCAAACAGTCGTGCTAAGGTCGAGAAATACGCGGACCGCCTGCGTCATCGCTCCGAGCGCGAGGGCGTGCGGAACGAATTCTGGACACACCACGGAAGCCTGTCTCGTGAGCTGCGTGAAGAATCGGAGACTGCCCTCAAGGGTGGCACGACATCTGCATCAGCGATCTGCACCACCACACTCGAACTTGGGATCGACATCGGAAACATCAAGAGTGTCGCCCAGATCGGCCCCCCGCCATCCGTTGCGAGCCTTCGCCAACGATTGGGGCGGTCAGGTCGACGCGCTGGCGAACCAGCAATCCTGCGATGCTTCTGCATCGAGAAGCCGCTCACTCCGAACTCACCACTTTCAGATCGCATTCGGGAAGGCCTGGTACAGACCATAGCCATGGTGCGCCTCCTGATGCGCCCCTGGGTCGAACCGCCACGGCTCACCGCGATTCATGCGTCGACCTTCGTACAACAGGCACTGTCAGTGATTGCAGAGCGTGGTGGTGCCACCGCCGCGGAGCTCTGGAAAGTTCTGGTACAAAGCGGAACCTTTGACCGGATCTCGCGGGAGATGTTCACGGACATCCTGCGCGGTCTCGGCGGCCGCGACATCCTGCAACAGGAGAACTCCGGGCTGCTACTGCCCGGAATCGTTGGTGAGAAGCTCATCAATCACTACGACTTCTACAGCGCTTTCTCCTCTCCGGATGAGTTCCGGCTGATCGCGGGAGAGCGGGTACTTGGCTCCCTGCCCATCACGCGGCCTCTTACCGTTGGACAGCGAATGATCTTCGGTGGACGACGGTGGCGCGTGCGCGATGTCGATTCGGAACACAAGGTCATCTATGTCTCTGCCGACCGAGGTGGGGCTCCGCCAGCATTTGAGTCCAACGGAGGCGAGGTGCACGACGTGATCCGGCAGGAGATGAAACTCGTACTTAGCGAAACCAGTGAGATCGCTTACCTGGACACAGCAGCCAAGGAGTTGCTGTATGAGGCGCGAAGGACGTATCAGGACTTACGCCTGGCGGAGCGGCAATCCTTCCGGGACGGTAAGAACACTTTGCTGTTCACTTGGATGGGAGATGCCGTGAACAGCACGCTCGCCTTCATGTTGGCGCAACGGGGTCTGGAGTGTACGAATGAGGGCGTGGCCCTCGCAATCTCGACCGAGGTTGACGAAAGTCGGCTGCTCACAGAGTTGAGTGCCATCGCGGAGCAGACAGTGCCGTCCGCGAGTGAACTCGGCATCGCGCCCGAGATGGCTGCTATCGAGAAGTGGGATTGGGCTTTGTCGAAGGCAACATGTATCGAATCCTATGCGTCAGCACGTTTAGATCTTGCGGGGGCCAAGGTTCTCGCGGCTCGGCTCGTTGACAGCATCCGCTGAGTTCTAGGGATGGCGCCGCAACTTTTGGTTCGGCCCACCTGCAATCTTCAGATGCAGCGCGAGGTGCTCCGAATCCGCTCCAGTTTGGAACGCACTGATTGTCTTTGGTGTTTGCTTCGGGATGGCTCGTGTGATCGCAGTCGCCACCAAAATAACAGATGAGGAAGAAGGCAGAGCGGGCCGATGCAACCCTTACATCAGTCTGGTTGGAACGAGCGCCGCAGGCAGTCAAGGGACAGAATGCAAGGAGGAGGAACTTGACTCCTTGCCGCGCAGCCGGCGAGCGGGGCCGGACCGGAGCGGGATGAGGGTTGTAGGGAGAAACCGAAGCGGTCTCTCCCTGCCGCCGATTTCGGGCTGAAGCGAAAAGGCCGCAGGTTCGCGGCCATCTCAGTTATGCGGCTTTCTTGGCCTTCGGAACGGGCCGGGCTGTTGGCGTGGGTTCTTTCTTTGCCTTCGCTTTCGCTGCAAACTCCGCTTTGACCTTCTGCGCGATGGCATCAGTATCCACTTTGTAGACCGTTGCTGCTTCACGCAGGATGCTTGGAGCATTCGTCCGAGCGGCGGCAAGAACGATGGTTAGCGCCACCGCGACGCGGGAAAGCGTACCTTCATCGGCACGGCGAAGATAGGCGGCGAACACCTTGCCGATGTTCTCCGTGTCCTTCGACCGCTTGATGCCGTGCTGTTTGGCAAGGGCTTCCAGACGGGGTTCCCCAACAAGCTCTGCAAGTTGAGTATTGATGAAGAGAAGGTCACGCTTCATCAGACGCACCGGAACGGCGGCACTGATGGCGGTGAGGACGCGAAGCCCGGTTGTGTTGGCGATCGCCTCCTCGCGGCGGCGCTTCTCCTGCTCGGCCTTCCACTTCTCCTCATCCCGGTCATTGCGCTGTGGCTTGGGATGATGGACGGGGCAAGCGGCATTCGTGCAGACCTTGCGCATGGTGCCAACTTCCGTTCCATCGGTCACAATCGCGTCCGTGGTGAACTTGCACGATTTGAACTCAGGCCGTTTTGCCTTGTCCCTGTCGGCAACATGCGCTGCAACCTTCGATTGATAGCAGGTCGGGTCAGTGCAGGAATCCAGCTTGCCGCCAATGTCCGAAAACAGGAGCTTGTTGTGTCCGGTGCGCTTCGGGCAATCTACACAACTTCCCGCCGCTGGCACAAGCTGCGCGTCCCTCCTGTCGAACGGAGCATCTTTCAACGCGAGAATGATGTTGGTATCAATCCAGAATTGCAGATTGCGGACAGGCAGGAGAATGCGCGTTGGTTTGCGTTCGCCGTTGTAGACCTCTTTGAAGCAAGCGGAGAGGGCCTGTTCCTGTTGGTCGGCCTGCAGCTTGGCCAAAAGCAAGGCATGGCCGACGCCGATCTCCTCGGCATAGAAGGCTTCGATGACAACGGGAGCGAGGTCAGTGAGCTTGAGGCGCGTGGTCACATACGCTGGACTCTTGCCCATCTTGGCGGCGATCTGCTCGACGGTGTAAGTAGGCTCCTCCAAGTTCAGAAGCGCACGGAAGCCCTGGGCTTCTTCCATCGGGTGAACATCCTTACGTTGCAGGTTTTCAATCAACTGCGCTTCGATTACTTCTGCATCGGTCATCTCCTTGATGCGGACGGGAACGGTTGCGGCCTCGGCCATCTGGGCGGCACGAAAGCGCCGCGCTCCAAACACAATCTCAAACCCTCGTTCTGTGAGTGGACGAACAAGCAAGGGAGAGTAGACACCTTTGGTGCGGATGGTTGCGGCGAGTTCCTTGAGGGCTTCGTTCTCAAAGACGCGGCGCGGGTTGGTCTTCGATTCGGTCAGTAGCGAGAGCGAGACTTCGCGGTATTCGGTGGCATTGACGATTTGGGTTTCCATGATGAATGTGCTCCTTTCGAGCGGTTGGGAGGGATGGTCACAGAGCGGCACAGGTCGGGCATGGTTCCGCTCCAAAAGAGCGGACTAGCCGAGAATGCACTTGTCCGTGAAGGCGGCTTCGTAGCCCTGCAAGCGGAGATTGTTGTCCCATGTCTCCGCGAACTTCTCGTGCTGCTTCTGCAACTCCAGAAGGGCTACATAGTGGTCGCGGATGATGTTGCGGCTCCACTGCTCGACCGCAACGTAGTCATTGCGCCAGTAGTACGGAATCAGGTGTGCGCCCCCGGCGAAGCCCAACTCAAAACACATCTCCGGGTCGCGCATGGCATCGCCATTCTGTTCGCCGTAATGGGCGACAGAGAGCGCGGGCAAACCGAGCGGCCCGACTCGTCCGCCGCTTCGATGACCAACGGCAGATAGGGCGGGTTCTCAATCTTGACGTAGAGATTGGGTCGCCAACCTCCGGCCTTATGCAGGATGGCAAGGATGGTCTCCATGCCGCCACCTCCGCGAGTTCCGGGGCCTCGGTGGAAGTTGTCTCTTCTTCTTCATCCTCAGCAGGTGGCTCCAACGCTGCAAGGATGACAGCGGCGGTCTGCTGAATGACTTCCAAGCTCTCCGCCAGCAAGGATGCGTTGCCGTGATAGAGGTGGATGTAATCGGCGGAGGCGGAACCCGTCACCAAACCCACGGCCTTTCCGACGACAAAGGCCACGGCCTCGGCTTCGGTTTCGCGCACGGTCTTGGTGGTTGCCGTGCGCCGCTCTGCCTTGTGCAGCAGCTCGTGCGCTGTCTCATGCACCAGCGTTGAAAACTCCTCGGCCTTGGACTGTCCCGGCAGGATCGCGATGCGTCCGCCGTAGCTCATGCCAAGTGCGGGAGCAATGTTGGCGTTATAGACAAGCGTGATGCCGCGTGAGCGAACGAAAGCGGCCAACCGTTCCGAGTTCTCGCCGGGGTCGCCGGAAATTCCGCGCATCTCGGGTAGCTCTGCGCCTTCGGTCTGCGAAACGTCGAAGACGTAGGCATTGCGAAACCCAACTAAGACGCGCTCATTCTGCTTGGTGATGTCCTTGTTGGCCTCCTCGTCCTTCTTACGGCGTACGCCAACAATCGGGGCAAGGATACGAATGCCTTTCTGTCCGGCCTTTACATTGCGGCCAAGCTGCTTCCACGTCCAGAATCCGGCAACACGGGTTGCGGTGGGCATCTGCCGCGCAATCTCCAGCACGTTTCCAAAGCTGTAGTTATGGAAGCGGCTCATAGCGGTGAGGTAGTTGGTCAGGGCGTCGGAGTGTCCGGCCTCCAACTGCTCAATCAAGAGTTTGACGTTGGCGGTGATGAGTTCCTGCTTGGTGCTGGGCTTCTTGCTGTCGATGGGGTTGGCGGCTGCGGTGGTCATGATGTCTGCTCCTTGGTCGGCTTTGGCTTTTGCACGTCCGCGTTGAAACGCGGCATGTACATGCCGAACGCCTCCTGGCGAAGGCGGGGGTAGCAAACGGAAAGGTCTTCGAGCACAGCTTTTTGGGGGGACCGCTTGCGGGGGAGCCAAAACCCGGAGGGCAGATGGCCTTGGAGAGCGCGATCGGGGCAGAGCCCCTTAGCGAGGCTTGTCTTCGTTATTCGTGCGCAGCGGCGCACAGCTATCTCAGGGTGGGCGTTGCGGGCGGGAACGGCCCGCAGAGATTCTCTCTCGCTTGTCTAGACTTTTCTTTTCTCTTTAGGGGTGTCCAGAGGGGATATTTCTCTTTTCAGAGGGAGCGCAGCGAGATCATGAAAGCAGACGGATTGCTGATCTCAGCCAAAGAACTTCACTGGCGGAATCCGATTCCGCTTGCCGATCACGGCTAAATGAGTGAGTTGGCGATTTCTCGCTCACCGAGGTCTCAACTGATGAGAACGGCGTTTCTCAGGATCAATCGAACTGGACATGAATCGCTTGCTGGAAGCGAATAGGACATCCAACGTGCCGAGCATACCTATGCTCCGCACTGCTTTCTACAAATCCTGCATCTCAACAGAAAGAATACGGCTGCCGCGATGATGTAGAAGGCCTCTAAGGGCACTGACGAAGCTGTATGACGTTTATAGAGCGCAACCGCAATGGGGATGCCGCTTACACATAAGGCCAGGATGATGTTTTTGCTGGTTTTTCTGAGCATTGGGTTCTCCCGAAGAAACAGAGCGTCTGCCATGGTGCAGGCGTCAGTACTCCAGTCGCGCCACCGCCGCAGAACTTACATGTCTTCGTGAATGGATCTCAGTTTTTCTCTGAGCTCTTGAACTTGCAGGCGTCTGTCGCGCGCCACAACAAGGCCGATTGCCATCATGGCAATCAGAGCAGCCAAGGCCGCGCCTGTCCGAATCAAGTACACGTGCGGAGAGACGGCGGTTGCGTTCGGTGCTGCTCCGAAGCCGGTCAGCCTTGCCATGATGAAGCCAGCCACAGCGCCGCAGGGGGCTCCAGCATAAAGACACCGTGCGATACGCAGATCTTTTTGGGCCCGAGCGATCATGAATCTCAATAGGCGAACCGTATCAAACGTGATCGCTTCTGCGCGGTTACAGCGGGCGCGCCGGTACCGGGCGACGCCGAGTACCAGACCAAGAATCCAGATCACAGCGAGCGCACCGTGCGCCATGGAACGTTCCGTGACTGCATCGAAGATTAGCAGGAGGCCTGTACCGCACAGGATCACAAATACGATCCGGTAGAGCCGCTGGTGGTGCCGGTTCACGCGCTGTAAATCCTGTATGAGAGAGGACGTATCGGACTTTGGGGCTGTTTGCCAAAGGGCAGCTAACGGGTCCTGTGAGGGTAGAGGCATCATAAAAGATCTCCGAGGCTGAGCCTGATAGCGGATTTCGCACGATGGAGCCGCACAGAGACGTTACCTTCGCTTATGCCCAGCGCCACGGCAATGTCCTTGATCGGCATGTCTTCGAGATAGAGGGTTGTAACGGCCTTGAGGCTCTCCGGAAGGCTCCGCACTGCTTCGATCAGGCGGGTTAGACGGATGGCATGAGTCGTGGCTTCGTCGGGAGCAGGGGCAAGATCGGGTAAGGTATCGCTCAGCGGTTGGGTCTGCCGCACAAGAGCGCGCCGGACATGGGTGACACAGATGTTCTGTGTAATGCGGGCGATGTAGCTCTTCAGCATCGTAGGGTCATTCAAGCGGGGCAATGCTTGCCAAACGGCGATCCAGATATCCTGCACAAGGTCATCGACCCTGTCGGGATGGTGCTCATACACCGTCGCAATGCGGCGCACCATGGCGGCATGGACCTCAACGATCTCCTCTAGCTTGACCCCAGTGCTCACATCCAACCCTTATCTTCCGTCGTAGTCACCATTTCATACAGTCTTCAATACAGTCGCTGACACCGGCAGAATCTTACAGACAAAATCCTGTGAGACAGACGTTTGAATCGACAACCTGTAAGAAGTTTCGGCGCCGCGCGACTGTACAGTCATGAAAACGCCCTTTGTCAATGCTCGTGCCATCTTTGCCAGACTCATCGCCATGTTGTTCGTCCTCCTCGCGTATCAAGCTCCTGCGCAGAAAGCTGTACGTGACAAGAGTGATCTTCTGGCCGCTCCATCGACTTACCAAACGGATCACCTCTCCGTAAAAGTGATGGGAACGGCCGGAAGCCCGGTGTTCCTGATCCCGGGTCTATCCAGTCCACGTGCTGTATGGGATGGAATAGCACCCGAACTCGCGAAGACCCACCGGGTTTACCTGGTGCAGGTCAATGGGTTCGGCGGAGATGCTCCGGGAGCGAATCTCAAGCCAGGTATCCTGACGGGAATTGTGGCCGATCTTGATGAGCTGATTCGCAGCCGCAAACTCACCCATGTTGCTGTTGTCGGTCACTCCATGGGGGGAATCGCGGGGCTCCTGCTTGCGGCACGACATCCGGCGAATCTGGAACGGCTGATGATCGTCGATGAGCTGCCCTTCGCTGCGGTGATGCTGGCCCCACCTGGCACCGATGTTACGATTTCGATGGTCGAACCGCGGGCAGCGCAGATGCGTGATACGACGGCCGCCGAGTACGGCAAGCCGGCAAACCCTGCCGCTTTGGAAGCGAGCATTGCGCGCTTGACACTGAATCCCGAGAACCACGCCAGGATAAAGGAGTGGGCGACGACTGCCGATCCCCGCGTGACGGCACAGGCGCTCTACGAGAACCTTACTACCGACGTGCGCCCCGAACTGGCTGCGATCCGCGCGAAGGTGACTGTCGTCTACGCGTGGAATAACACGTATCCACTCAAGGAGCGTGTCGACTCATTCTTTCGTCAGCAGTATGCGGCCGTTCAGCAGATCACCTATGTCGGGATAGGCCCTTCGGCGCATATGGTAATGCTCGACCAGCCCGCGAAGTTCCAGGAAGCGATCGAGCATTTTCTTGGTAATTAATATAAGTGTGGCTCCCGAGGTTCGGGAATTCTTGCTGTTCGGTTAGTCCTCATAATGTATGGTCCGCCGCGTGATTGCAAGGTTGAGTTTGGTCGAGAGACAAGTCTGCGGCAATGTATTCGGCCTTTGATGGAGCCGCGTGCTCCTGGCCAGGATGAGTTCCGCTGCGCATCTGTCCTTACAAGTCGGTCGGTCGTTGAAGACCCTTATCAGGAGCAGGTTTCAGATGCGCCGTTGTGACTGTTCTTTCGTCCGTACTGTTCCTATGCAGACCTCGGTGGGGAAAGTCGTCGTAGAGCAGTAAAGTGGAAGCGCGTAGCGCTTCCAAGCCGCAGGCGTCTTTTCCGCTCTATCTCATGCTGCCGCGATGCTCACGGCAGGCCTGTAATCTTCACCGCTGGAGAGCACAGCCCAGACGATACGTGCGAGCTTGTTGGCCATAGCGACGACCAGCACGTTGCGTGGCGCTCGTGCTTCGAGCGCGTTCATCCATGCGCCAATCGGAAAGCGATCTCGTTTTATGCGCATCGCGGCAGCTCGCGCACCATGAATGAGAACCTTGCGCAGGTAGATGTTGCCGCGCTTGCTGATACCCAACAGCTTGGCCTTGCCTCCGGTCGAGTACTGCCTTGGAACGAGTCCGAGCCACGCTGCGAAGTCTCGTCCCTTGCGGAATGCCGCACCGTTGCCGATGGCGGCAACGATAGCCGTCGCTACGATGGGGCCGATGCCGGGGATCTGCCGGATACGGCAGCAACCGGCGTCACTCGCAGCGATCTGTTCGAGCCTGTCGGTTAACTCATCGATCTGCTGCTCGACAGTCTTCCACTCATCCCAAAGTATGGCGGTCAGGTTGCGCATCATCGGCGTCAGCGCGTTGTCCGCGTTCTCGAGCACGTCGGCCATCCCGGCCTTCAGCTTCGCGGGCTTCTGCGCAAAGACCATGCCGCGCTCAAGCAGAAAGGCTCGTATCTGGTTGATGACTGCTGTGCGCCGGGAGACAAGCCGATCGCGAATCCGGTGCATCGCCTGCAGGTCGAGCTGGTCATCCGTCTTGATCGGAACGAAACGCATGTTCTTGCGCTCGACAGCTTCAGCGATAGCCTCCGCATCGACGAAGTCGTTCTTGTTGGACTTCACAAACGGCTTCACGAACTGAGCCGCGATCAGCCTGACATCATGGCCCTGCTCCTTCAAGGCCCGTCCAAGGAAATGCGCTCCCGCACATGCCTCAAGACCGATCAGTGACTGCTGCATGTTAGCGGTGAACGCCAGCAACTGCTTCTGCGTGAACTTCTTCTTCACCAGAACCTTGCCCGATGCTCCCGACGCAACAAGGTGAAACGTCGTCTTGCCCAAATCAATGCCAACGGAACGAATCTGCATATCGATGATCCTCCTTAGAAACCGCTGCGTCCATACTCCGCCTCAGCGGAGAGTTACAGCGGCGGACCATCTCATTAGTCGGCTTATCATCAGTAATCTGCTCGGCCCGGTCTCAATTGGCGACAACAGGCCAATGCACTCAGCGAGCCTAGCTTCGGTGAGTGACTAGGCGATGACAATGCACCAATCGACGGTAGGAAATAGCATAGATTTCAAATCATCGAGGGTTGGCAGTTCTGAGGGGCTTCTGGCCGAGAAGTCCACTCTGGCTGAGGCTAACATTGGGACATTTGCGACCAATGCATGAGACATGCTCTAAATTGCGAGGGTATTCGTTGCGATGAGTCAGCTGCTTTTGGGGGCATCGTCCGAGTTGCTAGTCGGGTATCCCTTCCAATGCCAGGTGTTTCGTCCGGCCCCCTTTGCCTGATAGAGAGCCATGTCGGCGATTTTATAGAGTTCTTCAAGCGATTCTCCATCAACAGGAAATGTAGCGACGCCGATACTGGGGCTGGTGTTCATTGATGCCCCATTGACCGTGACAAGTTTTTCGAATGACCGCGTAATTCTGCGGCAGATCATCTCAACTGAGGATGGTTCCGTAAAACCAACCTCGAGAACTGCAAATTCATCCCCTCCCAGCCGGAAGACGTGATCCGACTCCCTCACTGCGGCCTTGAGCCGGCTAGCAGCTTCAATCAGAAGTGCGTCACCAGCATCATGGCCTAGCGTGTCATTGATCTGCTTGAATCGGTCCAGGTCGATGAGCAGCAGGGCAAATTTTCCTTCCTGTCGACGCATAAGTGCTGAGACTTGATTGAAGTGCTCAGTAAACATTCGCCGGTTCGGCAGCCCCGTCAGGGGATCGGAATAGGCCATTTGCTCAAGCTGGTGCTCGCGCTTCCGCAATTCGGCCGTTTGACTGGCGACCTGTCGTTCAAGCTCCCGCTGACGAGCACGCAAATACGCTGTACGAGTCTGCACGAAGAGGAAGCCCATCCCGAAGAGAGCTATCAACCCGGCAATCTTGAACCATACCGTCTGATACCACGTCGGCAAGACTCGAATCGGCAGGGATAACTGGGATTCTGTCCAGATACCATCACGATTCGAGCCGCGTAGGTGCAAGACATAGTGTCCGGGTGGCAAATTGGTATACGCCGCAACCCGGTGCCTCGAATCGGTTTCATTCCAGGTGTGGTCATACCCTTCGAGCCAGTAGCTATAGCGATTTCGTTCCGGTGCCGAATAGTCAAGAGCGGCGAATTCCACAGTGACGCTATTGGCGTCCGGAGAAATTTCGATCGTCCCGATCGCGCCACCACTGCCAAATCGTCCCCAGGGCTCTGGTTTGCCGCCAATCCGAATGTCAGTCACAACAATCGAAGGATGGTAAGCGTAATTCTTCAAATTGTCCGGCAGAACCAAGCTGAGGCCCCCGGCTCCGCCAAAAGCAAGCACGCCGTCCGCAGTGGTGGCACCCGCATTAATCCAATAGCTGGGAATGACTCCACCTTCTGCCTCTCCGAGCACTCGGACAGTGAACTGCTTCGGATCGATGACCGCCAATCCGTTGTCAGTCGCGGCCCATACAGCTCCTGACGGTGCCTGCAAAATCTTGTCGACATTGAGATTTGGCAGTCCTTCAGGCAGACCAAGGTGGCGAAAGCGCGGATGTCCGTCCGGAGTGCGACCCTCCAAGATGGAGATACCACCGTTCTGCATCCCGACCCAAAGTCGACCTTGGCGATCATTCATAAGGGAACTGACATAGGGTGCCGCGATTGCCGTCGCCGTTTCAGGCTCTACTCTTATGTGTTCAATTGAGCCCGTCGCGGGATCTAGACGATCAAGACCATTGTAGGTACCGATCCAGAGGGAGCCGGCGGACCCTGGAGTAATGACCGAGACTCGGGAATCGGCCAGTTTACTGGAGCCCTCAAAATGTTGCGCGGACACCCGCCCATGCTCGTTGGAACGGATAGACCAAAGCCCATCCCCGATGGTGCCGATCCAGACTGTTCGGGTCTGGGGTAAATACGCTGCTGCCTGTACGGAATTACTTCCTGGCAACTCAATCCGAACCGGAAACGCGTCCTGCGGCGTTTTTCGATAAAGACCGCTGCGGGCGCATAAGTACACTTCGTCAGCTCCGGCGGAGACGAGACCGCGGACTTCACTCAATTCCCTCGTCTTTCCAGTCCCATCGATCCCAAGCCTCATCTGGCCGACTCGCCCAGCAACTGGGTCGAGAATGTCCACACCTTTTGCACCGAGGCCCAACCACAGTTGCCCGTTGGACATAGACAATACCGACTCCACATCGGTATCTGACAAGCCTTTGGTCCGGGTGAGGACGCCGAAGACGGTCATGATTGCCGATTGATTTGGGTTGTTGTGGGAAAATCCGCGATTGGTCCCCGTCCACATATCGCCAACTTTGTCGCGGAAAATTGCCCAGACGGTATCTTCGTCAAGGCTCTGCGGAAGAAGCGGATCGTGGCGGACGTTTCGGACTCCGAAGGTGGCTTCGTTAACAATCAGGATGCCGTTTCCATAGGTCCCGAGCCACATTTCCCCAGGCCTGCCTTCAGCCATCGATTGAACTGTTTCCGCCCTCGACGCTTCGACAAATCGTGGGACCAGAACGCTGGAATGCGATCCCGGCTGGACGACGTACGCGCCATGTGTGGTGCCGAGCCACATCCGACCGCTGGCATCTTCGTGCATGCAGATCACGGCGGAGCTCTGGTTCTGGAGCCCGGGTAGGGATACCCTTACGAAGGGCGATCCTGATGCATCCTGGCGAACAGCGCCACTGTGCGTACCAATCCAGAGACGTCCTTCACGATCCGTAAGAACTGCCCGCACTTTGTTATCCGGAAGACTGGTTGAGTCCGCGTCGTTATGGCGCAGATGCCCAATAACACCACGTTCCGGGTCGACGTCATCGAGTCCTTGATTTGTTGCTACCCAGACGCCCCCCTTGCCATCGTCGGTAATTGCGAGAACATCGACGCTGCTCAACCCACCTGGACCGGTTGAGTAGTTTATGAAACGATCATTGAGGCGATCATAACGCGAGAGGCCACCACTAAGCGTCGCAATCCAGAGATTGCCACGTTTATCAACGTGCAGGCTCTGGATGTAGTTATCGGGTAAGCTTCCCGGATTCTTGGCATCCGACTGATAGATGCGATAGCGGTAGCCGTCCCATCGTGCCACCCCACCTTCTGTTCCGATCCAAAGAAAGCCATCGTGATCCTGTGCAATTGCTAGGACAGGTGAATTCGGAAGGGTGGTATCGGAGATGGGATGCTTAAAGACCGAATCGGCAACACTCTCCCAACGCTGTGCCGCAACTCCAGAGGGCAGGACTACAAGGCCCGCCACGAGCGCCGCCAACACTCCGAAATCAAACACTCCCATAAAGCGCACCTCTGCTGTCTTCTCGGTCGGTGTCACCCTCGCGATTACGCCCGTTACCTCACTTATCGCATTCATCGGTAAGGTCCATCGCCCTGACGGCCCACACAATAGCGTCTTGGCAAATCAGATTAACGAGCGATTAAGTATAGATATAGAACGAATAGCGAAACGAGACTAAAGTAACTGTCTGCTACGGCTTGCGAAGTCGCTTTCCTGCACCTCTTCGAGATCCCAAAAACAGATCCATTACAGGTGTGCATCACAGTTCAGACAGTCCTAGAGAAATGCCATATCCACCACGACTCAACCATTGCCAATCCTGTCGCATATCTTTGCGGCAGGCGATAGTTGATGCGCTGTCTGTCCAGACTGTGCGTCGAATGGCGATTTAACGCTCACCGAGAAGTAATCGCTCTACAGCGGGAAATCGGGAGGCCCAGGAGATCGGAAAGGACACTGCCGATCCACTTGCTCCGATCCTCGGTATACGCCAACATGCCGGCCCCACCTCGAAATGTGACCGGACGATTTTCGATGATTGAAAAGTCCTAATTACGAGATACGCGTTTCTCATTCGCTATTTTCGGCAAGTCGCTCTTGCCCTACCCGGCAAGATTCTTTTGAATGCGCCTCATCATGATTGGCCGGAAGCCTTTGTGGTCATTCTGAGGATGCGAGACATCATGGCATCTGTGATTGCCATTGCTTCGCTACCTGGATGAGCTTGATGAATGAGATCCGTGAGAGCGTGCCCCGGCTGCATTTCGAGAAAGAGATCGCAGCCCAGTTCTACGGCTACTTCGGTTGCATCACTCCAGCGAACACCGTGTGCGATATTGTTCGCCAGATCGGACTGAACGCCCTTTGCCGTGTAAGTTGCGCGGGCCTGCACGTTGGAGATGTAAGTACAATTTGGCCTGCTTAGGGAAACGGCTTGCAAGCGTTCTCGTAACGCAGAAGCTACGGGCTCTAACAGGCGACAATGTGACGGAACGGATACGTTCAGCAGTTCGGCGCGTTGTGCTCCCATTGCTTCGGCTCGCTCGATGAGCTGACTCAAGCCGGCCCGTGCTCCCGCCGTTACGATCTGCTTCGCGGCATTAATGTTCGTCACAAAGACGGGAGCTTTGTCGGTATACACGGTCTCGGTGATCTGCTGCACCTGTGATTCGCTGAGGCCAACGATCGCGGCCATCCCATAATCTTTGGGAAAGAGCCCCTGCATGAGCTCGGCGCGCTCCTTCACCAGCAATACAGCATCGTGAAGTGAAATCACACCTGCGGTCACGGCAGCAGCGAAGGCTCCTACTGACATTCCCAGTACCACCGTGGGGTCGATACCCTGTGCCTGAAGATAACGTGCAGTTGCAACCCCTGCCGCAAGCAGGCTAAGTTGCGTCGCTACCGTGGACTGGAGCGCTTCTGACGTGTCAAATTTTGTGATGTGGTCACCCAGCGCGCTGGTTACTTCGGCAAGGGTGTTTTCGACGACCTCATGACGAGGAAGCTGGTGCAGCATACCTGGGCGCTGAGCACCCTGACCTGGAAAGAGAAACGCAGCCATCATGGTTAGGGCATCTCCCAAGGATCTTGCAGAAGCAGGCTGCCAGTCGAAGTGCGTACCAACAGCGGACCTGCTGAGGAGCGGCAATACTCCTCCAAGGCAAACCCACCCACAGGAGTCTCTAGCCGCACATCGACTCGGCCCGGCGCCTTGGATACCACATCCAGAAGCTCTGCAGCATTCGCCCGATCCAGACGCTCAGGAGATCTCACCACAAGGTCGAGATCACTAGCGATGCCTACGGTCTCCTGTCCGCTCGCAAGTTCAAATGCCACGCTGCCGCCTGGGCCCCAATCAAGGTCAAAACAAGCGAGAGCCTGTTCAAGCGTCCGCAGGGCGCGGGAGGCTGGTAGGCCGGAGCGTGAATGGGGAAGATCCTTCAATCTCAACTCTGCGGGTGCGACAAGCTGCTCTACTTGCTGTTGCTGGATGAAGCCGCCCCAGCGCTGGTTGCGCTCGTGTCCACGAACGCCGACGGCGATGCGTCCGGCAGTCGTTTCCGCTCGACGCACCACGACCCACGGACTCCTCTCGAGACTCTGCTCGACCCAATCCGGCTTAGCCACACATGCAGGACTCACAGAGCCAGCATGGATTCGAATCAGGTCGTGTACGAGTGGCGAACCCATCTTGAACCTCGAAACGCGTTAGTGAATGTAGGTGACGATAACTGCCCATAAGGGTAGAGTCGCAAGACTAAGCACATAAGTCAGAATTAGAGCGGAACCGGCAACCGCAGGCGCCGCCTGGAAGCGTTTGCCAAAAACCAGCCCAAAGAATCCGGCGGGGATCGCGCAGATCATCGTCACCTGCCGTACTGTGCTTATTTCCATATGCAGCAGAAGACAGATTCCGAGAGCGAGGAGCGGCTGCACAACGATCTTCGCCAGCGACGAGATGATGGCTCCAAGGTTGATCTTCAACTTCTGCTCCGAGAGGATGAGTCCCGTCAACAGGAGCGCCGTTCCTGTTGAAGCATTTCCCAGCACGCCCAGACTCGAAAGCGCGAAGGGTGGCAGCGAGACGTGAACTGCCAGCAGCAGCAGCGCAACAAGTGGCGCCCACACCACCGGACGTTTGAAGGAGAGCAGGATGCACTTCAGGAACTTGCGAACATCAAAGCCTCGGTTCTCAGGGTTCGCCTGCATCTCCAGAATCGCAAGCGTGATGGGAGAGATCGTCAGTGCTCCTACCGCGATGGATAGCGAAGCAAGCACCCTTGACGATGGACCATACAAATCGGAGAGCAAGGAGATCGCAACGGCTGCACAGTTTGGAAATCCAATCGTCAAGGCCAGCACCGCTGATTCGCTCAGCGAAACCTTGCCGCTTCGCAAAGCAATCAGGTAGGTTGCGGTATAGATGACGAGGAAGGCTAATGCAATGATCCAGCAGGCGCTCGCAGCGCGAGCGACCGCGGGCCACGGTGTACGGATGATCGCAGAGAACATCGCACACGGCACGGCAACGTTCATCACGACTGCGATGAGCGCAGTTACTCCTTTGATGTCGAGCCATCCCCGTTTGCCCCCCCAGTAACCAAGCAGGAGACCAACGAAGATGGGTACGAGTGCATTGGCTAAGGCTGGCGCCATCGGATCATGCCCCCAGCCATTCTTGTTCCATCCGCTCTCGAACGGCGTTGCCGGCCTTCCGCATGACATTGGCCTGGGGGTTCTTCCAGCGGTTGCTCAGATCCCTTTCGCCGTTTGCACAGTCTGCAATCGCACTAACCAAAGATTGGGAGACCTTTGCGATGTCTGATTCAACCGGCTCCTCCGGACTCTCTATGTGCAGCAATTCGTAGAGCAGACCAAGTTTGGCATAATCGTGGACATCATAAGACATCGGTGGAATCTCGTGGCCGAGACGAAGTAGATCTGCTACGGAGCGGCGAGTGATGCGCGCTGCCGCCTCCTCATGCATCGCGTGGATGACCACTTCTTTATCATCGAAGGCCACCAACCGATTTGCCTGGTAGCCATGCGTGAGAAACCCGCCGGAGAAAGCGTGGCCAACGATCAAGCTGACTACGGGATGCCCTTTCATTCTCGCAGTCGCATAAGCATCGGCTGCTGTCGCTGCAGCCAGAAAGATGCCGACCGTCTCTTCACGGCGCCCATAGGCCTGGCTCTTTACGTCGATGATTGCGATGATTGGGCGCTTCTCTTCCTGTGGCTTACCTTCGTCCTCTGCAATCAGCGCACGAATGTGGGAGGCAAGGGCATAGGCTTCTTCAAGTCCGACCTGTCCATCACGAACGCATGGAAAGCGGCTCTCGGGATTCGGCACCACACAAAGAAAGAGCGCCTCGCCTGATCCCAATGATGCCTTCGACGCCAATACGGAGGCGGGATCGCCGCTCTGAGGTGTACCGCTCCCCGTCAAGGCCCGAAACCACTCGCGACCACGAACACCAATCTGATGCTTCATCGCACACCTCCTTCTACATCCGCCTGTTTCCATTGCGCGCGCAGTCCGGCGGGATCAATCTGCGTTGAAACGTCCAGCGCCGCAATGCGAGCCCGGTACCGCTCGACAAGCTCGCTGCGGTGAACGGCAGGAATACCTTTCGCGAGAAGCTTCCGTACCGCGGTGGCGAATTCTTCAACACTGTCCTGCACCAGAGCATCTGCAAGCCCCATGCCGACGCGCTGTTCGCCACCGTCGATCGCCCAGATCAGAGCGCGGTCCTTGGAATCGAACTCGTCCACACCGGACTCTTGCTCAATCACCTCGGGGCCATTCAGGCCGAGCCGGGCTTCGCGTGTCATGAGCACGTAACTGGAGAGGCCCGCGACGAGCGACATACCGCCGAAGCAACCAACCGTGCCTGCAATGATCGTGATGACAGGCGCATGGGGACGCAGGCTGAGCACAGAGGCGATCACCTCTGCAACAGCAGCAAGCCCCAGGTTGGCTTCCTGCAAGCGGACGCCGCCCGTCTCGAGCAAAAGGATGGCCGGTGTCGTCGTTCCTTGAACAGAGTCGCGCGTCGCTAAATCCAATGCCGCGCAGATCTTTGCTCCGGAGACCTCACCGATGCTGCCGCCCTGGAACTTACCTTCGAGTGAGATGACTACGGCTGGCTTGCCATCGACCTTGCCCTTCAGCACGACGCAGCCATCATCGGACTGAGGAGCCACACCCTGCATCGGGAGCCACGGAGACTGCATCCGGGCAAAAGGTCCTGCGAGCTCTTTAAATGAGCCCTCATCGAGAAGGCTTTGCGCGCGACCGCGTGCATCGAGTTCGATGAAGCTGCGGCGATGGATGAATTCCATGATCGTGTCTTCGGTATTCATTTGCCTAGTACCTCCGCCGCCTGTTGAAGCCTGAGCATGACGCTGCCGGGTGTCGCCCCTGAGTCGTTGATTACAATTCGAACCGCGCCATCATAGCGGCTGAAGAAGCGGTCGAAGACGGCCTGCCACGTACCCTGAAAGCCCTGAACACTGGTTGTGATCGATACGCTTGCACCGGCAGCTTGCGATGGCTCGATCAACACTTCCATGTCGCCCGAAGCCACGACGCCAACATGAGCGCGGCCGGTTATAGGACGGGTTGCCTCCGGATACTTGAACTCCATGTTTTCCATTGCTACTTCTCCTCGTTATCTGCAGTGACATATCTGCTGCGTCGTTCTATTTCATCCAGCAGCATGGTGGCTGCGAGCAGGTCGGCACAGCCTCCAGGTGAGAGCGAGTTGGCTAGCATCTTCCGATCCAGAGCACGCAGTGTGGCGTCTCCGGTTGGAGTACCAACGCCTCCAGCCGTCAAGACAGCTTGAGCCCCCGCGTGCATCACTGCCAGTCCCTCGACGCCACCGCGATACAGCACGCAGGTGTCATCCAGCGAAGACATAATCGCGATGAGAGCATTCAGGTGGCTGATAATCTCGGTGTGCCCTTCTGCGCGCGATCTCCGCAGTTGCGGCAGGCCAACACCAGTAACGTGCGGGAACCCACTCATTGCCTCTCCTCGCGCACCCGACTTCGCAAAGCGGAGCCGCACCATCTCCCCGTGCGATAGCGGAACAGGTTGAGCAATGTCAGGAATGCAGGCGATCTGACCAGCCCGTTCAGCGATCGTTTCTGCATCTCCAGCGGGCAGTTGTGCTGCGGCAGCGACCAGCAAGCCAATCACCCAGATTGCTCCCTTGTGCGTGTTCACACCAGCCGTGGAGCGGAGCATCGCGCGTTCTGCGTTTCGCCCGATTGAGCCCAGTTCCCAACGCAGCATTGCGCTTAAGGGTAATTGCAATGCTGCGAGAGCCATCTCCGTGAAGAAGGGTTCAAGAGTACATGCAGATCGCTCCATGAGCGCCAGCGTCATGTCGGTGTGACATCCCTGCCCTCGCTGATCCACAAGGCCAGGCTTCGGAGTCAGGTTGGCCTCAGCCAATAGAACCCTCGCCGCCAGTGCACCAAGATACTCACTGACAACGGCTCTTGAAATAGGAACACGATTCTGGGAGAGTCTGTGCATGGCTACCAGCTCCTGAACTTTGCGGGCGGCTGATACAAGCCTCCAGACCATGCCACAAGGTCTTCCATGCTGCGGGCAGCCAGTAGAGAACGGCTCGCCTGCAACCGCTGGACCCCGATGTCTTCCGGATAGGCAATGACTCCGCGCTTGCGCAGCGCCTCTGTTTCTTCGGGCTTCGCTTTGAGGCCGATAGGGCTCACACCCGCGACAGCTGCAAGTGCCCTGCGACGCTCCTCCTGCCCCTCTGCTTTGTAGAGATAAGCGATGCCCTCTTCAGTCACCACATGGCTGACATCATCGCCGTAGATCATGATGGGCGTAATGGGCATTCCCGCCTTGCGGCCTACTTGGACCGCATCCAGCGTTTCCACAAAGGCCGGAACGCCGCCACTGGCGAATGTTTCTAGTGTCTGCACGACGATCTTGCGGCCACGCAGTAGTGGATCATCGTTGGTCTTGAGATCAAGCCACGCAGGGGTCGCATGACGGCGCCCATGAGGGTCGTGCCCCATGTTGGGAGCGCCACCAAAGCCCGCCAGCCGTCCCGTCGTGACTGTGGACGAGTTCGCATCGCCATCCATCTGCAACGTCGCCCCAATGAAGGCATCCACAGCATACTGACCGGCGAGCTGGCAGAGAACGCGGTTCGAACGAAGGCTGCCATCGCGGCCGGTAAAGAAGATATCCGGCCGCGCCCTCAGGTACTGATCCATGCCCACTTCACTGCCGAACGAGTGAACGCTCTCGACCCATCCACTCTCGATTGCCGGAATCAACGTGGGATGTGGATTCAGTGCCCAATGACGGCAAATCTTGCCACGAAGTCCGAGTGATTCAGCGTAAGTGGGAAGCAGCAGTTCGATGGCTGCAGTGTCGAAACCGATGCCATGGTTCAGCGACTGAACGTTATGCCGCTCGTACACACCGCGGATCACCATCATCGCTGTAAGCACTTGAAGGTCTGTGATGTGCCGAGGGTCGCGTGTGAACAGCGGCTCTACGGCAAACGGTCGATCCGCCTCCACGACGATATCTACCCACGAACCCGGTATGTCGACGCGAGGAAGCTTGTCGACGATCTGATTGACCTGCACCACGACAATCCCGTCGTGGAAGGCCGCCGCTTCAACGATAACGGGCGTGTCCTCCGTGTTCGGACCGGTGAAGAGGTTGCCCTCTGCATCGGCCATCTCAGCACACACCAAAACCACCTTGGGGATAAGGTCGACAAGCAAACGGGCGTAGAGTTCCACATACGTGTGGATCGCACCGATCTCCAGGATTCCGTCTTCCAAGAGTTGAGCGACACGCAGGCTCTGCGGACCGGCGAACGCAAAGTCCACCTTGTGCGCGATACCCATCTCAAAAAGCGTCAGGTGCTCTGGGCGGCTGATGCTGGAAAGAATCAGGTGCAGGTCATGCACCTTCGCTGGGTCGACCTTGATCAGTGAGCGCGAAAGGAAGTCTGCCTGCTTCTGGTTATCTCCCTCCAGCACCACCCGGTCTCCTGGCTGAAGGATCGCTTCCAGGGCGTCGACGATCCGCTCCCGATCAAGAATAGGACCCTGCATCCACTTGGCCGCAGCTTGCAGCCGCTTCGTCTTGTCCACCCTCCGCGTATCCCAGCTGCGCGGTATCGCTCGACCGTTGTCCATTCGCTTCATCCTCCGTACTCTTTCATTTGACTCCAGAGGTGTGATTCGCAGTCATGCGTATTTCTGGTCTCCGTGATAGTTTTTGACAATGAGGAGTTCTCATGGAATTTCGACACATTCGCTCGTTCCTCTCCGTCGCCGAGACGCTGAACTTCGGGAAAAGTTCCCGGCAACTGAACCTCAGCCAGCCAGCGCTCAGCCTTCAGATCAAAGCATTGGAAGAAGACATAGGCGTGCCGCTGTTCAAGCGCAACCGCCAGGGCACGGCGCTCACAGCAGCCGGTGTTGCCTTTCGGCATGATGCTGAAATCGCACTTGACCGCCTGGAGTTAGCAAAGCGAAAGGCACAGTGGGCTTCCGATGGACGGCTTGGGCGCATACGCCTCGGATTCATCTCGACCGCTGGCTATGAACTTGTTCCGCAGATGATCCGTAAGTTTCGCAAGCGGTTCCCGGACGTCGAATTCGCTATCAAGCGTGTACTCACCGAGCAGCAACTGCAGATGCTTGAAGAGGATCAGCTCGATATAGGGTTTCTACGCTTGCCCGTGGAGCGCGTGGACTCGCTCGAGATCACAACGGTACTGCGAGAAAAGCTCGTCGCGGTCGTGCCGGCAGGTCATCGTCTTGCAGGGAAGGATGCGATCCGGCTGCGCGAGCTACAGGGGGAACCATTTGTGCTCTATGCGCGAGAGCATGCGCCCGGGTTCCATGACATGCTGACGGGGATTCTAAGTCGAGCGGGCATCGTGCCCAAAGTCGTGCAGAGTGCGGGTGAGATGTCCACCCTTATCTCCCTTGTAGATGCCGGGGTCGGTGTGTCTTTGGTGCCCAACAGTGCCGCACGAAGACTCGTTTCAAGAGTGTCGATCAGTACGATCGATGACAAAATCCCCGAGTCCGAAATCGGGATGGCCATCGCGCGGACAAACAAGACGCCTGTTGTCTGGCAATTTTACGAAAGCGTTCGCGCGCCAGCCTAAGTTTCAACCCACCGTAAGCCCACCACCCGCGCATTCTAGCCACCCCAAAATGAGCTCTGGACTGAAGACGAGCATCTGGAACTTTGCCGGAACTATTTCCCGTGGACGCGAATCGTTCTCAGTACAAAGACTCGTTTGGTGATATCAGGCCAATGCACTCCATCAAACGTGAGTTGTTCATTCTCAGCATCGGTCCTCCTACACGCCGTTCTCGGGAGCAGCGCCGCAGGTAGCAAAGAAAGAAGGTGCACGAAGGGGAGCTAGCCTGTTAAAAGAACCTCAATCTCTCTTCGAGGGCTTCGTGAGATCGCTCAGAACATTCATCGCTCGCTCGAACGGTTTGCAGTCGCCCGTCGCCGCATGAAGGATCAATGATCCCTGCACCCGAGAAATCCAATCCTCGGCGAACTGACGCGCCTTCAACTCCGTCATGCCGCTCTCATGAGCAAGATGGGCAACGGCGTCAGTCCAATTGGCGAAAATCTCTCGCGCGAGTTTCTTACCAGCGGGGCCGATCTCTGAAACGGCAAGTCTCCCCAGCACGCACGGGTTCTTGCCACTCGCATATAGCTGGTCAAGTGCAACAACTATCTTTCGTATCCGCGATTTCAGTGTTTCGTTGGACTTCGCAACATCCGCGATCGCCGTTTGGATGAATGTCCTGCCTTGTTCGAGAACGGCTTCTGCCATCTGCTCCTTCCCCCGCGGGAAGTGATGGTAGAGGCTTGATTTTCCGAGCCCCGTCGCCTGTGACAGGTCTGCCAGAGATGCGCCTTCATAGCCTCGGTCCTGAAATACGACGAAGAGACGTCCAACGATTTCGGCTTTCTCTTTTGCATCCAGGGCTGCAGGCATGGCGGACGTCCTCCGTACAGATCGTTCGTTCTTTACCTATCGTAAGCGATGGAAAGAGAGCATGCCCTCTCCATCGCTAGACCTCGAGTTTTTAGGTGCCGGATTCTTCGGCGATGAATTGCTCGTACTCGGCTGCAGACAGCGTTTCACCAGCCGTAGCGTCGTGGGCAAGATGATGCATCCGTACATTCGCCGCAGGCAGGCCTTAGAGCCGGTCACGTATCTCCATCCGGCTCTTGAGAAGCCATTGAAACGAACGAAAGGTATTCCTCTATTCCAAGAACAACTGCTGATGATCGCAATGGTCATGGCGAACTTCACTCCGTCTGAAGCAGATGAATTACGCCGCGCCGTAGGAATGCGCCGCTCCTGGGAGCGCATGAAAAATCTCGAAGGAAAGCTCCGCGCCGGCATGACCGCGAATGGGGTTGCGCCGGACATACAGGAAAGCATCATCGACCAAATCAGTTCTTTCGCGTTGTATGGGTTTCCAGAGAGTCATGCCGCGAGCTTCGCCATGATCGAGTATGACTCGGACTACCTGAAAGAGCACTATCTAGCGGCCTTTACGACGGCATTGATGAACAACCAGCCGATGGGCTTCTATAGCCCAGCCGTCATCGTGGAAGACGCGCGGCGCCATGGGTTGCGCGTCAAGCCCATCGATGTGCAAACATCCGAATGGCCCTGTTCGATAGAACAGGAAAAGGACTTTAGCCTGTCGATGCGGCTCGGTCTTGGCTATGCGAAGGGCTTACGGAAGCATGTTGCAGAAGCCTTGGTAGCAACGCGAAATGAAGACGGGCTCTTCCGTTCTGTAGAAGATCTTGCGTTGCATGTCCCGTCGTTGAGTCGAAGTGACCTTTCTTTGTTGGCGCGGGTCGGTGCTTTGAACACGCTGGATGGCGTATCCCATCGCCGAGATGCTCTCTGGCAAGTGGAGCGAGCCGGAAAGCTCGAAGGACCATTGTTGCGGCAGCAAAGCGAATGGCTGCGCGAAGAGGACGCGGTGTTGCCTTTGCAAGCGATGAAGGATGAAGAGCGGCTAGTCGCAGACTACGCGGGAACTGGCCTAACGGTGGGCCATCATCCCATGCACTATCGGCGGACAGAATTCGATGCCGGGGCTTCCTGACAGCATCCGACCTGCGACGCAGGCGCACAGGCGAGTATGTGCGGACGGCTGGGCTGGCCATTGTGAAGCAACGGCCTGGCATGGCAAAAGGCATGGTGTTTCTCTCAGTAGCTGACGAGACGGGCATCTTCAATGTGATGGTGACGAAGGAATTCTTTGAGAGAAACCGTCAAACGGTCACCCTCTGCAAGTTCATCAGCGTGGAAGGGCCTTTGCAGAACGATGCGGGTGTGGTTCATGTTCGCTGCAAGCGGATGACACCTCTGCCCGGACGGGGACTGGAGGTGGAATCGCATGACTTCCACTGAGGGCTCGCGGGTAGGTGGTTTCCGCCGCGAAGTCGATCAAGAACGGCTTGGGACGACGCTCGCGATTGCCGCGAGCCTGATTCTTGGATTGCGGACGGCCCGATGGTCAATCACGCACAGCGACGGTCTGGCGGATGCGGAGTGGGAACGGGAGATTGAACACAGTGTCCGGATTGCCCGAACCATGCTTTCGCATCTGACAACACGGCATCCGGAGTTGTTTCAATCCCGCAAAGTACCGTTCTATGTCGCTACGGACGACGATGTACCGCGATAGTGATAATGCGTCTTAGTCTTCCCGTATTCATGATTGGATCATGGCCACGCGCTCAATATTTGAGAAGACGATTGAGGCGCAGTTCAGCACTGGATATACGAAAACGACTGTGCGCGCATTCAATCCGTGATGGAGGCAAGAAGATTAAACGGTTTTGCCGTCGACGGACTGCAACTGTTCATTTGCAATCCTTACCTCCTGTTGCACCTTGTTCAATGTCTGCACACATGCCCAGCCCGTCGATCAGGTCTGCCGCGGATACATTCAACGCTTCGGCGACCCGTAATAGAGTCGGTATAGAAAGTCCTTTGCCACTCTCGATCCGTTGGAGGTGGGTGAGATGGAAATTGTGGTCCATGACAAGTGCTCGATGGGTCAGTCCACGCTCTTTTCTGAGTTGTTTCACACGGACGCCTTTGTTTCGGCGTCCTGGACAGCATGAAGAGAGTTAATGGTCTCTTCGCGGAGTTCCAATAACTGCTTGGCTCGGATGTAGAAAGATTGTCCTGCGGACGTAAGCTGAACTCCGTTATGAACCCTGATGAAGAGCTTCACATGGAAGAGTTCTTCGATGTCACTGATCTGCCTGCTGAGGTTGGATTGAACAACATTCAATCGCTCTGCTGCCCTCGTTATATTCAGTTCTTCAGCGACCGCCACGATGTACCGCAGATGGCGAAATTCCAAATAGTCGTAGATGCTCAACTGCACACCTCCAGCTCTGATGGTTGAAGTGTGTTACCCCGTGGTATTGAGTAGCCCTCATCTACTCTTACCGTGTGACTAATATGGACTCAAAATAGTTACCGTAAGGTTGCTTTAATCAGGCAACCCTTTTCCCATTGTGGAATTTAGCCATCGCTAAAAGCGATTCCTCCGCCATCTCTACAAACCATTGGACGAAATAGTTTTGCGACTCCATGCTGAGAGGGAATCTCTTGTTGCCGGAGGATCAATGCGGAGGAAGCCTGTTCAAAGAGTGACCATGCCCACGGAGGAGAGGCTGCTTGTTGATCGACGGAATGCCGCTCAGTACCTTTCGATTAGTCAGCGAAGCCTGGACTATCTGCTTGCCCATGGGGAGCTGAACACTCGCCGAATCGGTGCCCGCATCCTCATCCCTCTCGCCGAGCTGAAACGGTATGCAGGTTTTGACCATAAGAGGCTCACTGGATAGTCCGGCCTCGGTCTTGGAACGAAAAGCCCTCCCAATCAGGAGGGCTTTCCCATTGCTGGTCTGTCAGCGGACTGCTTGGGGGCGAGACCCCGGCCCGGGTCGCAGGGCATTGCAGACGATTGCAGGAATCGCGTGCGAAAGTATCCCAAAAGTATCCCAAACGGCAAAATGCGGATAGCGAGAGAATCTGCGCCATCCGCGTAAATTATTGATTTTATTGCTTATAAGTGGTGACCCGGGCAGGAGTCCAACCTGCGACCTTCGCCTTAGGAGTGCGCCGCTCTATGCAACTGAGCTACCGGGCCACTTCTTTACAGTCTAACCCGCCTTTTTGCCCACTGCGGTAAACTTAAGGGTAGAGAGTCCCATGCCTGACATTCATCGCCGCAAAGCAGTAACCGTTCCTGTAGGAGGCGTCCGCGTTGGCTCCGACGCACCCGTCGTCGTGCAGTCCATGACCAACACCGACACCGCCGACGTCGAGTCCACAGTCCAGCAGATCGCCGCCCTCGCGCGCGCCGGCTCTGAAATGGTTCGTATCACTGTCAACAATGAGGATGCCGCCAAGGCTGTTCCTTATATTGTCGAAGGCATTCAGAAGAAGGGCTGGAACACGCCCATCATCGGTGACTTCCACTACAACGGCCACATCCTGCTGACCAAGTACCCGGACTGCGCCCAGGCCCTTTCCAAGTACCGCATCAACCCCGGCAACGTCTCCATCGGCCGCAAGGACGACGACAACTTCCGCACCATGGTGGAGTGCGCCGTCAAGAACCAGAAGCCGGTCCGCATCGGCGTCAACTGGGGCTCTCTGGACCAGGCACTGCTCACCAAGATGATGGACGAGAACTCGAAGTCCGCCTCACCGCTGGACGCCCGCGATGTCATGATGGAGGCGATGGTCGTCTCCGCGCTCGACAACGCAGCCGCAGCTGAGCGCTACGGCCTGCGCCGCGACCAGATCATCCTCTCCGCCAAGGTCTCCAACGTTCGCGACCTGATCGATGTTTACTCCGAGCTAGCGCGCCGCACCGACCACGCCCTGCACCTGGGCCTGACCGAGGCCGGTATGGGCATGAAGGGTATCGTCGCCTCGACCGCCGGACTCGCTCCCCTGTTGCTGGCCGGCATCGGCGACACTATCCGTGTCTCGCTTACGCCTACGCCCGGCGGCGATCGCAGTGAAGAGGTCCGTTGCGGCCAGCAGATTCTGCAGGCACTCAACATACGCAGCTTCATGCCGCAGGTCACCAGCTGCCCCGGCTGTGGGCGCACCACCAGCACCTACTTCCAGGAACTGGCCGAAAAGGTACAGAACTACCTCGTTGCCTCCATGCCGGAGTGGAAGAAGATCTACCCTGGCGTCGAAGAGATGAAGCTGGCCGTCATGGGCTGCGTCGTCAACGGCCCCGGCGAGAGCAAGCATGCCAACATCGGCATCTCCCTTCCCGGCACCTTTGAGGACCCGGTCGCTCCCGTCTACATCGACGGCAAACTGGCCACCACGCTGCGCGGCGACAACATCGTGGAAGAGTTCCAGGTCATTCTGGATCACTACGTACAGAAGCGTTACGGCAATAAGGCGCACGTCGAAGAGCTGGTCAACGCGTAACCCCCGGCATTGAAAGCAGGCCACGTCTTTAGCAGGACGTGGCCTTTTCCTTGCGATATCACCCGACGCAGTCTTTTCGCTGCACTCTTCCCCGGTCTTTGATACCCTTTTCGCAACTCCTCATGTCCGACATCCTCGCGCAAGCTCAAGCCGCCGTCAGTTATATCCGTTCCAAAACTTCGCTCCAGCCGCAGCTCGCCATCATCCTCGGCTCGGGCCTTGGCAGCTTTGCCTCGCAGGTCGCGGACGCGGTCACCATTCCCTATGCCGAGATTCCGAACTTCCCGCAGTCCACGGTCGCCGGGCATAGTGGCAAGCTTGTCCTCGGAACCATCGGTGGCGTTCCGGTTGCCGTCATGCAGGGTCGCGTCCATGCGTACGAGGGCTACACCATGGCGCAGGTTACCTTCCCTACGCGTGTGCTCGGCCTGCTCGGCGCAAAGAAGCTCATCGTCACCAACGCCGCCGGCGGCATCAACGTCCGTTATGGGCAAGGAGCCATCGTCGGCATCAGTGACCATATCAACCTGACAGGCACCAATGCCGCGCTTGGGCCGAATATTGATGCTCTCGGTCCGCGCTTCTTCGATATGTCGACGGCCTACTCGCCTGCGTTCCGCAAGCTGGCAATTGCTGAGGCGGCCAATCAGGGCTGGACATTGAACGAAGGTGTCTACCTCGCCGTCCTCGGTCCCAGCTACGAAACACCTGCCGAAATCCGCGCCTTCCGCACCCTGGGCGCTGACCTGGTCGGTATGTCCACCGTGCATGAGGTCATCATTGCCCGCCACATGGGCATCGAGGTTCTCGGCTTCTCCGTCGTCACCAACATGGCTGCCGGAGTGCTCGATGAGGTCATCAATCACGAAGAGGTCATGGAGATCGGCAAGCGCATCGAAGGCCAGTTCACCGCCCTGCTCACCGCCCTGGTACCCCAGCTGTAACGCATGCCCAAGCCACTTGTCATCGCTATCGCCGGCTGCTCCGGGTCAGGAAAAACGACCCTCGCGCGTGAACTCGCCTCCGAGTTCGAAGCCACCATCTTTCCCTTCGACCTCTACTACCGCGACCTGTCACACCTGCCGAAAGAACAGCGGGACAAGTCCAACTTTGACCATCCGGACTCGCTCGAATCCGAACTGATCTTTGAGCACATCCGCCTGCTTTCCGACGGCCTGCCCATCCGCCGCCCGGTCTACGACTTCAAGACCCACTCGCGCGTGCCCAACCAGTTCGATCCGGTTACACCGACGCAGGTCGTCATCGTCGAAGGCATCCTCGCGCTTCACTACCCGGAGCTGCTTCCCTTCTATAACTTCTCTGTCTACGTGGACGCACCCAACGAGATCTGCCTCAACCGCCGCATCTACCGCGATATGCGCGAACGCGGACGCACGGAAGAGTCCGTTCGGGCCCAGTTTGATGCCACCGCGCGCCCCATGGCCGAGCTCTACGTGATCCCTTCGCAACACCGCGCCGACATGGTCGTCAAAGGCACCGAAGCGCTCGACTGGTCCATCGAGAGCATTCGCGTCACCCTGCGCAAGCGCAACCTTTTGCCCCACTAGCCTTTTGCCTTGCTTGTCCTCCCGAGGTGCAGCGAAGGACCTGCTTCCGCTTTATCTCTCGGTGTCATGCCGCCGCAAAACGAAGAACTCTATTCGCCGCTTCGCGAAGCTTGCCTACACACCGACCGTCTCGCCCACCAGTTCCGCATGCATCTCGCGCATCAGAGCCTCGCTCTTACGGGCTGCTTCCTTGCGGTCGTCGGTACGGATGGAGATGGGGGAATACTCCACGACGGCCTCGAACTCCTTCATCGTGAAAAGCCGCGCGACATGCGGGCCAAAGCTCATGTCACCCCAATACGCAACCTTCTCGCGCACCACATCGCGGCCCTGACCGGGCACCGTGTAGCGCACGCAGCAGGTCCAGATCTCAGCCTCGGCACGCACCGGAGCTTCAAACAAGGAGGTTCGGAAAGGCAGAATCTGCTCCCCGTCGGAGCTGGTGCCTTCGGGGAAGAACAAGACCATCAGTCCCTCTTCCATCCGCTTGTGCATCTGCTCGGCAACGCTTGCCGTCGCCATCCGGCTTTCACGGTTCACAAAAATGGTTCCGGCAATCCGGGTCAACCAGCCAAAGACGGGCCACTTCATCACCTCTGCCTTGGAGACAAAGACGGTCGGCACAATGGAGCCGATCACCAGCACATCCACATAGCCAACGTGGTTGCTCACCAGCAGACCGCTGGTTGCCGGCTTCCCCACCACGCGAAGGCGCACTCCAGCCATCCGCACTACGCGGCCAGCCCAACGATGCATCCATACCGCCCGTCCGCGGGCAGACTTGTCACGCTGCAAAGCTGCCTGAAGCATCGCCAAGACGACCATTCCGGCCAGCACCAGCAGCCGCACCAGCGCCCGTAAAACACCCATCAATCCACTTACCTCATCCAAAAAGCCTTACTGCCATTCTAGGATGAAGCCGTTCCAGATCCATAAGGGTAAGAAAATCAATCGTGCGGAACTCCCGGTCAATGGCCGGTTCCCCACATATGCGAGCCCCGAGCGCCAGGTAGCTGCGCAGTAGCTTCGGCGGCTGTTTCGCCTCGATCTCGCCTTCCACACGCTGCATCCGCAGGGCTTCCAGGGGCAGTGTCCGCAGGCTTTCCTCCACCTGGTACTCGCGCAGACCGTGAAACACGCTCCAGCCTTCCACGGCATCCTGCGAGTTCAGCGAGCAACAGCCCATCATCCAGCGGGCATTACGCTCCTTGGCGTACCGCGCAATCGCCTTCCACAGCAGGTTCAGCACCTCTGGGGAGCGGTGGTCACGGTGAATGCACGCCCGACCCAGTTCAATCGTGCGCTCGCGCAGGACTTCATAGGGGCTCAGGTCGAATTCCTGCGCGCTGTAGTAGCCATGCGCCTGCAACGCACGCAAGCCGGTCTGCAGACGATAGGTGCCGATCACCGATCCGCACTCCACGCGTTCCACCAGAATGTGGTCGCAGACGTCGTCAAACCTGTCGCGGTCGTGTCCGGTAGCGAACGCAGCCTCGCATCCCTCATTCAGCTCCAGGTTGAAGACCACAAAGCGCAGACGATAGACCGCCAGCCTGTCCGCCTCCGTCACTGCCAGCCGGGCCCGGTACGGCCCGGCCTGCAAAACCGCATCCGCTGGAACCCATACCGCCGGCTGTACGACTACCGGAGCCAGAACCGCAGTTGCCATCCTCACCTCGCTGATTGCTGGGTGAAGAGTGACACCGTTCCGCGAATAAGCTGCAAAACTGCGGTCAACATCTGGTTCAGATCACGTAAATGCCCTGCAAAAAGACGAAAGGAGAGTTACAAACTCTCCTTTCGAACAGGTTCAACGGCAAAATACGTCTACGAACGATATGGCGGCACCGGATCCGCACTCCTCACCCAGGCCGTGTACACCATGTCCCGCAGCTCCGTCGCTCCGGCCGCCAGACGCTCGTCAATAAACGTCCGCGCCTCCGGCGTCCCCGCTCCCATAAAGCCGCCAGCCTTCTCCAGCTGATAGGTCTTCTCCACCATCGTCTGCGAGTGGTGCAGATAGGCAACATAATCATTGAAGACGTCGCCCAGCAGCTTCGGCTGCTTTTCCACCAGCGGCGTCAGTTCGCCGATCTTGATGTTCGCCCGCACATAGGTACTCTCCATCAAGTTATGGATCTTATGCTCGGTCGTATAACCATTCGGATTCGGTCCGGTCCAGCCGTTGTACTGGATCGACGTGTGATGCGGGTTTGATCCATCGCCTACATAGTGGCCCAGCCAGCCCACGTAGAACAGAATGGCCGCCTCCACCTGCTTGGTGTCCTTCTTCTCGGTGCTCAGTGTACGGTAGGCACGCATGGCGGCCTTCAGGCGCTCCCACACTTCGGTGGTCACGTATGGCTGCAGGCCCACCTTCTCCGGCGTCAGGGGAATATCCTTATGCTCCGGCTGCGCGGCGGCAAGCTGGCGGATAAAGTCGTACCGCTTTCGCGGCAGCGGGCCGGCCAGGTCAGCCCACTCCATGTCCATAAAGTGCTCAGGCGCCTGCGCAGCATTCAGCTCCGGCTCGGTCGAATCGCGCCAGCGGTCCGGTTCCGGCCCCAGGTACTCCACCTCGTTAATCGCCGCCGGCGTCTTCAGAAACTCGGGAATATCCGCCGGCAGAGCCTGCATGGCCAGCCGGTTGATCATCATGTGGCCTTCCATGCCCCAGCCATAGCTGGGCGGTGCGGACATTACGGCAACAAGCGCCAGAGCGGCGCCAAAACGAAGAGCAGAGAGAACTCGCATGCCGAAAGTATAGCCACACCCATCCCACCCGGCCACGCCCTTACGGCATCAAAAATTCCCTCCGGCGACCCCGTCCAAAACTCTGCCTGGACGGCAACCTGAAATTCATGGAAAACCCGCGCCAACCCGGCTCGAAACGTTGCTATCCTAGTTAATGTTATGCCTACGAAAAAAGAGATTCTCACTACCCCGATCCAGCACATCGACATCAAGCAGCACAACGTCGTTCCGCTGGTCGACGCCATGGCACACATGGCCTACTCGTCGCGTGACCTGAACCGCGCCGCCAAGATCTACGAGATGATGCTCCAGGACAAGGACTGCGGCGTCATCCTCTGCCTCGCCGGCTCGCTCATCTCCGCCGGCCTCAAGCAGATCTTCATTGACCTGATCCGCAACAACATGGTCGACGCCATCGTCTCCACTGGCGCCAACATCGTCGACCAGGACTTCTTCGAAGCCCTCGGTTTCAAGCACTACATCGCTTCCGAGGACTACAAGTACGGAGCGCACGATGCCGATCTCCGCGACCTGGCCATCGACCGCATCTACGACACTTTCATCGACGAAGACGAGCTCCGCATCTGCGACGAGACCACCAAGATCATCGCCGACTCTCTCGAGCCCCGCGCCTACTCCTCGCGCGAGTTCATCGTCGCCATGGGTGAGTACCTGGTCAAGAACGGCAAGACCCCGGCCGCCGGCGGCGTCGACTCCATCGTCCTCGCTGCCTATGAGAAGAACGTGCCCATCTTCTGCCCGGCCTTCTCCGACTGCTCCGCTGGCTTCGGTCTGGTCGCCCACCAGCACCACCGTGCCGGCAAGCCGGTCGTCGCCATTGACTCCGCCAAGGACTTCTACGAGATCACCAAGATCAAACTGGAAAATCCTGTCACCGGTCTTCTGATGGTCGGCGGCGGCGTCCCCAAGAACTTCGCCCAGGACATCGTCGTGGCCGCCGAGGTTCTGCTCGGAGACGACGCCGACGTTGCCATGCACAAGTACGCCATCCAGATCACCGTAGCCGACTCCCGCGACGGCGCCCTCTCCGGCTCCACGCTGAAGGAAGCTTCCAGCTGGGGCAAAGTTGACCTGGCCTGGGAACAGATGGTCTACGCCGAAGCCACCATGGCCCTGCCACTGATCACCGGCTACGCCTTCCACAAGAACGCGCAGGCCGCCCGCACCGGCAAGAACTTCGCCAGCCTGCTCGAGCCGGTCACGGCATAAGTTTCCACCATGCTCAACGGAAAGGCCGGGCAAACGCCCGGCCTTCGTTTTTGCCTATCTTCTTTTGTTATCCTGAGCGCGGCGAAGGACATGCCTCTCCCTACCTTCCACACTCTTTCTTCCCCGTATCCGCAATCCCGGCAATCACCCACTGCCCATCCTTCTTCACCATGTTGAACAGGTCGGTCCCACAGTGGTCTACCTTGCCATCCACGTAAAAATCAAACGGAGCCCACACCACCGCCAGGTCGTTGTCGATCTTCACCAGCGGATCGTGAATCCGCTCCTCGATCTTCGTCGTTCCGGGCTTACCCACCCGTTCGGCGAACTGCTCAATCGTCATCTGGCCGGGCTTGCCATCACGCATCAGAACAAGCGTTCCGCCGGGTAAAAACGGGGACTTCATCGCCGCCGCATCGCGTGCCGACAGCCCCTTGAAAAAGGCCTGGATCGGCGCCAGCACCGCATCTTCCTCAGGAACCGCCGCACCCGCTGAAGCCGCCGCCATCCACACCACCGCACACCACGCAATCCGTTTCATGGCTGCAAATTTTACCCCGGCTGATTCCATCTTGCACCGCATAATCGCGCCCTGTACGCTTGCCTCTGTGCCCCGCATCCTCATCATCGACGACGAAGACGATATCCGCGAGGTCGCCTCGCTTGCCATTGAAACCACCGCGGGCTGGGAGGTACTCACGGCCTCAGGCGGACAGCAAGGCATGGAAGTGGCCGCACGCGAGCAGCCTGATGCCATCCTGATGGACGTGATGATGCCCGGCATGGATGGCCCCACAACCTTCAAGGCCATGCAGGAAAACCCCGCCACCGCGGGCATTCCCGTCATTCTGCTCACGGCCAAGGTGCAGGGTGTCGACCAGCGCCGCTTCGCCGGACTGGGCGTCACCGCCGTCCTCTTCAAACCTTTTGATCCCATGACGCTGGCCGACCAGATGGCCGAAGCGCTCGGCTGGTAGCTGCTCATGTCGACGGCCCAGGATAAGACCGCCGCCCTCATCGCCGCACTGTGGCAGAAGAACCGTCCTGTCATCGAGGAACGCATCGCTCTGCTGGCGTCCAGTGACCCCACCACGCAGGATGGCCATACGGCCATGCTCGAAGCCGCACACAAACTCGCAGGAGCGCTCGGCATGTACGGCTACCCGGAAGCCTCGGCCACTGCCTCGCGGATCGAAGACGCCCTCCGCCGCAACCACCTGGCCCATCTGCCGGAACTGATCACTGCTCTGCGCAATGCTCTCCCTTCCTAAGGCATTCCCTGCATCGAAAACAATCAGCTTGGGCAGAGAGTAAACCTGCCCAGGCTGACTGGAACCGCAAACCGTTGCGACGTCCTTACTGCACGGTCACCACCACAGTCGTACCGGCCGTTACTCTGGCGGTGCTATCCGTTCCCGTTACGGTAATCGTGTAGCTTCCGGTCGTTGTCCCCGGATTTGTTATCGATCCGCCCCCGGAAACTCCCTTACCTCCAGCGCATCCGTTGCTGCTCATTACCACCGCTACCAGCAACAACAGTAGAGGCAGGACGATGCGCCGGCGGCGCCACCCAAGCATGACGGGAAGGACAAACGCTGTAACAACCAGGCCACCCTCCTGCCACGGCAAACTTAGTGCCGCCGAGGTCGCAGCGGAGGTACTGATCGACACAGTCGCGGATCCGCTTCCCTTCGCGTTCAATGACACGCTCGATGGGTTAAGGCTGCAGATTGGTAGATTTTGCGCTCCTGCGGGAGACGACGTTACAGAGCAGCTAAGACTCAATGTCCCGGAATAGGTGCTTCCAGCATTGAAGGTCAGATTGCTGGTTGTCGTCGATCCACGGTTCACAGGTGATGGAGCGACCGCCGTTATCGTGACCGGAGCGACCAAAACGGCTCCCATCCCACTGGTCGACGCATACGTACTATCGCCCAGGTAGGTGGCAGTCAGTGTATTCGACCCGCTGCTCAGAATCGCACCGGCCACCGTAAAAGTGGCCGCACCGTTCACGAGCGTTCCGCTCGCACGATACGATCCGCTGGTCAGGACCACAGTCCCCGTTGGAGTCGCTGCTCCGCTTGCGCCTGCGACCGATATATTAGCCGTGACGGACTGCTGGTCGGTGACCGTAGCAGGCGATACAGTCATCGCCAGGGCCGCGGAACCGCTTCCTGTACCCGCCGTGACTGTGACGGATCCGGCCCCACTGGCGTTCTTGTACATATAGGATCCGGTCGCATCCGGAACATACGAGGCCGTCAGCGCTGCATTCCCAACAGCCAACATTCCCGATGCGATGTTGAACGTGGCAACTCCGCCGGTAAGTGCCTGCTGTGCGCTGAATGTGCCGCTGGTAAGCGTAACGGTTCCGGTTGGCACCGGGTTGCTGCCGCCTGCAGAGACACCCACCGCAACCGACAGACTCTGCAACGTAGTCACGGTCGATGCCGACGGAGTGACCGTGACCGTCGGGCTCACCACATCGGCAACCGTCAATGCGGCGTTGCCGTTGGCGCTGGTGTACGTAGAAATACTGGAAGGATCTGGCGCATAAGAAGCTGTCAGTGGATCGTTCCCCACGCTCAATGCGCCACCAGCAATGTTGAAGACAGCAGTGCCGGCACTCAACGCCTGCCGTGCGCTGTAGCCATTTCGAGATAACGTAACGGTTCCAGTCGCATCCGGGTATCCGCTGCCGGCAGCGACCTTGACCGTCACCACAAACGGCTGCTGCGTAAAGACACTAGCCGCAGATGGCGTCACGGTCACCACCGGAGCTCCAGCTTGCGCTGTAAGCGACACGGTGTTGGAAGCACTACCCTGATAGATGCTGTCACCGCCATAGCTTGCCTTGACTTGATGAGCACCCTGCCCAAAGGGAGAGATACCGGAGGCCGTAACGCCGGCATTTCTGGACCACTTCGAAAGAACGCTTGTGACGATGCCACTGCCAGCATTCAGGACAGCGAAATCCTGGACGCCGTCGCCGTTGAGATCCGATGCGATCATCGCCGTCGCATAGCTCCCCGCGGAGGCGAAGAGCGACGTCGGGAATGTGCCATCTCCCTGTCCGAAAAACAGTCCTACTCCAATCTGGTAGTAGCCGGTAACGGCAAGGTCCTGCCTGCCGTCGCCATTGAAGTCGCCAGTCACAATCGCTCCAGGATTGGTGCCGATTGCAACGATAGGTGACGTGGTAAACGTGCCATCGCCGACTCCAAGCAGAATCGTCGCCGTATTTCCGTTGGAGTTCGCGACCGCAAGATCGGCCACGCCATCCCCATTGAAATCAGCTGTGGCAACGGAGGATGGCGAAGATCCTGTTGCCGGAGAAAAAGAAGGGGTAAACGTTCCATCCCCGCTTCCAAGCAGGATTGTCAGTGTATTGCCTGACTGATTCACGGTGGCAAGATCTAGCAAGCCGTCGCGATTGAAGTCCGCGGCAACCATCGCGCGCGGCGCATCTCCCGTCTGGGGGCTCTGGGTATTGACGAAGGTCATGTCGCCATTCCCCACGTAGATATTCACTGTATCTGTCCAGTTATTGGCCACAGCGAGGTCCAGCTTTCCATCCCGGTTGAAGTCCTCTGCCACCAGCGCAATGGGACTGCTTCCTGTCGGAATCGTCGAAGACGGCGTAAAGGTACCATCTCCATTACCGAGATAGAACGCCACCACATTAGCGTTGGAGTAGGCCAGCGCCAGATCCAGGTTGCCATCGCCGTTAAAATCGCCGACCGCACTCGCTACCGGCTGGCTGGCCGTCGTAATCCCCTGGCCACTCGCAGTGAACTTGCCATCTCCCTGTCCCAGCAGAATGACAACCTGCTTGTTCGTTGAGTTTCCAGTAACAAGATCGATAATGCCATCGCCATTGAAATCGCCGGAAGAAAGGCTATACGACGAAGTATTTCCAATAGCACTTTGTGTCGTGTCAAAGCTGATGTTGTTCTGCGCCGCAGACAAGGAAGTGGAACGAATCGTAGCTCCGTTGCTGGTTGTGTCCACAAACGAGATGCTTCCACCTGGCGCAAGTCTTCCCTGACCAGTAACAGTTGCCGACAACGTATAGTTCCCCTGGCTGCCGCTGGAGGTCAGCAGCGTTCTGGTTGGAACCGAAGCTGTGACATTCAAAGTTGAAGCATCCGAGCTGCTTGAAAGCCGTCCCGGCGCCCCCAGGAAGGCTGCCTTGTACGCATGGTCCCCAGGTCCCGGCAGAAAACGCACCACAGCTTTTCCATCACTGGAAAGCAATGCTGACGCAATGCGGTGATCAAAGTCACATGCGCCGGTGGTTTCGCAGAAGACTACCTCGCCATTCTTGACGGCAGTCCCGCTCGATTGCACCGTGGCCGTCAAAGATACCATCGTTCCGGATACGAGGGAGTTGGGAGTGCCTCCATTCGCGGTAAGAGACAGGCCAGTCGTCGTGGCGGAGCCGGCAGCAGCTACGCTGAGGGTAAGCGAGGTGGGAACCGTTACTCCATTGGAGGTTCCGGTGACGGTGATGACGGCTGCTCCCAGCACCGCAGAACTATCGGCAGAAAGGGTCATAACAGTACTGTTGGTCGCTGCGGCTGGCGAGAACGATGACGTCACGCCAGCCGGCAAGCCGGTAGCTGTAAAACTGACGCTTCCGCTAAACCCATTGGTCCGGTTGACCAGGATGCTGGACTTCGCGGTGCCTCCTGGAGAAATCGTCACAGCATTCGGAGCACTGGAGATACTGAAGCCAGATTGATTGATGGTGATGGAGGATGTCGTCGCAACGCTCAGAGTCCCCGAGGTTCCGGTAATCGTCAGTGATGCCGTTCCCGGAACAGCGCTATCGCTGGCCGTAATGGTCAGCACACTGGTGCTTGTTGCCGGATTTTGTGAGAAAGAAGCCGTCACACCACTCGGCAGACCCGAAACAACAAGATTGACCGCCCCAGTAAAGCCGTATTGCGAGGAAATGTATACGGATCCCGTAGCCGTCGTTCCAGGATTGACGCTTCCAAAGTACGGTCCGCTGAGAGTGAAGCTCGGCGCATATACGGTCACCGTAATCGTGGTCGAAGCCGTCAGACTGCCGGAGACGCCTGTGATTGTGACCGGGTACTGACCAGGAGCCAGTGAGCTGCTGGCCGTAAAGACTATCTGGGTCGAGTAATTCGTGCTTGGGTTATTGGAGAACGAAGCAGTCAAGCCTGTCGGCAATCCTGTGGCAGAGTACGTCACACTCCCCGAGAATCCGTTCTGCGTATTCATATAGACATACCCGGAAGCGGTACTCCCCTGTCCCATGCCAACCGAATATCCAGAAAGAGTAAACGCTGGCGTCGCGACGGTAAGCGTAAACTGCGTCGTGACAACGGTTGCGCCAGAGGTTCCCGTTACCGTAATGGGATAGGCGCCAACAGCTGCTGAGCTGCTCGCAACAAAGTTGATGGAGCTTGAGTACGTCGTCGGGTTGGGAGAGATCGTGGCAGTTACACCGGCCGGCAAACTGCTCAGCGACAGCGTGATGGGATTGTTGTATCCGTATTGGCTGTTTGCATAGACGTAGACATTGGTTGAAGTTCCCTGACCTATCGTCGTGTTGTTTGCCGACAAGGTATACGTCGGCTCATACACAATGAGGGTCATCGCAAGGCTTGCCGTGCGTGAACCATACGTACCTGTAATCGTCAGCGGATACTGTCCGGCGGCAGCCGTGCCATTTGAGCTAAAGGTAACTGTCGAGCTATAAGTCGCCGGGTTCGGTGAAAAATTCGCAGTCACCCCCGAGGGAAGACCGGATACGGAGAAGGTGACGGGGTTGGAAAAACCGTACTGACCATTGACGTAAAGATAGCCGTTACCAGTACCACCGCCTTGCGGGATATTCACGCTGCCGCCACCTGAGAGGGTGAAAGTCGGCGCATAGACGCCAAGCGTCAGCGTCATGGTTTTGATGGTTGTACCGGATGTGCCGCTAATCGTCACCGGATACTGACCGATGGCTGCGCTTGAACTGGCAGAGAAGTTAAGCGTAGACGAGCCGGTCGTAGGATTCTGCACAAACGAAGCGGTGACCCCGGCTGGTAGCCCCGCAACCGAAAGCATTACAGCATTGCCAAACCCATACTGTGGATTCACATAGACATAAGAAGTTGTCGTACCCCCTTGGCCGATGGAGACACCCGAACTTCCCGACAACGTGAACGTCGGCTCATAAACGCCCATCGTCAGTGTCGTGGAGGCAACCAGGCTGCCGGACCTTCCAGCAACGGTCAGCGTGTACTGGCCGGTGGGCACGCTGCTGCTGGCCATCAGCGTCAAAGAACTTGAGGAAGTGGTCGGATTGGGGTTCCAGATAGCAGACACACCCGAGGGCAGGCCGGACACCGAGAGATTCACACTGCTGTTGAATCCATACTGTCCATTGACATAAACCGATGATGATCCGGTGCTTCCTTGCCCAATGTTCACGCTGCTGGCAGAGAGTGTGAAGCTCGGTTCATACACATTCAGAGTGAAGGTGATCGAGGATGTCAGGCTGCCGGATGTTCCGGTCACTGTAACCGGGTACTGACCGGGCACAGCCGAACTGGCCCGCAGGATGAGGTTCGTCGACGAGATGCTGGAAGCCGGCGAAAAGTTTGCAGAAACGCCGGCCGGCAAACCGGACACAGAAAAATTGACGATGCTGTTGAAGCCATACGCCGGACTCACGTAAAAGTAGCCGCTCACCGAACTGTTCTGTCCGACATTGAGGCTGCTGGATCCGTAGAGCGTGAAGCTCGGGGCCTGGACGAGCAGAGACACCGTCGTAGTCGCGGTGATGCTTCCCGAGGTTCCGGTGATCGTGACAGGATAGGTTCCACCAGGCGTGTTAGCGCTGGCCGCAAAGGTCACCACACTTGTCCCGGTCGTCGGATTCGTTCCCCACGACGCAGTAACTCCAGTCGGCAAGCCGGAGGCCGCAAGGCTTACGCTTCCATTGAAGCCAAACTTCGGCGCAACACTGACGGTGGAATTTACAGAATTGCCCGGAGCAACGGGAAGAAGCGTGGGCGCTGCGGAAAGTGTAAACGTCGGCTGATGCACCACCAACGTTAGCGTCGTGGTCGCGCTCAGGTTGCCGGAGGTTCCCGTAATCGTAATCGGGGTGGAGCTCTCCAAAGCTGAAGCACTTACAACAAATGTCAGAACACTGGTGCTGGTGGTGGGATTGGTTCCCCACGACGCAGTAACTCCAGACGGCAGGATCGATGTAATCGCCAGGTTCACATCGCCAGTAAAACCACCCGCGTTGGTTACTGTAATGGTCGTTGTGCCTGTGGCCCCCTGCCCGAGCCCAAGTGCTCCGTTCGAGGCTGCAAGCCAGAAGCCGGGCACCTGCGAACCTGCAAGCTCGTCAATCAGGCTTTGCCCATTGGCGCTGCCCCATCCGGTCACCAGGTCATAGCCGGCCACAGCACTGTACCAGACAGACTGTCCCGCTGTCTGATTGTTTCCGCTGGTGACGTCGTGCATATCCGTGGCATAACGGCTTCCCGCGCCAACAGCGTAGATGGACGGATTGATGAAACCGAGGCCGCCCGCAGGAGCATTACCAGCCTCGATAGCCTGCTGGTTCACCATGGCCATAAAGCCAGCCCACCGTGGTGCGGCGAAGCTGGTACCCGCACCCGTGGTGCGGCATGTGCCCATCGAACACATATAGTTATCGAAGTCGCCTTCCATCGCGACATCCGGAACGTTGCGCAGGGTCGCGGAACCACCGTTGGCCGCGCTCGCGATTCCTGTCTGCCAGCTTGGAATGCCTATGCTGTCAGGACTGACGCCACCGCCCGTGCCATAGCCGCCATTGTTCCACGCTACCTCTGACGCCCAGCTTCCCCCGGCGCCATTAGTGGTAAGGTGCGTACCGCCGACTGCTGTGACATAAGCATCCTCCTGGGGAAAGTAAAACGGAACACTGGAGGAAAACGCGCCGTTGTCACCCGAGGCGGCAAAGAAGCTCTGCCCCTGCGCTGCCATCTCCTGGAAAAATGGATCGGCAACATCAGGATCGTCCGGACGCCAGCTCCACGAGCAGCCAATCTGCTTCGCGATATTCTCCGATGCGATCGAGTTCAGAATGGCCGCGTCATTAGCGCCGATATAGACACGCACCTGGCTCAAACCCGGCGCCATACCAATGGCCTGGACAATGTCGAGCACAACCTCTGCTTCGCCGCCCGCTGTCCTAGGCGCGCTAGTCATGCCGCTCAGCAGTACGTTGTTGATCGGTACGTTGTAGGTCTGCCCGGCGTTACTGAACGTCAAGTCCACATCGCTCTTGTAGTAGCCGTCAAACTCCAGCAGGCCAACCACCTGGCCATTGCCATCAAGCGTTGTGCCACCGTAGTAGGCCGCACGCATATCGCTTCCAAGGTAAGACCCTCCCGGTCCTGAACCCGTGACATTTGCGGCCATCGCCTGCACATCACTGCTAACATGCGATTGCGGTTGCGGCAGATAGAAGTTATTCAGGCCGCTGATATGCGCAATCCTGATGGGAAGAGCAAGCGACGGCTCCCGGTCAGGGGAGAAGAAGGTACGGTTCTCGGTGGGGTGCTGGTAATAGTTCATGTGCACCCCAAAGGCAGACTCTACCTGCGCCACGGTTCCGGTCAAAGACAGCACCATGCGGTTGGCCGGAGCTGCCGCCACGCTGAATCCGTTGGCCCGGGCATAGCTCGCAACGCTCTCATAATCCTGCGCTGTCGGACCAAATTGTTCCGTAAACTGGGCGACGCTCAGAAATTTTCTATAGTCCGGACTCGACGGGTCATACAGACGCTTCAACAGATCATTCAGCTCTGCCTGGTTACGCAGCGGCAGCACGATCGCGAAGCTCATCGCTTGCTCTTCAGGAAGCGCGCTCACCATCGGTGCCGCTCCGTTTTGTACGGCCGGCATGACGTGATGCTGCAACGTCTGCACCGCTTGCGGCCCAGCAATCTGCGCTGAAGTAACTAGCCCCTCTGCAACCATCATCGTAAAAAAGACGAAGAAGCAAAAAGCAAACTTGCTGTAAATGCGACCAGAGAAAGAGAAGATCTTCCCGGAGAACCGAGACAAGGAACCGCCAACCATAGAAACCACTCCACAAATGGAAAGCACAGGACAACACCCAAATGCCTTCAGGAAAGCGCATCAACGCCCGTGAAGGCCCATGAAAGAGGGCCTGCTAAAAGTCCATATTTTATTGATAGGGAGAAGTCTAGCACGTGCTCATGGCTGGACTGATTAATCGGTAAATCAAATCATGCAGAATTCCGGGAACGATCTTCAGGCCGGTAAACAGCCAGCTCTAAAAACAAAAAGCGCCGGCCGCGATGGCCGGCACTCTTATTCAATCATTCAGCTATTCAACTTTTATCGAATCCGTTCGATCTCGCTGCCCGCCATCAGGAACGCACCAATGCCCTTCAGGTCATCGGCCACCGTCTTCTCATGGATGTAGTAGTCATACGTACCTTCACGATACGGCTTTCCGCCAAGGCCTGAAACTGCTACCACCCCCGTCAGACTGATGGTGCCATCCGGCAGCGTCTTCACAAACTCCTTCTGAATCCCGGCCCAACCACGCACCGCGTTGGCCTGGTACTTTTTCGGAACCCAACCCATCCGCGCGCCCTTGGCCATGCCGTAGACAAACATCGACGAAGCCGAGGCCTCCACGTAGTTGCCTTCCCGTGTGCCCTTGTCCAGCACATCCCACCACACGCCGGTCTTCTTGTCCTGTACCTTGGCCAGCGCCGCAATGCAGTCATTCAGATCTTTTACCAGCGCGGGCTGCCTGGGGTGGTCCTTCGGGAAGTACTCCAGCACATCCACCAGCGCCACCACGTACCAGCCCATGGCGCGCGCCCAGAACTCCTTGGACAAGCCCGTCTTGGGGTCCGACCAGCGTTCCTTCCGGCTCTCGTCCCAGCCGTGATACATCAGGCCGGTCTTCGGATCGCGCATGTTCTGGTCCATCAGAAGGAACTGCTTGGCAATGTCGTCCCACGCCGCCTTGTCATCAAAGGTCGCGGCATACATGGCGTAGAACGGCTCGGCCATAAAGGCTCCATCCAGCCACATCTGGTTCGGATAGATTGCCTTGTGCCAGAAACCGCCGCTCGGGGTGCGCGGCTGCTCATTCAACTGGGCCCGCGCAAACTTCGCCACCGCCTCGTACTTCTTGTCCTTGGTCTCTCGATACAGCATCAGCGCAGCGCGGCCCATCTCCAGGTTGTCCAGCGAGCGCGCCTCCGGCTTGAAGCTCTTGATCGTGCCCTCTTCATCAATCAGAGAGTCCACGGTCTGCTTCACGTAGTCGAAGTACTTCTTGTCGCCCGACGAGCGCCACTCCGCAGTCAGGCCATCGAGCATGGTGCCCTCTTCATACACCCAGCGGGGAGCGGGGTTGCGCTGAATCACAGCGTCCGCCATCTGGCGCGACGGCGATGTCTGTCCAAACGTCACACCCGCCAGCAGAACCAGCGGCAAACCAAGCATCGATGCAAGTTTCATAGCCATGCCAGCATACAGGATTGGTCAGACCTATTGACAGGAGACGGCCGTCCACAGGTATTGGTTCGACAAGGTTCCGCCCGTGATCTTGAAGTCGATAAAACTGTCCGCCGCCAGGGACAACGATCCGCTTGCGGAGCACGCCGTATATGCCGAGTTCGTTGAACAGCTCAACGCAGAATCGCTCAAAGCATTCGGCGCCGTGCCGCTGCGCAACGTCACCACCACCTGGCCACCGCTTGACGGAGTCACCGCGCTATACACACGAAAGCCGCTGATGGTGCACGCTGCCGGAAGGTAGCCAACCACAACCCCTGTCTCCGTCGCCGCCGCTACATTGGTCCACGGGTTATGGAAGTTCACCGCCGAAGTCACCGTATGCACCGCCGAGATCACACCTCCGCCACCGCCCGATCCACTCACTCCGGCGGCTCCCTGCGGGATGACAAAGTTCAGCACCGCCGCGCTCGATGTTCCCACGTTCGTGACAGAGGCCTGCGATCCCGCCGCTCCCGTTGTCACCGTCCCCACAGTTACTGTTGCTGCGTTTCCAGAAGGCCCCTGTGCACCGGTAACCCCCGTCGCCCCCTGCAAGGAGAGCGGCATCCAGTTCACACCACCATCGGTCGAAGGATCCACGCTGGCCAGGGCAACGCGCGCAATGTAGCTCGATCCCAACCGCGACACGCCATCATTGGCGGCATAGGAGGTTCCCGTCAGCCACACCCCGCGCCAGGTCATCCCCACCGGCCCGGTCGCACCCTGCGCTCCAGTGGCTCCAGTCGTTCCCGCCGCACCGACGGCCCCGGTGGCTCCGGTGAGACCAATCGGTCCCTGAACTCCCTGCGGCCCGGCAGCCCCAGCCGCTCCCGTAACACCCTGCGGGCCTTGCAGGCCCTGCGCCCCGGTCGTTCCTGTGGCTCCCGTTGCTCCATTCACCCCGTTGCTCCCGGCTACAGCCAGCAGCGTCCAGTACGTTCCGCCGGAATCAAACGCCGGATTCACTCCCACACTCGCGCTCGCCGCCAGGTAGCTGCTGCCCTGATAGAAAACAACGTCGTTCTGCGCATAGCCGGAGCCAGCCGTCCATGTTCCCTTCCAACTCAACCCGACGCCGGCAGCACCCGTAGCCCCCGTTGCTCCTGTTACACCTTGCGGCCCCGGCACCCCGGCTGGCCCCTGCGGACCGGCCACTCCCTGGCTTCCCTGCGCTCCCGCAGGCCCTGTGGCGCCCATCGCTCCCACAGCTCCGGCAACGCCCTGAAAGCCCTGCGTTCCGGTGGCACCGGTGGCGCCCGTCGCACCGGCATCGCCATGCAAAGCCAGCACCGACCACTGCGATGGACTGGCCCATGGCGTATTCCCGGCATTGCCCTCCACCAGCGACACATACGTGGACCCATTGAAGGCCACCACGTCACCCTTCCCATAGCCCGTCGCGGTGTCGTAGTTGCCGCGATAGATCAGCCCCGATGTTCCAGTGGCGCCAGTCGCACCAGTCACTCCAGTTGCTCCCGCCACTCCGGCAAGCCCATTGGCGCCCTGCACGCCCTGCGGCCCGGCAAGTCCAGTGGCTCCGGTCGCTCCGGTGGCACCCACAACACCCTGTGCCACCAACGACCACAGAGCAGGGTTCTGATCCGGCACATTGCCCCGGTTGCCATCCACCAGGGACAGGTACGTTGACCCCGCCCAGAACACAGCGTCGCGCGACACATAGTTATGTGCTGCGTCATAGGCTCCGGCAAAGTTCATACCGTTCGCACCGGTTGCCCCGGTCGCACCTAAAGCTCCCGTCGGGCCTGTCACTCCCATTGGCCCCTGTACGCCCTGGATTCCCTGTGAACCCTGCGCTCCGGTGGCACCTGCCGCGCCAGCAGCCCCGGCTGCTCCAGTGACACCTGTCACACCGGTTGCTCCGGTCGCGCCAGTCAGGCCAACGCCCGTGGCTCCCGTTGCTCCGCGCGGGGCCAGCAAGGCCCACCACGATGGACTTGCGTCGGGTGTCTGCCCGTGATTGCCATCGGCAAGGGACAGCCAAGTCGACCCCTGCCAGCTCACCGCAGCGCCCTGCCCATACATCACCATCGAGTCGTACGCGCCCCGGTACACCATGCCCGCAGCACCAGTTGCTCCGGTAGCCCCTGCCGCGCCAGTGGCTCCGGTAGCACCCTGCACGCCGAAGCCCGCCGGTCCCTGCTGCCCGGTTGCACCCGTTACTCCCGTCGCTCCCGTTGTGCCCGCGCTCGCGACCAGCGCCCAGTCCTGCGGGTTCTCCCCGGGCGTATGCCCAGCATTGCCGTCATGCAGGCTTACCCAGGACGACCCCAGCCACTGCACCACATCTCTCTGCGCGTAGTTGGTTCCTGCGATATACAGCCCCTGGTACACCAGTCCCGGAGCTCCCACCGCTCCTGTGGCGCCTACAGATCCCGTTACTCCCGGAATGCCCTGAACTCCCGTTGCGCCGGTAGCACCGGTGGCTCCCACAGCACCAGCCGGTCCGGCCATGCCCGTCGCTCCAATCGCTCCCGTGGCCCCTGTCAGCCCCTGCGGTCCTACCGGTCCGGCCACGCCCTGAACCCCCGTGGCACCCGCCGCTCCTGTGGCTCCAGTGGCTCCCGTTGCGCCGGTAGCGCCTACGCTTCCCGCACCACCGGCCGCCAGCGTGATATCCAACTGCGCGGGATGCCCGGTCAGGTCATTCTCCTTGCTGTCCAGCTGCACATCCGCTCCGCCTGCGGTGACCAAAGCAAGCCCCAAATTACTTGCAGGCGCGGCAATCCATCCCTGCACCGTGCTGGTCAGGTCAAAGGCAACATAGCTGTCCGCGGAACCCACCGAGGCACTGGCTATAGTCGTTCCCAATCCAGGCAGAGAGACACCGGTGACCTCACCTTCCGCCCACGCCGAACCTACCGTCCGCAGTTGGACCGTCCCGGCCGTATTCACGCGGTTCACATAGACCCGCAATACGGCCCGCGTTACCTGGTCCCGCGTCAACCCCGCAGGCAACATCCCCAGGTCAAAACGCAGCAGAGAGGTGTACTCTCCGCTGATCCTCAGATTCGAGATCCCGCCATAATTCACCGAGGTCCGGATATTGGAGACATGCGTATCCGCCGTCAGCAGGGCCTGCGCCCACGCCGGGACACTGGACAACCAGCCGAACAGAAGTCCCGCAATAGGAAAGAGCCTTCTGTGCAATCCATGCACGGCCAGACGCTCTTGCGCCGCCGCCTCCAACGATTCCTGCTCAACGATGCACGTCGCGGCCAGGCCGTCATCTTGGCCGTGCCGGATCCTGACACATACTGGGAGTACTCCCGTTTTAGTATCGCTTTGCGGAAAGAGCAACAAAAATCGTTCCAAAACAGGAGCCGCTTCCATCCCGGACGGCAACTCTGTCATCCTTGTTTTCTATGACCCACCTGCTCGCTGGTAAGCCCGCCCCGGAATCCATTCTTGTCAACACCCCGCGCCTGATTACCGCCTACTACACGCAGAAGCCTGATGTCTCCAACCCCGCGCAGAAGGTAGCCTTCGGCACCAGCGGCCATCGCGGCTCCAGCCTGCACACCAGTTTTAACGAAGACCACATCCTGGCCATCACGCAGGCCATCTGCGAGTTCCGCAAGAGCGAAGGCACCACCGGCCCTCTCTTCCTCGCCGCCGACACGCACGCACTGTCTGACCCGGCCTGGGCCTCGGCGCTTGAGGTTCTTGCCGCGAACGGCGTTGCGACCATGATCGACTCCGAGCGGGGCTACACTCCCACTCCCGCTCTGTCCCATGCCATCCTGGTCTATAACGCCGGTAAAACCTCCGGACTCGCGGACGGGATCGTCATCACGCCGTCGCACAATCCTCCCGAGGACGGCGGCTTCAAGTACAACCCGCCCTCCGGCGGACCGGCCGACACCACCGCCACCAAGTGGATTGAGAACCGCGCCAACGAACTGGTCGCCGCCGGCCTCAACGGCGTGAAGCGCGTCACCCTGGCCAAGGCCCTGGCGGCATCCACCACGCACAAGCACGACTTCGTCAGCGAGTACGTCAACGACCTCGGTTCCGTCATCGACACCGAAGCCATCGCAGCCTCCGGACTTTCCTTCGCCGTCGATCCGCTTGGCGGAGCCGGCGTTGCCTACTGGCCGCGCATTGCGGAAAAGTTCAAGCTGCCACTCACCGTTCTCTCGCAAACTGTTGATCCTACATTCCGCTTCATGACTTGCGACTGGGACGGCAAGATCCGCATGGACTGCAGTTCGCCCTATGCTATGGCTTCACTGATTGCAGGGAAAGACCGCTTCGACGTCACTTTTGCCTGCGACACCGACCACGATCGCCACGGCATCGTCACCCGGTCGACCGGTCTGCTGAACCCCAACCACTACCTCGCCGTCTCCATCCAGTACCTGTTCACGCACCGCCCGGGCTGGAGCGAGAAGGTGGGCATCGGGAAGACGCTGGTCTCCAGCTCCATGATCGACCGTGTCGCCGCCGGTCTGGGCCGCCCAATGCTGGAGGTCCCCGTCGGCTTCAAGTGGTTCGTCGACGGCCTGGTCGACGGCTCCCTCGGTTTCGTCGGCGAGGAGTCCGCCGGAGCCAGCTTCCTACGCAAAGACGGCACCGTCTGGTCCACCGACAAGGATGGCCTGATCCTCGGCCTGCTCGCCGCGGAGATGACCGTCCGCACGGGCAAGGATCCCGGCCAGCTCTACGGCGACCTGACAGCAAAGTATGGCGCTCCCGTTTACCAGCGTATCGACGCGCCGGCCAACCGGGAGCAGAAGGCCAAGCTCGGCAAGCTGAGCCCCTCGCAGGTCACCAGCACCTCGCTGGCCGGCGAACCCATCACAGCCGTGCTCACGGAAGCCCCCGGCAACAAGGCAGCCATCGGCGGCCTGAAGGTTTCCACGGAAAACGGCTGGTTCGCCGCACGCCCGTCTGGAACCGAGGATGTGTACAAGATTTATGCCGAAAGTTTTAGGGGCGAAGACCACCTGAAGCAGATCCAGAAGGAAGCCCAGGAACTGGTAACAGCTGCAATCAGCTAAGGCAACCGGGCATCGGCTCTACTTGCAAAAGTGCAAGCGGAGCCGACACTCGCACGAAGGTCACGCCTTAGAGGTGAAGCGGCACCGAATGTTTTTGCAGATAAAGCACATTGCATTTGGAGCACGCCGGCGAGAGCCCGTTTGCGAAGACCTGACGGATGTTGGCATAGGCATCTGACATCCAGATGTCCTGAAGGGAGTCCTCGTTTAAATCCCCAACGACAAACTCTGAAAAGAATTTGCAGGCGCTGATTTTGCCGGATGGCATGACATCGACTCGAGTGCTCAGCACGGTGCACTCCGTGGCGCATCGCGCGGTCATGGTGCGACCACGTACAAAATCCTCGACTTCGTCGAAGTCCAACTCCGGCTGATATCTCAGACGCATCTTCCACGTCCGCGCGTTGATTCGCTTCAAATCCTCCATCAATGCAGGGACGTTGATAGGACTGACCCGATACTTGAAGGCATCCCACGTATGCCTTTTCGTCCCGGTTCCAGCATCCATGATCGACGGGAAGTTTTCCTGCATAAACCCATCCATATCCTGGGAGGTCTCTTCCGAGATAAACCAGGGGAAGCACAGTAGAACCAGATCAACGCCTTTGTGTTCAAAAAACTCCATCAACTCGTAAAGCCGGTTGATCATACTGTCATTGATGACACAGTGGATCGAAATCTTTCCTTGATACCTCCCTTCCTTCCGCAGCCTGACTAGTTGATCGATCTGCGCCATCACTTTGGAGAAGGAACCTTTGCCACGAAGCGCATCATGCTGGGCCTCAAAACCTTCCACGGCAATCAACAGCTCGAGCTGCGCGGATATCCGGCAGATTGCGTCGATATATTGATCGAGATAGTGCGCGTTGGTGCAGATGATGGTTTCCCGGTTGTCTTCTGCCAGCATCTCAAGAATCTGACCGATGTTCCGATGGAAAAGCGGCTCGCCACCCCAGAGATAAAGACGGGACTTCATCTTCCGAGTCTCTGTTAGCAGCTTTTCGAACACCGCCAGATCAAGGTCCAGCATCTGTTCAGCCTTCTCCATATCCTGGTGATATCCGTCTTCGTTCCACTGGTAGCAATGCTTGCAGCGAAGATTGCACCGGTTCGTCAGCTTGATTCCGAGCACCTGCGGCAGTTCATCCTGGTAGCGCTTTCGCAGCCGTTGCGCTTCCACATTCATACGCAAAGTGCGTCGCATAATTTCGAGGCGTTGAGCGTTGAGTTCGAGTTTGCTTTCCGGCTGCATATTCGCCTTCCTTCTCTGCACAAAGAAACACAACCAACTGCCGTTCACAGCTATTTCAAAACGCAATCGCTAAGAAACCAGGTTGTGCCCGGCCTGTCCCTCTCCAATGGAGACGTACTGTACCGCTTCGCGTGCTCCTTCGGGAGGTTTCTCGTTGTAAAACAGGCAGCACGCCTGGCAGATTGGAAAAAGCTTCTTGCGAAGGTGGTTGCGGTACTTGACATATTTCTCGCCCCGCCAGATCTCCCCAATCGAAGATTGATACACGTTCCCCAACGTAAGGTCGTAGAAAGCATGACAGGACGTCACATCGCCGCGAGCGTTAATTTCCGTGCTGACCCAGGGGAAAGAACAACGCTTTTTGACGCGCGACATGGAAAACCAGTCGGCGCTGAAGTACTTCCGAATGTTCTCTTCGCTTGGGTCTTTAGGATAGGTATTGAGATAAATTCCGGCGCGGTGACAGTGCTCCGAAAGCTTGGCAATCTGCTGCGCAATCCGCCGGAAGTCCATATCTGCAAACTGTTCCGGGTTGGCGACAAATCCTTTGGCAAGAGGCGCGGTCAACACGCCAAACTCCTGCTGCAACACTTTTTCGTAACTCCTGTGATTGTCCTGCGTCATGTAGCTTTGCAGCTCTAATGAGATGCAGTCGAGTTTGCCGAGATCGAGTGCCTCGAAAAAAAGGTCTTCGATATGGAGATGATTTGTCGGTGTAACGCAGAGGCCCACGCCGATATGCGGATAAGGAGACCCTTTCTTGCTTCGAAGGGCATGCACCTTATCCATCCCTTTGACGGCCTTCTCGAAAACTCCTTCTCCTCTTTGCCTGTTATTGATCTCCGGAGGGCCATCCAGAGAGACCCATAGCTTGTCCGGTTCTGTCGCAACAAGCATCTCCGCCATCTGCTCCAGAAGAGTTCCATTCGTTGGCAGGTGCACACGGCTTCCCGCACGCTGAATCGCGAAGAGAACTTCTTCGATATGGGGGTACATCAGAGGTTCGCCGCCGAACAGTTCGTAGTACGGACGAACAGGTTCGCACTCTTTGATGATGGCTTTGATAACGTCCAGGTCAAGTTTCTTCAGCGACGTCTTTTCCCTGTAAGCTCCCGAATCGCCCCATTCGTAGCACATGTGGCACCGCAGGTTGCAGTGCTCCAGCAGCTGAAGAAAGATCCAGCGAGGAAGTGGAGAGTTCAGGGCACTCGACGAAACGACTCCATCGCTCATTGCGCGACCTCCTGCATATCTTCGATCAATGTTGATACGTACTCCGCGATACGCTCTTTACGCTCCATCAACCGGGAATGCATCGTCTCCAGAATGGAGTTCGCATAGCCGGCAGCAGCCCAATCGCGGTAAGAAATACCAAATCCCTGTGCAGACCACACGTTTGCATTGGCTTCTTCGTGCGCACCAAAAGGCTCCAGCATCACCAGCGGGGTACATGAACCCAGAGAGTCAATCAACGTTCCAGCTCCCGGCTTACTGACAATGGCAGATGCACTTCGAATCAGTTCGTACAGGCCATGCGAACCACTTTGAACCGAAATACGTGTCTCGTCCAGGCCGGTGCTAAGTATTCCGGGCGGAGGGAATCCGCAGTCACCACCAGTTTCCAGATGCCAGGGTCTCCAAAACGGATCTTCGGAGAAGTAGCGGCGGCGGCTCGTGGCATCCGGATCTGGCACTTGCGGTCCGTAGCTCACCATGTCCAGCGCAAAACCCGCGGACTCCAATTCTGCAACGCGATCCCTGTAGGTGCCAATGCCCCATCCGCCACCGTGAACAACCAGCCTGCGATTTCGCTTGTCAAACGGCAGTGCAGGAACCGTGCTGGTATTGACCCTGTAATTGATCTGCATTGCGCCCACGTCGTATAGCTGCACCACCCGGTAAGGAGCTTCATAGTTCGGCACAAGCTTTCGCACCTGCTTCCACGAGGGGGAGTCATCCGCATCCAGATGCAGCAGATCGACTAACAGCTCGACATCCGGGCGTTGCTGGCGATAAATGTCCAGAACATGTACCCAGTGTCCCGACAGGCATATAAAGCTCCGTCGATCTTCCGCATGCCATCGCGCAAGTGTCGAACGCAAACGTTCCGAATCAATGTTATTGCGGATATCGTTGGGGATGCGTTGCGAAGCAAGCGCGACTTTGAAGTCTTTCGCATACGCATCCCGGGTTCTATCAACCGCGCTCAGCTTCGACTCTTCGATCAGGCTCTCGAAGACCTCCGACCGAGCCGGAACATCCAGGCTGCGGAGATGGTTGCGGATCAGAATCCCAGGAATATAGAACCCCAGTCCGAACCCGGAACAGAGCACGGTAACAGGGCCTGAAGAGGTCCGGGTGTGCAAAGAATGCTCGATCTCTAGCCCCCTTCCAATAGAACGGAGATGATTTCTAAAGCTGCCTGCTCAATAACCTTTGGTCCAGCAAGGCCTGGATCGAAGAAGATCATGGAACCCTTTGTTTCTCTATAACCGCGATGACATCGGTCTGCGGCACGAAGAGATTGTAGTTCGTCACGTGCAACTGCCGGACACAATTCACAGATACCAGTTTCAGCGAATCCGGAAGAACCTGGGATACATGCTTCTCAAACGATCTCTGCGTAAATCGCCAGATCACTCCATCAATCGAGGAATTCGCCATGTATCCGTTTGAGAACTCCTCGGCTCGACTCTCCAGGATCACCGGGTCTACAACAAGAATCACCCCTCCGGGTCTCAAGACCCGGGAGCATTCCTGAAATGCCTTGCGATGCTGGCGTACGTGATGAAAGCTCCTCGCAAAAAGAACCACGTCAAATGACTCGTCCGGAAACGGGGTTCCTTTGTCGATATAGCCTTGCACGCATGTCGAAAACCTCTTCAACCTCATGCCGGTTTTCAAAGAATGACCATTTGGATCGAAGTTCGTGAACCTGATATCGGTGCGGCTACGCAATTGCTTGTTCAACAAACCTGTTCCGCAACCCACCTGCAGCACATCGCCGGAAAAATTCGGCAATGCCTTATATACGTGATGTGGAATGGGGAAATTCTGCGCAAACATCGCCACTTCATACAGGATGGGATACCGCTCGAGCAGCCTGACGATCACACTTGTGTAGAAAGGATTCTTCCTGGTTTTACGCTTGAAGTCCCACCGGTTCAGGTAATAAATGGGGCTTAGCAAGCCGAATAGAACAGCAAAGGATGCGTAAAGCAGGAAAACACTGAAACGATTTGGCGTCACATCAGGCATCCTGGCCGTGGAGAGAATCTCAAGAGACTGTTCACTCTGGTTACTGACATGAGACATAGTTTGCAATGTTCCTCTCATCGAGCGGGAAGTGCTTGTCTATCTCTGTTTAAACTCTTACCTGGAAGCCGGATTGCTGCATCGCGGTGGTGAGGTCTGCCAATAAAGCGGAACGCTGCTCCACCGCTTCGTAAACGACCTCCACGTAAAGACGGCCTCTTACTTTTCCCTGGGAAGATTCCGGGAAAAGCGTTCCGCTGGTAAGAGGGATGATTCCAGCCCCTTGTCCCGCTTCAAAAAGCAATCCACTCTGCCGCAACGCATGAAGCAAGTCCGTGAACCCGATGCTCCCATCATGGGCCGCCGCAATCGAAGTTAACGAGCCTGTCTTCCCTTCCCGCGCAAGATGCTGATCCATGGCATGTTTGATCAGACTCATGGATCGCCGGGCGTTGATCTCAACGAGCGGTATCAAGCTTCCATCCTGCAGCCACATTGAGTCGACGCAAACATGCCCGAAGTAGCCGTCCGCATAGAGTTTTTTCCCGATTTCCTCCATCTGACGGAAGTATTCTTCGCTTTCCAGCTTGGCCAAGAGATCGGCGCCAGGAGATGTCGACATCCCAAAGGCGAGCCCATCGTTGACGAGATGCTGAACGGATATCAGGTGAAACGAGCCATCCTTGCCCACCTGGAACTGGCAGGAGAAATCCAGTTTCTTTGCAAGGTATGGTTCAAGAACGAAGCGAACGTGCTTCCCCTGCTGGACCTGTCCGGAGAGATACTGCGCAATACGTTCCAACGAGCCTTGCTGGGTGATGATCTGGTTTCCTTTGCCCGATACGCCGTAGTCATCCTTGATAAGGAATGGCCCGCTGACCAGCAGTGCTGTTCCCTCACGTAGCAGGGCCTCGACACTGTCGACAAGCAGTCCGACATTCCCGATACCAACGACCTCTCTCACTTCCAGGCAATAGCTCTTCGTATTGATGCGCTGTACGGCATCCTCCGCAGGAAACGTGGAACACAGACCATAGCGCTGCGCCACACCGGCAATCCCCGATACTACGGCAAAAGGCTCAAGTTCATCGGCCACCGACAGGAAATCCGTAAGTTGCCCATCGATGTCACGCTCCTCAAGGGACTCATACGGATTCGAACGGCCGCGCGCGCGCAATGCAGGGACGAGATCGAAGCGGTTTCGCTCGAACTGAAATCCGATTGCATTGAGATACTCCACGTGCGAATCATTCATGCGGCGCGTGGTCAGCACACGATCCTGGGGGGAGCACAGAGCAAAAAGGAGTTCATCCATCGCCTGAATGACATGCGATGCCGCGGGATCCGGCAAAGACGGAAGCACAGCAAGACAGGATGGCCGCCAGAATGTCTCTGCCTCAAAAGGTCCGCAGAAGACGCGAGAACTCACACCGTCTCCAGGCCCTTGATATAGCTTGCAAAGCTACCCAGTGTGCTCAAGTGATCCATATCGAATGTGTCAAAGTCGACTTCGACTCCAAACTCACCTTCGACCAGCAGGATCAGGTTGATCGTCTGCAGCGAATCCAGACCGACCTCCTCCAGTAGATTGCTGGAGCTCTTCAGTCTTGTTGGGAGTGTGCTATCTCCCTTCACTTGTGCAATCAACGCAGAGATTTTCTCTTCCACAGAAAGCCCTTTCATTCGGAGTGGTGAAACTCAATTCTCTTTATGGCAGATCGACTACGTTCCGGGTGATTCTGATCAGGATCATGCTATTTCTTCGTGCGCCACATCCAAACAAAACGTTTCGAAAATATGAATGAAAACCCAGCACACAAAGAACGATGAAGAAAGTCAGGAGGATAATATCTGCTCTCCTGCGGTCTTGTCACACCTTGTCTTACACAGGCATTTCGCGCGGCTCCGAATCAGTTATGGGCTGGGATGAGCCCCGCGAAGCACACTCCTCGTCCCGGCACATCAGTCTTTCAATACCTTGATGCTCTTCTCCGCAATCGGGCGAAACGCTCCCTTGGAAACACGGCCTTTCAAACCTTCCGGGCGCGATACGCTTCTGTAATGGAACACGTAGCTTTGCGGAACCATCACCGCTTCCAGTCCCAGGGCATACCAGCGTCTTTGCAGTTCAACTTCGTTGTGTTTCAAAGGGAAAGCCGGATTGAAGACGGCGGTCTGGTCAAAAGCCCCGGCCCACCATGTCTGCGTTTGTGCAGCCAGGCAGAACCCATTCAGAGAGCATTCAATAGGCCCGATCCTGCACAGCGCTAACAGGCTTGAAATCGCCGAGATGCTTTCCACTGAATCATCAATCGGACATTCTTCCCCAGCAAGGAAAGGCCGCACATTCTGCCATGGACAATGCCCGGGAGCATTTGTCATCGGTCCTACCAGCGATGCACCGGCATCTAAGGCAGATATCAAATGCGTCAGAGATCCAGGAGAGAACACAAGATCGCTGTTTGCGCAGACCGCGTACTGATAGCCCTCTTCCCGCGCGATTGAAAGTCCTTTATTCCAAGATCGAGTCAGGCCTTCACGCGTTTCGAAGTGATGCTTGCGGCAATCAGGATCTGGAAAGCAATCCCAATCCACCGCATCCCATTCTTCACTCGCATCGTCAATCACAACGTAGTCAACAGGTGCGTTTTTCTTGGCCCCTTCCAGCGATGCCACAGTTCGATAAACAAAATCAAACTGCCCACACGAAGGCACAATCACCAAAATGTCAGAAGCAGGCAATCAAGTTCCTCCACCTGAGAGAGAAAACCTTGTCAGGCTATCTCCTACTTTTGGATCAAAACATCTGAACCGCAAAAAAAATTGATACACGAGCATATCACCGGCACATAGACCTGGCGCAATCATCCGGACTCTTTTCAACTCAATGCCTTAAGGATCGGCGACCCACTCTCACTCTGCGAAGTTATCGCGGGTGGCGAGACTCTTCCGTCTTCCCGCCGGCAGATGAAATAGTCCAGGAAGGCTTCACGGAGCCGGCTGGGAACACCCTGCGCAAACTGCAGAAGACCATCTTCTCTTCTCAGCACGGTCTTAGGTATATCGACATCCTTCAGCAGTAAATTTCGGGGAACATACGCACGGTCTCTCTCTGCACCATGCCATTCATGGACGACCGCCCCTGGAATCACGCTTGCCCCGCCGTTGCTACGTACCCATTCGGTAAGATGCTTCGTCCAGGTTTTCCATTGCGGATAATGCACCCACTTCGGAATCTCTTCCCCCAAGCAGGCCGCGGCGAAGAGGGCGTCCCCGCTGCCAAGGATGGCCAACTCACACAAGCCCCCTGCCTCACGCCACATGCTTCTGCGCGCCGCCCATGCAAACCCAGGATGATTTATGCCCATCTTCAACGTTCCGTCGGCCATTGTGCTTCTGGAGCAGCGGATGCAGCGGCCATCCTCATCCGTCCACCAGGCTTCTGAAAATAACTGCACAACTGGATAGAACTCCAACTGTCTTTGTGCTTGTTCGACCCAATCTTCCGACATAAAGAACACATCCGGGTCAATCCATGCCAGGCAGTCGTATTCAGGAGGAACCAGCCCGGCCGCCAGGTTCAGAAGGTTTTCCTTGTGCCACAACACATTGCGCTTATCCGTCCGAAACTGGAAAACGGCAGGGCCGGCCGGCAGGAAAAACTCCTGGTCCTCGTAGGCAAGTTCAGCGACGAACACCGGTATCTTCTTCGCCTCAAGCTGGCGAAGAAAACGAAGCAGGTTGCGGCGCGGAACATGGAATCCCGCCGAGTTGAAATGGCTGCAGATCACGGCTATTTTCACGTTGCTCTCCTTAGCCTGTCCTGTCAGATACAAATGCGTACCAAGTCTACCGCGTACCTTCTACAAACTGCCTGGTGTGCGATCCTTCAATAAAAGGGAGAGCCGCTGAAGACTCGCTATTACCTCGTCCAGGCAAACGCCGAAATCGATAAGGCAGGCGATTTCATCCACCCCGTACTCGTGCAGCTCTGCCGCGCGCGTCCTGCAGTGCTCGAGAGGTCCGATAAAACTCAACGGACTTGCTAGGTCGCTCCTGGCCTGTGCCCTGATGATGAAACGGCTTTCTCGATCTCCGAGCTGCGAAAATCCTCGTTCGTCCTGCAGACCAGCCGAGTTGTCTTTCTGTAACTGCAGATTGATCGAGAGGTAGCGCAGCAAAGCTGGCTCAGCAATCGCAGAGATAGCATCCCAGTCTTCTCCCACAAACGTATGGGCCATCAACGTAACATGGCCTCGCCGGTTGTGGTGCTCCTGCATCGTGGCGCGGTACAGCTTTACCTTGCGAATGAACTCCGGAAGATTGTGATTGACCGCATAGCTCCCGGTAAGGATGTTCAAGCCCATCCTTCCAGCCTGCAGAAACGTATCGTCGGAGCGGCCCGTCACCCAGACCGGAAGTTCAGCCTGAATAGGCCTGGGCAGAATGCCCACCTCCGTCATCACGCCAGCACCATTTGGACGGCAGATCTTCTCCCCTCGCCAAAGGCTTTTTACGAGAGCGATCTTCGTGTAGAGCTCCTCGTTGCGATCCTGGTAGCATCCGGGATTCAGGACAAAGTCGTTCACATGCCACCCGGATGCAGCGGCAATCGCAACTCGCCCCTGAGAAAGGTTATCCACCATGGACCACTCCTCTGCAACGCGGAGGACGTCCTGCAAAGGAAGCACGACACTTCCGGCTCGTATCGATATCCGCTTGGTCACCATCGCCAGGGCTGCGCCTGTGACCGAAGGATTTCCGTAAAGCCCGCCAAACCGTTGAAAGTGCCGTTCGGGTGTCCAGATAGCTGTAAACCCGTGTTCATCAGCAAACTTCGAGGTCTCCAGCAGCATGCGATATTTCTCATCCGGCTGCTCTGAAGCGTCGGCGCTGAAAAAGAACAGGCTCAACTCTGGTATCACTCGTCCCCCTTCTTCTCTGCTCTGAAGTTTGACCGATATCGTTTCTGGAAACCTGAATACGCTGGAGAGGGTGGGACTACTGGATAAGCAAGTCTGCTAAGCCGGCCCTTTTGCAGCAGGTCAACTCTAACATTTCATTCCTGCACAACGCGTCTGAGAAATAGAGGATTCTTGCTATCTGAAGAACTCCTATTGGCGAACGATTGCCTTCTATCGTTCACTGAGAATCGCGTAGGATGATCTGGAAGTTTCCATGCGAAATCTGAACCACACCTGCAAGGAGGCAGTTACTGCAAGGCATGAAGGCTGATGTCTCACGGATTCTACATACCATTCCAGAATTAGCCTGGGTCCAGGTAGACGCACACGGGGTTGAATACATCCCCCCTCGCTACAATTTGTGCAAGGCACGATCTCGCTTTGTTCTGAAATTCCTCACCCAGCAAGGGGCCCTGAAACGGCTTCAGGGAGAGTTCTTCGTGTGCCTGTACGATGGCTGGCGAGAATACTCCACGCCCTTCGCGAATCCCACCTTTGTTCCATGGAGCGACGTGGATCCTGCCCGGTTTACAGGCCTTGGATCCATGGGGGAGCCCCGCTTCATGCATCTGGATTCAAACGGGATTTTCCCAGTGCTTCCTCTGCCCGTGCTGGCATTCTGCAGGCACAGGGGTGATACGAATACACTCCTGATTCCTGATCCGCATTTCTTGAATACCAGGTTCCAGAACTACCGGCAGCAGATTGACCTGCATGACCTGCCCTGGGAGGCCAAAGCCGAGATACTTTTCTGGCGGGGTCGCAAACATATCACCAACTACCCGCAACAGATTGATCCACACCCCAGGGAATACATCACATCGGGCCATTGGCCGTTCGTGGACGCCTGCTACTCGAAGGACATACCGATCTCCGAGCAGCTCGGCTGTAAATACATTCTGGACGCCGATGGTTTTGTGAATGCCTGGAGCGGATGCTTCTGGAAGCTCTATGCGAACTCGGTCCCTGTGAAATTCAGATCCCATTGGGAGCAGTGGTACTACCCTTCTCTTCGTGATCGTGAGAACGTCATCTTCACCGATCTCGATCTCGAGACCACCTATGACTGGCTCAGAAACAACGATGCAGAAGCAAGCAGAATCGCGATGGCCGGCAGGCAGGTAGCGGCACGGCTTACCTACGAATATGCATGCGAAGAGTACCTTGTCGCCTAGCGTAGGAACACCCATTCTCCAAAAGGAAAGCGACATTCGTATGCCGAACAAAGGACGCATCATCTATGCCTGCCCGGACAACCCCAATCCGTCAGGAGGTGTACGCAGACTCTACCGGCATGTGGAGATTCTGACGCGCAATGGGGTAGAAGCCTACGTGATGCATCAGTCGCGGGCATTCGCAATCACCTGGTTCGAGACGGACGCAAAGATCCTCTACCTCGACGACCGCCCTGAATTTCTACCAACAGACACGATCGTCATCTCCGAGGTGATGACACGCCTGATGATCGATTTGCGCTCCTCTGTTGCGAAAAGGATCGTGTATGCCCTGAACTGGGCCAACATCTTCAAATACATGCCCATCGGCATCAACTGGCCCAAGCTTGGCATCACAGAAGCCATCGCCGGCAGCCAGTACGAACGACATTTCATCCTGGAGTCGATGGGGATCGACGCCCCTGTTATCGCCTCCGGCACTGACTCAACGTTGTTCAGCCCCGCCCCGGAAAAGCACCTCCAGATCGCCTACATGCCGCGCAAGGAGTGGCTGGCGCCGGCGATTTTAGGCACCTTTCGCTCCATGTGTCCCGAGCATTGCATGGTCCCCTTTGTCGAGATCGGAAGCGCCTCCCATAAGGAAGTCGCAAAATACCTCACGAAGGCAGCCATCTTCCTGTCCGCTACCTTTCCCGAGGGTCTCGCCCGACCACCACTGGAAGCGATGGCAAGCGGCTGCATCGTCGTTGGCTTCAACGGACGCGGCGCGGCGGAGTACATGAAGCATGGCTATAACTGCTATGTTGCCGAAGATGGTGACATTCTTGGCGCGGTCCATGGATTGAAACGAGCTGTAGAAGAGATCCAAACGGGTGCCGCTCAACCCATGGCGGCGGCAGCCAGGGCAACCGCTCTGCAGTATGACCTTGCTACCGAAGAAAAACGTGTGCTGAGTTACTGGGAACGCCGGTTGTCGCTTGTGGGCTAACGAATTCGGCGCCAGAACCGTGCTTTATCGTGAGTGATGGTTGGCTGATAGTACGTTTCCATCAACTCAATGAACTCTCCCTGCTGCTGTTGCGCTTTCTTCGAGTGGCCAGGGAGCGCAAAGTACCGATCATCTCCATACGGATAACAGGAGGTGAAGATGTATTGCACCCCGTTATCGATGCAGGCTTTCGCAATGTCGACTGGATCATTCACGTGTTCCAGCACTTCGCCGAACACCACCAACTCGCGGCCGCGAAACAGCTCGTCGTAGGATGTGGGCATGCGGTAGGCTAGCGGCTGGAGACCTTCACGGGTATACCGGAACTCCGCAAAGTTGATTGCGCTCTCGTTATCGTAGATCGCAACGGAGGCTCCCCGCCTTGCAAAGTAAAGACCATAGTCCGAGACAAGACACCCGAAGTCGAGCATCCTCAATCCCTGGATGGAGACATCGATAGAGGACAAGGCCTTCTCAACATACCTGGCCTCATGGTAGCGGGAGTAGTCGAGCATTGTCCTGATAATGCCGGGGTCGATCTGATTGGCACGACAGGTCGCAGACTTCTCAGGCCCGTGCGGCAGCGCAAGAATGGGCAACAGGATGTCGGCCACCCCTGCGTAGTATTCCTTCACACTCTGAAGACGATCTTCATTCGGCACCATTTCGTCCGCAACCATACACTCTCCTCTTCATAGCTGCGCCTTCGCTTGTTCCAGAAAAAATCGGCCCGGACCGTTGCCGCTGAGATCTAGAAATTCGACCAGAACCTGACCACCGTCTCTTCTTCTCTTTCCAGCGAATAGCGATGCGCTGTTGCGATCGCCTCTTGCTGCATTGCGCCAGATCGATGCTCTAGAAAGTCCTGCACTGCAACGCTCAGAAGCTCAGCCGCACGCAGAACGTCACCGTCATCGGCAAGATAGCAGTTCTTTCCATGGTCCATACACTCCAGCGATCCATGTCCGGCAAAACCCACCACAATATTGCCGCAGGCCATGGCCTCCAGGGTCTTTCGCGACAGACCTTCGGGAAAGGTGTGCGCCAGGAAGATCGCACTCTCGGCGAAAATTGCGCTTACTTCCGCATGTGGAAGCATCTCCATGGGAACAAATGGAATAGACGAATATTGCGGAAACTTAGCTCGGAAGACTGCCATGATCAAGTGAACGTAATCAGGATTCTTCCGCGGCATGTACGTAATCATGCAGCGCTTTTCTTTGGCTGGCGCAAATAGCTCCGTATCAATCCCAGACACGATCGTCGTACTTTCAATCCCCATGGTCGAAAGAATGAAGTCATGTTCATAGACGCTTCCCGCGATGGCGTGTGTAATGCCGAACGTCCGCCAATCTTCACCCACACGCGCATTGCGAAAGATGTTTGCCCAGTTAAGAGCAATCACCAGCCTTCGGCACGGTAGAGTCATCGAAGCTCGCATGGTTTTGACATGTCCTTCAGGAATTACCAGGACATCGTCTGCGAAGAACTCGTAGTCCTCAGTCCAATAATCGACAAGAGCTGTCGACGAGAACCAGGGATTTTTATAGGTGGGATTATGATGCAGCATGCGCGCATCGAACCCATGCTTGCGAAGCACTTCAACATGCCTGTAAAGGCGCCGCATACCGCCGGCAGGAATCTCTAAATCGAGGCACTCGTACAGAATTCGTCCCATTGACTCGCTTTCCGGGGGTCCTTTGCGGTTTCGTGGAAATGCGTGAACCAAGGCATAGCCTTTGCTGGCTACGATGCAGCAACCGGCATCTTACGAACCCAGGAATGCGTCATCACACGGATACCATCTTTCCCGAAGATCTCGTCGACTGCCTTGATCACGCCCGGGTGATGATCGTCATAGTCATGGCCTGCAATGGTTCCACCGGGCTTCACCTTCGGCAACCATGCTTCAATATCCTGTTTGACCTTTTTGTATTGGTGGCACGCATCGATGTACACAAAATCGAGCGATCCATCCTCGAACTGCTTTGCCGTATCGGTTGAATCTCCGACGATCGGCTTCACCATGTCTGCAACACCGCACTTCGCGAGGTTTTCACGGAATACGTGAAAGAAGCTTCCGCCGAATTCCATGGCCTGTTGAGGCAGCGGAGCATTCGACCCTTCCGCGGTGAAGTTGTCAATCGCGTACATGGTCACATCCCTGTTACCTTGCCGAATCTTAGACGCCATGTAGGCAGAAGATGCCCCCAGCCATGTTCCAATCTCCACGAACACAGCACCATCTGGCGCCTCGTTAAGAACCAGGTCATAGACGTCTTCAAATGAAAAATGATTCGGGATGTCTTTGTAGGTAAACATAGGGATCTCAACAGTAGAAGCCTTATAGCATCTCAAAGAACGCGAAGTCAAAAACTATTTCTCTATTGATCTGCGCTACCATCCACGTGAATCAACGAGGTGGTTACGGCGCAGTTCATCCATCTCAAAAAAGTAAATGCGTGTCTTCGCCAAGAAGCTTAATGCTTCGCGACCTCTGTATCGGCTGTCATAGTATTGTGGTTCCAACTCATGAAGGAGTTCACGATGAAAGACCGTGTTCCGGACGACAGCCCCAGAGTGTACTGGGCGCTATCCGGCCCCATGAAGATGGCGAGTTCGCGCCTGCACGGATACAGCATCCACGAGTCATTGCAGTCCCAGGGATGGGAAAGTCACCTTTTATTCCAACTGAAACACAGAATCGATGATTTACCCTTGCCGGCAAGCTGGTTCCAGTCACCTCTGCTTTTTCGCAAAGGTGATATTGTGGTCTTCCAAAAACTCGTCGGAGTCGCTACATTGGAAGCGCTCCAACAATTGCGGGATCGAGGTATCGCAACGATCTACATCGATTGCGATTTTCCTCCTAAGATCCCGGAGGCCAGCCTCGCCACATTAACCGTTGTTTCTTCAGAATTTCTTGCAGAGCTGTATCGAGATGAAGGAATTTCGAATGTCAGGGTCATCGGCGAAGCTTTTGAAGCAAGCCAGCGTCCTCGTCGCAAGTTCGAATCAAAAAAACTGAGATGCGTTTGGTTCGGAGCCATGGACAACATCAAGCAGATGGAACTCTATGCCCTGAAGAAGCTCATCCAGCGCGAGTTTCCGGAGATGACCCTGGAGATTATCTCCAACACACGCCATGCAACCATCAATTGGGATTTCTCATGGGATGAGATCAAGAGATGCGATTTCGCTGTCATTACCGGCACCGAGTGCCTGACGAGCTTCTGCAAATCGTCCAACCGACTTATTCAGGCCATGGTTCTCGGGCTTCCGGTCATCGCGTATCCGCTTCCGGCGTACAAACCTATCATCCGTCATGGCCGCAACGGTCTGCTGGCTGGCAACGAGCAGGAATGGATAGATGCACTTCGAGCAATCTCCAGGGCCGAGATCCGAAAGCGCCTTGCCTGGACTGGGTATCGTTATGCGAAACGCTATTTTGGACTGGAACAGGTGAGCCAGGATTGGATGAACTTATTCCAATCGATTGGCCATCGACGCCTACCGGTATCGCGGCCGATTGATAAGTTGAAGGAACGTGCGCTGCTGGCGGGAATACAGGTGGAAGGAATGCAGAACATCGCCACAAGTATGCGATCCAACGTCCGTTTACAAAAGCGCTATCGGCCAAATGTATACAAACGTCTGTTTCTACTGTCGTCACGTCCGAGTACACGAAAAAGAGGAGACCGCGGGTGAAAGTAGGTGTGGTGGGGTATGGCGTTGTCGGCAAACATCTGGCTCAACTGTTCCTTGATGGACATCGTGAAGTCGTCATCTATGACAAGTTTGATCCGGAGATGGGGAGCGAGAGCCGCCAACGTGACATCAACAATTGCGATCTCGTTTTTATCTCTGTCCCCACGCCTGCCTCCGAAGATGGCAGTTGCGATATCTCGGCCGTCCGCGAGGTTGTCGCGTGGATTCTTCCTCCAATGTGTATCAAGTCCACCATCCCTCCAGGAACGGTGCAGGCACTCACCGAAGAGTTCGGCAAGCAGATCGTCTTCAGCCCGGAATATATTGGCGAAACGCCTTTTCACAAATCGCTGGTAACCCGTGTACCTGACCTGGTAGCAGTTGGAGGAGAGCGCTGTCTGTGCGAGCGCTTCATCTCGGCCTATCGCGATGTCCTTGGCCCTGAGCCCCACTATTTCGTCACCGACGCCATTACGGCGGAACTATCGAAGTATATGGAGAACTGCTTTTTCGCGACGAAGGTCGCCTTTGTTGCACAGTTCTATCTTCTCGCCTCGCACTTTGGAGCCGACTTTACACAGATGAGAGAGATCTGGACCGCTGATACACGCGTTGGACGTTCCCATAGCACGGTCACCGGCAAGCTCGGGTTTGGAGGCAAATGCCTGCCCAAAGATCTCTCTGCAATTATCGCCAGAACGCTTGAGTCCGGCGGTCAGATCGAATTCCTCCAGGCAGTCTCAGAGTTCAATACCGCACTTCGCCGCGAAGAAGCTTAAAGAGATTTGCCTATCCTCCCGTCACGCCTGCATACAACCCTCAGGCGTACGCTCTTGCCTGCAACGTAAACAGATCAGCATATTCGCCACCGGCTTCCATCAGTTCGGCATGAGTTCCCTGCTCGCAGATAGATCCGTTTTTTAGAACCAGTATCTTGTCCGCAAAACGTACCGTGGACAGACGATGAGATACGAGAACAGTCATCTTGCCGGCAATCACTCCCATTACATCCTGATACACGGCTTCTTCTGCGCGGGCATCGATGGTGGCGGTAGGCTCATCAAGAATCAGGACCTTGGCATCCCGCATATACGCCCTGGCCAGTGCCAGCCTTTGCCACTGTCCACCCGAAAGGTCGATTCCATCGTCAAACCGGCGCCCAAGAATCTGCTCGTACTGCCGCGGAAAGCCTTCGATAAGCGCCGCGACACGCGCTCCTTTCGCGGCCTTCATAATCCGGTCGCCATCCTCTTTTGCCTCAAGGTTTCCGATTGCGATATTCAGGGATGCGCTCAGGTCGTACTTTACATAGTCCTGAAATACGGCTGACATAGCATTGCGCAGCGAGCTGGAAGAGTATTCACGCAGGTCGATCCCATCCAGCAAAATCTGTCCCTCACTCGGGTCGTAGAGCCGGGTAATCAGCTTGACGATCGTCGACTTGCCCGCCCCGTTTTCTCCCACCAGAGCAATCGCTTCTCCCGGAGCGATATGGAACGACACATTCTTGAGTGCGGGCTTCGCAGCCCCCTGGTACGAGAAAGAAACATTTCTGAACTCTATTCCAGTAGAGATCGTCTCAGCGACTGAGCGTCCAGATGCGGCCGCTTCAAGGCGGGGTTGATAAGAGAAGAACTCCAACACATCGCCGATATATAGCAGCTGGTCCATACCCTGCGAAAGATTCGTAAACAGGGCGCTCAGCTGGTTTCGGAAGCGCATCAGAATCCCGGCGAAAAACACCAGGCGACCGATGCTGAACGCACCTGCGATGGCGCTGAAGATAAGAACGATGTACGTCCCGTAGTAGACAAGCGTTCCCAGCGCCACTAAAAGAAGTGCCGCATTCATGGCGCGTTTTGACAACACGGCGTCTTCCGTATTGTGCTTCTCCGCTACCCCTTTATATTCGCCATAGATGTAATCGCCTATCGCAAAAAGCTTGGCCTCTTTTACAGCATTTACGCTGAGTACCAGGCCGATAATGTAGTCCAGATAGCGCTTTAGCGGCGTCCTGTTTCTGTACAGCTTGTACCGAAGACGCGTGTAGTAGCTTTCCGCCACCACAATAGGCAAAACACCCAGAAACTGCACGGCGATAAGTCCCGGAGCGACGAGCAGCGAACCGAAAAGCACGACGCCAACCCCGATAAACTGCTGCAGCGCCTGCAGCAGGTTTCTCATGAGAGAAACCTGGGAGGTAATCTGCGACCTGGCACGCTGCAGCCTGTCCTGAAACTCCGAGTTCTCGAATGTTTCCAAATCAAGATTGTTGCAGTGGGTGATGAGCTTAAGGCTCATTCTCAGGTTGAACTTGTCGCCCAGAACAAGATCGTAATGGGCCACCATTCGCGACGCTGCATTACTCGCCAGCGTCAGCAGCCCCTCCGCCAGCAGAAGCCACCATACCCTCACGGGGAAAACATGGGTGCGTTGCGCCATGTTGATGGCATCGATCAATAGCCCCCCAACCGCCAGAGCCATCATCGGAAGAACGGCAGAAACCGTGCGAAGCAACACCATTGCAGTACACACCGCAGGTGCCGTCTGCCATATTTCGCGCAGCAACAGGGGGATATTTCGAGTGGAATCCAGAAGGTCGGATAGCTTCGAAGGTTTCTTAAGCATGCAAAATTGCTTCCAATTTACTTCATTCGATCATCCACGCGCAGTAAATATGGTCTCTGCTTTCCCAGGCCGCTCACGGGCAACAAATCACTAATTCTCAGTGGGGACCTGTTCAATGTGGTCCAGGATGAGAGCGGGGTAGGTTCCCCGGCGCTTCTTCAGCCTGAGCCCGAGTTCCCGGCGAAAAGCATCCTCCACGCTTAGGCCAGTAACTGGATCAGGCAACGAGGCGTTTTGCTTCGCCGCTGCCTGGGCAGCAGCAGCATCTACTCTCATCTTGCGCCCTGTTGTGTAATAAAGGGAGAAATCGTAGGATCCCGTCAATCCAGTCACGTCCGATACGCGGTTCTTGATCTCAGACCGTGCCATGGGCTGCAATAGGTCGGCAAACTGCCCCATCGTCACATTCTGACAATGAAACTGCGCGTTGAACGCCGAGTCGACCGTACGGATATCTTTTTCGCCTTCCGGCGGCCCGTATTTACAAAAGCTTCGCGAGCCAGGGTTGGCCTTCTTCATCTTCGGGTTATCCGATGCCAGTTCCCAGCCATCCTGCTCCTGCTCGCCCCAGTGGTACTTGATCTGAAAGCGGTCGACCAGAAGTTTCTGCAGCATGCTGGCCAGTGTGTCCTGGTCCTGAAATGCTGCACGGGCATCCAGTTCCTGCGGAAGCTTCGCGCGAATGGTATATCGCGCCCGGCCAAGCCATGGCGGAACGTTGCCCAGCATCGCTCCCGTGGGCAACGACCATGCCTGCGTCAGCAGTTCCTGCATGGTCATATTGATAAAGTCGATCTGTGAGCCGACATGGCGGATCTGCGACTGCGATTGCGGCTCCTGATCTGAGACAGGCCGAACACTCGCAACCTCAAACTCAAGATCCGGAAGAGCGCCGATCTGCGTCTCAATCTGCGCAGGGTTCGCCGTCGGCTGTTCTACCCTATCAATGACGATTGCAGGTTGCGGCGCTCCACCAAGTGCGATGACGATGCCAAGTTGCTTTCTGAATGCATCTGTCAGGGCATGGATGTATCCCGCCCGAGTCTGCATCTCTTGCGAGGAAAGCTTCAAAGTAAAGTTATAGGGCTTCGTAAGCCCTGTGCGATTGATGATGGGATGAGGAAATACGCCTCCAAACGATTGAAGAAAATGTTCCATCGTCTCAGAGGTACAAGTGATAACGGTTTGCTCCGTATCAGTCTTCTCCTGGGCGCGGCGGCAATCACTCGGAGCAGCCGCGTCCTTCGCCTCAACCAGCTTCGAGCCCTCCTTCGCTACGGTTGCAACGTAGCCCGGCAGCACGCGGTCCGCCGTGTGGTATTTCAGACGAAAGCGCTCCGTGAGCACGCGCCTCATGACAAGCCTCATTTTGTCGTAAGCATTTGCTCCGTAGCGGACATTGTTATCCGGGCCTGCCCCTGGCAAAGCCGGCCTGTCTGCGGGGATCACCGCAACCACATCAAAGCGATCGAGGTCGATCCAGGTAGGACCGCCCGAGACGGCTTCATTCTCACGGCCATCATCATCCTCACGGCCATACACGAAGTCGATCATATTCACGATCGTTGCATTGTGCATATCGAAGCGTCGCTTGCTTATATTCACCGTGTAATTGATCGAAGCACGATACGGCGACGCATGTACATCAACGATGAGAGGTGCTTCTGGAGATCCAGCAGCCTGATATTTTGCAGGAGATGCTGTCTGTGCGAGAAGGATGCAAGGGTGAGCAATAAGAAGAACCGCGGGAAGGGGAAAGATCTTCATAGGCCTCGATCAAATAAGCGCAGCTTCTAGAGCGCCACATGCATAACAGGATGGAACAGGAAGACAACAATTATTATGTGCTTACCCCGGTCTTGTAAAGGAGCCTCTATCGCACATTCACCACGGTGCTTGTCCTCACTCTGAAATACTGGATTTTTATCGTAGGCGCTTCTAGTGGCTCTATGACACCGGAAGACAACCTGGTCCGCTAGTTAGAAATCTGGCCAACAAGATTAAGATCGATCGCGACGTCATTCTCGGCTTTCCAGAACAGGAAGCTCGGATTCTTGAGACCCCACTGTACATAAGGAATAACGAAATGCGCCTTCACCGTTGCCTTCGATCCATCCATGTGGACCTGCATAGGAATCGTCAGATCGTGAGGATTGCCGAGCAGGGCGAACACACCGCTTACCTGAATGGTTGAGTCGCCAGAGGTGGCGATTGTCCCGGTGTAGTTGTTGGGCATGAAAGAGACAATCTTGTACTGGCTCACTTTGAGAATATCCCTGTTCATCTTCTTATCGCGGCTGTCGTTACCCGTCTTTCCGCTGCCGGCCAGTACGGCCACCACACCCGACATCTTAGGATTGCTGCGGTCAAACTCAATCGATCCGGATTGAAGGTGAAACATGCCTTCGACAACCTCATGGGTCGTGTTGAGCTTTATTTTGACCTCGCTGGCATCAGGGTTGACTGTGAAGGTCTGATGCTGGGCGAGTGCGGCTGGGCCGAGTAGGACAGCGAGGGCTAAGACTGCGAAGCATCTCATTTCATCTCCCTGTAGAGTCTCGACTACCGATTTCAGCCGGCGACTGTCTGAGGAGCGGTAGCCCCGGGTTGCGTGACACGTGTGAGTCTGGCCGTTACGCGCATCGCGCCGGGCCAGACCCTGAGGCAGAATGGCAGCACAGCGCGTGCAAATGCGTTGTTCAAACCGTCGGCGGCGAGCTCGGCAAGGCGCATCTGCGGCAGCATTGCGGAGCGCAGTTTCGGCTGAAAGACCTGCGCCGGTTCCGCACCAAGATAGGCAGCAGCAGCACGGCGGGCAGTATGCAGGGCGATGGATATACCATCACCGGTAAACGATGGGATTACGGCTGCCTGATCGCCGATACAGTAGAGCCCCTCCTCGGTTGCGCGTCGGAGGTAACCGTACGGGATATGAGTGACGGTGATCGGTTTATCAAGCAGCGGCTCCGCACCCTCAAGCCGCATCGCGAGGTGAGGACAGTCCTGTTGCATCTTCGCAAGAAGGCGTTCCCAGCGAAGCCCCGCACGTGCAAAATACCGCCGTTGCACGACACAACAGAAATTCGTAATGCCGTCCTCCACCGGTTGAATACCACCGTAGCCTCCGTCGTAAAGTGTCAACTCGGACGCGTCCTCCAGGTCGGCTGTCTGCGCGGCAGACAGCCGGTAATACATCTTGAAGGCGACCCATTGGTGAGGATCTTTCGGGCGACTATGGCCGCGCAAGTCGTGCTTGCCCGTAGCGAGAAAGGCGGTTGCCGCTTCGTATGTGGAGCCGTCGTCGAGCGTAGCCTGCCAAAGGTTGGAGCTCGTGCGGCTGAGCGACTGTACACCGCGGCCACGCTTAATGCGGACCCCTGCGGCGAGGGCTGCGGCGATAAGTGCTGTATCGAGCGCCTTGCGCGTGAGCGAGGCCGCGGGAAACGGCAACGGAGCCTCCGCGGCGCGCCTGGCTGCGGCAAGACGAACATACTCAATGGGTACCGCGCCAAGAGAGGCCACATCGATACCAAGTGCGTGCAAGTCTTCAAGCGCTTCACCGCTTAGGAATTCTCCACAGACCTTATGGCGAGGCATAAGCTCCCGCTCGATTAGCGTGACACTCCGTCCTTTTCGAGCGAGCGCGATCGAAGCGGCACAGCCTGCCACTCCTCCACCGAGAACGAGAACTTCGTCTTGCAAAGCAATTGCTCCTGATCCACTCAATCTTCCAGCGATTTGCAATGGGATTCCATCTCTCTAGTAGACGGCCAAAAAACGGTTCGGAGCGCCATTCTGTACAAATCGTCATTTTGAATCAGGTAAAGCTGGAACCGGAAGACGTCTAAGGTGTTAGAGCGAGGTATTCGATGAGGCGAAGCGACTTCCTGGTCGCCGTTTTATGGACGACGACGGTAGGCACCGCCGCGCTTGCTGAACCCATTTCAGTGAGACATATTCAACGGCCCATGCATCGGTTTATGGTGGCCCGTTCCGAAGATGGAAAAACCATTGCCAGTGGCGAATTTTCGCAAATTGCGCAGGGCGATGAAGTCACGATGCGCCTGACCTACAAATTTGTGGATGGATCGATTGACGATGAAACGACAACGTACCGGCAGCAAGGTACGTTTCGGTTAGTGCGCAACCATCACATCCAGAAAGGACCATTTTTTACAAAGCCCATCGACTTTTCGATAGAAGCCGCTACCGGCACAGTCATCAGCCGCACAACAGACAAGAATGGCAGGATGCACCTTGAAAGCAAGCACATGGACCTGCCGGATGACCTTGCGAATGGCTTGGTTGGGACATTGCTGCTGAACGTGCCACACAATACGAAGCCGTTTCGGGTAGGAATGCTGGCACCAGTTGGCGGCGGACGGCTGATTCGGCTCCTGGTCTCTCCGGAGGACGAGCAGACGGTTCACCTGGCAGGGCGGACATACAAGGCGACAGTGTTTCGCGTTCATCCGGAACTGGGCCGCATGGTCAGTATCCTTGCTCGACTGATCGGCCTTCAGCCGAAAGATGTAATGGTGTGGGTACTACAGGGTGAGGAGCCCGCGGTGGCGGTAATTGTCGGACAACTCGGTGGTTACGGGCCTGTCATCAGTTCCGACCTGGTGGAGAGCAGCTTAGAGAAATAGGCACTTGCAGACCCACACCCTTCGTACTGGGGACCGGCGATTAATTACGACGATTCGTGAGTTCACGCCAGTTGAGCCCGAGGTCCACGATCAGCAGCGAGGCAAGCGTGAAAGCGATCACCCCGACAGCGGATAAGACGTCACCCAGGTGGCTCCAGTAACGCGGCCACAGGTTGAGCACACGACTGGAGACAAAGGTAAAAGTGACGGCATACGAGCGCGCCATCCATTGGCGATGCTGGATGATTTGGCGGTTGCGCGCGGTGATGAAGGCAGCGGCAGTGCAAACCATCCATGCGGCGGCCTGCATGGAGGTTCCTGGAAGCCCCGGCCGGCCAGCTGCGAGAGCGATCCCCGTGAAGGAACCAACAAACACTGCGATGACATAGACATAGCCGAGGATGCGATGGAGCCGGAGATAACGCTGACGGATCCTCGAGGAAAAATTAATGGGGCCGATCAAAAGAGCGAAGATCCCGGCGAGTGTATGCGGGATGAGGAGATGACGGTCCGCGATCACCTGGAGACGATAAGCGTGGTACATCGGATAGTCGGTGATGAGGAGCAGTTCTGAAGTGATGAAGACAAAGACTACCGTCAGACCAAGCGAAATCCAGAGAATCGTCTTGAATCTGGTCCCGGCGGTGCTGGGCGCTAGTAGAGTGGGTTCTGGCATGATTCGTATCCCAAGGAGTTAGACATGATGAGGTACGCCATGAAGGCAAATGGCTGCTTCATGTCCTTGCGTCTCACACGGTGCTTGAGAGTCTCCAACCTCACTTCCACCGCCCCACGCACAACCGCCCTGGCCGCCACTTCTCCACTGTTACCGCTTCTCGTGGGATCTCAGCCGCAGCCAGCAGGTTCACCCAATCTTCCGTCCGGAAAGCCCGACGAAACGACACCGGCCCATCATGCCGCACAATCCTGTGCCAACGCACCCACCCAAACATCCGGCTGCTCCGCTCCGACCGCTCCAGATCATTGATAAACCACCCTAACCGGACGGTTGTTTCCATCCACCTCAGCAGAGCGACGATCTCCTCGTCCTCCAGGTGATGTGTCAGCAGCGAGCTTACGACGATATCGACCGGCTTCTTCGGCCGATACTCCAGAGCATCTCCGGTCACCCATTCGATTCCGAGTTCCCTTGGCGTTGACTCCGCTGCTGCGCGCGCAGCATAGGGATTCAAGTCGATCCCTGTTAACTGCACAGCAATGCTCCGTCTTCGTGCCCAGGCTGCAATTCGCCGCAACAGATCACCACCGCCAAACCCCACATCGACGATGTGCAGAGGCTCACGCGGCCCGCGCGGTAGCCGCTCCAGCCACGCAAGCGTTGGCCGATAGCCCAGCAGCCAGCGATTGACTTTTTCCAGACTGCGCAAACAGTCACGGAAATCCTCATAACTACAGTCACCATCCATCAGCTCCGGCAACTCACGCGGAGAGACCCGTCGACTGAAGTCGGTCTGTACTTTAGATAGCATAGAAGCGCATCGTCTCCGCGGTTAACCCTGGCCCGAATGACATCGCACATCCACGCTGCCCCGGGCGTGCCTGCTGCATGATTTGCTGCAACACAAACATCACCGTCGCCGACGACATATTGCCGAAGCGCGATAGCACTTCGCGCGATGCTGCCAGTGCATCCGCCGGTAGTTCCAGTCCCTTCTCTACCGCATCCAGAATCGACCGTCCGCCGGGATGCACCGCCCATAGATCGACGCCGTCGCGCTCCGCCATCAGTCCGCCCTCATGCAATGCGCGGCCCAGTTCCCCCGGCACCTGTCCGGAGAGCAGCATGTCGAAACCTAGCTCGCGAATCTTCCAGGTAATCAGCCCACGTGTCTCCGGCACCATCACAGCCTTGAAGCTATCCAGCGCTAACCCCTGCTCGCGAGCCGTAATCAGGCTCGCCGCCGCGCCATCGGCAAAGACCAGGAAGGAAAGCACCTGCTCCAGATCCTGTGTCTCCTGGAAGTGCAGCGTGCACAGTTCCAGATTGACCATCAAGACACCCGCCTTCGGATCCGAGCGCACAATGTGCCGTGCCAGCTTCAGCGCGTTGATCGCGGCATAGCACCCCATGAATCCAACCATCGTGCGTTCCACCCCCTCTGAGAGCCCGAGGTGGTCGACAATTTCAAAGTCCAGTCCAGGAGCATAGAGTCCCGTACAGCAGGTCACCAATACGTGCGAAATACCGGAGCGCTCTTCTTCGCTCAACGCAAGCCGATCCACCGCCCTCTTCATCAACACTGGAGCCGTCTGTTCGAACAGCTGCATACGCCGCGCTGTATTAGGAAAGTCGCCTAGCCGATAAAACTCGTTCGCGTCATGCGATGAGAATTGGCTGGAGCCGTGCTGCGGATCGAGGAATGAATAACGATGTGCAATGTCCGCGCGGCTCACCATGCGGCGAAAGACCGTGCGGAGCCGAGGATCGTCAAGCATCTTCTCAGCGAAGATGACAAAGGCGTCATGCACATCGTGCTCTGGCACGGCAGTGGCAATGCGGTTCAGGTAAGCCGTAGTCATGCACAATGGGCCCCCAGCCCGGATGATTCGGATTGGATGTCGCGTGGGTGTCTCGGGAAAGCTGGACCACGAAGAGACAACGATCCGGCGACAGTCGACTATTTAAGAAAACAGGTTCCGGATTCTCAATACAATCACTACTTGTTGAGACGAAACCTTTATTCCTTTGATAGCACTTTGCAGAAGGAATAAAGGATGACGATTCGTTCATGGAGCCGCTTTTAGCGAAGTGATCACAGAAATTCCTCCGTCGAAATGCTACGTTACGGAGCAGTAAGGCAACGTGCATGACCTCGAGTCTTGATTGTGGTCAGCATTCGGCCCACTGCCAATGCCTACGTTTTAAGAGGTCGATACTCCAAGATGACATCTGCAGCTTTGCTCAAATCTGTCCGCCTGACACACCGCTATCTGGGGCTCTTCTTCTCGCCCACCATTCTCTTCTTTGCCATCACAGGTGGTCTACAGATGTTCAGTTTGCACGAGACTACCCGCGGCAGTTCCTACGTGCCTCCCAACATCCTTGTTCATCTTGCGCAATTGCATAAGAAGGGTACACTTTACCTTCCTCCCCGAAAGATTACTGCGCCCAATTCTGCCAAGCCGGATGGGCCAAAGCCTGAAGCCGCAAAGCTACCGCAAGCATCTCCAGCCACACCGCAACCCAACTCGCTCCCCACGAAGGTATTCTTTGCCGCTACGGCGCTTGCACTTGCCATATCGACGTGCACGGGCATCATGATGGGATGGAAGTATGCGCGTCGGAAATTGACCGTCCTGCTCGTACTTGCGGCAGGAGTTTTTATTCCGGTCATCCTGCTCCTTGTATAGCCTTTTCCGGTTCTTTCCCTGGTGGGATAGGTAGATGACACAATCGTCATCTTGCCGCCTCTCGAAGTCTGTAACCCGCAATTGAAATTGTCATACCATGATCTATGCGACTTCTGCTGGTCGAGGATGAACCCGAGATTCAGAGCTTCGTCAAGCAATCCTTGGTCGAGGCGGGATACGAAGTGCACACGGCGGAAGACGGAACTACCGCGATTCAATTGGCGTCCAAACACGTCTACCACGGCCTTATTGTCGACTTAGGACTCCCAGACCAGGATGGTATCGAACTCATCCTGCAATTGCGCCGATCGGGAGTCACGAGTCCCGTACTCATCCTTTCGGCGCGACGGTCAGTAGACGACCGCGTGAAAGGCCTGGAGCTCGGCGGTGATGACTACCTCACCAAGCCGTTTGCCCTCGCAGAATTGCTCGCGCGCATGCGGAACCTCCTTCGCCGCAACTCCTCTCCACCAGAAGACCCGACGCGGCTCAGAATCTGCGACCTGGAACTGGATATGCTCAAGCGCAGGGCTACCCGGGGCGATGAAGTTCTAAACCTGAGCCCGCAGGAGTTCGTGCTTCTTGAGTACCTCTGCCGGCACGCAGGCAGAGTTGTAACCCGTTCCATGCTTTTGAAAGAGGTCTGGGGAATGCGGATTCAACCAGACACGAATGTGGTCGATGTTCATATCTACCGTTTGCGCGGCAAGATCGATACGGTCGGACGTGAGCCATTGATCAAGACACTGCGAGGTATCGGATATGTCCTCAAAGGTACCTGATCCAATCCTGCATAGCGCCGCATGGCGTATTTCTCTGTGGGCAACTCTGGCATTTGCGATTGGAACCATGTTGGTCTTTGCGATGCTTCATCGCTTTGTCGCGAACGATATCCAGCAGCGGAGTGACGCTTGGCTTTCTGGAGAGGTTGCGGTCCTCGGCGACGTTGCTGCTCGAACGCCGAAAGACCGCCTCTACGGAAGAGTCGTAAGAGAAGTCGCGGAACTTGCAAGCAGAGAGGTGCCTGATAAAACCCGCTCCAGCAGCAATGAGAATGACTCCGTCTTCTTTCTGCAGGCCGGGGACGATGGACCTTTGAAACTCTGGGTAGGCACCGGTGACGGGATGCCAAACTTAGCCGCAATTCGCGCGCGCAAGTTCGCTTCCGACGTTCCCTACGACTTGAATGTCAAAGGATTCAATTACCCCTTTCGAGTCGCATCGGTACGGCTCGATGATGGAAGCCACATCTACCTCGGACTTTCAGAACGCGATGAGTTGCGTGTCCTTAGAAATCTCCGCATCCGCTTTGTCTGCCTCTGGCTACTCATCGTGTCGTTCGGCGCCGCAATTGTCTTCTTCGTAACCAGACGCATGCTGGGCCATGTTCGCGATATGACCGAAGCAGCCTCCCGGATTGGGCAATCTGATTTGAGCAGCAGAGTTCCGACCAGCAAACGGAACGATGAAGTCGGACACCTGGCTCGCACCCTGAATCATATGCTCGACAGAATCGAGAACACCGTCCATCAGTTGCACACCATTACGGACGCTCTCGCACATGACCTGAGGAGCCCTCTTACCGCGATCCGCGGCAAGTTGGAAACAACCTTGTCCAACGATGTGAGAGCCGATCAAGCCGAACCGATTGTTTCGGCGATCGATGAACTGGACCGGCTCACCGATTTCCTCAACACTTCGCTTGATGTGGCTGAGGCAAAGGCAGATGCCCTCAGACTTTCGCGTACCGAGATCGACCTGGATGAACTTGTGAGAGGTATGGTTGGCCTTTACGAACCGTCTATGAGCGACAAGGGCCTCGGTGTCCAGGTCCGCAGTGCGGGTTCAGTCAAAGTGCTGGCCGACGCTGCACTTCTTCATCGTGTCATCTCCAACCTGCTTGACAACGAACTCAAGCACCTGCCCGCAGCTTGCACGGTCAGCCTGTTGCTCCACGCGAACGAAGACATGGCGATATTGATCGTAGAGGATGATGGGCCTGGGTTTGATATCGACGTTCGACGCCATCTCTTCGAGCGAAGGGTCAGAGGGCGCGAGTCGCGCGGACACGGACTCGGTCTTGCTTTCGTTGAGGCCGTCGTCCGCGTTCATGGAGGGAGCGTCACGGCAGACAATTGTGACGAAGGTGGTGCTCGGCTCTCCATCACGCTCCCCTTGTGGAAGGCGGCCCCCGACGCAGAATCACATCCCCTCGTTCTGGCAAAGGGATAGCTCCATAACGCCGTGGCAGTGGTGAGGCCGGGATAAGCGGGTGCCCACCCGACCTCAAAGGGACGTGGCTGTGAACAAAGTCCGCAACCCACTTGGCTTTTACTTGTGCAACCCGTAGCGCGAAGCTGCATGCTTTGTTTGCGATGCTTGCATCATCTTGATACGTGCGGCATCGAAGCTCTCCATCAACGAAGCGTCTTCAACTGAAGGCAATGTGACCGCCTCGCCGTTGTCGAGGCCAGCGAGGTGATGAAGACAGCCGGGTTACCCCATGGTCCGTTCTACAACCACTTTTCCTCAAAAGAAGCACTCATGTCTGAGCCCCTGATATGCGAAATGCAGCGGGCTACCGCCGATTTCGACAAGCTTCCGGCATCAGATAGACTCAAGCTCGCTTCTATGGCATTCCCAGCAATGCAAGATAGCTGCCTGCTGCCTTCGGATTTCGCGATCCGGTCAGAACTACTGTGCCCCTAGTCAACACCGGACAATGTTCCCCCTATGGCGCCAGTTCTGCTGTTCGGTCGAGGCAGAATTTTCGGCGTTACTTCGGAAAGAATCGGCACAAGTGACACGAGAATACAGACTGCTCCGGCCACAAACGCGAAAGAAATTGTCTCGCCCAGGAACAGCACCCCCTCTGATACTGCAATCACAGGCATAAGCAGGTAACGAGATGCCAACTGATATGGCCGGACATCACGCAAAAGCCAGTAGAAGAGAAAGAAGCCCAGGGCGCTGCTGACCAGCCCGAGAAATAAAAGTGCACTAACAGCATGAATGGTCCATGTGGATGGACGTCCCCGGTCCATGAACAAACTGGCGGCTCCCACAATCACACTCGCGCAGGTTGAAAGACAGGCGCTGACCGTGAGCGGAGATAAATGTCGAAGTTTTCTTTGCGCCAAAACACTTGACCACGACCCCATCACAACAACCAGCACAATCCCCACGACGCCGCTCCCCTGGGAGGTCGTTGAGCTCGCCGAATGCATAATGAGCGCAATGCCCGACAAACCAGCTACCAGTCCAAATATCAGACGCGCGTTGAAGCGAGGACGTTGCGGAGGCGAGAAGCTGACAAACTCGATCAGGAGCACTATTAGTGGAGAGGCGGAAAACAAGACAGAGGTCAATCCGGACGAGACACGCTTCGAAGACCATGCGATGATGTTGAACGGCACAACGATGGTCACCAGGCTGAAGCCGATCAACATGGGCAGATCACGCAGCGGTGGAAATGCTTCCCTGCGTAACTTCATCACGAGCACCAGGACAACGCTTGCGATAAGAAAGCGCAGGGCAACCGAGCGCAGCACGGGCATACATTGCACTGAAATACGGATGGCCGCCCATGTACTTCCCCAAATAAGCGAGAGCAGCAGCAGTCCCCCAAGTTGCCGGAATGAGCGCAACGTCACGAGGTTCATACGTTATGACCATCTGCTTGGCGGCAAGGAATTGCCGTCCGCGAATCCCTAAGCACTGATACGTTCCAGAAAATTGTCTGGGCGAAAGATTGGAATGGGAATCTCGCGCCGTGACACGGTCAGCCGTCGAAGTTCTTCCAAGACCACCTGGAGATTTTCTGACACCGTTTCATTTCTCCATCCCATTCCGAGCTGAGAGCCCTGGACCTGTTCACGAAATGGCAACTGCCGGACGCCGGGGAATCCTGCCAAGGACGACGATTCTCCTGCCATGGCGACAGCCCTGCCGCCGGCTACCATCGCCATCCTTGCGTTGTGGTCGATAGGACCCTCCACCAAGTGCACGGGCGTAACGCCATGCCGATCCAACGCCGCAAGAGCATTCGCTGTACAACGGGAACACTCCTTCTCGCTGACCGTCAGTAGTGGAGCGCGCGCAAACTCCGCCACGGAGATGTCCTTCATGGAGGAAAACGGCTGGCGGTCCGGGACCACGGCGATCATCGCTTCGGAGCAAAGCGGTTCGAACACGACGTCATCGTTATAAACCGGCAGCGTCATCATGAGAAGGTCGACACGCCGTGAACGCAACGCCTCCAGCCTTTCCCCGGGAACCATGGCGAGGATCTCGATCGGTATTTCAGGATGATTCTCCGCCATGCTCCGCAAGAGCTGCGGTAGCACTTCAAACTGGCCCGCCTGGCTGCAACAGATGCGGACAGGACGGGACATTTCCGCTTGTTTCATGCGAGTTCCGGCCTGCTCTAACTGGTCCAGTAAGGCCCGTGCGGTTGTCGCCAGTTCTTTCCCCGCAGCCGTAATGGCAACACCTTTCCGCGATCGCTCAAACAGGCGCACTTGAAAGTTTTCTTCCAGCGACTTGATCTGGGCCGTAAGTGTCGGCTGCGACATGTACAGCATGCGCGCGGCCTTGGCATAGTTGAGCGTATTCGCGAGCACAAGAAATGATCGGAACTGGCCAATCCTGAAATCCATTCGAAGCCTCCTCTGTCGCGAGATACAGCTCCGCCGATGACATGGGCAAACGATGCAAGTTACCCGTTCAACCAATCAGCTACGGTGATGAAGATTTCTGTCGGAATTACGCTGAATTGAAACTATTGCACGCAATTTTAACATGAGCTTCAAGGAAATTCAACACAAGGATGATGCACATGGAGCGCGCCTGCAGAACGCGCCATCGCATGATGACACAGGAAGCAGCTACGCAAGCCACGTAGCTGCTCCCATCAAGGCTACTGCGCCTTTACGCGCAACCACTTGCCCTTATAGTCGGCCGGATTCACATTCCGTATCCAGGTGGACCGCCGACCTTCCCCGGTCAGGTTGATGACCTCAACGTCCACCAGCACAGGTTGCGGGAAGCCGAAGTAAAGCGGTAGCGCGCTCTGCGAACTGTACGAACTCCCGGTATCAACAAGCTGATAGCCAAGCAGTTCCTGACTGCCAGCGCGATAGACCTTCACCTCGGCGCCCGGACGCGTATAGTGCCCCTGGGCATCCAGGACCAGGACCGCGAGTGATCGGCCAGGCGCAGCTACCGGCAGCAGGTTCCGGTAGAGATTAACTCCGCCTTCGCGTTCATGATCGGCAAGTGCGAGGTCAAGCGCACCATCGTTATCAAAATCAACCCACACGACTGCGTGGTCCGCATCATGCTTCAGCATGTAACCGGGTGTCACGTCCGTGAAGATGCCTCCGTCGTTGTGCCACAGGTAGTCACGGATATTTTCATGACCGCTCAAGTATCCATCCGCATACAGATCAGGCTTGCCGTCATTGTCGTAGTCGCCCCATCCCGTGGCTACCAGATGCGCACTGATGCCCAGACCAACCGAAGGAGCCACATCATGAAACTTGGTTCCGTCATTCATCAGAAGCCATGCAGGTCCATAATTGGCGGCGAAGACATCCAGTTTCCCATCATTATTCACATCAATGACGCCAAGGCCCACGCTGCCGAAGTTGCTTCCGCGGTTCTCTGCCGCAACGCCCAGCTCCTTCGCCTTGTCTGCAAAGTGGCCCTTCCCATCGTTGACATAAAACCCGTTCGCGTCTCCATTCTGGTTTGCCTCAAATAGGCTTAGGAAACCGCTCTGGTTGTAGTCAAACCACACCCCTGCGATGGTCTTCCGTGGATCGCCAAGGCCGGTATTCTCCGTCGCATCACGGAAGTGGCCATTGCCATCGTTGTGATAAACCTTGTTTGCCTTTTCGCGGAACGCAACGGCCAGGTCAACCAGCCCATCGTTGTCGTAGTCTACAAAGCTGACCTGCCGCGACTCGCCGGTATCGTAAAGACCGCTCTCCAGCGCGACCTCGGTAAAGTGTCCGTTGCCATCATTGCGATACAGGCGGTTGGGCACGGTGGAGTTCATGCCAAAGCCAACATACAGATCAAGCAACCCGTCTCCGTTGTAATCGCCCCACGCGGCCGAGCGTACTTCGTTTGTATCGATAATGCCGCTCGATAGAGTCACATCGACGAACTTACCGTGATCATTGTGGTACAAGCGATTCATCTCGCTACGATAGCCGACATACATGTCTGGCCACCCATCGCCGTCATAATCCCCGAAGACGATGGTGACGGCAGCAGGGATATTGAGCGTCTCCGTCTGCACCCGCTCGAACGCCGCACCTTTTTCCTTGCTCTCTGCTTCGCTATAAGGTGTCAGCGTCATGGTCTCTTCCGTTATGGCATCGACCCTGGCCCTGGTGAATGCCAACGGGAAATACGCCCCGATACCCCACCGCTCAGCTAAATCAGACGAATGCACTGATCCGCCATTGGCGGTGTTGCCGGGCGTGTTCAGTGCCACCGAACGGTCCCAGTCCTGGGGGTCAAGCACGAACATCGCGGAGGCTCCGTGCTGCTCGTCTGAGCCATCCGCAGAAACATTACTCGTCGCCTGCACAGTAAAGGCATCTCCCCCGCGCGGCACTGGATCGACATAGAAAACGAGACCCGTCTTATCATTTTGTAACGGGTGCCTCAGCTCGGCCTTGTGTACCTTACCCCATGTCCATGCGGTACGGTCGGCACCAAACCGCTTATGTATCTCGGCAAGCGCAGCATCCAGCGCCTCTAGCAGCAGCCTGTTGCGCTTTACCGTATCCTTTTCCTGCGAAAGCCAGACAATCACTCTCCTTGGGTCCGTGCCACGAATTTCAGATTTCAGGGCCGCTGGCAACTTGTCCCCATACACCATGTCCGCGAGTTTGTAGTACCAGAATTCGTAGAGGGTGGCCGCCACCGAGTCCATGGCGACGTCGTTGTTCCATCGCAGCATCGTTTCCAAAGCGTCCTGCTCAGCGGCTGTTGTACCGCGCACACCTCGCAGCATGGGAACCAGTTTCGCGGCCACCATTGACTTATGGTCGAACTGCAGGTGCTCCATCTCTTCCAGGCTGAATTTGCGCTTCTGGCTTAGGACTTCAGTGATGCGATCAAAGCGATAGGGAGCGCTGTACTCGTACCCGAGCGAACTGCGGGAAGCGGGGAAGTACCTGCTGACAACGTCGTTGTTGGCCGATGCATAATATCCAAGCTTGCCGTTAAGTTCCCGCGGCAAGGACTCCAGCGGTTCAATTCCCTGCCACTCGTACTTTCCATCTTTACCAGGGACGGGCAGCAAGCCATCCCAGCCTGTACGCACCGGCGAAGCCGCCGCGGCAATGTACCCATAGTTGCCCTGCACGTCTGCATATACCAGACTGTGAGAGGGCAGATACCATGACTTCGCCACGGCCTTTGTGAACTCATCCCAGTTCCTGGCCTGCATCACATTTAGGCTTCCCAAATATCCTGCCCCACCCGGCATGGAGCCGACCCACTTGAGTGCATAGGCACGGTGACGTTGCGTGTCCAGATAAAGCAGGGGTCCGTGCTGGGTTGACTTGACGTCATAGATCTCCGGGAACAACTTGCCTTTTACACGGATCAGTTGCCGGTCCACGGTAAACGGGACCCATTTGCCCCGGTAAAGATAGGCCGTGTTTTTCGGATTGGTCTCCTCAACATAGAGATCTTCCTGGTCTACTCCAAGAATGGTGAAACCCCATGCAATGTTTTCATTGTGGCCAACAGAGACCCCTGGAAGGCCTGGCTCGGTAGCGCCAATAACATTCCATCCAGGTGCAACCAGATGGACAAAACTTCTCAGAGAGGGATTCACCACTTCGCGGTGCGGGTCGTTGGCCAGAAGCGGCATGCCCGTTGTCGACTTGGCACCGCCGATCACCCAGTTATTGCTGCCAAGGTCGCTGTTGTTGGCTATCTGCTCTGTCAGCGCAGCCAGGGTTTGATCTACCAGCTTTTGCTGATCGCTCGTCAACGCTCCCATAGCCGGAGCCACTGGTTTTGCAGGGTCACTCTGAAGCTTCCAGTGAAGATCACTGGCATTGCGTGCGATGTTCAGTATCTCCGGCGTGATGTCATTCAGGTCAAGCCCCTCGGGCACCACAATCTTGTGGCTGGGCTCAGTCACAAAAGCGCTGCCAACATCAGCCGGAGAGCCTTTTTTGAGTGCAAGGGCGCGAGCTACCTCGCTGGAAACATTGCGAGTCAGGTTCCATGCGACCATGCGATTCAAGAGCGTGGTGGCCGTCCAGACAGGCTCCGGGTTGAAGCCCATGAGCCGAAACTCGACGGGAAGTTTACCCGACTCCAACATGTCGATGATGGCAGCATTCACCCCGCGCGCGAAGGACTCGAAGATAAGTTGCCCTTCGGGGTGGTACTTCGTCATCTCCTTTTGCAAGTCACCGCGGAACTGTAGCGTGCGCGCGAAGCGATCCCGCTCCGCATACTGCGATCCAAGCACTTCGGCGAGCCTTCCCTCACCAATACGACGCCACATTTCCAGTTGCCACATGCGGTCCTGTGCCGCCGTATACCCCTGCGCAAAGAACAGGTCCGCCGTGTTCTGTGCATAGATGTGGGCAACGCCGTATTGGTCTCGTGCAACCCGCACCGATTGCTTCACGCCCTTTACCAGGAGCATTCCGCTGGTTTCGGGAAGGTTCTCCCTCGCCACCGTCAACACCTTCTGTGGTGTCGTCTGCTGCAGATTGATTGGGACCGGTTGCGGGTACTGCGCCCACGCAGTTGCACTCATCAACAGACCTATACCTGCAACCCATCTCTTAGCAGCGCTGCGAACACTCATCATCCACTCCTCGTACCAACGGTGTTAGCGGTTGTTCCAGGTCACACGGACCCCGAACTGAAGCTGACGGGGATCGCCCGCAGAGCTGCGAGTAAGAAATGCCGAGGAGGAAATGGTGGCGGTAGGCGCGTTGAAGACAGGAGTGTTGAAGATGTTGTAGGCCTCGGCAAAGAGGTTTACCTTGAACGCCTCGTGGAAACTGAACTCTTTCCCTCCGCGAACATCCACGCGCGACCCGCCCGAGCCCTGCGCAAGCTGCTTCATCGTCACCGCGGCAAGATTCAGGGCCGGCAATGTCACTCCATTGAACGATGTGGCCGTCTTCAACGTGCGCGCCGCATTGATCAGGTCGAGATTGTGCTGGTTTGCATGTCCTCCTGCAAACTTGGTCAAACCCGCAGGACGATCGCTTGTATTTCCATCACCATCCAGATCACGGCCATAGGTGATATTGAAGGGAGTCGTCGTCAGCACAGCCGCGACACCAGAGATCTGTATGCCCCAGGGAAAATAGATCATGGGCGCCACGGTGAGCACCTGCCGGCGATCCAGTTCGTCCAGCCCACGGTCTGTATTGCCCATGATGTGAAATGGGTCAGAAGGCGCGCTGGTGTTGTCGTTCAAACCATCGGAGACAACCTTGTCCAAGGCATACGATGTCTGCACGCTGGCCCGACGGTAGCGCGTGCGAAACTGCACCTGCAGCGCAGTGTTCCAGGAGGTCGTTGTACTGTCGAAGAGGGTCACCGTACTGAACTGCTTGAGCGGACGGGGATGAGTTGAGTTCAACGGGCCCACCGTGGGAAGGTTGGCATCATGGCCTGTCTGCAATCCCGTTTGAATTTGGCGGACAAAATCGACAACCAGCACCGAATTGCGGCCAAACCCTTGCTGTACGCCGGCGGTCAACTCATGCACGTATGGAATATTGAGATGATCGCCAGGCAGATAGATAAGTCGACCGCCCTGTTGCGCCACATATTGCTGCAACGTCAGTCCACCCAGCACTGCCGTGGTATCCGGATAATATTTAAGCAGGTTCGGATCGCTGATCTGCACCGTAAAGTTGTCGGTCACTGTCTGCCCCTGCATGTTGAAGAACGGCCGGTTCCGGACTGAATACGCGCCATAGGCCGCTCGCAGCACGGTGGTTCCCTTGCCCATCAGGTCGTATGCCAGTCCAACACGCGGCTGGATATTGTTCCAGTCGTTTCCCCGATTGGCGGAGACATAGTTCGAGAGCCCCGTATAGGCAGGATTCGTCAGCAGATGGTCGACGTACCGCTGGCTACGAAGGTCGGTTTCGATGTCATACCGCAGACCGGCATTCAATGTCAGCCGTGGCGACAGTTTGACGTCATCCTGTACAAAATAGCTCTGCTCTGAATTCTTGTAGACCTTGCTGGAGAAGCCTGAACCGATGGTGAGCCGGGTTGGCCAGGTAGCAGAATTATTGATATCAAACGCGGCATCCGTATTAAAGTTCCAGACACCCTGCCCATAATAGTTCGAGTCGAAGTGAAGCACCTCGTACGTCAGGCGAGTCCCAAACTTGATCGTGTTGCGTCCTTTGGTCAGGTAAAAAGTATCGTTCAAACCAACCCGCTTACGCGGGTAGCCCTGTGGCTTGTTCGGTTGCGCTCCCAACGTGAACGATGGACGCACCTGCTGTGCCCCCTGCGCAAGGATGAATCGGTATGTGTTCTGGTCAAGAAACTCCAGTTGAAAGCTGTTCAACATGGACGGCGTAAAGATATGACTCCACTGTCCAAGGACATCGTGAAACGTAATGGAGTAATTGTCGTTGTACGCATAGGTTTCATTGATGTTCTGCTGCTCCCACAGATAGCGCAAATACCCGGAGTTCTTGCTGTTGATCTGATGATCCAGCTTCGCCTGCAGCGTCTTCTCAGTTGTGTTATTTGGATAGGTCCCGTTCACCTGCGAGGCGAACGGGTTGCTAGCTGCCAGTGACTGATAATAGGCGGACGTCTGCTTGATGTACTCGTCAGCAACGAAAAAGTGCGTCCGGTCATGAACGACAGGGCCACCTAGCGCGGTACTGTAGCGATTAAGCGAAAACGGAGGTTGGTTTCCGTTATTGAAGTAGTTGCGCGCGTTCAGGGGATCGCGGCGTCCGAAGTAGTTGAAGAGTGCGTCGTATTTGTTGGTCCCGGAGCGGGTGACAACATCCACTACCGCTGTTCCGGCGCGTCCATATTCAGCGTCAAACTGGTTGCGCAGAACGCGGAATTCGCGGACGGAATCCTGGTTCACATCGACGATGGAAAAGCCGTAGATGGGATGGTCCAGAGATGCTCCATCCACCAGAGTGGAGTAGCCGCTGCGCACGTTGCTGCCGCCTACTGTGGTTTGCGTACCAAAACGCGCGTCGCCCGAAAGCGATGGAGCGCCCCCTGGAAGCAATTGCGCCAGCGCGATAAAGCTGCGGTTGATGACGGGAAGGTCGAAGAGCTGCTGCCGCGTGATCACGCCGGAGACTGTCGTGGTCGAGGTCTCGACCGCCAAGCCCGCGGGAGCCGCCTCAACAGAAACGGTTTGCGTGTCGCTGCCTGTGGCCAGGCGAACATGCAGTTCCCCGACCTGTCCTACAGTCAGGTTGATGGTGCTGCGGTCATTGCTGAAGCCGCTCATACTGCTGACTACCTGGTAAGGTCCGGGCGGGAGTGCGGCAGCACGGGAGATACCCGCCTGATCCGTTGTAAGCACTTGGGTCAAACCTGTGTCCGTGTTGGTCACCGTGACCTTCGCGCCCACAATTAGGGAGCCTGTCGCATCGGAGACATCCACACGGATTTCCGCCGTCTGAGCGCGCACCGTCAACGGCAGCAGGACAAGACCAAACAAGACCAGAAGACGCTTCAACATCACCATAACCTCCAGATTTCCGATACCTGAAGAGAGCGAGGCACACGCTTCCCTAAAGGCCGCCTGGCGTCGCACATATTGATATCTGTAAGCCGGAGTGTAAGCGGGCTTTCACAAACTCACTGATAGAAGCTTCCTTCCCTTCGATAGAAACAAACGATTACCGCTGGATTGGCCGACGTAGGATAGTGAACCTACGTACGCCAACTTCTCTTGTCTTCATGGGATTCTGCGCATAGCCGGCATGATGAAAGTCATCTGCCCCGGAAGGAAATTTGTCATGAAACTACGGCATCGAATCTGCGGGGCGCTTGCGGCCCTCGCAGCATCCATCTTTGTTGGGACAACCACCCTTGCCCAAAGCAGCCGGAAGTTATCGGAATCCAGCCCGCATGGACAGATCGTATGGGACACCTACGGTGTGCCGCACATCTTCGCAAAGAACACGGCCGGGCTTTTCTATGGCTTTGGATACGCGCAGGCCAAGGGACATGGAAGCCTCCTGCTCCATCTGTATGGCGAGTCGCGCGGTCGCGCAGCGGAATACTGGGGGCCTGAGTACGCGGCCACGGACCGCTATTATGCAGCGAATAATGTCGCCGAGCGCGGTGCAGAGTGGTTCGGCCAGCAAAGTGCGGAGATGAAGTTGTATCTGGACGCCTTTGCGAAAGGCATCAATGACTTTGCAGCACAGCATCCCGATGAGTTGAGCAGCGAGGCAAAACGTGTACTCCCCGTCACTGGCATCGACGTGATGACTCACTGGGAGCGCGTCATGGAGTTCAACTACATCATGCCGGAGCAAAGGGCGCTTCCCGCCAATACGCCCACCAATGAAGCGGAGCTGCACATGCCCAATGTACTGGAGTCTCCGCGCGACGAGGACGGATCAAACGGCTGGGCCATTGCCCCGGTCAAGTCAGCAAACGGCCACCCCATGTTGCTGATGAATCCCCATCTTGGCTGGGCACCCTCGTACCAGACCTATTTTGAAGCGCAGCTTAGCGCGCCTGGGATTGATATGTACGGTGCTACCCAGGTGGGCTTCCCTGTTTTGCGTTTCTGCTTTACGGATGATCACGGCATCACCAACACCGTCAATACCATCTCTGCCGGAACGATCTACAAACTCACGCTGAGCGGTAATGGATACGTTTTTGACGGCTCAACCCACCCCTTCGAGATCAAGAGCAGGTCCATCAAGATCAGACAACCGGATGGTTCTCTGAAGGAAGAGAACTTCGAGGTGCGCACATCGGTGCACGGCCCGGTGTTCACCCGTAAAGACGGCTCCACGGTGGCCATTCGTGTCGCCGGGCTCGATCGTCCCTTCGGTATTGAAGAGTACTGGAATATAGATCGGGCTGAGGGCTTCACCGCGGTGGAGGCTCAGCTCAAGCGGCTGCAGGTCCCCACGTTCAACATCCTTTACGCCGGTAAGGATGGACACATCCTCTACCAGTTCAATGGCGTCTCGCCGGTAAGGACGCATGGAGACTTCGCCTACTGGTCGGGACTTGTGCCGGGTGACACGTCTGAGAATCTCTGGACCAAGGTCCATCCCTACGAAGACCTGCCCCGTGTTCTGGACCCGCCGGCCGGGTGGATCCAGAACACCAACAATCCTCCCTGGCTGAACACGGCTTTGCCTTTGCTGGACCCCTCGAAGTATCCGCCGTACATGTCTCCCATCTCTTTGTCGCTGCGTTCCGAACAGTCTGCCCTGCTGCTGGAGAGCAAGGGAAAGCTGACCTTTGAGGACTTTGTCAGCCTCAAGCTCTCCACCCGTTCCCTCATGGCAGACCGCCTGCTGCCAGATCTCTTGCGCGCCGCCGCTTCCAACACCGATCCGCTGGTCAAGCAGGCGGCATCCGTGCTGGCCGCATGGAACCACTCCGACGACAACGATGCACGGGGAGCACTGCTGTTTGAAATCTGGGCTGCGAAATTTGCCGGCGCACAGTTCAGCAGCAATAAGAACTATCTTCATCCCTGGACTATGAGCGATCCATTGGGGACGCCGAACGGGATCAAAGATCCCCAGCAGGCCGTAAGCATGCTGGCTGACGCAGCCCGCGAGACCATTGCCAAATATGGGGCAATCGATCGTCCCTTCGGCGATGTCTCCCGCTTCCATCTCGGTAATGTCAACCTCCCGGGGAATGGTGGCTTCGGCAACACGGGCATCTTTCGCGTCATTACCTGGAGCGCGCTGTCGCACGGCGAACGCACCCCCATTCACGGTGAGACGTTCATTGCATTGGTGGAGTTTGGCAACAAAGCAAAGGCCGTTGGCATCACCGCCTATGGGGAGTCGAGCCAGCCGGGATCACCGCACCAGGGAGACCAGCTGCAGTTCCTGTCGGAAAAGAAGTTCCGTCCATTTTGGAGAACGTTGGCTGAAGTCAAGACGCATAAAGAATCAAGCTGGTCGTTTTAGCCACATTGAATGCCGGGGCCGGATAGGGTTGCGCCCGGCATTCACTACGGTCAGTCTTACCGTCTTTCAAGATGTCACGGGCAGCGACCCCAACGGCGTGGCTCGGAAGAGCAAAACACTGCCAACCAGCTGACTAAAGAGCGCGACGGACCGAATGCGGGCTGCGTCGGCGGTGATTGTCGTGTCTTTGTCTTGAAACATTTGCCTCATTCTCGATAAATTCACGATTCCCTGGTCCGCGCCGCCAGTCTCTCAATGCGCAGTCGAGCAAAGGTGCTTTGACTGCCAAGTGTCCACTAAGGTTGTTGGAGGCTTAGAGGTGTCGTGAAGTACAAGGATCAGGCCACGACGAGGTTCTGGTCCGACGGCCGTCAGTTCCATGGGAACGCCTTCAGGAACAATGATGTCGCTCCCTTTCTTTCCTAGCTGCATACCGCTTGGGGTCTCTAAGCAGGTCTCACCGCTGTCGGTGAAAAACGCCTCAACTCCTGAATGCAGATGAGTCTTGCTCACCATCCCAGGTTGCAGACTCGCTTCCATATATTGAGCGGTGTAGCTGCGCTCCGGTTCCACGGCCAAAGGCCCAATTTGGGTTACTCGTGTACCACGGGGAGAGGGCTTCGGTTTTTCGCCGATAGTGAGCAGCCATACCTTGCCCAGCGATTCGACAACCGTTCCATGTTTTCCCTTCGCCTGTTCCGCGAGATCCCTCGTCGGGAACAGATCAATCGTCCAGTAAACAAGGCCATCGGGAATACCAAGTGGGTGACTTGTAAGAATCCAGCACCCGGTCTCACCCGTCTTCTGGCTCACAGGCTTACAACTCACAAGATCGCGTGGCTGTTGTGCATGAGCTGCACTCAAAGTACAGATCAACAATGATAGGAAAACAGAAACCTTCCAGGAGAGTCGCATCCCAGATGTGTTGTGTACCATAGTGTTTACCCCGATTCGAATTACGTTGGAAGGATGACAGGGCCGAGCACGCTCAAATGCTGAGCGGAGGGCCAACCCGTTCGAGGCCGTAGGCTTTCACGACTTCGGAATCCGTAGGCATTTTGCCTGTCTTCCCAAATTCTCGGAAGAACTCCTCCATCCGTCCAGCAGGCGTGAAGGCAATCAATAACTTGCCGGGAGTATCGCCTACCTGAGCCCAGACATGGGGAACCTTCCTTGGCATGAGCACGGAATCGCCGGATTTCAATATCAATTTCTGGTCGCCGATCTCAACCCGGAATTCTCCTTCCATGGCATACAGCCATTCATCTTGAGCAGGATGCACGTGGCGGAACGGCCCACCCTTGCCAAGATTGGAATGCTCCATCATGAAGAGGTTCCCTTCTGTTTCCGCAGGCGAGACTTTGAAGGCGATCTTGCTGAAACCAAGTGAGTGCGTCTCGCCTAAGCGATCTGCACCGGCCGGTACCGTCTTCACTCTTGGTTGGTCTTGTTTCGATTGGGCGAGTACGAGGCCAGGTGCCGAGAGCAAGCCCATCTTCACGAAATCCCGTCGTTTCATGTTGTCTCCTCAAGCATCATCTGAATTCACCCAAGCAGTCCGAGAGGGTTGAATATCCGGATCTACATATGGCGTGCGATATCGTAATTACTCTAACCATCTGGACTTACCGTTAAAAATATTTTGTTACGTGTCTCCATGCGGCTTAGTACCCCGTCAACGCCAGGAAAATGTGTCCGCCATTTACGACACCCTCAGGGGTACGGACTACTACATAGTGGCCATCCGAGCTGATGGATGGGTTTCTGTAGTCCTTATTTGTGGCCGGATTGATGCCATCCGGGTCGCTGCTAGCCATGCTGGTAGAGGGAGTACAGCCCGCAGGCGCCCCGTTGCAGGTATCGCGCACGAAGATATTGGGGGCATAGAAGTTCCCGACCTGATCTCCCTGGTGCATGAAAGCAACATAGCGGCCATGTTCGCTCACGCTGCGCCAGCCCACATATGCCCTGCTGGCGGCAGTAGCCATGTCGGGCCATTCTGAAATCAGGATGGTGGAGGAAGTACAGCCCGCAGGCGCTCCGATGCAGGTGTCGCGGAGGTATACCTGCGATCCGTTGTTGATGGTCCGTCCTGCAATCATGTTCTTGTCTGTTGTGCTGAACACTACATATCTGCCGTCCCGGCTGAAGGAAGGCTCCTCATCCGCGATCGAATCATTGGCCTGGTTACCCTCGCTGGGCGTACCGTCGGCACGTATATCGATTAAGGTATAGCTCTCCGTGCATCCTGCCGGTGCGCCGATGCAGGTGTCCTCGAGCCAGATATGGAGCACAGTACCGTCGGATGTCAGTGCCGGATCCACGGCAGTGAGGTAGGCGCGGAAAAGCACATAACGCCCCCCTTCGCTGACGTCCGACTGGAATGATTGTTTGGGCGGAGTGATTCCTTTGCCTGTCGCTACTCGCCTGACAGTGGGAGTGCAACCTGCGGAAGCACCAAAGCAGGTGTCCTTTACGACCAGTGCCGTGGCTCCGGTGTTATCCGTCTCAGTATACAGCACGGTGTAGAACAGATATCGCCCATCAGGGCTCATGCGCGAGGACGAACCGTTGTTGTATCTATACGAACCGGACACGCCCGGAAATGGCTCCTGAACCTGCGTGATCCCGGAGGTGCAGGACGTCGTGGCGCCGAGGCAGCTATCGTACACGTCGATCTTGTCCTGGCCTGCTGTGTCAAAACCTACATACCGCCCGCTGTTGCTGACCATCACAAGGGGCCCTACTCCGCTTCCGGTCGTAAATGCGCCAGGTTGAGACACCATGATGGTGCCCGGCGTGCATCCGGCCGGCGCCGTGGGGCCCACACAGGTATCGCGCAAAAAGCCGCTGTTGTTACCGTCTATATCGTTGGCGACGATGTCGGTTGCTGCTGAAGCGAATCCTACATACCGCCCATCCTGGCTTACTGTCTGGCCGTAGCTGCTATTGTTTGCGACTCCTCCAGAGAGATAACTCGTAGAGACGAGCTGCACGATCTTGCCGGTTACCGGTTGTGCCACGGTGAAGTTCACCGGCTGCGACGTACCTCCGTCGGCTGCGGGATTCGACACGGTGATCTGGAAGGTACCAGCCGTGGTGAGATCGGCTGCGGGAATGTCCGCAGTCAACACCGCGCTACTTTGCACATGGGTCACCAACGCTGAACCGCCCCATTGCAAAACGGAGTTCGACGTAAAGCCTGTCCCATTGACCGTCATCGTGAAGGCCGCCGCATTCACCAGCACACTTGTCGGAGAGATGCTTGAGATTACAGGCCGAGCTGCTGTCACCGTAAAGGTCTGTTGGCTGGATGTGTGGATACCGCCTTGCACCACATCGACCTTCACGCTTCCAGTCGAGGCCACGTTGACAGCCGGCACCGCAGCCTTCAACTGTGTAGCGCTGACAAAGGTTGTCGTAAGAGGTGTGCCGTTCCAGGCCACCTGCGCGGAGTTGGTGAATCCAGTTCCATTCACCGTGAGGTCAAAGCCCGCACTGCCCGCTCCGGTGGTGCTGGGTGAGATAGATGTAAGCGTCGGCGGCGCGGCGTTGATCGTAAAGCTCAACTGATTTGTCGAGCGCAGACTGCCCTGTACGACGTCCACCTGAGCGGTTCCGGCCGTGGCAATGTCCGCAGCGGTAATGGAAGAAGTGAGTTGGGTTACGCTGACGACGGTCGTAGGTCTTGTCGATCCGTTCCAGGCAACGGCAGCTCCTGTAAGAAAACCTGAACCGTTCACCGTGAGCGTGAAAGCTGCTCCACCCGCTGTCGCTGTTGCAGGCAACAGCGATGACAGCGTTGGGGGAGGGCTGGTGATGGTGAAGGCGACCGCGTTCGATGCGCCTCCACCGGGTGAAGGGTTAACTACGGTAACTGCTTTGGAGCCAGCAGACGCGATATCCGCTGCCGTGAGGTTCGCCGTCAACTGGGTCGAACTTACAAATGAGGTTGGCCGGGCGGCGCCATCCCATTGCACTGTCGCACCGGAGACGAAGTTGCTGCCGTTCACCGTAAGATTGAACGCCGCCCCACCCGCTACTGTAGTTGCCGGGCTCAGTGAGGAAACCGTTGGCGCCGGATTTGGATTAACGGGCGCGTTGATCGTGAAGGACGATGCCGTCGAGGTCCTGCCCTTACTCAATACCGTTACCTGGGCTGTGCCTGCGCTTGCTACATCGGCCGCCGGAATGCTGGCTGTCAACTGCGTCGCGCTTACCACTGTCGTGCTGCGGGAGCTTCCGTTCCACTGAACCGCTGCTCCGCTGGAGAACCCCGTTCCGGTCACAGTCAGGGTGAACGCTGACGATCCGGCATTGGCGCTGGCTGGAGACAGAGAGGTGATTGTCGGCGTGGGCGAACTATCTGCGCAGCCTATGAGCGCGAACGTGAAGAGGACTGAAACAGAATAGAAAGCAAGAAGCAATTTTTTCAGCTGCATAGGGCCTCCTGGCAGACCTCAAGTCGAACCCGTGAAAAATTAAGAGCGAACTGCCTGCAGCTGCGCTCACAGAGAATCGATATGTACACCATCGTCATTTCCTTCGTTGCCCTCGGCGGTTTTGGGGTTTCCGGCCACAGAGGGGACAACCATCCAAGTCGTGTAAAACCAGAAGCGTTCGTTCTTCCCGCGCGACCGTTATCTCTCGCCGCATCGTGCGGCTGCCGCCGTGTTTCCAGTTGGAGCGATGTAAGAAACCTTTCCTCATCTAAATCCCGCGGCCCCGGTCGCAACCGAAGCCGCAAGTTCGCTCCCTCACCAATCTCCGATTGGTCGTGACGAAGTGAGCGGGGCGGCAAAGCAAGCTACCGCCAGCACCACGAGCACGCCAATCAGAATGGCCAGAAGACGAATCCATCTGATTCTCAGAGCCATGTGAGCGTGAACCCCGCACTGAAGAGGATCAAACATGGAATTCCATTCAGAGACGGGTTGATCTTGCCCGCAAGTCGGCCCGAAAGCCATTTGCCGTCAAGTGAGAACCGATGAGTTTTTTATGAGTGAACTGACGTTGCTTAGAATCAGCGCTTTGCAGCGTCGCGACTACCAGATCCTAGATCCGGCATCGTCGCGATTTCAGCCAGAACGAGACCAAAGCCCTGCTGTCTGGCTTCGTCAGACAAGTCGGAAAGATGACTGTTACGCGATTTCCCGGTCTCGAGACCAATCAATTCGCGTCGTGCTTCCAATACATACTGCATGTAGCCGCCTCGGCGAGCTCGCTCCAACAGCCCGATGAGTCTCCCCCGGGCAGCGTCTTTTTTCCCTGCAGCCACTTCGATATCGGCAAGGGCAAGCTCCACCTCGAACTGTGGTGGCAGTGAGGTAATCTGTCCCGAGCAGGTCGCTGCCTGTTTTCCTGCATCGCTGGCTGCGGCGATTTTCTTCTCGGCCAACAGAACGCCGACCAGGACGGCATACCCCTCGGCGCTTCCTTCCGGATCGTTGCTCTTCTGGAACTGGGCTAACGAGTGGCGGACGCGTGCTTCCGCCTCCGGTACGCGCTGCTCGAGTAGATCGACTGTCGCCAGCTCAATATCGAACAGGGCAACATTGTCATCTTCCTTTGTCTTTTCACCGATAGCTCGCGCTGCTTCATATTGTTTTCTGGCGGCGTCGAGGTTCCCCTGCAGGAGGAGCACATCTCCTAGTCCGCCCAGGGCATACATTTCGCCTCGTTGATGTCCGGTCTGCCGATGCAATTCAAGGGCTTTCCGATGTCCTTCTGCCGCCGCCGGTAGATCACCGATCTCTTGCTGAACAAAGGCAATATTATTGATTTCCGAAGCAATGGCTCGTTTGTTCCCAATTTGCTCGAGAGCTTGCAGGGTCTCCTGGTGCATCTTGAGAGAGCCTTTGAGATCACCGAGCGCATCAAGGGTGTTGGCAAGGTTTCCGGTAGCGCTCGAAATGCCGTTGGGCCACTGGATTTCGCGATATATCTCGATCGCCCGAAGATATTCGCTTTGGCTCTCAGCGAACTTTCCCTGGTCGTGGAAGCTGTTCCCGATTTGTTCCAGCGCCAGCCCCTGGTTTTTCTTGTCGCCGATCTCTCTAAATATAGAGAGCGCACTTTCAAGCCGCTGTCTTGCTGTGTCGTAGTCCCCCTTGCCATTGAGAGCACCTCCGCTCGTCAACAAGGAAATGGCAACTCCTCGATAGAAGGCCGCGTCGGTTGCCACCTGCTTGGCTTCGCTGGCTGTTACAAGGGCCGCATCGAAAGAGCTCAAACGCTCCAGCGTTGCCGCCTTCGTCATCAGCCCCTGGGCAAGCATGAACCGGGCATCTATGGCCTTGCTTTTTCGAACAGCGTCCTCCGACAGATTCAGGGCCTTTTTGAAATCTCCCTGATGGTTCAAAATCTGCGCCTCAAGTATGTCCAGCCTTGGGCTGTTGCCGAGCGGCTCAGGCAATGTACGGAGCCTCGCCAGGGTGGCCAATGCATCTCGATTTTGATCCGCCTGGGACTGTACATTCGCCAGGCGAATCCCGTAATCGATATCGTCCGGGAAGAACGATACAAGCGCCCGCAGGGCTTCCACCGCCTTCGGGCGATCTAGTGTCATCTCGTAATATTGCGCCTCAATCGAGAGCTGTTCTTCTCGTGAAAGGCCTGAAGCCAAGTCCGTCGCCTTCTTCGCTTCTTCCTTGGCCCTGAGATCATATCCAAGGGCCGACCATACGGAAGCCAGCGATGAATGTGCAGGAGCAAATCGTGGCTCAAGCTCAATAACCTGCTCGAATGGCACCTGGGCGCCTAAGGCGTCGAAATGCCTCAAGTGATCCAGCCCCACCGCGTAAAGCCGCCTCGCATCCGCGTCAGATGGGAACGAACGATCAAAACTGGCTTCTTGAAGTGGTGAGAGGGCTCCTGCGCCGAGTATGTGTCGCAGCTTGGTTCCGGCGCTCGAAATCAAGTCGAACAGTTCAGCCTCATCCCCGATTTGGACAAGCGCCGCCAAGGTTTGCCCATTTTGAGCATTCTCGAGGCGCAGGTCGAGACGAATCTTCTTCCCGCCGCTTTGTGGGAGAACGGCATAAGAGCCCAGGACGATCAGGTCCGCTCCAAGCTGCCGGCGTAGGCTGCTCAGTGTATTGATGGAGAGGCTCTCGGACAGTTGGATTGGGGGCTGGGCGCGAGCAATTTCTTCACCGGAAACCAGGCGCAGTTTCCCACCTTCTGACAGCTCTGTGGACAGCATCTCCGACAAGGCCGTCGAGAGCCACGCATCTTCCTGCTTCCCATCGAGATTGGCAAAGCGCAGCACGGCCACCGAAGTCCGTGGGGAAATCCCAGACGCTCTCCGGGGAGTGCTGACGCCACCTGCCGACACGACAGCCCGGATCACATTTCTGTGCCATCCAGCTTGGTAGATCAGTCCTCCCAGAATCAGGATGCTGATTATCCCTGCAACCACATAAATGCCTTGTAGTTTCCCTAGCCATCTTTGGGGCTCTTCAGCCAAGATCTGCGGCTGCACGTCTTCGGTCTTTGGACTCTCAGGTGTGGATGGGGCAACACGAGGTACGAGAGGCGGACGACGCGAGTTCGAAACTTCGCCTACTTCGGCAATGAACCGATAGCCTCGCCTGGGAGAGGTCGCGATAAACTTCGGTTGATCTGCGCTGTCCTCAAGCGCCACGCGGATCTGACGGATACAGTAGTTCAACCCTTGATCGAAGTCGACGAAGGTCTCACTCAGCCAAAGTCTTTTCTGAATTTCTTCACGAGTCACGAGTTCGCCCGCTTGCTCTACTAAAAGGCACAGGACCTTTGCAGGCTGCGGAGGCAGTCGGACCAGCGAGCCTTCCTTCCAGAGCTCTCCGCTCTCGAGGTCTAGCTCGTAAGAATGAAAACCAACTCGAATCGAGGACTCCCCATTCCACGAAGAAATGGAATATTGGCAAATCCAGTGTACCTTTGACCCCAAAAGTGGAGGGCCGGTGGCATCATCGCAGACGAGGCATCTGCATCTGACGCTACGATGGTGACGGAGGCGCTCCGGCCGAGCGAGCTATTCGCTCTGAGGTGGCGATCCTTCGACGACCAGAACACGCTAACCCTCACCGAAACTGTCTACCGGAGAACCCTCAGGCCGTTTGGCAAGACTCCCGGTAGCCTCACTAAGGTCCATCTGCCGGACGGCCTCGCCGAGGAGCTGTTGCTCTGGAAGATGGAGTGCAAGAAGACCTCCTGCAAGAAGGTTGGTTGCACGAAACCGGAACACCGAAAGGCCTCTCCGGACGAGTTCATCTTCCCGAACGCGGATGGCGGATTCATGGACGCGGACAACTACCGTTTCCGGGTCTTAAAGCCGCTGGCGGAAGCCTTGGGCGTTCCGAAGCTGAACTTCCAGGTGATGCGACGGACGATGGCGACCCAGGCCCAGAAGATGGGATCGGTGAAAGACATCCAGACGCATCTCAGACACTCAAGGCCGGACACGACGGCCCACGAGTACATGCAGGAACTGCCTGAGAGCGTGCAGGAGATGGTCGGATCGGTGTACGCAATGCTGATGAAAGGAGGAGAAGATCGGTCTTCCGACGATTTGCCACAAAAAGCTGCAAATGCCTCGACCGTCACGCCGCCTAAGTTGTTGAAAGGATTGGTGGGCACAGCAGGATTCGAACCTACGACTTCCACCGTGCGAAATCTGCGATTCACGCATTTTCAACGACTTACGAGCAACACCACACCCGCTAAATCCTTGAAAAGGAACACCAGGGAATTCTTATTGTTCCCAGATTGTTCCCAGATCATTTTCTTATTGTTCCCACGCGGACGGATTGGAGCACCTACCCTCATCGGACTCGAATACCAACCACCGGAAGGCACGTTCCGAATACGAGCATCCTAGCGTGCCCACCAACTGCGCGGCAATGGAGCTTCTTCACCCCACAGATTTCGATACTCCGGGTTTCGTAGTAGTTCAGCACCCTTCCTCGATAAGTTGAACGCCCAACCTTCCGCGAAATTACCCAACCGGCTCGATTGATAGATAAACCCACGAGCCTGTAATTCGAGAACAGCCCCGTCCTCTATGCTCCATTTTTGCGAATTGAACTTTCTGTGGAAATAGGTCGCAAGTATGTATTGCTGATCGGGAGGCAAAGCGGTGAGGTGCGCTTTCATTTCTCGGAGATGTTTTTTGTCATGCCATTTGCCCTTTATCCATGCTGATAGACTGCGCACACCGATGACAATAAGCAGCGTCAGAGTAAGCAGCAATGCCCCCGATATCCAAGGACGGTATAGATGCACAAGCGCATCTATTTGGAGCACTTGAAGGTAATGGGCTGGCAGCGTCGTGAGTAGCAGCGCGAGAAGAAAAATCCACATGGCAAGAGCGACTAACGATAGTTTGCCGGTGAGCCAGTTCCACAGTGTTGTTATCCAGGTAGGCATTTCGGGTTGTCCTTCTGTCATATATGCGCGGCAAAAATATTCTCGACTCCAGATTCGTAGAGATGATAAAGCCTCAATGGATCTCGCATAGTGAGGAACTCATCGTGCCAGCATCGCGTCTCCCGTCCTACAATCATTTGAACCATGCTTGAGACATTGTTTGCTGTAGCTCTCTTCCTACTTGGAGTGATCGTAGATCGGCTTTTTGTACGCGGCTACCTCTCTTCGTATATGAAGAAAAAGGGTGAAGACCTCGCGACTCACGAAGACATAGCGATCCTAGTTGACCAGGTGAGGGCCACCACGGAAGCTACCAAAGCCATTGAGGCACGGATCTCAGATGACGTCTGGAATAGACAGCGGCTGTGGGAGATGAAGCGCGATGTTGCGTTCCAAATAATAGAAACAGTTCATGCGATCAACCACAGGTTGATGCAATTCGACGCCGTTGTTCGAGCACTCGCCAAAAGCACAGGGGAAGATATCGCAGTTTTCCAGGAAAAGAAGTTAGAGGCAAATAACGCCCTATGGTCTGAAATCGATACTTTGGAGCATGAACAGGTGCGCTGCCAGTTTCTCGGCATGTACCCCCTGAGCGTCGCTACGATGGAATATCGCAAGTCCGTTGCCGATGCCTTTTCCCGCGCCGCGACACTGTCTACAAGGGACTATGGCGAAGTTGTTGCCGACGTAGAGCTAAAACTAGACCCGATTATCGACGCCGCTCGGAAAGGCCTCGGTATCTCATTTCCCCCTCAAATGCCCGTTTAGCCACGCGCCTACCCAATCGTCTTGAACAACGATATGGACTCCGTCGATGCTGACGGCACGTTCGCGGCCCGCAATCCGGTCGCGTTCGGCGACTTCCCCAAGTTCGTCGTTCGCCGGGCCGAACAGGGCAGCCCGTTTGCCTACACCGGCAAAGCGAGAGGCCCAAGACCTCATTGCCGCACAAGTGTGCCGCTAGTGTTCCCATCTGTTCCCACGCTTTTCACCGTGTTCCCAGATTCACAAGCTAAGTTGTTGATTTGATGGTGGGCACAGCAGGATTCGAACCTACGACTTCCACCGTGTGAAGAGCCTAACTTTATGAAATAAAACGACTTACAAGGCCCTGGCCGCCCCCTAAATCCTTGTAAACCGCGTAAGCTGTTGAATTCTGTGCCCTCTCTGTGTCGGTTTTGTGCCCTCGCAGGTTGGAACCATTCCGGAGCGGTAAGGCACTTCTCTAATCCATTTTTGTATCGTTTTCGCCTCCTCTATCGGTCGTCTCCGCCACGTTTTGGGAATGAGTTTGCCGATGCTTTTTCCAGGGAAGATGCGCCGCGTCCAGTGTGTAATATATACATGTACACACTTTGAGAGGTGCCCGTTGCCCACGAGTACGCGTTTCGTTCTGGCCATTCACGTCTTGGCATCCTTGGCGGTAACGGGAGGGGGACCTATGCGCTCGGAGGACTTGGCCTTCAGTGTCAACACCAACGCTGCCTTTATCCGATCCTTGCTTTCCCGACTCCAGGAAGCAGGCCTGACGACCTCGCAGATGGGAACAGGTGGAGGAGCCTTACTCGCAAAGCCCGCTGAGAAAATCCGTCTACTCGATGTCTACCGCGCGGTCGAAGACTCCGAAGTCTTTGCTTTTCACCGGCAGGGCCCGAACGAATCCTGTGTCGTCGGAAAGAACATTCAGGCAGCCATTCGGCCTTCCTTGGACCAGGCGACTGCGGCTCTTGAACGTCAACTTGCCTCAGTAACCGTTGCCGATATCGCACAGGAAGTGGCGCGGCTCGGCAAATTCACGATTCCCTGGAACGGCTGCTAATGCATTTTTTTGCATCGCAATATGTACGTATGTACTCTACATACGTACATACATGAATCGTCCAACTCGGTTCTGCCGGGTTTGAAACAGGAGAAAACAAACGTGAAATATATCCAAGCTACAAAGTTCGGTGGGCCAGAGGTCCTCACGCTTCTTGAGACACAAACCCCTACCCCAGGCGACGGAATGCTGTTGGTCGAAGTGAAGGCCGCAGGCGTCAACTATCTGGATCTGGCGGCTCGCTCCGGCTTCTATCCGCAAATACCCGCAGCCCCGTTTTCTCCAGGGTTTGAGATCGTCGGTGTGGTCAAGAGCGTTGGCAATGGCGTGGAGGGCTTCAAGGAAGGCGATTCCGTTGCCGCAATCACGATGGAGGGCGGAGGATATGCCACTCATATTGTGATTCCTGCCGCAGCAACGATTCCTCTTCCTCCCGGACTCGATCCCGCGAATGTGGCTGCACTCCTGGTCCAGGGCCTCACAGCATACATGCTTCTTGAAGAAACCAAAGTCAAAGCGGGCGACGCCGTCCTGATCTCGGCTGCCGCGGGAGGTCTGGGAAGTATCGCGGTTCAGCTGGCGAAAGCAAAAGGCGCGACGGTCATTGGCCTTGCTTCGAAGTCAAAGTTCGGCACCGTGAAGCAGCTCGGCGCAGATTTTGTCGTGGACTACAACGACGCTCAATGGGCTGCTTCGGTGCGCGAGGCTGTGGGAAGTCAGGGCGTACAGGTCTATCTCGACTCCATTGGCGACCCCTCCACCGAAGCGTTCTCCCTTCTCAGTACGTTCGGCCATTGGATTGTCTTCGGCGCCCGATCTGCCGGCAAGCCGCTTCCTCCCGAAGCTATTGGCAGAATGATTGAGGAGAACATCACCTTGCGTGGCTACAACCTTGGAGCCAGCCTCCAACATATCCCTCGCGCGCTGGGTGATCTCTTCAAGTTCTTCGCCGACGGGACCCTCAAGATCGAGATCACGAACTACCCACTGGCAGATGCGGCCAAGGTCCACACTCTCTTCGGAGAACGCAAGACCACAGGAAAAGTCGTGCTGATCCCATAGACGTCACAACGTGCCGACCGCATCTTCTTCTGGAGCGGTCGGCATTCAATCGTTCGGCAGCAAGCGCTGCGACGCCGCCGCGCTTCAAACCCACCTCAATGAATACGTTTAATAGCCGAGTGCCTTTCGCACCATCACGGTATCGACATACTGCGTCATGCGCGTAATCTTGCCGTCTCGCAGTTCCCAGAGATGCGCGAATGCCGCACGCATGGATTGCCCGGTGGCTTTGTAGGTTCCGGAGTAGACTCCGAAGGCGGCGACTCGGTCGCCGTCTTCCAGGTAGGTGTGAACCTCTGCACGGTAGCCGACCCACTCGGTGCCCAGACGATGAAAGACGCCGGCAAGAATCGCTTCTGCGCCCACATAGGTGCCGGCGTACGGAAAGCCTTCGGCTTCCGTCCACTCAGCATCGGGAGCAAGCGCCGCCAGGAGATTGCGACCGTTTTCTTCAGAAGAGCCGTCGTAGGTGGAACGGATGAGGTCGAGATGAGCGCCCATGATCAGCCCCACTTCATTTCGCCCGTAGCCACCTTCGCCCCGATGTCGAGAGCCACCTCCATCCCGAGGCCGGGGTAGCGGGCTTTCATCGCCGCGATGAGCGCGGTCGAATCTTTGGCTTTGGCCAACTCCTCCTCGAAGGCGATGAGATAGCCCTTGGTGTGCTCGACGCCGGCCAGATTGGTTGCGGCATCCGACACCATATGGCCAGGCACGATAATCAGAGGCTTGCGTGCGGTGATCGCATCAAGGTTGGCGATCCAGGCCGCGCGCTGTTCCTTGGTTGCGGTATCAGCAGTCCAGACATGTACGCCTGCGAAGATCAGCACACCGCCGAAGACGGCATGGAGTGAAGGAACCCAGAGAAAGCGGCGATTGGTAAGTCCGGCGGCGTCCACGATCTCGATCGTCTGTCCATCGACTGTGAGCGTCTTGCCGTCAAAGGTGTCGGGGATCACAACGTCGCCGAGCGTCTGGGGGCCGTTCTCCTTGAGCTGCGGCCCCCAGGTGGCAAGCTTCTTCTCCACGCTCGCGCGTATGGCGGACACAGTCTCCGACGCCGCGATCACACGTGCCTCCGGGAAGGCATCCTTGATTGATTGCAAGCTGAAATAGTAGTCGGGGTCACTCTGGCTGACATAGATCGTCGTCAGTCGTTTCCCTGTGGCTTTCATTGCCTCCGCGACCGTACGGCCGTCGGGCAGGGTGAAACCACCGTCGATCAGCAGAGCTTCGGTCGGACCAGTCACGAGCACTGGTGCGCGAAAGAATCCATTCGGCCCTGCAGGAAAATGTTTCCATGTCAGGGGTGTGACGGCAACGTTGGCAATCCCGGACGGAGCGGGGTCCATTGCTCCAACAGCAAGCGTCGGTTTCATGTTTTCTCTCCTTGTCGCATCGATGTGGAATCTCCTCCAGTGAGGGCAGGCTTCTGGTTCCGGCGTTAGGCCATTTCGAGTTGGGGCAGGAGCCGGTCCACTCCTCCAAAAAGAACATCCGCTCCAACAACGCGAACCCCATCCCTATCGGTAACAACCAGGGTGGGAACCCCTCGTGCGCCGACCGAAACCAATAAAGCTCGACCACGGGCGATCCGCTCCTGGTTGGCTATCTGGAGCGCTGGAGTTGGTGTCGCCAATTGCTCCGCCGCTCGGACGAAGCCTGCCTCCGCCAGAATCTGTGACAGGCTTGCTGCCTGGATGATGTCTCTTCCCTCGCGGTAACGAGCAGACTGAATGAGGCTGAGGGCGTCCAGTTCGCGATCAGGCTCGTCCTGGGAGATAGCCGTCAGCGCAAGTGTAGCGGCGCTCGAATCGAGCCGGGTATTCGCGGCACCGAGGACTTGATCCCGGTACGCTTGCGTGAAGCTCTGTCCGGATAACTCCGCGATCCGCTGGTCTTGGCTCCAGGCGAAGGCAGCGAAGGTGGCGTCCACAGCTCGTGCATTCGCTCCAGCAAACAGCCCAGTCGGATTGAGTGCGATGGAGACGCCTGCATCCCTCAATGCGTGGAGCGCGGAGGACGCGCCGTAGCACCAACCACAAAGCGGATCGAAGAGATAGGTGATGGATTTCTCTGGCATGTCGGTCTGCAATATCAGAATTTCTACTTAGTCCGAAATTCGTAGGTGGTCTTGTAATTCATGTAAGACTATTACCCATTGAACGACATTCCACAAGAAGTCTGTTGAGTCTTCCTAAGTCACATCGATGTGACCTTTGGTGAAACAAAGGAGATAAGAAGCAAATTGAAAGACGACTTCACTCAGCAACAGGACATGGCAAAGGGAGAGGCTTGCCCCATCCGTGACGTACTTGACCGCATCGGCGATCAATGGAGCCTATTGGCGCTCGGTGCGTTATCCAAGGGGACGATGCGCTTCAACGAACTAAGACAGGAGATCGGCGACGTGTCCCAGCAGATGCTGTCGCGAACCTTGAAACGCCTTGAGGAAGACGGGCTCGTGTCGCGGACACCCTTTGCGGTGATCCCACCTCGAGTCGACTATGCCTTGACCCCGTTAGGTGAGTCTTTCCTCAAACCAATGCGGGTCCTCATCGGATGGGCCGAGCAAAATCACGTTTCGATTCAATCGGCCCGAAAAGCCTATCGGGCTGCATCAACGGATTGACCGGGATCGCGGAAGCACCGACCGCACTTCCTACGTCTCTCTTCTCTGTGGTGGCCCTTCAATGTCATCTGGGTCACGGCGGGACTGAGCGAATCTATCCATCCGATTACTTCAAGCGCAAACTGCTTGCATATTCACACAGTAGGAGTAAAGTGAAAACGTGCGGCAGATGAAAACAGCGACGTCATTTTTCACAATGATCTTGATGCTGATGACGTGTGCCTCATCGCTTTGTGCGGCCAAGTGCGATGCCAAGGCTCTTTCATCTCACGACTCTTCCCGTATCGCTCCGTCTCAGTCAACATCATTCGACACTGCTTCTATGTCCAGCGATTGCGTTGGCATGACAGATAGCGAAGACGAGCAGGGCGGGAAAGACGACCTGGCACACATGAAGGTCAATTCCACTTGCCCTCATGTCGTGTGCAGCCATGATGAAGCGGCTGCCAACACTGATCCGGCAGTTCGCCTCGATCACGTCTATGTGATTGCGACTGTTCTTTTGACAAAGGTAGAGCGGTTGGACACATTCGTGTCGAGCACTCTCGCGTACCGGTCGCCTCCAAGTTCCCCTCCTTCCTCAATTACCTCCCTCCGCATCTAGTTCGGCATTTCCCGCCTGTCAGACGTATTTCGTCCTGGCCGGATTATGTCACTGCGTGTGCGCACCCGCGATCGTTTGCGGGCGAAAGCACCTCTGAGACGTCCTGTGCCAGTGCGCCCCTATCAAGCCCCCACTGTCCCAGGAGTTGTCCATGTCGAATCGTCGCTCATTTCTTCAAAGTGCCCTCGGTATCACCGCAGGGCTATTTGCCACGGAAACGTTGCAAGCTAAGGTCACGCAAAGCGCTGCGGAAAAGCTGAGACAACATCGCACGCGTGATGCTCGCACGGCCTTCAATATTCCCGTCGTAACGCCGGACATTGGAGACTTGCCGTACACGATGGACGGCGATGTCAAAGTCTTCCACTTGATCGCACAAGTGGTGGAACAACAAATCTCCCCCGACAAGAAGATCTACGCCTGGGGCTTTAACGGCTCAGCGCCGGGTCCGACGATTCAGGTGACACAGGGAGACCGTGTTCGCGTGATCTTCGACAACCAACTGCCTGAACCGACCTCATTGCACTGGCACGGATTCGAAGACCGTATCCAGTACGACGGTCAACCCGGAATCAGTCAACCGCCCGTCAAGCCAGGTGGACGTTTCGTGTATGAGTTCAACATCCACCAAGAGGGCACCTATTTTTATCACGCTCACATGGCGATGCAAGAGATGGCCGGGATGCTCGGGATCTTCATCATGCACCCAAAGGAGCCGTACCAACCGCATTGCGAAAAGGACTTTGCAATCAACTTGCAGGAGTACGCCGTTCTCCCCAACAACAGCGTTCCCAACACGATGAGCATGGAATATAACTGGCTGCTTTTGAATGGCAAAGCCGGGCCAGCGGCGACTCCTCTCATCGTTCGCCTGGGCGATCGAGTGCGGGTCCGATTCGTAAATCTCGGCATGGATCATCACCCGATGCATATCCATGGTCACACCTTCTATACGACCGGCACAGAAGGCGGAAGGATCCCAGAGGTTGCATGGTGGCCGGGCAATACCGTTCTGGTCGGCGTAGCGCAGAGCCGGACAGTTGAGTTCGTTGCAAACAACCCCGGTGATTGGATGCTGCATTGCCATCTCCCCCACCACATGATGAACCAAATGTCCTCGACTGTTGGAAGGATGACCCGCATGTCGGGAATGCCTGCGGGTGGGGGAATGAATACCGGTATGGGGATGCTTCAAGGCGCACCCGGTGCGCCTTTGGGCGAGGACTATGGACCCATCCTTGGTCGTGGCATGGGGGTCGGTGGAACCTCTGAGACGGCTACGACGAACGGTCCCCTCTCGGAGGCCAAGGCGCAGGCGGCAACGAAAGGCATGCAGCATACCCCGGGTGAGATGTCCGGAATGGACATGGGCGACATGAAACCTGATATCGCGCCGAATGCCAACGACGTTCCGAACTTCCCTCAAGACGCGTACATGGAGGGGCCGATGATGGCGATGGACAAGAGGGTGGATCGACCAGAGAACTATGGTCTGAAGCCGGGATGGAGCCAATTCATGCAAGGCATGATGAACTTCGTTCGCGTATTGCCACCGGATGAGTACGACGAGGTCATCGCGCGGATGAAGCAGGCCAATCGCCCGAACGATCCCTATTCCTCCATCCTTACCCGCGCCTAAGCCAATCCAGAGGAGATTCACGATGAAGACTTTAGTTCTTGCCGCTGCCTTGTTGATAGCGACGGGCGCGGCCGCTCAAGATCCAACGATGCCGGGTATGCCGATGCCGGCACAACAGAAGCCCGTAACCCCACCCCACCAGCATGGGACGCCGGCCAAGAAGACCACGGAGACGGCTCCCAAGACGGAGGACATGTCCGGGATGGACATGAAAGACCATGATCATGCTCACGACAAGAATGCACCGATGGACAAGATGAACGGGATGCAGATGGAGCCTATGCCGGGTATGCATATGGATGATTCCGATGCACAAGCTCCTGTGAAGCCTTCGGTCACACATTCAACGATGACGCTTCAGGAACCGGAAGATCCTTCGCGCAGGACCGGAAGCAATCATCCGGCCCCTGAGCTCCTGAAGGATGTAGCTGGTCGTCCGGCGAAATCTCTGGCGGATTTTCTGGGGATGGCAGACAGAACGAACCCTACGATCGCACAAGCGACCTCGCTTGTCCGACGTTCCGCCGCTCAAGCAACGCAGGCTGGACTCTACCCCAACCCGACCGTGGGGTATCAGGGAGAACAGATCCGTGGCGGTAGTTACGGAGGAGGCCAGAGCGGAGGATTCGTCCAGCAGACGGTCGTCCTTGGAGGAAAACTGGCTCTTCGCCGCGATATCTATGAGCAACAAAAACGCTCGGATGAAATCAACGTCGAGGAGCAGACTCTTCGCGTGCACAGCGATGTGACCCAGGCTTTCTACTCTGCGCTCACAGCCCAGGCCCTCGTGAATGTCAGGCGACGATTGCTCGGCCTGACGCTTGATGCGGTGGAGACCGTCCATCAGCTCGCGAACGTGGGCCAAGCCGACGCACCGGACATCCTTCAAACGGAAGTTGAATCGGAACAGGCCAAAGTCGATTTCGTTAGGGCCCAGAGAGCATTCTTGCAGGAGTACCGGATGCTCGCGGCGCTGGCCGGTCAGAAAGACATGGTGGTTTCGCCGCTCGAAGGCGATCTCGAACACCCTCCCATCATCGATGCTGAACAGCAAGTCACCATGCTGGTTGCGAACAGTCCCGAGGTGCGCCGCGCCCAGCAGGAGGTAACCGTTGCGGAGGCGCGATTGAAGAACGCTCGGCGCGAGTCGATCCCGGATCTTCAACTGAAAGTAGGCGAACAGTACAACGGACAACTGGTCAGCGATAACCCAAATCGACCCACAGGGGCGCAGAGTTTTGCGACCGCTGCGATGAACATTCCGCTTTGGAATCGCAATCAAGGGAACAAGCGCGCTGCCGGCGTCGAAGTGGAACGCGCCCGTCAAGACGTCCAACGAACACAACTCAATCTGCAACGCGAAGCCGCACCGCTTGCTCAGTCCTACGAGACGGCGCGCTTCGAGTCAGAACGATTTAGAAACCAACTCATCCCTCGCGCTCAGAGAGCCTATGAGCTCTATCTCACGAAGTACGAGAACATGGCTCAAGCCTACCCACAGGTTCTTGTCTCACAAAGAACTCTGTTTCAGCTTCAAGTGAGCTATCTGCAGTCCCTTCATGAGACGTGGCAGAGCGCGATTGCACTCCAGAACTTTGCGCTCACGGGCGGGTTGAATCAGCCCCAGTCCCGCGGCACCTCCAACACCTCGATCAACTTACCTGGATCCGGCGGGGGGGCGGAATGAGGCGCCGGTCTGTCCTTGGAATCGTTGCGATCCTGGCGTTTGTCGCTGCTCTCTTCGGGGCTCTCTTCTATGTTCGGACGGCGATGCATGGATTCAGTGCGAGGAAGGACCCCAGCAGCATCGAGAGATTGCTCGCGACCTACGCGCGGGCAACCGCTATGCCGTCGTCTGCAAAGGCAATGAAGAATCCGGTGCCGATGACTCCCTCGATTCTTCACGAATCCTTAGGCCACTTCGCGGATCACTGTGCGGTTTGCCACGCGAACAACGGGAGCGGCAAGACGATGTTCGGCAGTGGCCTTTATCCAAAGCCTCCCGATCTCCGACTCGCTCGCACCCAAAGTCTCAGCGATGGGGAGATCTTCTTCATCGTGGAGAACGGGATTCGGATGTCAGGAATGCCCGCTTTCGGCGGGGACGATTCGAGCGATGACAGTTGGAAGCTTGTGTATTTCATTCGTCACCTTCCGCAACTGACCGCTGCAGAAGAGACAGAGATGGAAGCCCTTAATCCGAAGACCTCTGAAGAGTCCGAAGAGGACAAAGCAGAAGAGCAGTTCCTGAATGGCGGATTCCCGTCCGTCCCAACCAAAACGATGAATCACATGAAAGGACACACAAAATGAAACGACTTCTTCTGGCGGTCCTATTCGGCCTATTTGCAACCGCGGCATTTGCTCACAACGGCATGATCCACATGATGGGGACTGTCACCGCGATTGCGGATACCAGCCTCAGCGTCAAAGGGACGGACGGCAAGACCCAAACGGTTGTGCTGGTGGCAACGACGAAGTTTACCAAGGGGGACAAGGTTGCCACCCTTCGCGACATCCGAGTTGGGGACCCTATCGTCATTCACGCCACAAAAAAGGCTGACCAGTTGATTGCTGCTGAGGTCAAGGTTGGAACCATGGGCATGACGGGCGACTCCGGTGGCATGAACGGGATGAAGATGGACCATCCTGCGACGACCACCCCTCACTGAGAGCGCGACAGATTGTGTGTGGGAGTGAGGCGATTCAATTCGCCTCACTCACGTGCATCGATCTCGATCGAGAACTGATGCTCGCAGCCACCTGCGGTGTGCTTCGGTAACCGATGTCGCGTTCTGAGAAGTCATCGCGCTCTGTCGGCGAGCGGGTCGATGATTCTTCGTTCGGTGCGATTCCGTCGTGATCGTCAGTTGAACCTATCTTCCGAAGTCGACTCAATGTGACTCATGGGGAGTGAAGGAGAGGAAGCAGATTGAAGGGCGATTTCAGCAAGCAACCGGATCTAGCAAAGGGCGAGGCCTGCCCCATCCGCGATGTCCTCGACCGCGTCGGCGACCAATGGAGTGGTTTAGTGCTCGGTGCCTTATCCAACGGCACCATGCGCTTTAACGAGTTGAGACGGGAGATCGGGGATGTGTCGCAGCATATGCTGTCGCGGACACTGAAACAGCTTGAACAAGACGGGTTTGTGTCGCGGACGGTCTTTCCGGTGATTCCGCCCCGAGTCGACTATGCTCTGACACCCTTGGGCAAATCATTTCTGGAGCCACTCCTCATGCTGATCACCTGGGCCAACGAGAACCATATGTCGATCCAATCGGCACGGAAGATCTATCGAGAGGGACAAGAGGGTTTGAAAGCCTCAGCACAAGCTGAGGCACCAGAGAGGAGATGATTTTTCTCGTGCCGCTTCGACTTGCTGCTCGCTGTTTAGCCGATCCCAATCGTCTCGACTGTAAGAAATGAAAGATCTCTAGGATGCGGTCTGATCTAGGCAAGGAGAAATAGAAGACCAATGGGGATGTTGGTCCACCTCGGCGCAAGAAGCCGAAATATGTCGAAAAGATCGCGATCCAGTCCATCGCTCATCCCGACCATGATCTCTAACGCCTTCTGGGAACTTAGGGACGCTCTATATGCACGCGGCTCGATGAGGGCTGCATAGATATCGCAGATTGTGACCATGCGCACGACGTTGCGGACGGATCGACCGCGCAGCCCCGCCGGGTAACCTGAGCCATCCAATTTCTCATGGTGGTGCAACACGATGTCGAGGATGTCAGGCGAGAACATTTCCGTTTCCAATAGCATCCTGTAACCACGCTCGGCGTGGGAATGCACGATCCGCAGTTCCCCTTCGGTGAGGCGGCCCGGCTTATTGAGCAGGTCGACGGGGACTTCCATCTTTCCGACATCATGCAGTAAAGCCGCTCTGACAAGATGTTTCTGAGCTCTGCTACTGAGGCCAATGGTGGCTGCAAATGCTCCAGTGATCTCGGCTACGAGGAGGCTATGCCGGTAAGCCTGTTTATCGTGCAGCGCCAACAATTTCATCCAAGGAGCGATCTCTCGCTCTCTTCCAACCCTTCGGACCACACTCCGGTCTATGAGCATCGCTCGCTTTCCTCCCCAAGTGAGCCGTGCGATCGTCCTCGCAAAGTTGCACTCGGAATCTGAAGTGGATCGGTCGGATACATGCAATGACGTATCGGTTGAAGAAACTTCACGGAGGGGTGATTGCAGACCAAGAGATCGAGATGGATCGTCGTACCCTCTCGATGCACTCGCTAAACCCTAACTGCGAACTGATGAAGAGATGTTCCTACGCTATATGCGTAGGGAATGATTCCGCAAGAAGTCTGCTCTGTCTTACTTAGTCATATCTATCTAACCTTCTTCAGGGTCGACGAGATGTAACAAGACTCTTAGACACGCTACGCTCGCTTCTTCACGCTTGCGGATTGAGCACGACACGGGCACACTTGCTAGACATTCCGAACACGAGGGCGCATCAGACCCAGCACGCAGATTCAATCTGCATCGATCTCGCAGGCGAGTTGCAGGTTCTCAAACCTATGCTGCACATCTCAGCAAAGGTTGAGGCTCTATCAGTGTTCGATGTTGTATCGCTTGTCCCCCGGCTTTGTGCGATGTAGCTACTCCGCTGCAGTGAATCAAGAGGAGACGCCTTCGCTGTGTATCGACCTGTCACGAGCAATGAAATTATCGAACGCGTGGAGCATATCCGAGGTCTGCTACGGCAGATCCGACCAAGGAATGAGCACGAGCACCTTGCCTTTGAACGGCGTGAACAGCGGCTCAAAGACTTCATTACGAATCTGCGACGTACGCAGAGCCGCGCGATGGTCCAGATGGTGGATGATCTGGGAACGCACTGCCTGCTGACAAAGGATGGCGGTTACCGTCTCTTTGGGTATTCACTCGATGCCTTGCGTGAGTACGACCTCTTTCTCAACGGTGGACGGACCCATGTCGTTGAGTCTTACGTTTTCGAACGGGATTACCTCGTGGAACTGCCGTTGGAACTGGCTCCTGCAGAAGCCTTCTCACGGACGGCCTCGCTCGACACGCTGGTGCGAAGCTGGCAAGGCGACATTCCGATCCGTGCTTTGAGTCGTTCCGAGTGGCACCATCCGGGTGCCTTCTACGTGCATGTAGGAACGGAAGACAGTCTGGGATCGAGCATTCCTCCGGGGTCCATGGCACTGGTGGAACTGATCGACAAAGAAGAGGAGATGCGTCCGGACCTGCGTTCGATCTATCTGCTTCAATTCCGCAACGGGTATCGGTGCAGTCGCTGTGTCGCCACGCGGGGCAAGTTGCAGTTGCTTACCGTCGACCGCTCCTACTTCGGGCAGGAGGAATTTTCGTATCCCGGTGGTGGGGTGCGGATCGTGGGCCGCGTCCGCGCCTTCGCCCTTGGACTTCCGTTGCAGCACCATGCATCCCCGCGGGGGCTCTGGTCTTATGACGGCAACGCGGACCTCCTCTTGCCCTGGGAGCACGCTCACCGGTGGCAGATGCTAGCGAACAAGCACAAGCGATTCGTACGATCCCCGGACGAGGAACGCTATGTGCAGCAGTTCCTTCAGGAGAACTTGCACTCAAAGGTCAGCGAGAGAACGCGGCGGCGGTATCGCAGTGAAACGGATTCGAATCCCCATGCTGATGCTCTCATGCAGATCACTGTGGAGCACTTCGCGCGATACACCGACTCGTTACGGATGGGAGGGCATGCGATTCGGGACGCCGACAGGTTTTCGCTTGAAACGATGCTCCACGCAAACGATGCGACCGACCTGTTCGTGACACGGGCAAGGGCGGCGGTTCCCATGCCTTCCGAGGTCTGGGATGCGAGGCGCGAAGAGATGGTAGAGTATGCCGCACTGTTCGCGCGAAAGTTTCCGCGGCCGAGCCTTCTAGGAGAGCGGGTGTTGCGTATCGGGGAGGAGACCGGGTTGGTCGGGATGCAACCCCCTCTCCGTCCAGGTTCGTGGGTGCTTCTCGAAGATCTCTCGATGCTGCCGGACGCACGGATCGATACGAGCAAACGGGGCTGGGCCCGGCCTCTCTACGTGATGCGTCGCGGAGTGGAGCATGTGTTGGGATACCTGGACCGGGACGGCAACGGCTTTGCTCTGCTGAACGGTCGCGAGGCAAATCACCCCAAAGCGCTCTTCGGCCCAAGCGAGTTGTTGCAGCTTCGCCGTGTCTGCGGTGTGGTGATCCCGGTTTAGAAATCGAACAGGAGTAACTTTGGCCAAAATAGCTCTCGGCACGCACCAATCATGCAACATGCTTTGTCCATAACTGCTGCTCCTGCCACGCGGGAGTAAGTTTGGCCAACTGCTGTTTTCTGCTTGCAAGAGACGGGAGACAGGTTGAAGCTCACTTTCACCGCCAGCTGCGGATCCAATCGCGCTTGGCCGCGGAGAGTGTGCATGGCCACCGACAAGGCTTCCCTTCGGACGATTGTGAATGAGGATGGTGCGGCGGTCCTTGATACCGAGCGAGGCGTCATCTCGACTTTCAACGTTACGGGCGGCTATGTCTGGCAGGCGTTGGAGCGGGGCGAGAGTGAGGAAAGCATCGTCGCGAACCTCGCCCGCGAGACGGGTGAATCCTCCGAAGTCGTAGGACGCGACGTCAGAGAGTTCATCGCAAGCCTCAAGACGCAGCAGCTGCTATCCCAGTGACGATACAGAGGCCCGCTATGGCAACCACGCTCCCTGTCATCACCAACGAGTATCGAGTGCTCCTTGTAGATCCGAAGTCGCACACCTTGCTCGCCCAGGAGCGATGCGGAGAGTATTGTCTGGCCCGCGTTGCAGTGCCTCTCGGGACGCGTCCCGCACGCCAGTTGCAGGAGACATTTCGCACGTCATGGGGCGTAACGATCCTCATCTTGGATCTCCTCGCCGTACACGACAATATGTCCCCATGCGCTGTCGCTGAACTTCTTGCCGGTGAGGTCCCTGCGGAGTTCAGGGCCGTCCTCCCCGAACAGATTCGGCGTGACGAGCTATCCGAAGAGGGGCGCAGTTTGTTCCAGGACATGCTCCGCGGTACTGTACGAAGCCCTTTCACTGAGATCGGTTGGATTGATAGAGCCATTGCGTGGCTGGAGACTGCGACGGGGAGAAGACTGTCGTCGAAGGCTGATATCGAGCAGCACAACGCTGGAGGAGCTTTCACGCTGCTCCGATTTCGGACGCAGGATGGTTGCGACTATTGGCTAAAAGCGACCGGAGCGCCCAACCTTCATGAGCGCAACATCACGTCACTATTGTCTAGGCTTTGCGCGGGCCATGTTCCTGAAGTCGTGGCGGAGATCCCAGAGTGGAATGCCTGGATGATGCGCGGTCAGGGCAGTGTTCGCAGGGCTCTGCCGACCGAGGCGACCGGTATCTGGCATGTACTGCGGGGAGCGGTGAAGTCTCTGGCCGCGCTCCAGATGAACACGGTGGGATCGGAGCAGGCGTTATTTGCCGTCGGTGCATGCGACCACGGAACGCATGTCCTGCGAGCGAAAGCAGAAACGCTCTTCGCCTACATCGACGAAGCAATGTCTTTGCAAACCTCAACCAAGGTGCCGCGTCTTGGGGCAAGCAGGCTTTGTGAACTCCGGAGAATCTTCGAAGACGTTTGCGGTCACATGGAGCAGCTCGGCCTTCCGCCAACGGTTCTTCACGGCGATATGAATCTCGGCAATATCCTCGTCGCGGATGGCCGTTGCGTGTTTATCGACTGGAGTGAAGCCTACGTGGGCAGTCCGCTCGTGACCTTTGAACACATCTTGCTTCTGAACCAAGTCGACTGTCCCTCCCTAAAGTCGTCTCGTGATGCATGCCTTCGACAGGTGTATCGGGGAGCTTTAGGCAAAATACTCGACGTAAGAGCAGTCGATGAAGGCTTCGCGTGTGCGCCCATGATTGCCGCTGCATCATCCATCCTGGGCCGGGGAGACTGGCTCCGGACGCATTTGCGGGACGATCCAAGACGCCAGGCCTACGTGCGCGCGATTGCGCGGCATATGGATCGAGCGGCTCGGGAACCTGCGTTGTTAAGGCGCTTGCGCTGTTAGTTGCGAAGGGTCTTCGTCGGCAAGGTCGTACACGAGTTCTATGCATGCACTGTGCGAGAACATCAGGAGGCGAGTCATGAGACGACGGGTTGTTGAGAGCTGGCTGCTGTTGGCCTATTTCGATTGGCTCATGCGCGCCCGCGGATTTCAGAGAGTTCACACCGTCGTTCGGGCGCAGACGATACGGCACACATCCAGGGCACTACAGAACGACAGCATGTTATCCCATGCGATGGATCTTGCCTGTGTCTTCTATTTCAAACGTGTGCTGTGCCTGCAACGTTCGGCTGCCCTGGCTGTCCTTCTGCGCCGCTATAGCTGGGACGCAGAGTTGGTCATCGGCGCACAGCTCCTTCCATTCCAATCCCATGCCTGGGTGGAAGTTGAGGGTCGAGTCGTCAACGATAGGCCTTACATCACGGAGATGTTTGAAGTGCTGGAGCGCTGCTAAGCGAGGTCGCCATGAGCATTCTGCTGGGGTTGTTGCATGATCCGGAAGCGTTCGCCTCCGAGTCCGAGTTACGCCATCTCTCGCTTTCGACCGAGCGGTTCGCCACGGCCACGGGCAAGGTCTATATGAGCGGCCGGTTGGCCATGTGCGTTCAGCCCTATATCAGTCATGAACGTTCCGCGATGGATGCTGGCCCTTCCGCCGACATCCGCGGGAACATCCTCGGCTTTGATGGACGTTTGGACAACTACCAAGAACTTGCGCGTGAGCTTGGAATCAATTCTGTCGATCGTTCCGATTCCGAGATCGTGCTGGCAGCCTTCGAGCACTGGGGAGAAAACTGTTTCCAGCGCTTCACCGGCGATTGGGCCATGGCGCTGTGGTCCACGAGAGATCAGAGACTCTTTCTTGCGCGAGACCACGCAGGAAGCAGAACGCTCTACTACCAGCAGTTACCTCACCGAGTTCTATGGTCCACGTATCTTGAACCGTTCCTGTCCGCAGAGGGAGACGTTCGGCTCTCGGAACCGTATGCTGCCTCCTACCTGGCCCACCTCCCGATCGGAGATCTCACTCCCTATGAGGGAATCTTTTCCGTTCTCCCCGGACAATCCATTGCCTTCGGCCACCGCGGGATGATTCGGCGTACCCATTGGAACCCCGTGACCACCGGCACAACTCGATACAAGCACGATGCAGAGTATGAGGAACATTTTCTCGCCTTATTCGGGCAGGCCGTCACGCGGCGTACAGGACCGGGTGCGCCGATACTTGCGCAACTGAGTGGGGGAATGGATTCGACCTCGATTGTCTGTATGTCCGACTGTCTTCGCCGTGCTGCCGATCCTCACGCGGAGATCCTCGATACACTTTCGTATTTCGACGACTCCGAGGCCTCTCTGAACGAGAGGCCATACTTCACCCTCACCGAGGCTCGTCGCGGCAAAGCAGGAATTCATATCAATAACGCCTTTTCTCAGCGAACGTTTGATCCGCCTTATGTTGACGATGGAGTCTATCGCGTGCCAGGGGCCGACAGCTTCTCCGTCACGCAGGAACGCAAGCTATTCCGGCTCGTTTCGCAAAAGGGATATAGGAGCCTCCTGTCCGGGATTGGTGGAGATGAGGTCATGGGAGGCGTTCCGAACCCGCTCCCCGAACTTGCGGACCATCTCGTTTCGGGAGATCTTCGTAGGCTCATTTCCCAATCCCTACGATGGTCTCTCGTTGACCGAAACCCAATCATCTTCACCCTCTGCGAGACGGCTCTCTACACCCACCGCTTGTATCTGCAGAGGAACTCGCCTTCTCGCAAGCTGCCGCCGTGGATGTCATTCCGGCTTCGCCGTCACGTTCAGGATTCGGTCGGACCTCGAGGAATGACCCATCGCCGGCTCGGAGTCGCTCCCCATTGTCTGGTCAATGCATCCACCTGGTCCTCCGTTCTGGAGGGTCTTCCGCATGCGATACCGCAAGTTCTGTTCCGACCGGAATACCTATATCCCATGCTCGATAAAGATCTGGTGAACTATCTGTTTAGCATTCCGCGCGAGCAGTTGCTGCGGCCAGGAAGGCGGCGGTCTTTGATGCGGCGCTCCCTGCGCTCGATCGTCCCACCCGAGATTCTGGAACGGCGACGCAAAGCGTATCAACTTCGCGCCCCTTTGAATGCGATAGGTCAGGCCTATCACAAGCTTCAGCATGTCCTGGAGTCTTCCGAGATCGGTCGTCGAGGGCTCGTGGATGTGACTGCATTGCTCGATGAACTGAAGCGTACCGCAGCAGGGAGTGCGGAATGGTATCAGCCACTTTTGAGAACGATCGCATATGAGCTCTGGCTGAAAGCAAGTGACTGCCAAGAGTCTCTGCTTCGCCCTTGAGTGAACCTTATGGGCTTTGCTCCAACCGAGTTTGGCCGCGTTGGTAGGGCCATCAAGTCCGGGCGGACAGATCGGAGACGATCTGAATCGCACGGAAATTCGAAACAAAAGAGAGGAACCATCTTATGCGTTACGTTTGTCCGCAAATCACCGGTACTTTCCGTGCTGTCTCTGCGATCAAGAATCAGAAAGGCGCAGGGCAGCAAGAGATGGGCAGCGTCTTCTTCACCAATGGTCCTGCCTACCAAGCCGACGAGTAGGCCGATCAAGATGTGCTCTTGACGATCAACCAGTCCGGTCTTTCGGTGCGTCTTACCGAAGGACCGGATCGTTCTTTCCATTACTCGATTCCCATACCAGAGCGATCCCGTTTCAAGGACTCCTTTAGCATGTGCCAGCGCTCGTACTGCGCTCGCTTTCGAGGCGCGGGATCTTCATACCCTTGCATCCAAAAGCGAAGCCAATCGATGTTGCCCTGCTGCGACTCCAATCGTTCGAGCGGTCTCTGGTGGATATGGGTTCCTGCCGGGAAATAAATCATATCGACAGGTTTGTGTTGCATCGCGAGGGAGGCATACAGTTCCCACTCTTGCAGGATTGAGGAAGGGTTGATGGCTTCGATGCGAACAGGAGTCTGCACTTGATCAAGGTGAAAGCCCGGGGCGTCCTCGACCCACTTTTGCAAGCCGGCAGCAAATGGACTCGTTCCTCGAATCGTATCCATCTGTTCATGCGTGACCGGCGGCCCCGGCCCAAAGATCAAATATTGCATGTAGCTGTTATCCAGTCCGTCAGCGATCGTCGCTGCCCGGAAGAGTTGAGGAGCCTTGATGAGTGCGTTGATGACATACCAGCAAGTCCAGCTAAAGCCGACGACGCCGACGTTGCTCGCATCGACCAGCCCGGCGTCGGATAGGCTTTTGATGGCACTTCGATAGGCTTCAAGGTGAACCTTGGGGTCCTCTTCGGAAAGAACGCTTGGTCTCTTTCTGATCTGTAACACCATGAAGCCCGCGCTCGCGAGCTGCCTTGCCGCGAATGCGGTCGGGTCCGTTCCATCGGTAAGGAATTGGTTTTCGTGAAATTGATACATCTGGATCACGAGAGGATAGCGTTGGCCTGCGACGTACGACACAGGCTTCACAAGTCCACCCGTCCAACCGCTGCCTGATTCATCCTTCCAGTGATAGACACTCGCTTCGCCGAGGTTCACATGTTGCAGTTGAGGATTGGGGTCCCAAATCTGACGCGCCGCTCCTGTGTTCGGATCTTTCGCCCAGAGGGTGGGTCTTTCATTAAGGCCCTGCTTGACGAATACTCTGGGCGGCGTTTTCGATCCAGAATGTGTTCTGGGAGCGCCGAATGTGAGCGGCTTCGTATCCATGACCGGCCCCTCTGCGACAGGTTTCCAGTCCTTGCCCTGGAGCACATATGTCTTCACCACGTACTGTGCTCCTCCCGTCCGGAGCAGGACTTGGGCCTCGTCCCGGTTGTGGCCAAACGAAACATCGTCCACATGAACAGAAGTCGACGTGGCGTGTTTCGTTTCAAAGAAGAGACAGCGCGGCTTGAGGTTCGGCAGATCAACACTGGCCACCGCGCATGGTTCAGGATGTTGCTCGGAAGCGTTGGCCTCGTCTGGCGCCTGCGGATAGAAGGTGTTGGTGACCAGCACTCGGCTGCTGTCGTCAGCCCATGCTGCGTTGTTACTATCGGCAAAATAGCCAAGGATCCAGGCATTGGGGCTATCAAGAAGTGGAGTGAGCTTGCCGGTCGCTAGGTCGATCAATGAATATCGTCGCGGGCGAAGAGGGTTATTGGCTTTGACAAGGTCAGGATCGTTGCTACTCAGTCGCCGATGTTCGAAGGAAGGGGCTGGATCATACTGCCTCCAGTGGTCGGGAACAGATTCCGCCGGTGCAGTTAAAAGCACATAGCGTCGATCCGGCGATACGCGAAACGGAAGGAAGTGCAGCAGCGTGGACAGTTCCGCAACTGAGAAGCCAGGGACGTGGTGCGGCACCGTCTTGCTTTCGTTCTTCTCGAAGAAAGACAGGGTGAACCTTTCCGGTTCATAAGATGCCATCTGCCCTGGGAACAGAATATTGATGAGACGGGACCCGGTTACGTCCAGTGCGTCTGCATTGAGGATGGTGCCCCGCTCTGGGATCGTGAGGCCAATTCGGGCAGACGTGTAGACGACTCTACTGTTCGTCATGTCGAACTGGTTGACACTGAAGGTCTCGGGTGTCAGACGATGGAACCCACTCCCATCGGTGTTTGCCCGATACAGTTGATAGGCGCCCCTGAGACTTTCGCCTCTGAAATAGAGGAGTTTTCCATTTGCTGACCAGCGAAGATCCTTGATCACTGGTGCGTACGGTACCGTCTGTTCGTGGTGCGGAAACGACGCGATGGTTGCGACGAGGCGAGGCTGGATGGACTTCTGAAGCGGATCACGCAGAAGGCGTTGTATGTCAGAGACTGCAAAGACAGAGATCCTCGACTCGATCCGGTTCGAGTCGAGCAGGCCCCTCGTCGTTACAACCGCGATGTGCCTTCCATCCGGTGACATACTGGCGCTCTTCGCCGCTGCATCGCTTTCCTCTGGAGAGGGGTCGCTGAAGCGGACCATTGCAATGTCATCGACGACAGAAAACGCACGCTGCTGCGAAAGTGCGGAGTAGATAGGCCACACGAGAGACAACATGAGAACGCAGAAAGGCGATGCTTTCATCGAAAGCCTCCATCGCTCGGGGAGCGTAGGTTCGTGGAGAGTGAGGAACTATCGTCGATTTGGCAAGCGGGGCGCTAGAAGACCAACTTCACGGCGAACTGCATGGAGCGAGCGCCGCCCTGTTGATATTGCGAGGCCACTGTGCCGAGACTTGCATTCAGCATCTTTGTCGCCTGGCCAAATGTGGCGCTAGTGTAGGTGGGGTCGACATAGCCAAAGCTCGGATGGTTCAACAAATTGAAGGTCTCCGCTCGGAAGCGCAATACGACTGGATCATGGAGTCTGATTTCACGCCTAGCTGCCAGGTTGAGTTGATTGGAACCGAAGCCTCGGACAAAGTTGCGCGGCGCGTTGCCCGAGGTCCCTGATGCCGGCAAGCTGAAGGCGGCTTTATTCAGCGCTCGCCCTCCAGGATATTGCGGCCCTGACAGGAATGTCGGACGTCCATCCACCATGTTCAAGCCACCAGCGTATTGGCTTCCCGTCGTCGGATCAGTGATGAGGTTTCCGCCAAGCGTTACTGGGAAAGCGCTGCGTGTGCTGGCCCGGAGATCAAGCGCCCAGTCATTCAATACCGAGCGGAGCAACGGATGTCGCGCGACCGTTGGGAGTTCCCAACTCAGGCCACCTTGGAAGTTGTTGCGGACATCGAAGTCCGCGTTGCCACGTTGCAGCGGCAACGCACTTGCATTCGATCCGAAGTCGAGAGCGTGTGACCACGTATACGAAGCAAGCGCCTGAACGCCTTTCGTCACAGACCGCTGGAACTGGACCTGGAGAGATTGATAGCTTGAGGACAGCCCGGTTCTAAAGTATTGGATAGCACCGAAGTTCGCGTTCAGTGCCGTCAAGTTCTTCTGTTGAAGCCCCATGAGGCGTCTGCCATTCGCACCAATATAAGAGATCGTCAGCGATTGGTTTGCTCCCAGCGCTTGTTGCAGGCTGAGATTCCATTGCAAGGTATACGGCAGTTGAAGATGCTCTGGAAACGCTGTAATCGTTGCCGACGTATAGGGGGCGGTCACCGTGACCGGAATGTCGAGTTGGCTCGGCGTGAATGGGACCTGAGCTCCCGTCTGGATTTTGTTCGCCCGAAACCCGAGGCCGCTATAGCCCTGCGTTGCGACCTCATTCGGAGAGTCAAAAAACACTCCGCCACCCGCTCTCACAATGGTTTCGGCACCGGGTTGCGTGTGCGCCGTCCATGCCAAGCCGAGCCGCGGCGCAAAGTTATACCAGCCGGTCTTCCATAATGGAGTACCGCGCGGAGCTACGGTGAGAGAGCTTGGATCATTGATGTTGCCTCGGAGGGTATACGCATCCTTTCCGTGCTCTTCGGTCGGCGGTGGATTCAATTCCCAACGCAATCCCAGGGAAAGATTGAGCCGCGGATGCAGCCGCCATTCGTCTTGCACAAAAACACCCGTCTGATGGAAGCGAGGAGTCGCTGGCAAGAAGCGGACGACAAGCGGAGTACTCGGTGCGCCGCTGAGGATTTGTTGCGTCGTCGAGAAGACGGTGTAGGGCTCCATGTCGGGAGGCGAGATTGGCGATTTGATATGACGATCGTCGACACCAATTTTGAAGCGGTGCGTTTGATTGAGGACGCTCAACGTGTTGACCAGATTCCACTGCCGTCCAGCATTCCGTGCGTTGTACTCGGACAGAAGCGGAGACCCAATTCCGGAGATCGAGAAGATGACGACAGGCAGGACTTGACGGTACGATCCTGCACCCATCGCCGCTGCCAGATCAGTTGGCGTAGCTCCTCCGAAGTTATCCAATGTTCCAGTTTGGGTGGAGTCGGAGCGAGCATACCCAAGTCTGAATTCGTTCGTGAAGCGATCGGAGAGTTGGCTGCTGGCGCCCAAGGTATAGGTCTGTGCGTTGCTTGTTGTGTTCGCAAGAGCAAAATTCGGCCTGCTCTTCGTGGAACTGGGGGTATTGCCGACCCGGAAGAAAAGGGTCAACTTCGAACCCAACGTGTGGTCGATCCGAATGCTGGTCGAGTCGATGGAGCTTGGGAGAGAAAACGGGGCGATGAATTGTGCAAGGCTCGGGTTGGCCGACGACCCGTAGTCGAGACCGTTCGGTAACGGAAACGCATTGAGGATGGGGCGCATGGCAGCGACTGCCTGCTGTCTCATGAAGAAATCGGGAACATACTGGATCGTCGCGGCCGTGGGTTGCTTGAGCCGAAGTCCTTCATAGGAGGCGAAGAAGAAGCTGCGGTCCCTCCCGTCATATAACGACGGAATCAGGATGGGACCGCCTAACGTGCCACCGAAGTCATTTTGGCGTACAGCGGGAGTGGGTTTACCGTAATACTTGTTGAACCAGTCGTTGGCGTCGAAGAAGTTGTTGCGGAGATAGTTAAAAGCGCTCCCGTGGAGCACGTTTGTCCCGGAGCGCGTCACAAGAGAGAACTGCCCGCCGGGTGACCTCCCGTAGGCAGCGGAATATGTGGAACTCTGGACGCGGAACTCCTGGAGTGCATCGACTGAAATCATGCTCTGCGTCGTGCCGAGGGCGGTAGAGCCTGCGAGGGCGCCTCCGGTGGAAGGTCCAGCGACACCCCCGGCATTACCAGAACTGATGTTCGCCGTGACACCATCCACGGTGTAGTAATTGGATTGCGTTCGCTGCCCATTGACGCTGAAATCGCCGCCCGTCCCTACCACCTGCGACGTGCTCTGCGGGCTCTGCGTCACGATCCCCGGCGTCATGGAGATCAGGTCTTGGAAACTCCTTCCATTCAGAGGAAGGTTCTCTACGAACTTTCTGTCCACGACCGTAGATACTGAAGCGTCGGTTGTGTTCATGACAGGCGATGCGGAATCAACGGTTACACTCTCGGACGTCGCTCCGACCGGCAGAACGAAGTTGAGCGCGACGGCGCTCTGAACATTCAGGATGACATCGGCTTTGATGATGGTCTTGAATCCGGTCTTCGATACCTGGACGTGGTAGTGGCCAGGGGGAAGAATCGGAACCAGATACATGCCAACGCTGTTGGTCTTCGAGGAGTAAACAACTCCTGTCGCATCGTTCTGGATGACGACATTGGCATCGAGAATGAGCTTGCCCGATGGATCGGCGACACCGCCACTGATCGTCGCGTTTGTCGACTGAGATAGGGCAAGGCCAGAGGTGAGACACAGACCAAGAGAAAGAATGCAACGCTTCATGGAAAGGCGCTCCGAAGGGGCGGAAGTGAGGGGTACACTCCGTCTACAACTGACCGCACCGATGTGTACCAAACTTTCTTGTGTCGCACTCCCTGTCGATTATGGATGATTCGGATTGATTTGCAGATAGGCGCGAAGAAGCTGTTTGCCTGTTGGCTTGCCGCTCCCGCCCGGGGGTTCCACAGTGACAAAGACCATATTGAGGCGGGCAAGCGTCTTCGCATCGCTGCATCGCACGACCCAGCGCTGATGGCTGTCGTCCTGATAAAACAGACCGAGGCTTACCGGCTGACGGTCCGTTCCGCTGCCCCATGCCTGGAAATTTACGGAGCGTCCTAGTCCCTGTTGCTTTTCTAAGTCGAACCCGTAAAAGACCAATGACCGATTCTGGGTGTAGAAGATGCGGCCAAACGGCTTGGCGGTCTTGCCGCTCTCGGTCGTGTCGTAGATATCGGCGATATACAGATTGCGTGCGCCTACAACATCGCGAATGTCCCGGTCGTGCGCGAGGAAGTCTTTGTCGAGCGCAAGCATTCGCTCCCTGTCGTTGAGTGTGCTCTTGGTTTCGTCGAGCGACACGTTCAGAGCATGCACCTTTGTTTCCAGGGCAGCGACTTGTACCGCTTGTTGCTCCGCCTTGGAATCGGCAGATCGCAGCTTCTCCTGCAACGCTTGCATGCCCGCTTGGGCATTCGCGAGTTGCCGCGTCAGCTCGTCTTTCTCAGACGCAAGCTGTTCGCGCTGGGCCTGTTCCTTCTGAAGGAGCTGTTGCAAGACCGCCGAGGCAGAGCTGGATTTTGCCGACTGGCTTGCCAGATCACGAATCTGCTGCTGGAGCCCTGCGACTTCGTTCGCATCGCGCTGCAGTACAGGCGACTCCTCCGTGTTACTGCGTGGTGCCGCCTGTGGCGCCGGGAGTTGCCCGGTCGTGGTGGAAGCTGACGGCTCCCGTCTCCCCACTCCTTTCCCTCGAATGAAGTGCGCACTGGCAAACGCTACAAGGACCAGGACGCCGGCAGCGAATGTGCCACTCAGGATGCGCCAGGGGGTGACCTTAGAGCCCCGGGATGGCTGGGGCCTTGGAACGGCATCTAACCGGTTCATCAGGCGTCGCTCGGCATCGTCCAGGGAGGCCGCGGATTCTCGTGGTCCATTGGCGGACTCGGCAGCCGATGCGGCCATCGCGGGGATCACTTCGTGTGCGACGAGCCTGTACTCCTCGAAGGTGCGACGGCAGGAGTCGCAATAGGCCATGTGCACCTGCAGCAAGGCCCACTCCTCGTCCGTGATTTCTCCGGAGTAGAAGAGAGCACAGAGTGCGACGAACTCATCATGCAAAAGAGGATTCACCGGTTCGGTTCCCTTTGCGCTGCGAATGTCCAACCAATTCTCTCACTCTACCCACGCTTTTTCGGAAAGAGGTTGGAGCGGAGGGTGTCCAATGCGCGGTAGTAGTGATGTCGAACATTGCCGATGGCCTGGCCGCTCTGCTCTGCGATCTCACGGAGGGTGTACCCCTCGAAGAAGTGCAGGTGTAGGGTTTGTTGCTGGGTTGGCGATAGCTGGTCTGCAAGTCTACCGAGGATGGCTTGGCCATCGATCCGATCCGTTGAGGGCTGCGTGGTGCTTTGCTCGATGTGCTGCTCGTCGAAGACTTCCACGCCGCTCCCTTGGCGGAGGCTCAAGAACTTTCGCCGGTTAAAGGCGCGGTGATACGTAATCTGCATGATCCACGACACTGCCGAAGATTTCTGGGCGTCGTAAAGCTGTGCGCGCTCAAACAGGTACAGGAACACGTCCTGGCGAAGGTCGTCCGCTTCCACCTCATCGCGCAATATCCGCCTTGCGACGTTCAAGACGGAGCGGCCGTGCCGCTGAAAGAGCACACCGAGGGCCGCCTTGTCTCCTTTCCCTACCGCTTCAATCAGTTTTTCATCTGAGAGCGACGAGGAAGTATCTGTCCACACATCGACAGCAGGGGGCATACACGCAGGCATATGCTCCTGGGAGACATCCGCAGGTTCGGCTAGTGATTGCAATATGTTGAGGGTCGCTTCAGAGCTCATCTGCAGCCTCGGGACGCCTGGGATGAGAAAAAACGATAGTGATTACGGGAGGAGGGTGAAGCTCCAGAGGGACGAGACATTGGCATAGCTCAGAAGCATGAGCCTGATAGGCAACCTGTAAGTTCGAGAATGAGCAGATTTGCAACATCAATTCCTGCTTTATGAACTCCGAGATCATTTTCTATGCCGCTGATTGTTCCGACACTTGATTGTGTCCAAACTTCAAACTCAACTTGGTGCAAGGATCAGGGAGCTACGCGACTCCACAGGGTTGAGCCGTGAAGAATACTCTGCACGCGTACATCTTAGCGCTCGCCGTATTGCAACCTTGGAATTGGGAAACGGCTGGCCTAAAGCGGACACACTGGAGCGTATCGCTCGGTCTTTCAACGTCCAAGTGCGAGACCTCTTCGACTTCTCCTCTTCGCGTCTGATACCACGCAAGCCGCTCTGAGGATTTAGAGAACATGCTCCCTTCCTTGACAGCACGGGGATTTCAACAGTTTCGTGAACTATAGCATCATATTTTATGATCTCCAAGATCATTTTATAAGACGCCTAAGATCGGCACGCTAAAGGGATGCTCGATCTGAGGCTTATGCTAGGTCTGCGATTGGAAGAATTGCGAAATTGGGCACACTTAACGCGCGATGAGCTTGCCAAACGGACCGCACTTGATTCTCGACGGACTGGGCTTGATCCTCGGCAAATTGCCGACTACGAACTATACGGCGTGTGGCCCGAACCTGAAAACTTAGAGCTTCTCTGTGTTGGCCTCGGCGTTGAGGTACGTGATGCGTTCGATTTCACAGAGCAGCGAATCCGGAGCATGTTCCCTCTTGAAGAACGTTTCGCAAAGAGAGGCGTTGTCCGTTCCGATAGAGGCCGGACACGCCATCTGCCCAAGAGAGATCCAGAACAGAGTTCTTGAACACCAGTGTCTGGCAATCAGGAAGCCGGTCCCGCTAACGTTTATTATTATGAACAAATATTAGACTTTGTGTCTATAATAATAGACGTTATGGGGAAAACCACTCCAGTGCTTGTTCCGCGCGTATCCCGGCTGCTCAGTGAATTGGGAGGTCGGCTCAAGCTTGCCCGTTTGCGGAGAAAATACTCAGCAGAAACCGTAGCCCAACGGGCTGGCATTACGCGTACGACCCTCTGGAAAGCAGAACAAGGCGACCCAGGCGTCGCTTTGGGGGTGTACGCCCGTGTCATGCAGGTGCTCCGTCTCGAAGAGGACCTCGCCCTGTTAGCTGTCGACGATGAACTTGGCCGCAAGCTGCAGGACGCTGAAATTACTCCCAAGTTGCGGTCCCCGAAGCGGCCTGTCTCAAAAAAGTCGGATGAAATGGAAGGACAAAAGTGATGGCAGGTCTCGATTCCATCGAAGTCCACGTCGATCTGGAAACGGCGCCGGAACCGGAGTTGATGGGCATGCTTCACCGGCAAAGAAGCGGCAAAGGAGAGCTGTTTTCCTTCGAGTACGCCAAGAGTTGGATGGCGCGCGCGGAGGCATTTGCCTTTGATCCTGATCTGCAACTCGGTAGCGGCCATCAGTATCCCTCTGGCGATCGAACCAACTTTGGCATCTTTACCGACTCATCCCCCGATCGTTGGGGGCGTCTCCTCATGCAACGGCGGGAGAACGCGCGCGCGCGCCGGGAGGGAGCGCGTCCACGGACTCTTACGGAATGGGATTTTCTTTTAGGCGTTCACGACGAGACAAGACTGGGCGCGCTCCGCTTCAGATTCCCCGAAGGGCCTTTTGTCGATAGCGACGAGAGATTTGCGGCTCCTCCTTTGACCTCGCTGAGGGAGTTGCAGGCTGTCAGTCTTCAGTTCGAGGAACACATCAACGAGCAGGATCATCCGGAGTATGAAAAATGGCTAGGACAGCTCATTGCCCCCGGTAGCTCACTCGGTGGAGCACGTCCAAAAGCATCTGTCCGTGATGAGGAAGGGACACTCTGCATCGCCAAGTTTCCGAGCCGACAAGACCTCCGCGATATCGGCGCATGGGAACTGGTTGCCAACTCCCTGGCTCGCGAAGCCGGTATTCAGGTACCCGACGCTCGACCGCTCCATTTTCCGGAAAGCCCCTACACGACATTTCTCGTGAAGCGTTTTGACCGCACGCACCATGGACGCCGTCGCGGGTTTGTCTCGGCCATGACATTAACCCAACACAAAGACGGAGAGGACGGCGCCAGCTACCTTGAGCTCGTTGAACTGTTGCAACAGCGTGGTGCACAAACGCTTGCTGATTGTGAGCAGTTGTTCCGACGGGTACTCTTCAATATCCGCATTCACAACACAGACGACCATCTGCGCAATCATGGCTTCTTCATCGATGCACGAGGCATTGCTCTCTCACCTGCCTATGATCTCAACCCTTCCGTCGAACGAGATTATCTCTCCCTCTCCATCGATGAGACGGAAGCAACATGCGATGTCGCGATCGCAATGGAAGCCTTCAAAAGCTACGGGATCACCGCTGCGCAAGCCAAAGCTGCGCTGCATGACGTCGAAGCTGCAGTCTCCAATTGGAGACTAGAAGCAAAAGCACTTGGTATCTCAAAAGATGAACTGGATTTGATGGCCGCGGCGTTCGACGAGAGCTAAGGCGCATCGCGGCACCTCCTTCCGAAATCGCACAATAAGCGGATCCATGGATAGAATGCGTGCCATCCCTCCAAAGCTGCCGTCAAGTGAGTTCGTGGTTTGTCCATAGACGCCGGGAGACGTTATCCAAATCCGGCGCGGGCCGCTTAATTATCCAACCGAGACTCCTCGGTACTTTCAGTGCCACGTCGACCATCAAGAGTGTCAAAATCGCACCCAACTCGGAGGTCAGCAGCAACCTCATGACGAACGGTGCCGCATATCAGGCAGACGAGTAGACCAACCCAGTCGCATGGCCAGCCCCAGCCTTTTCCGGATTCCCGGAGAGGCTGGGCTTTTTTCAGGAAGCAATCGGTTACGGTGAAGAAGTGGCGGGTTGAGTTGTGATCGGCCCACGATCCAATGCTCGCCACCGTTGATATTGAGCCCGTTTTTCTGGATCGGGGTCTTCATAGCCTTGCAGCCAGAAACGAAACCAGTCCACATTTCCTTGTTGCGATTCCAGTCTTTCCAGTGGTTTCTGATGGATATGAGTCCCATGCGGGAAGTAGATCAGATCGACGGGTTTCTTCTGCATGCGGAGAGAGGCGTACAGCTCCCACTCCTGCAGGACCGAGCCTGGATTGATCGCCTCGATGCGGACGGGGGATCGGACCTGATTGAGATGGAAACCTGGCGCCTCGTCGATCCACTTTTGGAGTCCGTCTCCAAAGGGACTCGTCTCCCGGATACGTTCCATCTGGCGAAGAATGGAGTGGGCTCCCACGCCAAACAACAGGTATTGCAGGTAGCTATTGTCCAGCCCATCGGCTATCGTCGCCGCTGCGAAAAGATTCGGATCCTTGATCAGGGCATTGATGGCATACCAACAGGTCCAGCTGAATCCCACCACTCCAACTCGACTACGATCGATCATTCCAGCCGCATCCAACGTTGCAATGGCGCTGCGATAGCCCTCCAGATGGACCTGGGGATCGGCTTCCGTCAGCGTGTCCGGCTTCTTCTTGATCTGCAAAACAATGAACCCTACGCTGGCGAGATGTCTCGCCGCAAACGCGGTTGGGTAAAGCCCGTCGGTCAAAAATTCGCCTTCCACATAGGAGTACATCTGCACGACAAGGGGATACCTCTTTCCTGCCTCGTAGCCTACGGGTTTTACGAGTATGCCGGACCATGCTCGGCCAGTTTTATCCTGCCATTCATACCGTGACGCTTCTCCGAAACGCATTCGGCTCAGTTGGGGGTTGGGGTCCCATAGTTTTAGGGACTTCCCAGTTCGCGCGCTGGACGCCCAAAGGGTCGGCGGATCGTTGAGGGTCTGTCGAACAGTCACTTCGAGATCGCAACTCACGGTCGTGGTGCGTTGAACCGAGACCGCAGATTCACAGTTCTCGCCACTCACGGTACTCGATGCGATGAGACGCCACACGTTTTCGCGCAAACGATACTGCTGTATCACTTGCTCGTGCACGCCTCGCTTCAATGTAACTGTGGCCTGGTCGCTCGTGGAGCCGAAGGACACGGCAAGCACATGCAAGGCAAATGGGTCGAGGTCCCCCGTCTCGAAGAAGAGGCACTGAGCTTTGAGCGTTGGCAGATCGAAGCTTGCAACCGCGCAGGGCCTTGTTATGTCAGACCCATCGGGCTCCTCCAGTTTAAGGAATGTATTTGTCGCCAGGACTCGCTTCTCGTCCGCAGCCCACGTGACGGAGCTGTTATCGAGGTAGTACGCAAGGCTACGAGCCGCAGGAGCGTCCGCGAGCGGTGTGCTTTTTCCCGTCACGAGGTCTATCAACGTCAACTGTTCGGGCCGCGCCAGATTGTCGGCGCTCGTAAGGCGACCGTCTACGCTCTCGGACAGGCGCAAATGTTCGAAGCCGTTTGCCGGGGCATAGCGCTTCCATGCATCAGGCACGCTCAAGACAGGAGAAAGAGCAATGAGCTTTGTCTGCGTGGGGGATAGCACAAACGGAAACAGGGATGAGAGGTAGGTCATATCCCGGTCCGAATAGCCCGGGACCGATCTCGCACTCCAGTGGGCATTTGCGTAGCGCAGAGTCGAAATCGTAAATGTCTCGGGCGTCAACGTGGTCAGCTGATCTGGAAGGATCAGATCCTGAATCCGCGAGCCAGTCGCTACCAGGGCGTCGGAATTGATCGCGTTACTGGGTCGAACACGCTTTTCCGGAAAGATCGACGCTTTGTATACGATCGTGTTTCTCACAACGTCAAAGCGGTCCACACTCTGATTTACGGGCGTGAGGGCTTGCAAATCCCTCCGGTCCAACCTTGCTTCATAGATCCGATAGGCACCCGATACGCTTTCCCCTCGAAAGTAGATACTCTTTCCATCCGAAGACCACCGAAGATCCTTGATCACGGGTGCATACGCGGTTGTCTGTTCGCGGTGAGGATACGAGATGATCGAGGCAATGACGCGCGGCAGGAGCCGCGCCCGTGTTCCTCTAAGAAAGGTCGATACATCCCTGAGCCGGTAGACCCATAGATCGGATTCGATCCTGTCTGATGCGAGAAGGCCTTTCGTCGTGACAAGCGCGACGTACTCGCCATTTGGAGAGGGTGTTGCCTTCTCACTGCCCGCGACGCCAGGATCAGAGCGTGGCTCACTGAAACGCACCATGGCGATATCGTCCTTGACGGAGAACGAGTGATCTTGACCTCTGGCAGGCAGGAGGGAAAGTGCGACCAGGCTGATCCCAACGAGACGCAAACGTAGCTTCATCTTCAACTCCATGGGGGTTGTGAGCAGGACGGAGAGTCAGCTTTTAGTTCGAAGAGGAGGTAGTGCTCTCATGTCAAAATGTGAGCTTCAGCGCAAACTGCATTGAGCGGGCTCCACCTTGTTGATACTGCGACGCAACGGTTCCAAGACTCGCATTCAGCATCTTCATCGCCTGGCCAAAGGTGGCGTCTGTGTAGGTCGAGTCAACGAATCCAAAGTTCGGATGGTTGAGCAGATTGAATGTCTCCGCGCGAAAATGAACGACCACGCCATCATGGAGCTGGAAGTCGCGCCGGAGGGCCAGATTGACCTGCGTCATACCGAAACCTCGCACGAAGTTGCGTGGAGCGTCTCCGGCGGAACCGGCGACCGGAAGACTGAACGCGGCCTTGTTGATGGAGCGGCCTCCGGGATACTGCGCCCCGTAGAGATAGATCGGGATGCCTGGGACTACATTCAGCCCGCCGGCGTACTGGCTACCCGTGGCCACATTGGTTGTAAGCGCTCCGCCAAGCGTTACGGGAAATGCAGAGCGGGTACTCAGTCGCGCATCCGCTCCCCAGTTGCTCAAGAAGATCGCAACGGGTCTCCGACCGTGGACATCGGGGAGTTCCCAACTGACCCCACCCTGCAGATTGTTGCGAACGTCGAAGTCCGCATTCCCTCGCAGTAGCGGCAGAGCATTCGCATTGGAGCCGAAATCCAGCGTGTGAGACCAAGTGTAGGACCCGAGCGCCTGGACACCCTTCACCACCGAGCGCTGAAACTTCACCTGCAGCGACTGATAGTTCGAAGTAAGCCCTGAAGCAAAGTACTGCACGGTCCCGAAGTTGGGGTTGAGCTTCGCGAGCGCTTTTTGTTGCACTCCAGTCAGCCGCCGTCCTTCTGCCGCAACATAGGAGACTGTGAACGATTGATTCTTTCCAAGCGCCTGCTGCAAACTGACGTTCCACTGCAACGTGTAGGGCAACTGGAGATGGGAAGGAAACGCGGTGATAGTCCCGCTGTTGTAGGGTCCAGTCACCCTAATCGGAACGACGAGTTGGTTCGCGGTAAACGGAATCTGCGCACCGGACTGAAGTTGAAACGATCGAAATCCAAGACCGCTATAACCGAGGGTCGCAACTTCATTGGCGGAGTCGAAGAATACACCGGCTCCCACACGAAGGACTGTTTCAGCTCCCGGTTGATCGTGTGCCGTCCAAGCCAAGCCCAACCGCGGCGCAAAGTTATACCAGGTGGTCTTCCACAACGGAGTCCCCCGCGGTGCAAGCGCGAGTGAAGCGGGATCATTGATATCGCCCAACAACGTATAGGCATCTTGACCGTGTTGCTCTGTTGGCGGAGGATTTAGCTCCCAGCGAAGTCCTCCAGAAAGGTGAAGCTGCGGCAACAGACGCCATTCGTCCTGCGCGAACACGGCGGCCTGGTGGAAGAGAGGCGTAGCGGGAACGAAGTTATAGACATACGGAAGGCTTGGTACACCACTCAAAACCTCCTGCGTGCTGAGAAAGATGGCATACGGTTCCACTGTCGGTGGAGCAATCGGTGACTTGATGTGGCGGTAGTCGAAACCAAACTTGAGCGCGTGAACTCCCTTCAGCAGGCTGACCGTGTTTACGGCGTTCCACTGGCGGCTCGAATTCCGTCCGTTGTACGGGGTCATCAGCGGTGATCCGATTCCTGCGATGGAGATTGTGATCACCGGCTGCGCCTGGGGATAGGCTCCGGCACCCATCGCCCCTGCCAGATCGATTGGAGTGGCTCCTCCGAAGGTGTCCAATACCCCAACCTGTGTGGAATCGGAGCGTGCATATCCAAGTCGGAACTCGTTGGTCAGTTGATCTGAGAATTGGACGGTTGCTCCTAAGGTGTAGCTCTGTGCATTGATACTCGTGGTTGTCCGAGCGAAGTATGGCCTCGCGCCGGTAGAACTGGGCGTGTTGCCGATGCGGAAGAACAGCGCGACTTTAGGACGCAGCGTATGGTCGATCCGGACACTGGTCGAGTTGATCGTGCTGGGCAGTGAGAACGTCGTGATGAACTGCGCCAGGTTTGGATTCGCGGCCGTCCCGTAATCGACTCCGTTGGGAAGCGGAAAGGCATTCAAGATGGGGCGCATGGCAGCAACTGCCTGCTGTCGCATGAATCTGTCCGGAACATACTGGATGGTCGCGGCGGTGGGTTGCGTCAGACGAAGCCCTTCATACGAGGCAAAGAAAAAGCTCTTACTCCGACCGCTGTAAAGATGAGGGATCCAAACCGGGCCTCCGACTGTACCGCCGAAATCGTTCTGGCGCAGAGCCGGTGTTGCCTTGCCGTAATGCGCGTTGAACCAATCATTGGCATCGAAAACGTTATTGCGGAGATAGTCGAAGGCGCTTCCGTGGAGGAAGTTGGTGCCGGAGCGGGTTCCGAGAGAAAACTGCCCTCCGGGTGATCTGCCAAATTCAGCGGAGTACGTTGAGCTTTGAACGCGAAACTCCTGCAGCGCGTCAACCGATATCAGTGTCTGCGTCGTTCCGAGAGCCGTCGATCCTCCGAGCGCTCCCCCGGAGGCAGCTGCTCCTACGCCACCGCCGTTGCCCGAGCCGGTATTCGCTGTCACGCCATCGACGGTGTAGTAGTTCGACTGCGTCCGCTGCCCATTCACGCTGAAGTCGCCACCGGTACCTACAACCTGACTAGAGCTCTGCGGGCTCTGCGTCACGATTCCAGGCGTCATCGAGATCAGGTCTTGGAAACTTCTTCCGTTCAGAGGAAGGTTCTCTATGAACTTCCTGTCTACGACGGTGGATACAGAAGCGTCGGTCGTATTCATGACAGGCGAGGCTGAATCGACGGTAACCTCCTGCTGGGTGCCTCCCACCTTGAGTTGCACGTCGAAGACGAGCGTCTGCCCGACACTAACCGTCAATGGTGAGCTCGATACCGTGCTAAAGCCGGATGCTTGCACATAGACCTGATATACACCCGGCTGAATAAACGGCGCTGTATAGAGACCGGTCTGATTCGTTTTGACCTTCCGCTCTACGCCAGTCGCCTGGTTAAAGATACGAACTTCGGCTTCGGGCACGACCCGTTGCTGGGGATCGGTGACTCGTCCCTGAAACTGTGCGGTCTGGGCAACCGAAGTCAGACTGAGCGAACTGGCAAAGAGTACAGCAAGGGTACAGCGAATGATCCATCGCATGATGTCGTGCTCCTGTTGGTTTTTTGGCGATGCTGGTGGAACCTGGGATCAGGTTTTGCTGTTGCTTGAAATACTGCGGAGCAGCGTCCGCAACTGCGCCGAGGAAGCAAGAAGATCGGAAGCAATAGCTTCAGCAGGACGTGACGTACGATCACTGCCGGTAATGAACTCTCGACAGAGAGCCATGTTGTGATCTCCGAAGGCTCGAAGACCTGTTGGAGTACTCTCCGCCATTGGGGATAACGGACGAGCGGCATGCGCAAGTGGCACGCTGTCCTCGATCACACGATCTTCAGCGTCAAGGGCTGCCTGGAGCTTTGTCGCGTGACTATGGATCAGTTCGTTTAAAGCTGCTCTTCCTGAATCGCCGAGGTTTGCATCCGATGAGAAGCGTTCGAGTAGATCGTGGATTGCGCTGCTCTCCTGCCTGACCGAAGCGGCGGCATCAAGGAGTTTCTGGGAGATCTGACTTACTGCGTCCTGACCTCTGCCATGTGTCTTGAAGAACTGTTCCAGCGGAGATGGCTGCCCCACCATGGAATACGCCTTGACCCCAGAGGCCCTTGACGTGGAATCTCTAGGAGCACTGAGTTCTTCGACACTGAAGATCGCCGGAATGACATGCGGCACAAGCCGGAGCTGGGCCACCAGGGCATTCCTGCGCTGTGTGCTTTCCACAATGCCCTTGATCTGAACCGATGTGTTCGACCGAGAGAAGTCAAGTTGCTCTGTCGAGTCCGCATTGAGGCGATTGAGGACAAGACGGGCTTGTAGTTCAGCAAGGTCCAGTTGCTCTGGACTCAGAACCGTCGGCAGATGAATAGCTGCCACTACAGGAGCACCAGAGTGCAGTGGCTCGAAGAGCGCCTGGTTGACTTCATTCCAGCCCAGGACGGCATAGTTGAGTTCCGCTATCTCAATACGGTCGTCATCCCGCAGTTCAATCGTCCGCCCTACCGGATGGAAGTCGTTGTTGCGAACCGTCAACGATTCACTCGCAACTGATCCCGACGGCAACGACGTAGTCAGCGTAAGAAGACGGTCGCCAGTACGCGTGATCTTGTCGGAGAACACAGGCTGACGGTCATGCCAATCCCGGAAGCTGGCAGCAGAGAGCGGTTCCTGCCAGTTCACTCCAGCCAGTTCAACTTCCCGCTGGATCGCCCGGTCGGTCGCATCGAGGGCAACTGTACGCGGTTTGCGCTTTCCAGAGACGTCACGATAGATCGCACGTTCCAGCTTCTTTGCCTTCGTGCGTATTTGAACCTTCTGATACACGACCACGGACGGCACTGCCGGGGAGGGCTGTATGTCCCACACCTGAGCCTTCGCAAGAAGCTGGTGTGCTGAAACGGGTGGACGACCGCGTTGCCAAATGAGGAGCAGAAGAACGGCAGCCACTCCCACGACGAGCGAACTGGCAATGATTGGACTCATAGTTTGTGGGGTGAATCGTCGGAGAGTGTGCAACGGTCCTGAGTACCAGGGCCGCCTCCTGGCCCTAGTTAGTTCATCGAGGCTGGCAAGGAACATCTCGCGTCCGCGCGGAGGTGGGGGCATGTAGGGCCTGATCAGCTGCTTCCGATAGCCCACAAAACTTCCAATGGTCTTTTCGAGCTGATCGCGGCGCGCGCGACAGGTCCAGCAGCGTTCCAGATGTTTTTGCACGTTCTTTGTCTGCGAGGTCGACAGTTCTCCGTCCAGCAGACTGAGGAGGACATCTTCGCCAACATGCTCGCGCGACATCCTCCAGAATTTATTGAAGAGATTACCCATAGAGTTCGTCCATGATGCGCACCATCGCGCGCTGTAGCAGTTGGGGGACACGAGAGACGCCGACGCCCAGCGCTGTCGCTATCTCTCGATAACGCAGTCCTTCGGCGCGTAGGTGCAGGCATTGGCGTTGTTGTTCCGTGAGCTGGGCGAGGGCAATATCCAACCGCTCCAGATGTTCTTTCCAGAGATAGCTGTCCTCTGGGTTGAGGGCTGCATCGGGCAGTTCCAGAGTCGCCTGTTCGCCTTCGGCGCGAGTGTCGGATACGAGACGGCGTTCGCGTCGCTGGAGATTGCGGGAGAGATTATGCGCAACGCGGAAGACCCAGCCGCGCAGATTTTCGGTTTTTCCGCTTCCTTCGAGATGCTGGAAGAGACTCAGGAAGGCTTCCTGGATGATGTCGTCAGCTTCATACGGTGTCAGCCCAAGACAGATCAGGTATCCGTAGAGAGAGGGACGCAGTTCGTCGTACAGCTCAACAATGTTCGATCCCTGCCTTAGGCCCCCATGCTCTTCGAGCGAAAAGATACCCAACATCCCGTGTCGGATGGCGTTGTCGCCGTTGCCTGCGAATTGTGCCATCAACAACATGGCCAAACTCATGCGACTAACCATCCTCTGCTATGCCCTCCAACTCAAGCCCTACGGCCAGGTATTTGGTTCCGCTTGCAGTAAGAACAATCGAGCAGCTCGTTTTTATAGAGGTCCTGAGAAATATTTTCGTCTTCGGCGAAACGTCGCAAACTTTGCGACTCGCAACTTCGTGCCTGGCAACTTCTGAGGTACGCTGCTTTGCGGCGGGAGAAGAGCCGACATCTTACCCCCATTTGGGAACTGCGAGAAACCGCTGCTCTCTGTCGGTGAACACGATGAATTTCAAACACTTAGCCCATAGCTGTTTACATATGTAAACGCGTATGGGCTGTGTTTCATGCTGTCGCGTAAACGCATTAAATAGGCATACCTTACACGCTACGCACGATTCCGGGGCTTGACTGGATGAGCGAGTGGAGGCACTCTGCTTTTGAGGGCGGGCCTCCCATGGATACTCCCCGCATCCCGGTTCCGGTTGATCCTCCCGCGTCGTTGAACGACGACACTCGCCCTACTCTTCGCGCCGAAACCATAGCAACGAGGCTTACGCCGGAGGAGCTGCGTGAGGTCGAAGCCGCCGCTTCGCGCGACGGCAAATCGCTCGCCGAATGGCTCCGCGATCTGGCGTTCCAGACGGCCCGGCTACGTCTGGCGGGCCCTAATGAGCTGTTGCTCTCGGAGGTGTCGGCCACCCGATACATGCTCCTGAATCTCTTCCACGCAACCGCGCAGGCGAACGGCGAGGGCAAGCATCTGCTCCCAGACTCCGTCCTCCGAATCCGCGACCAAGCAGACGCTCGCAAGCTCGAAAGCGCCCGGAAGTTGCTGGCGGAGTTCCTGGCTGATGGAGGGCGGACGGTGGGAAGTCATGAGCCGACCAATGCAGTTTCCGAGCCGCACGGGGCGACTCCTCCGGTTGCTCGGCAGTCAAGGGAAAGATTGCAAAGAGGAGGAACTTGACTCTTTGCCGCGCAGCCGGCGAGCGGGGGCCGAGAGGTAAGCGGGATGAGGGCCGGGAGAAACCGAAGCGGTTTCTCCCGCCGCAATTTGGAAACGACACGGGAGACAAAACGGCCCCGGACGAATCCGGGGCCAGAGGGAATAGATTAGGCGGCTTTCTGTTTCTTCGTGGCTGTTATCTTCGACGGTGGTTTGGCAACGGCAGAAGTGGGTTTGGGTCTGCTGGCTTTCTTGGGTTTGGCTGGGACTGGAGCGAATGCGGCTTGGGCTTCCGAGAGCAAGTCGGGGTCGGTGTCGCGCGGGATGCCGCGATGATCGGTCAAGGCGAAACGCAGGGCGAAGCTGGTTAGCTTGTCGTCCGTGGTGTTTTCGAGCGCGGAAAGGACGGTCTCCTGCTCGTTCTGTTCGTGATTCTCGTCATCCCCTGCGAAGTGGCTGGCCACATCCTCAAGGAAGCTGTAGGGGTCGATGTAGACCAGCAAACGCAGAAACACGCGAAGTTGCGCAGCGGTGAACATCGCGGGAGCCTGATCGAGGATGCGGTCGAAGATGGCCATCCGCGCCTTGCGCTGTTTTTCGCGGCGGGCTTGCTCGGCCTCGTACTCCTTCTGCTGGCGCTCGAACTCGGCTTTGCGCTCCTCCCCTTTGCGCTCCTGTTCGGCGGCGTATTCGGCCATGCGTTGTTCATGGTCGGCTTGACGTTGGGCTGCTTCCTCTTCCGTCTCCTCCTCCGCAGGGGGAGCCATGACGGGGGGCGGGTCGGCGGCAATGCGGGCAGCTTCGCGCGGATTGTGGACCGGGCAATCGGGGTCCACACAGACAGTCAACGTATGTCCGGCGTGTTTGCCGAAGACGATGAGGGCCGATTTCGTGTGACTGCAGGGCGGATCGGAGTCCGGGTTGTCGGGGATGTCGAGTTCCCGGTACTGGTGTTTCTGCAAGGCTCCGGGGTGTTGCTCCTTCGGCGCTCGCCATGCGGTCTCGATGGTGACGAGTTCAGGCCGCGCCGCAATCTCGCGGTCGATGTGGGCGGACACCTTCGCTTGAAAGCAAGGCGCGTCAAGGCACTGATCACCCTGCACATCGGCAAACAGGCTGGTATTGAAACCGCTGCGCCGTGGGCAGGTGGTGCAAGCCCCGGCCTCCGGTTTGAGGGTAATGTCTTCGCGGTCGAAGGGAGCTTCGGCAAGATTCAGATACAGGTTGGCCTGAATCCATGCGCTCAGGTGCTTGGCGGGGAGCAGGTGCGCTTCCTTGTCCTGCCAGTCCTTGCGCCAGCAGTTCTCGAAGGCCTCGGCCTGATGCTCCTGCGGCAGACGGGCGATGAGGTTAGCGTGACTCGCCGTGATGCGCTCGTCGACGAATGCCTGGGCAACATCCGGGATGAGTTGCAACAGCGAGAGACGGGCGTAGATGTGGCTGGCGCTCTTGCCGGACTTGGCGACAAGCGCGGCCACGTCATAGCCGGGTAGGTCTAAGAGACGCTGAAAGCCTTGCGCCTCCTCGTACGGGTGCACATCGACACGCTGCGAATTCTCGACCAACTGCCACTCCATCGCGGCGGCATCGTCCAGTTCAACGATCCGGGCGGGGAGAGAAAACAGTTCGGCAAGCTGCGCGGCGCGGAAGCGCCTTGCCCCCGCAACGACTTCAAAGCCACTGGCGTTGGGCCGAATGGTGATGGGTTGGATCAGGCCATGTTGGCGGATGGACGCGGCAAGCTCTTCCAACTTGGTCTGCTCGAAGGTCTGGCGGGGGTTGGTGGTGGACTCGTGAATCTGGTCGATGGCGATGTATTGGAATGCGCTGCTGTCCTGCATGGTGCCCTCCTTGTGGGCTATTGAGGTTTGCGGTTGGTGGAGCGCACACGCTGACCCTGTATCCGCTCCGTGGGCGGGGAAACTCGGGGTTAGGCGTGCTGGCTGCGCTGCCGCTCGAAGGCTTCGGCGAAGCCTTGCTGCCGCAGGTTGTTGTCCCACAGTCTGGCGAAGCGCTCGTGCTCCGCGTGAAGCTGCGTGTGAACGCAGTAGTTGTCCTCACGGAGGAAGCGGCTCCACTGCTCGACGCCGACATAGTCGTTCCGCCAATAGAACGGATTGAGGTGTGCGCCTCCGGCGAAGCCGAGTTCGAAACACATCTCCGGGTCGCGCATGGCGTCGCCGTTCTGCTCTCCGTAGTGACAGACCGAGAGGGCGGGGAGACCGCAGGGGCCGGATTCGTCGGTCGCCTCAATGACCAACGCCATATAGGGTGGGCTCTCGATGCGCAGGTGGAGGCCGTGATGCCAGCCTCCTGCGGCGTGGAGGATGCGGAGAACGGTATCCATTAGGCCGCCTCCTCATCTGCCGCTGCGCTCTGCGGTTCCTCCTCCGTTTCAGCGATGGTCGGCTCCAACGCGGCAAGAATCACACTGGCGGTCTGCTGGATAACCTCCAAGCTCTCGGCCAAGAGTGAGGCGTTGCCTTGGTAAAGCTGGATATAGTCGGCGGAGGCGTTGCCGTTCACCAGCCCCACGGCCTTGCCGACGACAAAGGCCACGGCCTCGGCCTCCAGTTCGCGAACGGTCTTGGTGGTCGCGGTGCGGCGTTCGGCCTTGTGCAGGAGTTCATGCGCCGTCTCATGGACGAGCGTCGAAAATTCCTCGGCCTTGGACTGTCCGGGAAGAATCGCAATGCGTCCGCCATAGCTCATGCCCAGAGCGGGAGCAATCGTCTCGTTGTAGACAAGCTGAATGCTTTTGCTCTTCAGGAACGCGGCCAAGCGGTCGATATTCTCGCCGGGGTCGCCGCTCACCTCGTGCAGATTCGGCAAGTCGACGCCGTTGGTCTGCGAGATATCGAAGACATAGGCATTGCGAAAGCCAAGCAACACGCGCTCATTCTGCTTGGTGATGTCCTTCTGCGCTTCCTCGTCCTTCTTGCGGCGAACGCCAACAATCGGGGCGAGGATGCGGATGCCTTTGGCTCCCGCATTGACGGAGCGGCCAAGGTTCTTCCACGTCCAGAACCCGGCCACGCGGGTGGCCGTGGGCATCTGTCGTGCAATCTCCAGCACATTCCCAAAGCTGTAGTTATGGAAACGGCTCATCGCCGTGAGGTAGTGGGTGAGGGCGTCGGAGTGTCCGGCCTCCAACTGCTCAATCAAGAGCTTGATATTGGCGGCGATCAGTTCCTGTTTCGTGATGGGCTTCTTGCTGTCGATGGGGGTGACGGTGGTGTTTGCATTGCTGCTCATGGTGGGCTTCTCCTTGTCGGCATTTGCTTTTGCACGTCCGCGTTGAACGCGGCATGTACATGCCGAACGCCACCTGGCGAAGGCGGGGGGTAGCAAGTGCAAGGAGAGGGGGATCTCCCACCCTTGGAGCGCAGGCAAAGCTGGAGCGGAAAGGGCGAAGGGCTGCACAAGCGCAGCGCGGAAGCCTGGGGAGACTCCTTGCGCGCGCGAGGGGGCGGCGCCACCCTTAGGAAGGTTTGTCTTCCGCACGGGTGCGCGTCAGCGCACGGGAACTATCGGGAGGGCGTTGCGGGAAGGAACGGCCCGCTGGGGTGGGTGGCGGAAGCCGCGTCCGCGGCTGGAGACAGGCGAGGGGCAAAGCCCCTCCCTACTACAGGGCCGCTGCAGCGAAACATTCCGCTTCGCTCTGCGGCTGATCTGCGGGATGATCTGCTCAAGTCGACGCCGCTCGGCTGGGCTCGCCGGTGGGGACGGCTGGAGTGGGCTGGAGTACTTATTGCGCGTGGTGCCCAGGTTGAAGAATTGGATGCCGAGCCCTCGGCCACGCCCATTGCATGGGCCAAGAGAATGAATCACAGCCGGGGAGAGAATACACTAGCTTTCATTGCCAGCAAAAGATGGAATGTCCTTATGACAGCTCCGCAATTACCGAGGATTATCAACGATCGTTACGTTCTCCATGCTCAACCGAAGCGCGGGGGGATGGCTGATGTCTACAGAGCGATGGATTTATCGGGTGATAATGAGGTAGCGGTCAAAGTATTTCGTTTTGACGTCCTGAGCGACGCTCTCATCGCAGAGGCTTTCCGCCGCGAAACACAAGCCATGAAGAATTGTTCCCACCCGAACATTCTTCGCCTTCTCGATAGTGGCATTGAACCTAATTCAAAGCGACATTACTTGGTCTTTGAGTGGATGCCAGACAGCCTGAGCGAGCTTCTCCAGCGCGAATACTTCCGTGATTGGGATCAATTTTACACATCACTTGGACGCCCTATCCTCGATGCTCTCGCACTCGCGCACGCTCGCCAGGTTATCCATCGCGACATCAAGCCAAGCAACATTCTTCTGGATGCGAATGGGGTTCCAAAGCTTTCCGATTTCAGTATCGCAAAACTGAAGACTTGGCACGACGAGGGATACACTCTCAACCAATTTGCAACTCAGCTTTATTCCGCACCAGAACATACCACCGAATCAAGCTATAGCCAGGACCTTTTCAGCTATGCGGTTTTGACAGTCCGTTGCCTAACGAATGGCATGCTGGAAGATCTGCAGGGAGTCCAAGAGGCGCTTCGATCTGCTCCGGTTCCAGATGAAATCCGTAGTGAGTTGGCGCTTTGCCTGTCAGAGCCCCACGAACGGCCTGTTCTCGGCGGACTCCTTCTCAGCTCAATCGATGCGATTGCAGAAAAGCGGCGTCATCGCGAAAAGTTGCGCACCTCGGTTCACCTCGTCTCATCTGGGAAAGTGACTCAAAGGATTCGCACTTCTCTAGGGATACTTTCGAACGAGGTAGAACAGGCAATCCTCAACGATCTCAAGGAAATGCCCGCGCTCGGTACGGGGCAGGGCTCCGCACAGCTGATGGAGCTATACGGGGGGGAGTTCGTTTATCGCGTTTCCGTCGGAAGATCTTCTGCGGATTATTTGATGTTGGAAGATGCATCTCACCATCCGGCTGCGTCTCTTGAATTTCGAAGGAACAAAGCCTTTCCCCTCCACTGCTCGTGGTCTCTCGGTAAGCCAAAGCTTTCCCTGCAAGCGTCCTCTACGCTCAACGAGCTGCTGATCCAATTCCAAAACCATCAAGCAGAGATGAGGCTGGCGGAGGCAACGGCTCGCGAGAATGAGCTCTTCGACATGTGGGCCAGAACGCTCCGCGCGAAAGCTCAAGTCGAGAGCGAGAAACAGCCGCCCATCGGGTTCCGTGGATTCGAGGTCGATGGTTCGAGAATCGTCTTCGACCTCTTAGAGCCCGTAAGGGACATTGTTGCCGGATTTCCAAGGCACGTAAGGAACCGGGGGCGCACAGTGATTCGAGGAGAGGTAGAGCTGAGTTCGGGAACACGACTTGTCCTTCGCGTGCAGGACATGGATCCCGATCTCAAATCGTTCACTGGCATACTGGCCTATGATGCGAGCCTCGCGACAATCGCATTAGAACGTCAGACAGGGGCGCTGAATGCCGTAAGGTATCAACGATGTGTTCGTCCTGAACTAAGGAATTTTTTGGTCTTTCCGGGTGAAGTGAGACCTCCGGATGCCCCGTCCACATCGAGAACGTTCTTTCGGGAGAATTTATCACCAGACAAAAAGGCAGCCGTGATAGCGGCGCTGGGGACGCCAGACGTTCTATTGGTCGAAGGACCGCCCGGAACCGGGAAAACTACCTTCATCACTGAAGTAATTTTGCAAACGCTTGAGGATAACCCGAGTGCCCGGATACTTCTGACGTCTCAAACGCATGTTGCCCTAGACCACGTCATTGGTGCCGTCCAGAAAACGGGGCGCGACGTTTCAACTGTCCGCATCGGACGGTTAGGAGATGTCCGAATCTCATCAGTGGCAGAAGGCTTCCTTCTGGAAAACAAGATGGAAGAGTGGAGGAAGGAGGCGCTCGAATCAGGCCGGCGATATCTTCAGCAGCGAGCCGAACTTGCAGGCGTTTCACTTGCTACCGTGAATATGATTTTGCAATTGAGACGGCTGATGGAGGAGCGCAACAGGTCGTTGGTGCTACGCGACAGCATTACTGAGCTTGAGACAAAGCTTGCAAGCCTGAGCAGTGTCGAAGCCGAGTTGACAGCCGAAGAACGACGTTCTCGCACAGAAGAAGCCAAGCTCCTCCGCGATCAGGTAGATGTCGACCGTATGAGTTTAGAGCGTAGCAAGCGCTTAGTGTTGCAGATGCGTCAGGAGGCCGTCGCGGCAGGGGTACCGGAGCCTCTTCTGAGTGCGAAGGAACCAGACATAGAACGGTGGGCAAATGAAAAGATTCCTGCCACTCCTCAGTCAAACCTCTTGCGCCGCCTCGTCGATCTTCATGCAAAGTGGGAGATGCAATGCGGGCGCACTGCCGATTTTCAGGAACCGATTCTCTCTTCAGTGCAATTAGTGGCCGGTACATGTGTCGGCATCGATAGTTCGAGAGGGACCCGAGACGTGCAGTTCGATCTCTGCATCATTGATGAGGCCTCAAAGGCAGCGTCTACCGAACTCCTGATTCCTATGGCTAAAGCGAGACGCTGGATCATCGTGGGTGACGATCGGCAACTTCCACCCTTCGTCGATGACAAATTGATTGTGCCAAAGCTTCTAGACACCTACGATCTCGATGAGAAAGCTCTCCGAGACACATTGTTCACGCACCTGAAGAACGGTCTACCCGACCAGAGTCATGTTGAGTTGTACACGCAACATCGCATGACACCCGCAATCGGCGAACTCGTGAGTCATTGTTTTTATGACGATAAATTGAAGAGCGAGGAGCGGGTTTGGGATTCACGGTTATCGCCGGTTCTTCCCAAGCCTGTCGTTTGGATAACAACCTCCAAGCTGAGGAACCGCGAGGAGACCCGTCACACCCCGAGCTTCAGCAATCCTGCGGAGGTTCGCATCATCACACAGCTCATCGACTCTCTCGAAAAGCAAGCCGCCAATGCCAACGCGACGTACAGCGTAGGAGTTCTCTCGGGCTATGTGGCACAGAAAGAGGCGCTCGAGCGCGCTCTTGCTAGCCGAATGGGTCCCGACCGTCACCTTAAGATCGAATGCAACACGGTGGATGCCTTTCAAGGAAGAGAGGTCGACATTGTCGTTTACTCCATCACCCGGTCAAACTCAAAGCATGAATTGGGGTTTCTCGGCGAAATGAGGCGGCTCAATGTTGCACTTTCGCGGGGACGCGAATACTTAGTCATCGTTGGCGACCATTATTTCTGCCAGGTGGCGGACGACCCGAACCCCGTCCGCCCGGTGATTGCGTTCGTTCAATCTCATCCGAAGAACTGTCTCCTGATCGAGGAGAGAGCATGAGAATCGATGAGACGGTTCGCAATTTGCCGCCACGTCCTGGCTTCCGTATCGCGGACTATGCAGAAGTGGGACTACCAATCTATAAGCTTTCAACACGCGTGTATGCCCAAGCTCCTAAGAAGCTTTCTGCAATTGAAGAATTTGTACTTCGCCTGGTGTCGTCTGGCGTTCACCGTACCGAAGAAATAGCGGCCTTCCTCGGACTTCCAGTGCCGTTCATCGATGGCACTTTGTCCTCACTCATCGCAGGAGAATTGCTTTCCTTAACGCCAACAAGTGATAGAACGCAGCGCTTAACGCTGAGCATAAAGGGTTCAGGTTTCCTTGACGGAGAAGAAACACTGCTTCCCGAAGAGCGCTCCCTGACAGTTGAGTTCGACGCTCTTTTACAGAAGGTCGTCCGAAATCCGCCAAATACCTTAATGACGGGCAAACAGTGTCGCGAACGCGGAATCAAGCAGGTTAGACCATTGCTGAAGCGCCAAATCGTGATTGGCGACCTTCCACTCCGCGACGTTCAGAAGACGATGAGCGAAAGTTCCTACAGGCGAGATAGCCGTCGCGTTGTTCTTGGTGTTTGTGAGCTCTACAAACGGACTTTATACTTCTTGCCAGCGGTCTGCGTCATCTACCGCGCCATCGACGGCGGAGAGATTCAGGTGTCGTTCTTTGTCGATGGTAGTCACTCCCCTGAGCATGACCAAGCCTTTGCTCAAGCGGATGGAACTCGACGTCTGCATATCGAGCGCGATATGAACCGCTTTGCGAGCGAATTGCGTGAGATCGAATCCATCGAACGAGAAGTGAGTCAAGCGCCCGAAATCCGAGAAGCTCTTTCATCATCACAGGGGAGCGGGGAAAACGCGATCATGAGGGCTCTTAAGGTGGTGCCGGCTGAAGTATGGCCCAGTTTATCGGCTAGCCAACATACACAAATAGAATCCACCGGACTCTCTTTTCTCGATGCTTCGGATCACTATCCGCTATTGCGGAACGCGCTGAAGACAGCCCGTTTCCGGCTAGTGATCGTGTCCCCTTTTTTACACGAACAGGTGGTTACGGAGGAATTTCTAAGCGACCTGAAAGCTTTGCTTCGCCGCAACTGCAAGGTATATATCGGATACGGCATGCCGGACAGCGATACACATAAGCCGACCAAGAGTCATGTCAAGATCCTTGAGCGCCTTCAAAAAGTGGCCGGAACCTTCCGCAACCTTATTCTGAAGAAGGTAGACTCGCACGCAAAGATACTCCTTCAAGATGACCTCTTTGTCGTACTAGGAAGCTTCAATTGGCTCTCCTTCCGAGGCGATCCTGATCGTGCCTTTCGTGATGAGCAAAGCGTCCTTATCTCTCTGCCCAGCATGGTTGAACTCAAATTTCAAGATCGAGTAAGGTTGCTCACGTAGCGCGCGACGGATTGACCAAAGCACTTCCTCCTGCGGAGAGTCATCGGTGCCAGTAACAGCACCGTATCGCCAGGTCTGAATCAAGTTTTTGGACTGGGTATTGGCATGCACAAGTCTTAGGGGTGTATCTGGAACGCCCCAGGTAGATGAGTAGCTTGGCGATTTGCCATTTACCCAAGCCAAATACTGGCTAGAACGGCGCTGATAAGGGCTAATTCGGTGCGGAATCGCTTATGAGCATAATAAGGAATGGAAAGTCCGTACGTTCTGAGGATGGCTAACGTAGCCGATGCTGATGAGATCGCCAGGCACCGGGGTCTGATGTTCCTGGATATGGGGCTGGTAGACAAGGACGATGCCGAAAGGCTAGTTGCCGCCTCTGCTCCGTGGTTTATCGATGTCATGAAAAGCGGTCTGTACAAAGGCTGGGTAGTAGAGCAAAACGGCCAAATCGTTGCCGGAGGCGGCCTTCATCTCTCGGAGATTGGACCTTTACCCGGCTCTTTTCGGGTAGGCAGAAGCGCCCATATAGCGAATGTCTACACCCATGCGGAGCATCGCAAACGAGGTGTTGCGAGATCTCTTCTGAACGCGATGTTGCGCTGGTGTCAGGAGTCTGGGGTCGATCAGGTTACGCTGACCGCGTCGGATGATGGACGTGCCCTCTATCGCTCCCTCGAGTTCGAGCCGCAGCTGGACGGCATGCTGCTGAAATTGCATCGGCAATAGCGGGCCAGACCGCGCAACTCTCAACCGCGATGATTGCCTGAACGCATTCAAGGCGACTCTTGGGACCCCTGAATGCCCCTCAGAGCAAGATTAGTAACGATATGTCGGCATGGCGGAAGCAATCCGTTGTCGTACTTAAGTGCATTGGCGATTTGGCACCAATATAAGTCATTTCACTTCCGAGAACGGCGATTATCATTACCCATCATTGGTAGGTATTCATGGACGTCACGCTTGCTAACACTGAGCCGTATTACCAATTCCATCGCTTTAGCGAGGAATTCAATCGTAATGTGCGCATTTCGGTAGCCGGTTTGGCTTACGTGCGCAAACAACAACGCACAGCGTCAGGCCCAGTCCCTCTTCCGTCAGACGGCGAACCGTTTGGAAAGAATCAATGGAATAGCCCTGGAAAGGAAGTGCCATCGGCAAAAGGCTTCGTCGCTGCGATGGGAGTCGCCCGTATGGTGACGATCCTTGAAGATTTTTGCGTTGGCGTTCAAGCTGAGCACAGCCGTTGGGCTGCACTTCAAGGAAAGCCCGTTTCGCAGCAGCCACAGTCAGAGGATGACGCAGAAGGCATTTCGCCAAAGGCGTTGTACAAACAACTTGGCTGGAATACCAGCTCCATTCAAGAGGTTGAGCCTCTCTACGAATACTTCGCGAAGCTTCGAAATTGCATCGTGCACCGTTCTGGTAGAGCGAATGCTGAGCTCAACAGATATGCTGCTGGCGCGCGGCTGAAGTCTTGTGTTGAAAATTGGTCGGGTCCTCGCAAAAAGAAGCTTCCGGCCCTCCCGGCGGTCGTCCTCGGGGAGTTCGTGTCTGTTTTGCCGAGGCATGCCATCTTGGCGTGCGAGGTCAGTCGCCGAATCGCAATAGACTCAAACGCTCGTTTACTGAACTACCTGGGTGATGAAGGGGTCGTATATATGGCGGCTCATCATTCGCTGCTGAGCAAACGTCCCATCGCAACCAACGCTAGGAAATCCGCTCAAGCGCTATTGAATACAATTTTGACGGGGCGGTATCGGGTAAAGCTCGCAGAGAGGACTGAGGCTGTTCATCTGCTTTCAGAAATCGACAAGTGGAAGCCATACCTTCGCAAGTTTGAGCGTCTTTACAGCTAAATCAATTGATAACGAGAAGTCGGCGTGTTTTGATTAATCAAGAGCTCGACTGACGAGAACAGGCCAATTCGCTCATCGAGCAAAGGTTGGAACCGACCTCGCGCTAATCCCGAGAAACGCGACTCCCGTCAAAAGACGTGTTTGTAGCGAAACCGGTGCGGAACGTGAGCGCACTTCCAGGGCCGGCGTGGCCGGGCAGGAACGAGCCCCGCTGAGGAGGAGGGCGGAAGCCGCATGAGCGGCTGGAGACCGGCGAGGAGCGGAGTTCCTCCCTCCAGAAACCTTCGTGAGAAGGACCGAAAGCCCCCCAAGCATGTCTGGACTGGCGTCGCTGGCGGTTCAAGTTGTTCGTCAGGGTTGGTTGAGTCTGCCCAGAGCAAAAAGACTGGTGTTCCTTACGAGCGGCCTCACAGAGGTATTCGCTCAACCGCGGCGCGTGGAACGAACCTTCGTACGATAACCCGCTCCGTGGGACTTTGCCATAACATCACACATCCGAGTATTTCTTTTTGTCTTTCATTTCAAAGACATAGCCCTGTAATGCCCGATGAAGGTGCAGAAGCCAGTTGACTGAGACCGGTCACCTTGGGCGAAGATAAGGCGAACATAATGGCTTCCGCTCACACAGTCCGTGTCCAGATCGAAGCTGCGCTTTCCGCGCGGATCCCTTCTGCACTCACCCCGGCCCCGAAGATCCTTCGTCCCGTGAGTCCCGCGGGTATCGGCCCGCTGGACGATCTCCTTGGCGGTGGCTTTCCGATTGGTGCCCTTACCGAACTTGTGGGCGAGGAGTGTTCCGGCCGAACCACGGTCGCACTCTCCTTTCTCTCAGGCATCACGTCGTCCGGCAGGGTCTGCGCCTGGATCGACGCATCGGATACGTTCAATCCAACCGCTGCCGCGTCCGTAGGCGTCGATCTGAAGCGACTGCTTTGGGTGCGTTGTGGGGTCAAGGAAACCGTTGCTCAACTGGAAACCAAGAAGTTCACTCTGCCCGCTGCATGTTTTGCGCCGAAGACGATCACGAAGGGCCTCCACGGCGGTGGTCATGGGACGCATCCCCGTTCGGAGGCAAAGGGACTCTCTGCCGCAGTCAATCGCTTCCTCAACGACGAAACGGTTGCCGCCCGTTGTGCGGAGCCCATCTCAAGAGCCCGACCGACCTCAACCCACTTCGAATCGAGTCTTCAACCCGCGACGACGGCAACGCGGGTGCCTCCTCGCGCCCGGGCCTACGATGCCATTGAGCAAGCCCTGCGCAGCACGGACCTCCTGATCCAAGCCGGCGGGTTCAGCGCCATCGTGCTCGACCTTGGCGGCATCTCCCCGGAGTTTGCCGCCCGCATCGAGCTATCGACCTGGCACCGCTACCGTGTTGCTGCCGAACAGACCCAATCGAGCATCGTTCTGCTTTCGCAGTATCCCTGCGCGAAGAGCAGTTCCGAACTCCAGCTGCGGCTGCACCCCATGGAGGATGCACGCGAGGAACGGACGGTGTTCACGGGCCTCAAGGCCCGGGTCAAAGTCTTGCGCCAGCGATTCACGGAAGCGCCCAGCAAGGTGGTGCCGATGCGGAAGCCACCCCAAGGTGTGCGTGAGACGGAGTGGAGTCAGCGGGCAAGCTGGGTGGGGCCGCGATGAAGAAACTGCCCGAGCTTTATGCCTGCATCTACGCCCGGGAGTTTCCTGCGCAGTCACTCCTGCGCTTGCGTCCAGAGGTGCAGGATAAACCTGCTGTCGTCCTTCAAGGCGAAGCGCCCGCGCAGACAGTGTGTGCTCTGAACACGCGAGCGCGTTTGCAGGGACTGCGTCGTGGCATGACCAAGGTTGAGGTCGACACCTTCGAAAGCGTTGCCGTCCTCGAACGCTCCTTGCGAACCGAAGACGCGGTGCGCAAGATTCTCCTGGAGTGTGCGGGGCATTTCTCGCCACGAATCGAAGATCGCAGTATTGATGGCGTCTTTGTCTGTGTGCTGGATGCGTCCGGCACGGAGAGCTTGTTTGGCCCCCCGCTCATGCTGGCGAAGCAACTTAGGCAGCGCGTACGTGCAGTCGGGATCACGGCCTTTGTGACGATCAGCGCCAACCTGCACACGTCGATCTGCCTGGCCAGAGGAATGACGGGCGGAACTCCGCTGCAGGTCGTACGTCGAGGCGAGGAGGCCAAGGCTCTGGCTACATTGCCGATTGCCGTGCTCGACATGACGGAAGCTCAAGAAGAGACCTTTCGCGTGTGGGGCATCCGGTCGGTCGGAGCACTCTCAGCGCTACCTGAGAAGTCGTTGATCTCGCGTCTAGGGCAGGATGGCAAACGTCTGCTCCAACTGGCACGCGGCGAGCGGCCTCACCTCCTGCAGCCGATGGATGTGCCTTTTGTACTGGCGGAACAGATCGAGCTCGATTTCCCGCTCGATGATCTGGAGTCGTTGCTCTTCGGTCTTGCAACGATGCTGGAGCAGTTGATTCTGCGCGCTAAGTCTCGCGTGTACGCTCTCGCCTCGGTCACGATTACTTTGCACCTGGATGGTGGCGGCTCGCACGAGCGGACAGTCAATCCGCGGGTTCCGACGAACGACAAGCAGCTCTGGTTGAAGCTGCTTCATCTTGATCTCCAAGGCTATCCTCCGTCTGCTTCAATCCTCGCGGTCCATCTCCATGCCGAACCGGGTGCCACCAGCAAGGTCCAGTTGGGTCTCTTCTCGCCACAGTTGCCGGAGCCAGGCCGGCTCGATGTCACGTTGGCCCGCATCGCGGCCATCGTCGGGGATGGCAACGTCGGCCAAGCAGTGCTCGACGACACGCGCCGGGCTAGCGACTTCCATGTCGAACGGTTCGCGATTCCATCCTCGGAGCCTGTCTCAGCCAACACGGCTTCGCGGCTCTGCCTGCGTGTGTTGCGCCCGGCTGAGAGAACGACCGTGGCAATGCGCTCTGGGCGTCCGTGTGCGATCTATTTCCGCTCGCGACAGTATGCCGTTGAACAGGTGTATGGACCCTGGCTGAGCGGTGGTGATTGGTGGAACGAAGCCATCTGGGGCAACGAGCAGTGGGATGTCGTGGCTCGCGCGAAAGACAGGGCGTTCCTGGCATGCCGGTTGGCGCGCGACTTCATTCAAAACGATTGGCACGTTGCAGGTCTTTATGACTGATCGCTATGTTGAACTCCATGCGGCAAGCGCCTTCTCATTCTTGGAAGGTGGGTCTCAACCCGAAGCTCTCGCGGAACGAGCGTTCGCGCTCGAGATGCCCGCCATGGCCCTCACGGATCGGAACGGTTTCTATGGCTCCGCGCGGTTTCACAAGATCGCCACCGAAAACAAGATCATGGCGCATGTTGGAGCCGAGGTTTCCCTTACAGGCTTAGGCCATCGACTTGCGCCGCCGATGTGGATGCCTCATCAACATCTCGCCGAGCCTGCTCGTCTTTCACTGCTCTGTGAAACACGAGAGGGATACCAGAACCTCTGCCAACTCATCACGCGGTTCAAAATGCGGGAGGCGACAAAGCAAGAGGGATCGGCCAGGCTGGCAGAGATCGAGGATTACAGCCGTGGGGTCATTTGCCTCACCGGAGGCGATGAGGGACCGTTGGCAGCGGCACTCATGCGCGGCGGCGAATCGGCAGGCCGCGAAGTCGTCGAACGACTCGTCGGGATCTTCGGGCCAAAGAACGTCTATGTCGAACTGCAACGTCACCGCGAACGCGCGGAAGAGTGGCGGAATCAGGCTGCGATCCGTATCGCTCAATCGCTACGGTTGCCGCTGTTGGCGACGAACGGAGTGCGCTACGCCACGAAGTATGACCGGGAGATCGCCGACCTGTTCACTGCTGTACGAAACCATACCCGCCTTGATGATGCTGGACGTCTGCTTGCCTTGAACAATCAGCGGCATCTCCGTCCCGCCAGCCAGATGGCGGCGCTCTTTCGGGACGTGCCGGGAGCAATCGAGAACACGCTCGAACTCTCATCCCGGCTGCAATTCCAACTGTCCGATCTGGGGTACGAATTCCCACGGTATCCCGTACCCGATGGCGAAACGATGGACAGCTTTCTGGAGAAGCGCGTCGCAGAAGGCGTGGCACGGCGCTATGGACAGAAGCGCGATGCCGGACTCCTCGAACGAGCCAAGAGCCAAGTAGCCCACGAACTCAAACTCATTGCCAAGCTCGGCTTCGCTGGCTACTTCCTCATCGTGTGGGACATCGTTGAATTCTGTAAGAAGCACGGCATCCTTATCCAAGGTCGCGGAAGCGCGGCGAACTCTGCGGTCTGCTATGCGCTGGAGATCACCGCGATCGATCCGGTTGGCATGGAACTTCTGTTCGAACGATTCCTTTCGGAGAGCCGTGGTGAGTGGCCCGACATCGATTTGGACCTTCCTTCCGAAGAGAAGCGCGAGCAAGCAATCCAGTACGTGTACCAGCGGTACGGCGAACTGGGAGCGGCGATGACGGCAAACGTCATCACTTACCGAGGCAAGTCGGCAGCACGTGAGGTAGGCAAGGCGCTCGGATTCGATCCCGAATCACTGCAACGCCTCTCTGGGCTCGTTGCGAATTACGAATGGCAAGGACCGAACGATACGATGGCCCGTTCTTTTCAGAACGCAGGCTTCGACGTGCGGCATCCACGCATCGCGAAATACCTCGAACTCTGCATGCGCGTGCAAGATCTCCCGCGTCACCTTGGGCAACACTCCGGCGGCATGGTGATCTGCCAAGGGCAACTGAATAAGGTCGTTCCTCTGGAGCGGTCATCGATGGTGGGCCGTACCGTTGTCCAGTGGGACAAGGAAGACTGCGCGAATCTCGGCATCATCAAGGTCGATCTCCTCGGCCTGGGCATGATGGCGGTACTCAAAGACTGCCTGACGCTGATTCCACAGCACTATGGTGAGCCCATCGACTTGGCCCAACTCCCTGAGGACGATGAAGTCTATCGGACCCTCCAGCGTGCGGACACCATCGGGATGTTCCAGGTCGAAAGCAGGGCGCAGATGGCATCCTTGCCCCGAAATCGGCCGGAGAAGTTCTACGACCTGGTCGTCCAAGTGGCGATCATTCGGCCGGGACCGATTGTTGGCAAGATGATGCACCCCTACATGCGTCGCCGGCAGAAGCAGGAAGAGGTCACCTACCCCCATCCGTCATTGGAGCAGGCTCTCAAGCGAACACTCGGCGTTCCGCTCTTCCAAGAGCAGTTGCTGCGCATGGCGATGGTGGTTGCCAACTTCACAGGCTCGGAGGCGGAAGAGCTTCGTCGCGCCGTCGGCATGCGACGCTCCTGGGAGCGGATGAAGAATCTGGAAGGGCGTCTTCGTGCCGGTATGACAACGAACGGACTGGATGATGCAACGCAGGAAACGATCATTCAGAACATCAGTTCGTTCGCTCTGTACGGTTTCCCGGAGAGTCATGCGGCTAGCTTTGCGCTCATCGCCTATGCGTCCGCTTACGTGAAGGTGAAGTATCTTGCTGCGTTCACTTGCGCGATGCTCAATAACCAACCAATGGGCTTCTACAGCCCGTCGGTCATCATCGAAGATGCAAGGCGACATGGGTTGCGGGTCAAACCTATCGATGTTCAGGTCTCCGGCTGGTCCTGCTCGATTGAGCATGAAGCAGATCACACGTTATCGCTGCGACTGGGCCTCGGCTATGTGCGAGGACTGCGCAAAAACTGCGCTGAACTCGTCGTCGCATCCCGCGCTCACAGTAACTTCAGTTCCGTCGATGACCTCGTGTTGCGCGTGCCGCAGCTCAATCGAAAGGAGTTGTCGCTTCTTGCGAGCGTCGGCGCGTTGAATAGCCTGAACGGTGTGACGCATCGCCGGGACGCGCTCTGGCAAGTTGAGCGTGCCGGTAAGCCGGAAGGGCCGCTGCTGATGCAGCAAAGTCAGTGGCTACGAGAAGAGACATCGGACTCACCGCTCCGAGCAATGACGCCTGAGGAAAGACTCGTCACAGACTATGCCGTAAGCAGTGTTACGACCGGGCCCCATCCAATGTCGTTCCGGCGACAAGAACTCCAACGGAAGGGGTATCTGCGTGCGACTGATCTCGTGCACCGTCCTGACGGTACCTATGTGAAGGTAGCGGGCCTTGCGATCGTGAAACAGCGCCCTGGCACGGCATCCGGAGTCGTCTTTCTCTCCGTAGCCGACGAAACCGGAGTGTTCAACGTCTTCGTGGCACCCGAGTTTTTCGAAAGGCATCGGCGGGAGATTTCGAAGGCGAGATTCATCGCCGTCGAAGGGCCGCTGCAAAAGCAAGGGCCAGTGATCCACGTAATGGCGAGTTCATTTCAAGAGCTCTCTAACGAGAGTGCGGCAGGCCCTCTTCAGGTGATATCTCATGACTTCCACTAAGAACGGGACTCACGTAGGCGGCTACCGCCCCGAAATAGATCAGCAAAAACTCGGCCCTGCGCTCGTCATCGCATCAAGTCTGATCTTGGCAATCCGTACCGCGAGGTGGCCTACCACTCATAGCGATGGGCTCTCGAATACCGAGTGGGAAAAAGAGGTCGAGCACAGCGTTCGGATCGGTCGCCTGGTGCTCTCACACCTCACCACGAGATACCCCGGCCTCTTTCAGGCGAAGCAAGTGCCGTGGTACGTTGCGAACGACGAAGATCATCCGAGATGATATGCGGACATAGTGTAAATTGGTTCGACGTCTAAATCCCGAATGAAAATCAAACAACAATCCTGGCCTATCAGCAAGATCAAGACGGAGCAGCAGTCGATCAACCTCAACCCCATCTGGCAGCGGGGTCCAACCTGGAGGGCGCCTCGGCAGGTACTTCTGATCGACTCCATTCTGCGAGGAATGGATATACCGAAGGTATATCTACGCCGACTCACCGGAGTCGGCGCACATAAGTTCGATGCAGTCGATGGGCAGCAGCGCCTTCGCGCTATCTGGTTATTCGGAAACGACGATCTGCGCCTTGAGTATGAAGAGGTCTTATCACCAATCGATGGGCATCCCGTGCAGAATCTTGTGTATTCTGAGCTGCACAAAGACTTAAGGGATCGATTCGATAACTTCGAAGTCAGCGTGGCCGAGATACAACAAGGTTCGAACGACGACATAACAGGTTTGTTTGCGCGGCTTCAGATGGGTATGCCGCTGAACCCAGCAGAGTTGCGGAATGCTATTCTGTCGCCAATTCGGCATCTCGTCTCCGCGATTGCGACGTCTCACGCATTCTTTATTGATTCGCGCATCCCAGAGGCGAGATACAAACGGCAGGATTACGCCTCACACGCTTTTGCGATGGCCGCTTACGAGGGCACAAAGGACATCAAAGCGCCGGATCTCAAGGCGATGCTGCGGGAATATGACCACACGAGGGCGGACGAAGCACTAGAGCTCTCTGCCAGGGTAGGGGACGCGCTAAATACGCTTCATGAAGTCAACACGATTGTGGATTCGAGAATTACTCAAAAATGGATCTTCGTGGATCTTGGGTGGTTGATCATGCAGAGACAGGCCGCTGGTGCGACGGTCGACGCAACGAAGCTGGCGGCGTGCTACGAGGCATTTGAAAGCAGGCGTAGACAGTTCAATAGTGAACCAGAGGCCCTCATTCGAGGTCGCCGCCCGAACGCTGCCTTGGATCGCCACCTCTACCAGTACATCAACGCCTTTCGTTCACAGGGCGGCCTGAAGGAGAATCTCAAGATACGAAATGCAGCTTTGCGCGCACACTGCCCAGACATTGACGGGAGGTCCAAGTGAGTTTTGACCCAACAGTGATTCCGGACGGCCTAAGAGAGGCTTATACCAAGAAAAGATGTGCTGTCCTCGTAGGAGCCGGAGCTTCAAAAGGGGCGGGCCTACCTCTTTGGGGTGCACTCCTTGAAGAGATGATCAGAACCGGAGAGAGACATCGTGTGATTCACGACAAAAAAGCCGAGGATTACCGAAAGTTACTTGCCAATTCCGGTAAGTACCTCATGATCGCCTCTGGACTCAAAGAAGATTTAGGTCCTTACTTCGATGAATTCATTACCAATACGTTCATCGAACCGAAGCCGAAACCCACAGCGCTGCATGATGCGTTACTTACGTTAGACAAGCTTCAATTCGCGTTGACCACCAACTACGACACAATCATCGAGCGCTCATTCCGCACGAGGGATCCAGATGTACCGGTCTGCACATTTCGGGACGTGGGCGAAGTTCAGCGCCGTCTGTCGAAACGAGAATTCTTCATTCTGAAGGCTCATGGCGATGCGGCGCGTTCCGGCAACGGCATCATTCTGACCGATGGAGATTACCGAAACATCCTGTACGGACAGAGGGCATATCAAAGCCTGCTTTCGGCTATGTTCACGATGTTTACGATTATTTTTGTAGGAGCTTCCATGACGGACCCTGAGGTCAATCTCCTTCTTGGATACATCGCCGACTCATTCTCCCCCGGTTCGGGGCCCACGCATTACGCCCTGATGGCCGCTGAAGATACGACTGAGGTAGAGCGCGAGCGTTGGCTAAAGGACCTCAATGTGCAGCTTGTTCCGGTCAGCAAAGCGGACGACTATGCTGAGGTGACCGAGTTTCTTTTGGCACTTGCGACATCCTGAGATGGTGGCGGAAGGCTCGTGAACGCTCCGGCTGCCACAGATGGCGGCCGTTCGCTTTGATCTAATGGCCCGTCAAAGCATTTTTCGGACGCTTCATTCTTCTCTTTTTTTTGCATTGGTCCGCCGGGGAGAGTAAAGTTGTACTTGCATGTAATTACATGTCTTTACGGAGCGCTTTGATTGCGTACTCAGGGAGCGACACAGGTGCGAACGCTTACAGCAGCCAAACGGAATGGCAAGCCGTACACCCTCTACCTGTCTGACGAGTTGAGCTCCGCACTCGCTTCTGCTTCCGAGCGGCGGAAGATCGACAAGTCCGTGATCGTGCGCATTGCGATCGAGAAGTTGCTCAATGAATTGGAAAGCGGTCAGCTTCAGTTGCCGCTGGGAATACAGTAGATGCCTTCCTTCGAACTCGCCGGCCATTCCTTTTCCTTTTCGGGGCACGAGACCTTCGTGTTTCGCTACCCGTGGGTTAAAAAAGGCGCCGATGCGGTCCGTAAGGATCCGAAGATATTCACGCGCGACGATGCCATCGTGACTCTGGGTGTTGGGAAAAACATGGTGAGATCCATCAGGCATTGGGGACTTGCCACCGGTGTTCTGGAAGAAGAACCAAGAAGCCGCGGAACCGCTTTACGTGTATCAGAGTACGGGCTGTTTCTTCTGGGAGATGAAGCGAAGGCGGGAGCTGATCCATATCTGGAAGACCCTAGTTCTTTATGGCAGCTCCATTGGAATTTGGTTTCGAATCGTGAACGAAGCACGACTTGGCAATGGGCATTCAACCGGTTTCCGTCGAACGAGTTCACTCGGGAGGGGTTGATACAAAGCATCGTCGACGAATGCCATCGCCTAAATGTCGCTCCCCCAAGCGATGGGACGCTCCGCCGCGACGTTGAGGTTTTCATACGAACTTATGTCGGAAGCCGAGCAACGAAGACAGCGACGATCGAAGATTCGCTCGCGTGCCCCCTTACGGAACTTGGTTTGATGGATGAGATGGCGGGTACAGAGCTCTACCGAATCCGACGGGGCCCGAAGAGCACTCTTTCAAACGAGGTTTTTGCTTACTGCCTGCTGCAATTTTGGAATGCCACTGCTCCAGGGCTGACTAGCCTCGCTTTCGGCGAAATTGCATATGCCCAAAACAGTCCGGGAGTGATCTTCAAACTGGACGAGAACAGTCTTGTGGAACGCCTTGAGCAGCTGCAATTTGTGACAAAGGGCTTACTTGGTTACGCGGAAGGAGCGGGTCTCAAGCAGGTCTATCGGAAAGAAGGATTGATCAATCCACTGAATTGGCTAAGGTCTCATTACGAAGAGACTCTCCCGATAGGAGTTGGAATCTGATGAATCTAAATGAATTAGTCTCGGTCGCTCCTCGCTACGCACGGTCCGTCAATTTGGAGCGCGACGGGTTTACGGATGCGGCCGTAGACGGGTATGTGATTACTTCCACGGCGGACCTGTTTCTTCAACGCCTGGGGCGGGCTCTGTCCGGGAAAGGCGGCCATCGCGCTTGGACTCTGACCGGCCCCTATGGTGCGGGAAAATCATCGTTTGCCCTCTTTCTAGCAAATCTGTTCAGCCCCGAAGGTTTTGGCGGTTCCATCGCCGCCCGCGAATTGCTATTGGAGCAGCATGGATCTACCCACAAACTACTCTTCGAGAAGCGCAATAAAGGACTCCTAGGCGCCGCAGGGTTCACCGCAGTAGTGGTCAGCGGCGCATCCGAGCCGTTAGTGGGCGCGATCCTACGTTGTGTGATCCGTGACGTTTGGGAATATTTTGGTCGCGGCCGAAAGCCGGACGTTCTTCGCGAGCTTGAGAATCTTCAAGAGCGTTTTACTGTCGGGAAATCGGTTACGACCACGGATGTGATGGCAGCCATACATAAACTTTCTGAGAGCTTGGTCTCCTCAGGGCGGTCTATGGGCTTACTGCTTATCATTGACGAACTTGGTAAGTTCTTAGAATTTGCTGCTCGGACAAGCACTGCAGGAGATATATATCTCCTGCAACAACTCGCCGAAGCGACAAATCACACGTCTGCTGAGGGGTTGTATCTCGTAACTGTTCTGCATCAGTCATTCGAACGTTATGCAGCTGAGTTAGCAGCTTCAACGCGAGATGAGTGGGCCAAGGTCCAAGGTCGTTTTGAAGACGTAGCCTTCCAAGAGACGCCAGAACAGCTACTTGAATTGATTTCGCGCGCCATAGTCGTGCGCTCACACCCGGCTGTACGCCCCTTAGTGAATGCAGCGAAAGCCTTGGCGCACGAGGCGGTTGAGCTCGAGCTGACCCCGCGGGGAATGGCACCACGTAGATTTGAGGCGGTTCTTTCCAGGTGTGCACCTCTTCATCCTCTGGCAGCCCTTGCGCTTGTTCGTTTATGCCAGAAGTTTGGGCAAAATCAGCGATCCCTGTTTTCGTTTCTCACCTCTCGGGAAAAATTCGGTTTTAGCAGCTTTCTCCAACGGCCTGCTCAAGCGCCGTCGTTCTTCGGGCTTGCCGATCTGTATGACTTTCTCACCGAAGGGTTTGGGAGTGGCCTAGCAGTCGGTGAATCCGCTGCTCGCTGGGCCGAGGTCCAAAATGCCCTCGATCGAGGTGCTGACTTAGGAAAAGCTGAGCGGAGCTTCATCAAAGTATTAGGGCTTCTTGCCGCAATTGGACAGGTTGGCGCTTTCCGTGCGAGTGAGAAACTTATTCGATTTGCTCTGGGCCTTGGAGCACCTGAGTTCAAGCGAATCAAGAGACTCCTACTTGATCGCTCACTGATTGTTGAGAGACGCCATAACAATACGCTCGCCCTTTGGGAGGGCAGTGATCTCGATCTGAACGAAGAGGTCCGCAAGGCTACCCGACTGGTCGCGTCGAACGCGTCTCTGGCGGAGAAGCTTAACCAGCTTTGGGCGCCCAGACCGCTCGTTGCAAAAGAACATTCCTTCAAGACAGGTACACTTCGCTATTTCGGTATTCGTTTTGCCGACGTGGCCACCTACGGAAAGAGCCTTACTGTGGATCCGGGTGCCGATGGGCTCTTACTGTACTGCTTGCCGCAGGGTATCAATGAACGAGCAACCCTCATCGATCTGGCTTCGGAAGGCCTCGCTAAAGATCGCCCCGAAATTCTAGTTGCGGTTCCATCTGAAGTCAGCGCGCTATCCGAGGCCGTCAGAGAACTCGAGGCCCTTCGTTACGTTCAGTTACACACCCGCGAGCTAGAAGCAGACGGCGTTGCTCGACGAGAGCTTAGAGCACGAATCTCAATCGCAGAGGCCCGTGTCTCGCTAGAGGTTCAGCGCCTATTTGCTCCCGAAGAGCAAACAGCCAAGAACACTACATGGTTACATCGAGGCTTTAGGCAACCGGTTCCAACCAGCCGTACCCTTGCTCACAAAATCAGCACAATTTGTAACAACGTTTATCCCGCAACCCCAATCCTGCTGAATGAATTGGTAAACCGGCGTGTCCTTTCTTCCGCCGCTGCGGCGGCCAGAGGGAACTTGTTCTCAGCGATGATCGCGAAGCATGCAGAAGCCAACCTCGGTATCGAGGGAACCCCGCCAGAAATGAGCATATACAGCTCCATCCTCAAGGCGACCGGGATTCATCGCCCAGAGGGCGAGCTATTTGCCTTCGGACCGCCGAGCCAGAACGATAAAGCACTCTCGGCCGTTTGGAATGCGATCACGCAGTTTTTTGCAGACTGTGAGCATCAAAGGACATCGGTTGCATCGTTATTTTCTACCTTGCAAGCACCTCCCTTTGGGCTCAAGATGGGTGTGATTCCCATTTTCTTCTGTGCTGCTGCACTTGCTTTTGATAGCGAGATAGCCTTCTACGAGAATGGCGCATTTGTTGCGGACCTGACTCCCAGCACCTTTGAACGTCTGGTCAAAGCTCCCGACACCTTTGAGATCCGACACTATCGCATCGAAGGGCTGAGGCGTGATGTCTACATAGAACTTGCCCATCTCTTCGGAAAGCCAACACCGACCAAAGGCGAGAGCCTGCTGTCCGTGATCCGACCTCTTTTCTTGTTCCTTCATCGACTCCCCGAGTTCTGCAAGAACACTAATCGGATTGAGGAGCAGACCGCTAGGGTTCGCTTAGCCCTTATGACAGCCAAGGAGCCGGACAAGCTGCTTTTTGTGGCTTTACCTGAAGCGTGCGGTATGGAGCCGTTCGATCCGTCGGTAAACGATCGTGGCCGCGTCTCGAAGTTTTTCTCGGCATTGAGAAATTCCATCACTGAGTTACAGAGAGCGTACGACGAACTTCTGCAAGATCTCGCGCAACTGTTATGCCGTGCATTTGATGCTCCCAACAGGTCCGGTCTCCAGGACCGATCTAAAGCAGTACTTGCTTACTGCGTGGATCCCCGATTCAAGGCAGTGGTGAATCATCTTTCAAACGAACACATGGATGACAACTTGTGGATTGAAGCGGTAGCAACAACGATCGTGGGGAAGGCACCAAAATCGTGGACCGATGACGACCGAGTTCGTTTTGAGATTGGCATTGCTGAACTATCGCGGAACGTTCGCCACTTAGAAGCTCTTCTCTACGAGGAACATAAGCGTGTCGACTCCGGTCAGACTTCTGCTGCTGTGTATCGAATAGGTGTAGCCGACCGGCTCTCGATGGAGGTCGGCGCAGTCGTAACCGTCGAACAAGATTCTCTAGGTGATTTCCAGCGCGTTATTGAGGCATTGGAAGACGAGCGCCTGCGCTCGAATGTGTCCCCTCAGGTTTTTCTAGCAGCGCTTGCGTCGGTTTCAAAAGCAGCTTTGGAGCAATATCTAGGACAAAACGCAACGAAGACTTTGGAGGTCGCCCATGGCAAACACTGAGAAACGGCACGTTCTGGGTATCTCCGGCGGCAAAGATTCATCGGCGTTGGCGATCTATATGCGGGACAAAGTTCCACAAATGGAGTACTTCTTCTGCGATACGGGAAAGGAGCTCAAGGAGACCTATGAGTACATCGACAAGCTAGAGGTCTATCTTGGGAAACCGATTGCGAGGTTGCTTCCAGAGAGAGACTTCGATCACTGGTTACAAATTTTCGGCAACTACCTTCCTTCGTCACGCATGCGTTGGTGCACACGCAAGCTCAAGATTGAGCCGTTCGAGAACTTTGTTGGCCAAGATTCGGTAATTAGCTATGTGGGGATCAGGGCTGACGAGGATCGCGAAGGCTACATCTCCACGAAGCCGAACATTGAAGCCGTATTCCCGTTTCGCGAGGACAATCTACGAATCAACGATATCTATCGCATCCTTGAAGACAGCGGAGTAGGCATCCCAAAGTACTACGAATGGCGCAGCCGGTCAGGCTGCTATTTCTGTTTTTTCCAGAGAAAGGCGGAATGGGCGGGGCTCTTGGAGCGCCATCCAGATGCGTTCGCGGAAGCGATGGAATATGAAAAGCTTGACACTATAACTGGTCAACGTTTCACGTGGAATCAGCGCGAGAGTCTAGAGGAATTGTCACGCCCCGACCGTCTCCAGGAAATTTGGGAAAAGCATGAGAAGGCACTTGCAAATGCTCCCAAGACAAGACCCGGGGACAGTTTGTTCACTATACTCAGTTCGACCTTTGATGAAGAGGACGACACGGAGCCCTGCACTATCTGCAGCCTTTAGCTAGCCGTAGTTCAACCCTTGAACTTTGGAGAACATAAGTGATCAGTCCAGCCCAGAAAATCTTTGAGGCCGACTCAGAAAGTTTTTACGACTTCGTGTCGAAGAACGGAAGAGGTCTTTATATTCCGCCGTATCAGCGCGAATACGCCTGGGATAAGGATAACGTCGAGCGCTTGATTGACGACACAGTGCAGGGGTTGAGCGCGCTTCTAAAGCGACCAGACGAGTCGATAACGTTTATCGGTACGATAATCGCGATGAACGATGTGAAGAAAAGCACGATCAATCCGCTTGTGCGAAACCAGATCTACAGCCAAGTCATGACCATCATCGATGGTCAGCAACGCCTTACTACACTTCTGATGCTTGTTCTATCACTGCTCGTCGAAATGGAGACGCAGTGGGCCGAGTTGAATCGGGCGAAGGCGTGTCCCAACGAGGAAACGAAATTCTGGCTAGAAACACGCGTGAACGATATGCGTGGTCTTCTCTCGCAGATGCTTTCGGAGCGACAGAACAACGGCGAAGGTGCATACCGCTATTTCCCAAAGATGATACGTGCGTTTAAGGACACTTGGTCATACGAAGCAGATAAAGCTTCGTATCAGTCGCCGATTGCGTGGCTACTCTTTGAATACGTTCAGCTGATGAACCGCCCTGACGCTCCTTGGGGAAAATTTCTAAACGAGCTCAAAAAGTCCCAAGATGCAGTGTCAGAAGAGGGGCCAGGGCGCAGGCACGCATTGAAGATGATGAAGGTTTTACAAACTCAACTAAAAGCGCTTCCAACAAACGACGAGTTTCCGGCGCTACTGAAGATTGCGCGCGAGCCAGCTCAGCAGGAAGCTCTATTTGGTGAGGAATTCCCCGATGCCATGCGGATTGCTCTTGAATCGATTCTGGCTAAACAAGAACACGGTCTGATGCTCGACGAGCGTGGCGACCTTGAGCTACAGGTCGAAGATACGAAACATAAGAAGTGGTGGGAAGCTGCAACAGAGCTCCTGTCGCTGTTGGTCTTTTCTAGATTTGCCTTGTACCGCATCACACTGGTTGTAGTGAAGGCCACTACAGAGGACTTCGCTTTCGATGTCTTCGAGGCCCTGAACACCACTGGGCAGCCCCTTACTGCGATCGAAACATTCACTCCAAAAGTGGTGCAGACGGTCGGTTTAGCCAGTTACAACGCGTCCGAAGAGAAGAAACTTCTTGACAAGGCTTCATCCTACCTTCGAAAAGTCACAAAGGCGGAGGAGCGGCAAAAACGATCCGCGGAGTTGATCGTCGCGTTTGCCCTCGCAGAAAAGGGCGAGAAACGATCGAAAAATCTGGCTGAACAGCGTCGCTTCATGAGAGACACCTTCGAAACATGCAAGGACAAGTCTGAGAAGCAGGCTTTTATTCGACATCTTGCAGATTTGGCTGGTTTTCTTGACAGCGTCTGGTCCGACAGTGGGGTGTATCCTCATATCGGAAATGTGAAGATCGGGGATCCTGCGGCCCTGTGCATTCAATTCCTCGTCGATCTAAACCACACGATCACGGCCCCCCTTCTCGCTCAATATGCTGCGGAGGTCACAGCCACACTAGGTGACCCGGAGCGTAACGAGATCGCCCTGTCAGAATTTGAGAGCGTGGTGAAGGCTGTTACCGCGTTCACTGTTTTGTGGCGAGCTTCTCGCACGACGACGGATCGAATTGACCAGGTTTATCGAAATCTGATGAGTCAGGGCGACCCCACCAGGGGTGTTGGGGGACTCGCTAGGGGACTTCGAGATGGCAAGCCCCTGCCCGATTCTAAGACGGTCAAGGAAATCTTAATGTCCCGCCTACAGGCGGATCGAGCAGACGGAGGCGCTGGTATAGCCAATAAACAGGAGTGGGTGGACAAGGTCGTCACGCAACCCCTGTACGAGGTTAACGAGACGCTTGCCAGGTTTCTATTGTTCATTGCGTTTCATGACTCTGTTGACGCGGAGGAAGGTTTGCTGGTGAATGGAAAGGAAGGCAGTCACCCCACGCTGACTTTCGAACGCTGGGCTGGCGACCGCTACTCTTCTGTCGAACACATTGCCCCGCAATCTAAGTCGAAGGACTGGTCTGCCGCTCTCTACGAGAACGACGAGATTGACCGACTTGGAAACCTCACCCTCTTGCCCTTAAGTGCAAACCAGTCCGTGAGCGATCGTCCGTGGAATCACAAGAAGCTGTTGTTCTGCGCGTTAGCTGCCGCCACTCCTGAAGAGGCACAGACCTTCTTGGCCGAGCTTCAGTCTAACGGAGTCAATGTTTCTGAAGTCGCGAAGGCCATACACTCGGGACAGTTTTTGCCTCATTTGAAGGCATTGACCAAAGTCACGAAAGTTTGGGATTCGGACATGGTCGAAGCTCGTGGTCGTACGTTGGCCGAGCTTGCATGGAAGCGCCTATCGTCTTGGCTGCCACTAGTTGGTTGATGCGACCCTCTCCGCAATTGCCCCTCCCATGGAAGGAGGGCATCGTAGCCAGTTGATATTAGGGATCTAGCTAGTCTCGTGGTACGCAAAAATGTGCGCGTCGGTCATCGACCTACCTCTATGCAGGCAGAGTCCTGAGTGTTCCATTCGGAATGCCCAAGTTATCTGGTGACCCGGCTAGAGTGGTGTGACGATGGAGACCCGGTTGGCCGCACCAACGTTCCATATACCGGCAATTGGAACGTCCGCGATTGCCGTCTCGCACCTTAGTACCTGATCGCCCTCGGGTGCTAAGTTACCGAATCCACGCTTGCCAAGGAACGAGATCGCGTCTAGTCAACGTGATGCAGCCCACACCAGGTCCGAAAGGCTCTCATTCTATTTCAGGTATGACTTTCAGCGGTCTCGTCCAAACCCTTCCCGCACCTGTTCGAAGATATTTTCTTCGGTGGGAATCGGGATTTCTGTTTTGAACCTACCTACTGCCGTCTTCTGCATACGGAATTGCTGGTCCGGTGTCGTGTAGAGCTCAATACCGCGGGTCTGCCTGGACAGACGAGCGAAGTTCATCTGAACGATCTGCGCCGTCTCACCGCTGAAAATGACTCGATGCATGCCACGTTGCGGTATCCGATCCACTGCGTAGCCGTAGTCGATGTGCCGAGATTCTCTGTCTGGGAGTGCAATCAATTTTCCCTGGTCGCTGCGTACCGTCAAGGAACGATCCTCGCCGATGCGCTCGACGGTGGCGAATTCTCCCTTGCGAATATGGAACTGCTCTGAGGTGGCCGTGAAGCGAATGCGCTCACCCTCTGAGATCTCACGTAACTCTTCGCGAAAGACGTGACTTTGCCCGGTTTGAGTCCTTAGCGACGCAGGGTTGTAGCTCACCTCACACCCATCAAGACTGCCCACCGTGAGACGATTGGCCTTCGCATCGACCGACAGGACGGTGATGGTGCTGTTGTCGGCGATGCCATGTTCCAGACTGCCCGACTTGTAGCGAATCTGGTCTCGGGGGGCATAGTTGGCGGCCAGGCGCGGATTGCCGAAGTGCTGCTCAACCCACACGGGTAGTACGTGACTCTCTGTCGAAAGTCGTCCCCTCTGGCGTTGCTCATCGCGGATGAGCTGCGTTAGTTCCTTGCGCTCACTGGCGTCAGGCGCTACGACCACGGCACGGTCCTCACGCGACACATACGCAAGCGCAACTGCGGCGAGGCGGTGTTCTGAGTTGGCAAATTGGTGGACTCGATCCTCTTGTTGCAGGATGGTGGTGGCAGTCCCCGGATCGCCTGCGCGGAAGGCTGTAACAGCGCGCTCTGCCTCGTTCTTCGGGACGGGCTGCGAAAGGTCGATGGCCGCCGTTTTTGAAACGTCATTGGAGAGACGTCTGCCAAGGCGGGTGACGTCGTTCGTATAGATATGGGCTTCGTGGGACGCACGGGAGATAGCGACGTACGCAAGCCTGGTGTTGATGAGACCACGTGGGCCATCGGTGTCGAAGTGGGCAAGCACACGCTCTGCAGTCAGCCCTTGTGAACTGTGCGAGGTCACGGCATAGCCATGATCGAATTGCCGTACCTTGTCCGTCTCGAAGGTGAGCGTGCGCCTACTCTTACCTTCCATCAAGACGGTCATGCGTCCTTCTTCGATCCGTTGGATGGTAGCGAGATCACGATTCGCTACACCAAGATCTTTCAGACTGGCTGTGAACTGGATGCGGTCTCCCGTAGCGAACTCACGTTCCTGTTCGCGGAAGACATTCACACCGCGTAGGCGGCGCGGATCGTAGGCGATGGTGTTTCCTTGTTCGGTTTCCACGGTCAAGAGATTTGCCTTGGCATCGAGCGCGCGAACTGTGGCAAGCGAGTTGCGCTCGATACCCAGCTCCTTGCTTCCGGTGTTGTACTGGATCACATCCCCTGCGTTATACCGTGCCACCCAGGTACGGTCTGCGCCAGTCATATCAGAACGGTGGCTGAGGGTTAAGAAGGTCTTACCATCGGCCTTTAGCGTTCCCGATAGCAACAGCTCTAAGCGGACCGCGTCATTGATTTCCTGGCGGCTCTTGTTGTCCGGAGAGACGACGATGGTATTTTCCGGCTTTGCGGCATAGTCCCTGGCGATTGCCGCGATGCGTTCACGCCGATCCGGCAGCTCGGAAATGCGGCCCTGCTGCTGGAGGAGCGCAATACCCTCGCGGGTTTCGTTCTTCGACAGGTGCTCGACAGCTTTGAGCAACTCGGGGTCTTTTTGCCGCATGATGCGGTCGAGCAATGCGGTTCGCATGCCAGCCTCCTGCATCTGCTGGAACGGACGGCCCGCGTCCACGCCCTGATGTTGCGCCGTGTCACCTATCACCAGAACACGGTCCTCTGGCTTTATTCTCTGGAGGAAATCGCGCATCTGTTTCGTGCTCGCAAGACTGGACTCGTCGAGCATATACAAGCGCGGTTGTGACCGCTCGGTGGGCGATTCTGTCTTACGCGCAAGAAAGCTCTGTAAGGTCCCAGCATCAATTCCAGCTTCGCGGAGCTGCGCCGCTGCGCGGGATGTTGGAGCAAATCCCTCGACGGTATAACCACTCTTTTCGGCACCTTCACGGATGGAACGAACCACTGACGTTTTGCCGGTACCGGCCCGCCCCTGCAAACCGTGGATGCGGTCGGTAGAATTCAACACCTCTTCGATGACAAGGCGTTGGGAATCGTTCAGGAACTCTTTGGCTCGTGCCACTTGCTGGGCGGCCTCGGCGGACATGATCGGTTCAACGGTGTTCTTGGCGCTACGAACGAAGGCGATGTTTGCTCGTTCGGCCGCGATGGTTTCCGCCGTGGTGAAGCTTCGGCTCGAAGCGTGTTTCTGTGATTCCACGGAGAGGAAGTCGCCACGCTGATGCCGCGTCTCAAACTCGGAACGGACCTCGGAATATGTGGTGTTGCCCATACCGCGACGGAGCGCGTCCCGCAGCAAGGCCCGTTCGTCTAGAACGGCTTCACGTTCATAGAGGCTGCTCCTGGCATAGGTGACAGCCTCCCGCGCATGGGCGATGCGATCAGGATTGTGCTGCTGGACTCGAGCCCGTTCCCGGGCCTCAGCTACGACCCGCTGCGGCTGGTTGCCATGTTCGGCAGCGACCTCCCGATGGGCTGCTAATACCTCGGCGGGAGTCATCGTCTGTTTCTTTTCGCGTGTCGAACGAGCAGCGATTTCTGCGGCTTCCGGACCTGAGAAGCCGCGCCGTTCCATCTCTTCCTTGATCTTTTCGCGCCTCTGGCTGGAAGCTTTGAGGTAGTCGGCAGAATAGGACTTGATTTCGGGAGCGCCGCTCTCCCCAGGCACGATCTCATAGCCCAGTGAGCGTAGCCGATACATCAGTTCCGACTGATAGACCGCTGTGACAAAGTTCTGACTTTCGAAGAATGGCTGCTCCTGCAAAGCGCTAGTCTTACCGTCGGCACGTTGCGTGACGTTGAAGATGACGGCGTGGGTATGGAGTTGGGGAGCGGCGTACCCGTCAACGGGGCGGGCGGTATCGTGCTCGAACTTCGCCGCGAGAAACTTGCCCGTCTGCTCGGCGGGCTTGTTGCCACCCAACCGAGCGTGCGTGTACTTCTCCAATTCATCCAGGGCGACAGTGACTGCCGCTCGGTGGGCTTCGCGGATGCGATCGTCTCCGCCCACCAAGGCGGTCAACGATACCGATTTGGTCGGAGCAAACATCGCATCCCAACCTGCGCGATGGGCGACGGCCTTGGTGGTCGAGCCATCGGGATTGGTGTACTCGGTAGCGATACGATGGCGCACCATCTGCTCGCCAGTCACCGGATGTTGTCCTTCGGTCAGCCTGGAAAACTCCAGCGCGGAGACTTCGCCAGACACGCCCATCGACTCTGCAAGTTTGCCTTGCCATTCGCCTTTTACGCTGTCGCCCTGGGCGTAGTAGCTCTGGGTGGACGAAGTGTAATCGAGTTTGTGATACGTCTGCGCCTGAGAGGCATTGAGGTGCTTCGAGATATCGAGCATAAGCTACGTCTCCCGGATGAGCGCAGGACCAAGCGCTTGTTCCTCGTCCAGGTCTTCCTCTGTGGGCGTGCCAACGATGGGCTGCTCTGGCTGGGGATCTTTGCCCGGCTTCGGCCACGCAATAGGAGCCCTTTCCTTATCGTGTGGACCTCCGCTCTCGGTCGTCACCTCTGCATCCTCCGGTTCGCCTGATCCCTCCTCGGCGGCAATTTCAGGAGTAATGGGCTTCAGCGTGTCGGGGTTGAAACTGAGGCCGCCAGCAGTCTTGCGCGGAAGAAATCCGGGCGTGGGCGTGGGCAGGTCCATGTACTCGAAGGCGAACCGGGCGACGCTGTTACCCAGCTTCAGATACGCGTGGCGATCGTCCAAGCCGCTGATCTCCGATCCCATGACGAGGGGTTCGATCTGACGCTCGACGGTGAAGTTATGTCCTGACCGGGTGCCGTCGAACTTAGTCTCTTTCAGACGCTCAATTTCTACCTTGCCGATGGCTTCGGAGATCCACTCGGCGGCCTTCGGCTCCGCCGTCTTCATGAAGATTTTGGTTGCGGGCTGGGACAGCATGACCTCGGCGAGGTGACCGTAAATGACCTCGAGCTGAGCCTTGCCCTGGAAACCAAGGATGAGCGGATTTTTCGACTTCCGGTTCTCCGTGATTGCGGTATGAAGCTGAGGCAGCTTCTGCAAGCTCGCCAACTCATCGATCACAAACCAGACCGGCTTTTGACCCGGCTGCGGCGCGGTCAGCAACCGCATCACAAGAAGATCGATCCAGAGAGAATGCAGTGGACGAAGCGTATCCCGCTCCGGTGGGCGTGAGGTAATGAAGATCCATCCTTGCCGATTCTTCGACCAGGTGCGTGCGTTCCAGACATCGCGCTTCTCATCACGCTCCGGCAGCATCCGGAAGCACTTGGCGACCAGTCCGAGCGAGGACAAAACGCCCGCTCTTTGTGGTCCTGCCTTGCGGTCGATATAGAAGGCCATCTCGGTGCCTTCGACCCGCTTCATTAGCTCCAGGTCATTCGACATCCACTCGGCAAGCCGGTGCGGAGTTGGACCACGTTTGAGCAGATGCGCGAAGATCTGCGCCGGGGTCTCATGGAAAAACTCATCGACTTTATCGGTCTTCGGCGCATAGAGAGATGCCGCGATGGCATAGGCTTCATCCTCCGATTCCAGTTCCTGCGCCGGTCCCCAATAAGGGCAGCGTGCATCGAGGGGGTTGAGCACGATGTCGCCGCGTTCGGCATCGTAAAAACGCTGGATGTACTCACAGGCAGGGTCATAGACGATAGCGGAATCGCCACGTCCCCGGATTTGGCGGAGGCATTGCATGATTAGCTGCGTCTTCCCAACTCCGGTATCGCCCATGAGCTGAAGGTGCTGCGCTTCCTTGCGCAGAGGAATGCGCATCATCTGGTCGGCTTCGGTGGTTTTGAAGCCCAGACCATCGCCCTTCTGTGCCTTGTTGAACTCCTTTGGGTCGAGCAAACGTGGACCGCGGAGGACGCGTCCGTACTTCATCTCTTTGAAGCGCCGGATGTCCTTCGGTATCGCCAGAGCAAGCAGGCCGATGAGGCAAGCAACGCCCTCGACGAAGCTCAATGTGAACACCCGCCACGGACTTTCACGATCAAAGATCGCATCGTGCAGCCAACGGTACATCGAGGCATCGGCCAACTTCTCAACGGGGCCACGGAACGGGAAACGGTAGCCCTGTGCCTGTGGAAGTGCTGCTAGGGCAAACGGCATACGCTTGCCGCCCGGCAATGTCATCGTCCCGTCCGCGAAGTCCGATGGCAGTGCAAGACGCGGCTTAGTAGCGGCCCCTCCGAGATACAGCAGCCGGTAGCTCTGATGGGCATGAAAAACATCGCCTACACCGGACCGAACGTAATCCACCACATACGCTTTCTGGAGAGGTGACAGCTGAAAGGCATACCGTTGCCAAGCGAAGAATAGCGTGAGGAAAAGCGTTCCGGCGATGGCGCAATAGCTCATCAAGGGAACGTGCGGCGGCCAGATGATCGTCTCTTTTCTACCCCATTGTGTTGCCATCGGAGGGCTCCTTTCCTGCCTGTTGCGTGTACTGTTGCATGACTTCATGGGCGGCCTTGTGCTTCTCCTTCCGCACCATGGTCATGGCCTCGGTGATCCACGAAGGCGAGACTTTCTCGCCAAGCGCGAGCGGCTTGATAAGGTTCACGAGCAGCATCCTGGTGGCGATGAGCTCGGTGAAGACGGCATCCCCAGGGCCACGGCGGGCTTCTCGCAAGAGGGTGTCGCGCGACCATTCACTCAGTGATTTTCCGCAACGTCGCGCGGCCTCTTGTAATTCCTGTTGTTCTGCGTGGGTGACGCGCGCATTGGCCATCCTGTCCCTGCCTGCCCGCCCCGCAGAACGTGCAAGCCTGATCTCGATAGGCACTATGTCTCTCTTTGGCGCATTCATAAACTCCTCCCCAACGCGCGTAAACAATAGTTTTCAGAAAGAAAACAGTTGTTTACGCGATGCTGCTATGTCGCTCACAAGACAAACACGTAAACGGTTGTTTTCGTATCTGCTCGAAACACGCCCATCCGAGGGATGGAGTGTCAATCTTCTTCCGGTGCGCAGCACCGCTGTGGCTCTGCCACAGATGTAGGAGCGGGATCATGCCTTCGATCCCGCCACAGATGCAGGTGTTTGTGCTGGCGATGATGCTGAAGCAGCGGGCTTCTTTCCGGGCTGCTCCGAGGCATCATTTGCAGCGCCACGGCGAACGCGAAGTGTCGGCCTAATCCGCTGTGCTTCAGGCGTCTTCAGAAAGTCCTGGAAGTCGCGATCTTTCCCGAAGACGTAGGCGAGCGCTTGCTCGACGACATCGTCGGCAGAAGCCCGGATGAAAGCGGCGTACTGGTCGACCTGCGTGGCAGTCGAATCAGTGAGGCGGATGGAAGCGCTGAGGTGACGGGTTTGAGTGACTTCAAGTAACGGCATGACGTTCTCCTTTGGGTGATGAAATTAGGCAAGCTTTCTACGTGCGACCATTCGCACTGCGGTGGCGGCAATCTCCCGCGCACGAGCGGAGCAAAGTGCAGCGGGAAGTTCGGCATCCCGGCGAACCTTGAGCATGGTGATGACGTCGTCAATGGGGGCTCCTTCACGCAGCCATTGACGAGCGGAAGCGACGTCAATCGTGCGCTGCGCGTAGTAGAGAGGATTGGGCTTGTCCGAGCGGCGCGAAGCCAGCTCGTGGGTCAGCTTGCCGGCATCTTTGCCCAGGGCGAGCTGGTGGCGAGCCCACGCCCAATCCAACTCCGAATGGCTGTCCTTGTGAGCCCAACCAAGGCGCGCGTTCCCGCGAAGCGGCAGCGCGGCAATGGAAGGAAGATTCGGCAAGCGGAAGTCCGCAGGACTGTAGGTTGCATCGGAGGGATACTCGACCGCGACGCAGTGAGCGGGAGAATACTTCTGGTTGCGAAAACCGGGAACGCGAAGCACCCGGTTGCAGTCCGTGCAGGCGGGATCGCCGCCGAAAGCGATGGCGAGCCGTTTGAGCGTGACTTCCTGGTCCTCAACGTCGAAACCATCGACCTGCCACAACACCTGATATTTCCCCGGTGATGTGGAGAGGACAGCGCTCGGAACGGGCAGGCCATCTGATGCCCGGAGCGCAGCGAGCCGGGCATCTCCATCTTCGTCGATGTCCAGATACAGATGCCGGACGATGTCGATGCACTCTTTCGTGCGCTTCCGGCTGCCAGAGCGAAGCGGATTGGCAGCCACGTAGACATTGGCTCCTGCATGATTCTCGTGAGCGAGCCAGCCGAGGTAACGAGGCGCGAGCGCCTGCTCCAGCGTCACGACGCGCTGCTGAGTCTTTCCCACGCTCTCCGTACGCAGCAGGAGAGCAATTGTCGAGCAAGGAGCGAAGCTCCGAGCGAGAAAGTCCGTGGCTGTTTCGTTCATCTGCATTCCCTCCATCCGCGTCTATTGCGAGCGCGATCACACAGGCTCTTAGCAGTCGAAGAAGTCCGGCTCGATGCCGGACCTCTTCGGTGAAAGGAAGGGGCTATGCGGCCTCTTCCTCGGAGAGTTCTTCGTCGTCTTCCGCTGCCGCTTTGGCGGCACGATCCAGCTTGAGAATCGAGTTCACCCGGATCTCCCAGATGGTTTGTTCCGAGTTGGTCTTCTTGCTCTCGTACTTGCGGCTGCGCAACTCGCCCTCGACCTGGATGTGAGCGCCCTTGGTCAGCTTGGCGGCGAACTCTCCGAGCTTGCCGAAGACGACGCAACGGTGCCATTCCGTGTGCTCGATGTACTTGCCGTCCTTCTTGTACGAGGACTTGGTTGCGAGGGAGAGAGTGGTGAGGCTGCGATCGCCGTTGGTGCGAACTTCTGCGTCGTTGCCGAGGAAGCCGATGAGGGTGACTTTGTTTGAGTACATGGTGGTAATCTCCGTTTCGTTGTATTTCCCGTATCCTGCTCGGGTCACCCTTCGCGAAGCGAGCGAGTGGGCCCGGCTCCCAAGTGCCAAGGAGTGCTTTCTTGGCGGGGCCCGGAAAAAGTTTGAGCGGCGTTCTTGGCTGCGGCTTTCAAACTTTTTCTGGGAGGAACCGAGACCCCGCAGGGGCGGCGCAGCCAAAGCAGAACGACGCCGAGCCGCAGGGCGCCGGTTTGGCCCCGAAGCGTGAACCCGAAGCAGAGGACGGGATACGAACGGTGAGTGCCCAAATGCACCAAAGTCACCCGGACGATTCCTGTGACGGAAAGTTCCACCTATCGCAGACTCATGGAACCCCGCAACATCCTCGGTCTGGGACGGCTTCGAGTACACGGAATGGCACCCGTACCACAGCGTCTCGCCAGCCGGAATCGCCATGCTGGGCGCGTTCAGGGACGAGTTGGGCTGTGCAGCTAAATGAGCCGCATGAAAGACCATCGGAGTGACCTCGGTCGGGTTGGGATTCTCTAGCGGAAAGCCTGCGCGTCAGGCGTCGGAGGCACGATAGACGTCCTCCGTCTGGAAGCATTGCTCCGCGTGGCTGTAACCGGAGACGGTAATCAGTTCTCGGACGCGGCGGCGGCCCGTGTGATCGCGCTCGCAATGCAACACGAAGTCCACGGCTTTGCCGGTCTGGGACCGGACAAATGCCTGGTCCAAATTCGTTCTTGCACTCAGGGCCATATCAGCCAACCGATCCAACGCATCCACGGCGGAATCTGCATGCAAGGTGGATAAGGTCCCACCGTGGCCAGTGTTCATGGCCTGCAGCAGGTCATAGCCGCATTCGTCACGGATTTCACCCATGATGATGCGGTCGGGACGGTGGCGGAGAGCTGCCGCCACCAACTGGCTCGGAGTAATGGCAACCTGGCCCGGAATCGCATCGACCGCCTCCCAGCGAACGGCGTTTGGATGGGCGATCTTCAACTCCGCCGGCTGTTCGATCACGACCAGCCGTTCATGGAGCGGAACATGGTCGAGAAGAGATTTCATCAGGGTCGACTTACCCGAACCGGTTCCACCGCTGATGATGCCGTTCTTTCTCTTCTGGATGAGAGTGAGAACTCTGTCACGGACGTGTGCGGGAAATCCGCCCGCATTCACCAGCTCATCGGACGTGTACCAGCGGTTGAATTTGCGCACCGTCAGCGTAGGCCCGTTGATCGAAGAGGGCGGGCCGACAACAGCCACGCGCGAGCCGTCCGGCAAGCGCGTATTCAGGATGGGATTCTGGCCGGTCAGGTCCTGTCCAAGGATGCGGGCGACGCGCTCAATGGCCGCCGTCAGACGGTCATTGGTGTACGGCGTGGAGAGCGGAATATGCTCGACCACGCCGCCACGATCCGCGAACACTCCCGTCGTCCCGTTGATCATCAAGTCCGAGATCGACGGGTCCAGGAGAAGCGCTCGAAGCTCCTCCGGAAAGAACGGGAGTATGAGCTGGAAGCTCATCGCGCTGCTCCCGCTGTAGGCTGGGCGATTGCGTTCGGGTTTGAGGCGGTGGTCCCAGGTGTCATGGGGTCCACTGACACTCGGTTGTCATGGAACTCTGTGATCGTCAATCCCAACGGATTGATGAACTCGTACTGCGGATAAATCTTCGCCTGATCGCTGACCTGCTTGGGGTTCAGGTAATACGTAACAGACAGCAACCAGTGTTCGGTACGGGGCTGATGGGAGTGTTCCTCGGAGAAGATCTTGTCGAAGGTCACAAGTGCAGTTCCGCGCGCAATGCGAACGCCCTGAACCATCTCCTCGGACATCGATGTGATGGTCACGTTGCGCACCTGCACGTCGCTCGATTCCACTTGGCCTGCAGCCACTTGCGAGACGAGATGGTTCTGGTTATCCGTTCCCATTAGTTGCGAGGCAAGCGGGCCGGAGAGGAAGTAGTAGTTGAGCGGATACTTCTTCGCAATGACGTCCCGATTGATGGTGTAGCGATAGTTGGCCCAGTCAGTGAGATAGGTTCTGACTTCGCCCTCGCGCGGACTGTAATTAAGGTCGGTGTATTGGATCGCCTGCGCACGCCCCATCTCATCGATACGGATGTAGCGATTGGCGACCGGGCGATGCGCCAAGGAGAGGTTCAGCCACATGGAGCCACAGAGCAAGACAGTCCCGCAACCGATGATGAGACGGTAGGCCTTCCGCTCCGCATAGTGCGAGGAATAGACCTCATTGCCGACCTGGTCGGTGAGAAGAGCTTGCTCGGGCGTTAGCGCGCGTTCAATGGGTACTGTGTGCGTGGACATGGGGGCTGTTACTCCTTTCCGAGACGGCTTTGAAAACGACGTAGGCATAGATCAGACCCGCGACCACGACTCCGATAAGGAGGAGCTTGAGAAGAGGTTTGACGAATCCACGGCCAAATCCCAATGCTCCCAGTGCATCGCCGATTGAGCTTCCGTTTCCGTTATTCCACATATCTAGACGCCTCCAGTGATTGCGAGCGTCCTGACGATATTTCCGACCGCCTGTTGGCCTGATGATGCGAGTCCCGCCGCACCGCCAAAAATTGCCTGCGTCATGCTCGGGATGAACAGCATATTAATGATGAACGCGACGAAAACCATCAAGCAAGGGACGAGGTTGGCGATCCACATGTCCATCGAATAGTTGCCATTGAAGGTCTGCTGCAGAAACCCGTTCATGAATCCGGCCCAGACATAGATGAAGGCGGCAGCGACAGCACGAATCATGGCGAACGAGATTAGGACATCGAGGAAATGGAAGAACTTGGCTTTGAAGGTCTGCGTCATGAGCAGCGGCACAAAGATAGGACCGAAGAGTGCGGTCACACCGTAGAGGATGAAGGCGCTGCAATTGATGACGAACAAGATGGCGGAGGCGAGTCCAAGCATGATCTGGACGAGCACATAGCAGAGGATCTGAACCGGCGCGGTGAAGGACGGCATCGATGTTCCATCGCCCGCGTTCTTGAGAAGCTGAAGCAGCTGGTCCAGAGAATGCTGATCGAAGGCTGCGACCATCGCCTGCGCGATGTACGAGAAGAAGTGATTGATGCCGAAACTAGCACCTGGGAAGGGATTGACCCAGTAATTCAAGAGCAGACTGCACACGATCAGCTTGAGCAGGAAGTGGGTAAGGTCGCCGGCACGTACTGGATGATGATGCAGCCGGAACGTCATCGTACTCGTGTTCCAGTTGATGACCATGTTCACGAGGGTGAAGAGGGAGATACCACTCAGCTCCGTCCAACCCAGTTGGGTGAGCGCGCCGCCGTTCTGCGTGGTGAGATTGGTGAGGTTGTTCGTGAACTGATAGAGCCAGTCCATGCCCGAGCTTGCGGACGGTAGTGTTTGTGCGAGAACGGCGATGCTCATAAGGGTCTCCCGTTGGACTAGGGGATATAGCTCTTCCAGGTTTTGCCTTCGTTGCCAGCAGCGGAGTCGTGTCGCTTCTTGTCTTCTTCGACCTTCTTACGGAAGAGCTCATCTTCCTGCCTGCGGCGCTCGGCTTCGCGTTGCTGTTGTTCGAGGATGGCTGCGGCTTTGGCAGCCTCATGGCGTTGACAGATCGCGGCGCTGGCGAGTGCAGCCAGCACCGCAACGATTGCAAGTAAGAGTTTGCTATTGAGCAGTTTCAGCATGGCTCTCCGTTACGGCAAGTAGGTCTGCCAGGTGTTTCCTTCGCTCGCGGCGCTCATATCGTGCGTGGCGTGCTGGGACTGGACGAAGACGGCCGTGTTGAGGTCGGTGGCGGCAGCGTTGCGTTGCTGCATGTTCGCGAGGGCCATCTGCGACGCGACGCAGGCCTGCAAAGCGCCTTGATTCTGCGCCTCCGACCTCTTCTGCGCTTCTGCTGCGTTGAGCATGTTGAGTTGTTGGACTTCGCTGTTCGTGCTGCTGGTGCCGTCGAGCTGGTTGGCGGTGAGGCTCGTGGTCGCGGCCGTGTTTTGTAAACGGGCGGCGCGGTATTGACCGACTGCCGTGATGCAATCCGGTGAGACGGAGTCCGACATCTCGATCATCGCGAGTTGGGAGAGCTGCGGGCTTCCAGGCGTCTGACTACCGATGTAGGTCGGCAGATCAGAGCTAACCGGGACGGTCGCAGCTGTCCATCCCGTGGACGAAGCAGACGGCGAGTTGCTGTTGAGAGCCGTCGTCATGCCGTTGGTTTCACCGAACATGTTTTTGACGTTCGCATTCTTGAGAGCAGTCAATGTGGTTTGCCACTGCTGCTTGATGGAGAAATGCTCGATATTGTTCTTGAGCATCGTGTACTGCGTCTGCAGCGTCGTGAGCTGCGAGACGAGGCTGGCGTAGCTCGTTGGATCGAAGACGATGTCTCCGATGCCAAAGAGCGCGAAGCTGGGAGTGGCGGTCAGCAGCAACAAGCCGCCTCCCAGAATCCACTTACGACGTTTTTTGAGGTCGAGACTCATAGGCTCTCCGATGTGGGGGCTCAGATGCAACGTGGGTTCATCAGATCAAGGGGGTCCAGTGGAAATTCGTGGAACCTAGTGATGAGGTGGCCGACAGATTCAAGCGATGCAACGCCCGCTCGCGCGAGTGTCCAAAAGCCTCCTGACAGTCCGATGGAAGCGACGATGAGCACAAGCGGCAGGACGAGAATCAAGGGACGGCACGAACGGGGGATACGGGGATACATGGTTCCTCCTTTCTTTACAGGGTGGGATCGACGCGATGCTCTGCGTAAGACGGTATGAGGATGTCACGGCCAATGTAGACGCGGGCGCGTGATCCCTCTTTAAGCGTGATGACCGGCAGGCGGTTTAGGAAGTGATTGAGGACCTGTTCCCCTTCCGCTGCGGACTGCTCCGAGATGCCATTCCGAATCTGCGTCGAGGGAGACAGCACCGAGCCGTTGTTACCGATCTGGGCCATGCCGCCGAGGCCACCGATGGCGGCGGCTGCTCCGAACGCCATCAGGTACCCGTGATCTACCTTGGTGGCCAGTCCCGTGGTCCCCATCTGGTCGAGACCGAGATACTTGTCGAAGTCCAGCGAAAATCCATCGGGGCAGACAGCGCGATGGAAGGTGACAAACATCTTCCTCTGCTGGGCGTTGCCGACACTCTGCACGTTGCCGATCAGGCGAGTGCCTTGCGGCATGAGCAATTGCTGGTGGTCGTGAGAGTAATAATCCGTCGTTAGCATGACGAGGATCGGCCCCGACAATCCGCCGTCGATATGGTTGGTGACGACGCCCTCCAGCACCGTGCCCTCGAAGATGCGATAGAGCTGGCCCTGGTACTGGTCGAAGTTGTAAGCAGACATCGGATTTGATTTGGCTGCTGAGGCGGACGCATCCTTTGCCGGCAGCTTGCCGGGAATATCTTCCGCAGATGCTTTATCCGTGCTCTCCGCTTTGGCACTGAGGACCGCGGCGGGCGCCCCCGATCCCGCGTGAGAGAAATCGATCGCAACGGTATCGCTGTTGAGGGCGTCCTGGTGCTGTTTCTCGACCGCGAGCCGTTTCTGCTTCGCTTCCGCCTGGGCTTCCGAGACATTGGAGGTATGTTGCGGAGCGTTGCTGCTTCCGCCATAGATGGCATCCCGCTGGGCGGGAGTCATCGGCGCAGCGGTTGCGCTCTCCGGACCGGGAACGCTCTGCTCCTGTTGGAGCTGCTGCATCGCGGCAGCGAGCGACTGTTGCCGTTGCAGCTCTTCGGCATCATGCCGTGCCTGCATCTGCTGTTGGGTCTGGAAGCTCGACACCTGTTGGGCATTGGGCGTCGTCGGGCTCATGCTCAGGGCGCTGGCCGGGGCGTTCTTCTTATTGCCGGTCAGAAGGCTGGAGAGGTTGGCGAGACCGACGAGGGCCACGATCACCACGAGAGCGATCACGACGGGCATACTCTTCCGCAGTGGCGGCTTCGACTCTGGCTGTTCGGGGACAGTTGCGGGGGTGTTGTCATTCAGTTCCGACATATCTACCTCCCCTCTGCGCTGCGATGAAAGTCCACGCGCTGTTTGCCGATGGCGAGATAACCCGCATCCACTTCCTTCGGCACGATGTACAGACCGTTCGCGAAGTCGAAGTTGATGAGCGAGGGTTTCTTATCCTTCACTTCGTAGAGGGCGGGTGTTTCCTGGAAGTGCCCGCGCAGATACGTGAACTTGTCATCGCGCCATATCTGCTGAAGACCAAGCTCCTTGCCTTTCTTCTCATCCCAGACGAAATCGAAGTGAAGCGAGCCGGGATACTGGCTGCGATAGGTCTCCTCCCTCGTTTGCTCGGCTTTTAGCGTGGCGGCCTGGGCCGCCTGCGCCGCCGTAGCTTCCTGCCTGGCTTTGTCGAGGTCAGCCGCAGGCACGAAGACGGGCAACTGTGCCAAGCGGTTCTTCGCCACCTTGTCGCCGGGCTCGATCAGCACCTTCGAGTCATAGTGCGCATCGGCATCATCCGAGATTTCACGCAATTGCAGGGTGTACTCGTTGCCGTGGTCGGAGACGATATGGATGTCGGTCGATCCGTTCGCCGTCTTCGGCTTCACGCTGATAAAGCGCGAAGCCACATGACCACCGTCGAAGACCCAATCGACCGTGTCCCCAGCGAAGACGTTCGCAACCTTTTCCTCGGCAGGCAGGACAATCAGCGTCGATTGCAATAAGCCTGCGCGCACTACGGGCGGGGTCTGCGACTCCGACACGGTGACCGTGCGCGGGGCACTTGGCTGGAGAGCATGCACCGGCGTAGCCGCGTGCAACGATGCGGAAGCCAGCACAAGATGGAGAGCAACGGCGATGGGGATGGGCGGTTTCATGTTTGTCCTTTCTGAAATGGCTACTCCGTCTCGCCTTGGGCAAAGCGGGCGATGCCCTCGGCGAGTCCGTACCTGGCAATCAACTTCGATCTGCGCACACGATCCTTCGGCTTGGTGGAGAAGGCAGCGTAACTGCGGCTGTCGAGATTTAGGCGAATGACCTTGGTGAGCCCATCGCGGCGCATGTAGAGCGCTTCGCGATCCTGCAAGCTCTCGAAGAGAGCGAGCTGCTGTTCGTTCATCTTGAAGAGCTCGGCGTAACGCTTCCGGTTGAATGTCGCATCGCGCAGGAAGAGGAACGATGTGCAGGAGTTGACGATGGAGTCGGCATTGGCACCGAGATCCTCAGCGGACTGACCGATCATCGTGACGCCGCCAAGGTTCTTACGCACTGTCTTGATCGAAGCCAGCGCGGCTTCCAAGAGCTGACGGTTCTTCATCGAAGAGAAGATCTCTTCGATGAGGATGTGCTTGGGAACACCTAAATTAGCGGGATTGAACAGCACGTCGTTGATGCGCCGCAGCAGCCACACCATCAGTGGCTCGATCAGATCCGCATACTGCGCGTTGTTCACACCCTGGAAGTCAAAGCATTGCAGTCGAGAGAGGGAGAGACTGTCTTCTACGTTGTCGAAGATCGCGCTATAGACGCCGCGACCAACCCATTTCGACAGGTAACGATCAAGTTTCTTCGGCAGATAGAGATTCGACAGACGACGATTGCCCGGATCGAGTAGGTACATGTCCTGCACGGCCTTATGAATGACGTCGTCATCTTCTGGCTCAAGCTCCGCGCCGCCGTTGGTCAGCAACAGCTTGATGAAGCTATAGAGGAACTGGATGTTGCTCTGTGTCGGCTCCAGAATGAACGGATTCACGCGTGGGCCGTCTTTGCCGATGCGATCGACACGCCCACCGTACAGCTCGACGACACTCTCATAGCTGCCGCCGATGTCGAAGATGTAGGTGAACCCGCCATACTTTTGCTCGTGCGCAATGGTGCTGTTACCCATCACTGACTTCCCGGACCCTGTGGGCCCGAGGATGAGCTGGACCCGCACACCGTCGACATAGGCAACTTGGAAAAAGGGAGTCCTTGTGCGCGTCTCGAAGACATTCAGGTATTCGTGGTCAAGGTCCTCCGATAGGGGATGTCCAAGATGCGGTGCGAAGATGGAAGACAAGCGCGCATGATGATCCTCTCCCAGCCACATGGGGAATACATTGAACTTTCCATTGCCCGGAAACATGGCGTAGAACGCGGAGAGATTGCCGAGCGTCTCCTCCATGATCTGGGCACGCGCTTCGACGAAGACGCGATGCACAGCGGGAGCGATGCTGTGGAGGTCAGCTACGCTGCGTGCCGCGATCAACAGACGAAGCGAGTATTCGCCTTGCGCCTTCTTATCGAGCGCCCGAATGACATCGCTGAGGTCATCGACTGCGTTATTGGCGGCCTTCGCTCCGGCTCCTGTGTCGAGCGAGGCCGTGTCTTTACCGGCCATCACGCGCGAGAGCACCCCTACTTTAAAGAACGAGATGAACTTTTCCTGCTGGTCGATCTCACGACGCGCGGTGGCACTCGACTTGGGCCTCCACGTCGAGCAGAGGATGCTGTCGCAATCCAGCATAAGCAAGTCTGCGAAAAGACTCGGCCGCGATGCTTCTGGCGTGGTCTTCAGGGAGTACATCTGGACGTATCGCTTGCCGACACGCAGATGATCGCTCTCCCACGAGACAGGTGCCTGCACGATCTGGCGGTCTACGCCCGTATCGGCGCGTAGCTGCCCCTGTTCGGCCCAGTCCTCCAGATTGAAGAGGTAGCTGAAGAAACGGAAGGTGTCCTGTTTGCTCCGCAACTGGAGTCCAATGGAGCTGCCGAGATTTCCGGCCAATAGCGTGGCTGTCTTTTGCAACTCGGCCAGTATCCGTGAAGTTCCAGCGGCGTTCTCCTCCGATTTCCGCTCGAAGGACTTGACCTTCGACGGTTCCAGCGTCAGGCACCAGTGGAGATCAATGCGGCGAAAGCCCGCAGTCTGCTCGAGGAAACGAAGACGCTCTTCAACGAAGACCTGCGTCACGGGATTCGTGTAGCTCTGCTGGCGAGGAATCTCAAAGCCAGCGCGAACGCGCGTGTACTGGTGGAGGCAAGCTCCCTCCGGCATGCCACGCAATGCGCCTTCGATCATGCGGAGCTGTGACTCAAGCTCCTGATCGGTCAAGCCTTCTTCATCGATGCCCGTGAGAGCAAAGAGGGATCCGTAGCCGCCACCCTTCAGCGCAAAGATGTGGTCACTCACGAAGCGTGCAATCGGCACGATGCTGCACGCTGCGCCTGCCTTGGCGAACCACGGAACGAATTTTGCGTGCTCAGTATTTGCGCGGGTCATAGTAGCTCTTCTGGTTGAGGCTCAAGCCCCAGAGTTGAAACATCTTTGGGTGTTTGCGGATGATGAGCCACGCGCCAACAGCGAGCGTTGGGAAGGCCATCATCGCCAGGAGACGAAACCCGACGAGGAAAACCGCAATGCAGACGAATACGATCGCCATCCATGCCGTAAGATCGAGACCAAGCTTGGCTCTCGGTCGGTTCAGGGCCTGATTAATTGCCTGCGGTTCTCCTCGCCGTCCCATAGCCGATGTCACCTCCTACATCGACTGCCCGGTCAGTGAGCCGATCCAGCCGGCTCCCCAGCCGAGGACTCCAGCGCCAAAGAGCGCGCCGAAGAGTCCGGGAATCGCGTCCTGAAACCGTCCGCTCATCATGCGAATCCCCGCAAAGATGAGTCCGCCAAGGCAGATAACAGCCCCGGCATACATGGCGAAGGTTTTGAACGTTTGCATCAGCGTGGTTGCCCCAGAAAAATCCATCGTTCCCTGGGCGTGAGCAACGCTCGCGAACGTAAGCGCGACGAGCGTCGGTCCCACCGTCCGCGCGGCGCGGAGAAGTAGCGGTGTAAGTGAAGGCTGCGCCAATCGCTTGGCAAGGCGGGCTGTTCTGCGAGATAGAACGTGATTGCTTCGAGACATCGGCACCTCCGTCGACTGGTCTCAGTCGGGAAACTGCCATGATGATTGGGTCGGCTCGGGCCTCTCGTCTAATACTTCCTATTTATCGGGTGATAGCTGCGAGCTATCACCTCGTCCTATCTCCGTGCTGCTCTTGGTCTTTTCAGCTCAAGAGCGTCATCTGAACCGGACCTTCTTTCACAGGTTGAGGAGGTCGTTGAGCAGCAATCATGGAGGCCTGCAAGTAAGCAGGTACCTGGTTCAGTGGCCTCTCTTTTTCGTTCTTGGAGAGTTGCTTCTTGAGCCGCTTGACAAGGATGGGAATGGTCTTCGGATGGCGCACTTTGTGGTAAATCAAAGCAGTATCCACGGTCCAGTCCACTCCTGCGATCGGACGTGTCATCAATTCATCGTCAAGATGGGTTCCTTCGCGGATCAACGCGAAGCCGTGGCCGCCTTTGACGAGCGTCTGCATCTCGGTTGGGTGCGAGACGCAGGAATACTCTTCGATTTGCACGCCGGCATCTCTGAGCAGTTCGAGCAGACGCGCGTGCGCATCCGGGTGACGTTGGGGGTGATAGAGGACGGCAAGGTTGCCCTGCAGATCCGCGGTTTGCAACGAGGCTTTCGTGGCCAGCGGATGGTCTCGCCGCAGGCACACGACAAGCCGGTCTCGCCGCACCTCTTCGATGCGCAAATCCGGATGATGAAGAGGTAGAGTCACAATGGCGGCGTCGACCTTTCCTAGCAGAACCTCATCCGCGAGTTGGGCAGTATCACCATGGGTGGGCCGAATCCGGCAGCCGGGAAGAATCTCTTGGTGTAGATCGCTAAAGGTGCGAAACAAGCCCTGATCGACCAAGGGAGTGCATCCGAATCGCACGGAGCCAATCTCGCCACGTTCGATCGCGATCAGTGCATCGAGTACCTCTTCGAGCGTTTCTAAGAGATACCGGGCAAGGACTTTGAACGCAATTCCAGATTCCGTCGGCCGGATACGCTGGCCTTTCATCTTGCGGAAGAGACGAACCGAGGCGTTTTCCTGAAACTGTTTGGCTTGAATGCTGAGGTTCGGTTGGGCGGTACGCAATTGTTCCGCTGCCGCCCTGAATCCCTGTTTCTCCAGGATGGCAAGCAGATACCGAAAGTGGCGAAGCTCGGCCCATTCATACATAGCGCTCTGCCCGGTCGATAAAGCGCTTCCGATTTGACTCCACAACAGCGGAGAGAATCCTATCTCCGACCTGCGGAAGATTGTGTCAATCGTCACCCATGGTTTCAACAGGAAAGTCCATTTTGGCCAAACTTACTCCTGCGGAACTCCGTCGCCGCAACTGCCAACAAAGACGGGGTGATAAATGAAACGCATCACCCGATAAATAAGAAGTATTAGACACGAGGGGGTAGCGGAGAGAGGCTAGGCACATTTCCCGGTATCGCCAGATACCGGCATTCCCCTTTTGGAGATGCTCTATGGCCTTAGCCGCAAGCGTCGAACAAATTGGAACCAGAGATGTCGTACCCACAAACACAGATGTCGCTAGCCGTTCGGACGAGAGAGGGATCAAGATACCTGATCGCCGTCCGCCGACCTCTGCCTCACCGGACGTCTTGGTGCAGGAGCCGTTTGTAGATGCAGAGCGCGCCGCTAGCTTTCTGTCCATGCGACGCAAGACGCTTCTCGAACTCGCTCGTCGAGGGAGGCTGCCAGGTCATCCCGTAGGATCCGGGCAGCGACGGATGTGGAAGTTCCGTATCTCGGAGCTCGATCATTGGATGTCGGCGGCGGTAAACTTATGCCAGCGGCCGGGGCCTTGTTCAAGGAGAGTTTCTTGAGCAGACCTCGTTATCAAAATGGCAGTTTGAAACTTATGCCCCGCAAAAGTAGCGCCTCTGTTTGGATCTACCGCTGGCGTGAAACCGATGAGCACGGTGAGCGCCAGTTGCGGAAGCAAGTCATCGGAACGGTCACGCAATATCCGACGAAGGCCCTTGCATCGTCAGCGATTGAATCGCTCAGGCTGACAATCAACCAGCAGGGCTTTCAGAGAATGGCCGGCCCCAAAACCTTCTCGGATCTCGTCAACCACTATCGTTCGAAAGAACTCCCTGAAGAGAATCACCAACGCAAGACTCGTAAGACCAAAAAGAACTACGAGGGCAACTTGAAGAACCATATCCTTCCACGATGGGGTTCCTTCCGGCTTCGCGACATCCGCAGTGTGGATGTCGAGGAGTGGCTGGACCGCGTCAGCCTGGCTCCTAGTTCGAGGGCCAAGCTCCGCAATGTCATGAGCACGGTCTTTCGCCATGGCATACGGTGGGAGTGGCTCGGGCAGCACGAGAATCCGATCGCCATGGTGCGTGTCAGTTCCAAACGGACGCGCATCCCTGAGACGCTCACGGTTGAAGAGTTTCTGGCTCTCTTGGGAAAGCTCCCAGACCGGGAACGGGCGATGGGTGTTGTCTGTGCGACCACAGGCCTCCGCATCAGCGAAACGCTTGGACTGAAGTGGGGCGACATCGATTTCCAAACGGGGAAGGCAAACGTTCTTCGTTCGGTCGTCGATGGAGCCGTCGGCCGCTGCAAGACAGAGGTCTCACAGCAGCCCGTCCCGCTCGACGATCTGGTTCTGGCGGAGCTTCAGACCTGGCGGACGATCACAATGTACTCGTCCGACACAGACTGGGTGTTTGCCAGCGATCATGCCTTCGGCAAGATGCCTGTCTGGGCGGTCTCGTCCTTACAGAAGATCTTGCAGCCGGTCGCGAAACGGGCAGGCATCACCAAGCGCATCGGTTGGCACATCTTCCGCCATACCTACAGCTCCATGCTGTCGGAATATGGGGACGACGTGAAGGTGGTTCAGGAGCTTATGCGCCACGCCAAGATCAACACCACCATGGAGATCTACACGCACGCTCGAATGGAGAAGAAGCGACAGGCGCAGAGCAAGGTCGTGGACGTTCTGTTTGGGCGGGAAAGGACGATGGTATGAGGAGGATACGCACCGAGCGTCAGATTTGGGATTTGTGCCCATTCTGTGCCCGTTTTGCGCCCTTGGGAACGCATCGTCGGCTCTAAGTTGTTGATTTGATGGTGGGCACAGCAGGATTCGAACCTACGACTTCCACCGTGTGAAGGTGGCACTCTACCGCTGAGTTATGCGCCCTTGAAGGGTGGCACCCTGCCGCGGAGCATCACTCACGCCGCATCAACTGCCTTATTCAAGATACCAAAGACCTGTCGTTGACGCTACTGTGGTACCCGGCATCTGAGACAGTAGAATAGGCAAACGGATGTCCGAACCGCGAAAATCAAATTCCAGTCAGGACCGCGCGCAACCTCTGGAAGAAGACTGTGTTCAAGAGGACATGGGCACGATGGCGCTCAATCCGGATTTGAAAAACGTGACACTGCCGGACGCAGTCGTGGCAAGCGCGCAGACGGACTTTACCGCGAACGACGATGTCCAGACCATGCTGGCCCTGAAGGCCGGCAATCTTGAAGCCTTTGATGTCCTTCTGGCCAAGTATCGCAAGCCGATTGTGAGTTTTATGTACCGCATGGTTCACAACCAGGCCATTGCCGAGGAACTGGCTCAGGAGGTTTTTCTGCGCGTCTTCCGCTCGCGGGAGACCTATCGTGCGGAGGCTCGTTTCTCCACCTGGTTGTACCGCATCGCCACCAACCTGGGTGTAAATCATGCCCGGGATACGAAGAATGAGCGCTCTGCCCCGACCATCCACCTGGATGAGCCGGACTATGAGACCGGGACGATGCCGGATGTCGCCGATGGAACACCGAGCGTGGAAGCCGACCTGCTGCACGAGGAGCGCATGAAGGCCATCCGGCAGCATGTGATGGAGCTGCCGGAACGTCAGCGGAACGCCGTGCTAATGCATAAGTATCAGGGGATGGACTACAAACAGATTGGCGAAGTGCTTAAACTGTCTGAGTCTGCCACCAAATCGCTGTTGTTTCGCGCGTACCAGACGTTACGAGTGAAGCTGAAGGATTTTGTATAAGGCGCGCTGCGCGCCGGGATGAACTGTTATGAACTGCCATGAATTCCAAAACGAGCTCGAAGACCTGGTCCTGAACCCAGCCCAGGCGCCGTCGCCCGTAGCCCAGGCTCATCTGTCCAACTGCGATCCATGCAGTGCGGAGCTGAAGGAGTTACGTGCCACCTTTGCGGCGATGGATGCCTGGACAGCTCCGGAGCCGTCTCCCTGGTTTGATACCCGCGTCACTGCCCGTGTCCGTGCCGAGCAGCAATCCGCTCCGGCCAACTTCCTGGAGCGCCTGCGCGCTCGCCTGCTGTACAACACCGGGGCGCAGTTCCGCCCGATGATGGCGACTGCCATGGCGCTGGTGTTGATGGTCGGTGGCGCTGGAACCTACCTGGCAAGCGTGAAGTCCACGCCGGCGCCGCGTGCCGCGGTGGTGGAAGACCTCCAGATTCTGGACCGCAATGACCAGGCCATCCAGGAGATGGACCTTCTGGACGACGCTTCTCAGGACGACGAAGGGATTCCGCAGACCTAGGCCTGCACCCGCATCTTTTGATGGAAATCGGGGTTCCTTCTGAGTGAGAGGAGCCCCAAAATGTAGGTTTGGAAGCTGAAAATGAATGCTTTACTTAACATTTTCAGCGGATTTTGCCGCGAACATTGCTACTCTTTGTACGCAAACACCGGCTTTGGGAAAAACAATGAACTGCATGGGAACAATGCGTAGTCTGGCAACAGCCACCCTGGTGGCTGTTCTGACCGTGCCTGCGTTGTCGCAGCAGCTTCGTCGTCCGTCCAGCCCACCTTCGCAACAGCGTCAGCCGCAGCAGCCACGTTCCGCCGCTCCAACCGGTAATGTCCGTGGTCAGCACCTCTCGCAGTGGATGGATATGCACCGCAACCTGACGCCGCAGCAGCAGCAGAACGCCCTGCGCAGTGAGCCGGGCTTCCAGCAGCTTCCGCCGGAGACGCAGACGCGCGTGATGAACCGTCTGGGCCAGTTGAACGCCATGCCGCCGCAACAGCGGGAGCGCGTGATTAACCGCGCCGAGGCGATGGAAAAGCTGGAGCCGCAGCAGCGGCAGCAGGTACGTGGCGCGCTGGGCCAGCTCGGAACGCTTCCCCTGGAGCGCCGCCGGATGGTGGCTCGCGCCTTCCAGGACATCCGCCGAATGCCCCCGGAGCAGCGGCAAAATGCCCTTAACTCCCCTGCTTACCGTGATTTCACTCCGCAGGAAAGAGCTACCCTGAGCAACCTGGTGCAGGTGGCGCCCATGGTGGAAACCATGATGCCGCCCCGGCCGTAATCCGGCATTGCTTGACCTGCCGCAGATTATTGACTACCCTAACGACAATGTTTACCCGCGCCATCCTGGGCTGTTGTTGCCGCTGCTGTTCGCAGCAGGCCGCCCTTGGATCGCGTTCCGGACGGTAGAGTCAGGCCTGTAGCCTGATTCCCATCCAACCCGACAACATCCGATTCTCCGCGAGCCTGCGCACTTATCCATAAGTCCGCGGGCTTTCTTATGTCTGCCCGGAGATAGAGCCAAACCGCAAACCAGCAAGGAAAACAACCATGAATGCACGTCTTGCAACCTTCGCGTCTGCCCTTCTGTTTACTCTGCCGGCCCTGGGCCAGTCGGCGCTGACCGGTACCTGGCAGGGCTTCTCGGAGATCCGCGGCCAGAAGATTCCGGTCACCCTGGAGATCAAGCAGCAGGCCAACGGAGTTTCAGGCGCTTTCCTGAGTGGCCCCGAACGCTGGGAAGCAACCAGCGGAACCGCGGAAAACGGGCACCTGCTGCTGAACTTTGACTACTTCGCTCGCCAGCTTGACGCTACCGTGACCGGTGACGATCTGACCGGCACCTACGGCAATGCCAAATCCAAGTCCCCGCTGAGCCTGCATCGCGGAGCTGCTGCAAAGCCCGCTGCCGTCAAGGCGCCGGACATTCATGGCGACTGGGAGATTGCCGTAGGCAAGTCGCCCAAGGGGGAGTCGGCCTGGAACCTGAAGGTCGACCAGAGCCCCGCGCTGGTCAAGGCAGCCATCCTGCGTATTGACGGCGATACCGGCGGTCTTTATGGCAACTACGATGCCGAAAATAAGCAGTTTGTGCTGACGCACTTCACCGCTGCCGGCCCGGCCATCTTCGCTTTCAAGCCCCAGGAAGACGGCACGCTTCTGGTCATCAATCCCCTGCGGGACGGCCAGCAGTGGACCGCACGCCGTCCTGCTGAAGCCCGTAAGGAAAACCTTGCCCCGCCGACCGGCACCACGGAGCAGACCAAGTGGAAAGACCCTGCCACGCCTCTCACCTTCAGCTTTCCTGATCTGAATGGCAAAACCGTCTCCAGCACCGATGCCCAGTTCAAGAACAAGGTCGTTCTCGTAGCGATTGGTGGCTCCTGGTGCCCAAACTGCCACGACGAAGCTCCGCTGCTCGCATCGCTTTACAAGAAGTTCCACGCCAAGGGTCTGGAGATCATCAACCTGGACTTCGAGCAGGACGACGAGCAGATCAAGAACCCCACGCGCGTCAAGGCCTTCATCAAGCGCTACGGTGTGACCTACCCCGTGCTGCTGGCCGGAACCACCGATCAGTTGAACGAGAAGATTACCGGCGCCGACAACCTGAACTGCTGGCCCACCAGCTTCTTCGTGGACCGCGAAGGCAAGGTGCGCGAGATCCACGCTGGATTCTCCGGCCCTGCTACCGGCAAGGCACACGAGGAGCTGGTGCAGGAGACTACGGCACTGGTAGAGAAGCTGCTGTCAGAGAAGTCGAAGACTCTGAGCGCCAGCAAGTAATCCCTCTCCGCTCACACAAAAAGCCCTCGTCCATTGATCCTGGACGAGGGCTTTGTTTTTGCTGACCGGACTTTAATTCCGGAAAAAGTTCTTTGCCAGAAACAGTACATTAGCCGGACGCTCGGCCAGGCGTCGCATGAAGTAGGGGTACCACTCCGGCCCGAAGGGTACATAGACGCGGACGCCCCAGCCCTGCTTCACCAGCGCACGCTGCAGGTCGCGGCGCACGCCATAGAGCATCTGGAACTCGAAGGCGTTCTTCGGCAGCTTTTTCTCCGTGGCAAAACGCTTCAGCTCCTCGATGATCTTTTCATCGTGAGTCGCCATGCCGCAGAAAACACCACTGGTCATGCAGCGTTTGGCCAGCTTAACGTAGTTGCCGTCCACGTCGATCTTGTCTGGAAACGCCAGCGACGCGGGCTCCTTGTAGGCTCCCTTGCACAGGCGGATACGGATTCCCTGCCCTAGCAGCCGCTCAATATCCTGTTCGGTGCGATACAGGTAGGCCTGCATCACGGTACCGGCCGGGCCGAACTTCGCATGCAGACGCTCGGTCATGGCGACGGTGGCCTCCGTGTAACCGGAGCCTTCCATGTCGAGGCGCACGAAGTTATCGATGTGCGAAGCCTGCTCGACCAGCTCCCCAACCACTTCTTCGGCCATCAGAGGATCGACATCCATCCCCATTTGCGTCAGCTTCAGGCTGACGTTGGCATTCAGGCCGCGCAGTGCAATTGCTTCCAGCATCTGGGCGTATAGCTTGCCGGTGCGGCGGGCGTGTTCTTCTGACAGCACGCTCTCGCCAAGCGCATCCAGCGTGACGGCCATTCCCTGCCGGTTCAGTTCATCCGAGGCATGCAGAGCTTCGTCCAGGGTCATGCCGGCTACAAACCGGCTCGACATCCGCTTGCCGATCGGGGAGCTCTCTGAGAAAGAGCGCATCTGTTTGTTCTGAGAAAGTGCAATAAAAAAGCTACGAAGCAATGCCTGATTTTCCTTCTGGGGGCTTCCTTGCAATGTAGCGTCCGCTCACCTTGCTTTGCAAGGGCGTGGGGTTGATACACTCGCACATGTGCCTGTGAAATCGCTGTTTCGAGCCGCCCTTCCCGTGCTGCTGGTCTTTGCCGCCGGCTGCAGGCGCGGCGCTTTTCCGGAGTATCCCGCCAATTACCGGGAGTTTGCCTATATCTCCAACGGAGCGGCCAACACCGTCACCGTTCTGGACCTCGTCTACCTGCGCCAGGACAAGGTCCTGCAGGTGGGCCGTTCGCCCTCCGGCATCGCCGTCAACCCGGTGCGGAACGAAGTGTACGTGGTCAACGCCGGCTCCGGCACGGTGACCGTCATCAACACCGAGCTCAACCGCATTGAAGCCACCATCGGCGTACAGCGCGAGCCGTATTCCATCGCGGTCTCGCCGGACGGCAAGCGCGCCTACACCGCCAATTCCGGCTCGAACACCGTTTCCGTCATTGACCTGGACACCCGCCGGCAGATTGCTGCCGTGGGCACAGGCGAAAAGCCGGGCGTCGTGACCGTCGCGCCGGACAATCGCGCTGTCGTCGTCACCAACCGGGCCTCGGGATCGGTCTCCGTCTATGCCGTCTCCGTGGAAAAACCACAACCGCCACTCAAACTGCGCAGCACCTGGGGCAACTGCCCTGGCGCAACCGATGCGGCCATCATCAAGGATTCGACCAAGGTGTTCGTCACCTGCTCCGCCAACAAGCAGGTCATGGCTGTATGGCTTTCCGCCGATCCGAACGAGTGGCGTGGCAAGCAGGACCCCTCCCTGCAGCACGATGCCCTGCTGGCCATGCTGAACGTCGGCGAAATGCCGCTGCAGCTCACGTTGAAGCCGGATGGCGGCGAGGTGTTCGTCTCAAACTTTGAGTCGAACACCATCTCGGAGATCTCTACCTGGACCAACGAGGTCAGCGGCACCTATGCCATCGGCACACATCCCACGCATGGTGTGATCAGCCGCGATAATTCCAGCCTCTGGATCTCGAACTTCGGTGCGGACAATCTGAGCCTCTACAGCATCGACGACGGCAAACGCATCAACAGCATCCGCGCCGGTTCGGCTCCGGATGCCCTGGCCTTCTCCGCCGATGAGCACCTGCTGCTGGCCGCCAACGCAAAATCGGGCGACGTTGCTGTCATCCGCACTGCGGGCCGCAACGGGCAACCGGAGCTTTTCACCATGCTGCCCGCCGGACCGCAGCCCAATGCCATCGCCGTCAAGGCGTTCAACGCCAGGTAAAGAATTTTCCTCACCGCACTTTGATGCACACGGAACGCATGATCTGTTTTCATAGACGGGTCATGCGTTCTTTCCTTCTCGCCTCCCTGCTCGCCGTTACCGCAGCCGCCCAGCAACCCAGGCCGCACGTGGTTGTCATCTCGCTGGATGCCTTTGCCTTTGAAAGCCTGAAGAATCCTGACCTTCCTGCTCCCACTCTGCACAGGCTGATGCAGCAGGGAGCGTGGGCGCAGATGCAGCCCATCAACCCGACCGTGACCTGGCCCAATCACTCCGCCATGGTGACCGGACAGAATGACTCCCACTTCAACCTGATTGTGAATGCGGTCATTCGCGGCCAGCGCGGCGATGCCATGCCGAAGCAGGACAGCAATGCCGCCAAGCAGGAGATGGTTCCCGTCCCCACGGTGTACGAGCTCGCCCACCAGGCCGGCATGACCACCTCAGAGATCGACTGGGTGGCGATCAAGCGCTCGGGCGCAATCGACTTTGCCTTTGCCGAAGACCCCGAGCCGGCCAGCCCCGTCGTGCAGGAAATGCTCCACTCCAGGCTCATCACGCAGGAGCAGCTCGGGCACTGGAACAAGACCTCCCAGGCGCAGCGCGACCGTTTCTACACCGCGGCAGCCGTACATATCCTGAAGCAGCATCACCCGAACCTGATGCTCTTTCACCTGCTTGCGCTGGACTCGATCGAACATCAGACCGGCTACGGCAACAACTCCGGCATCAACACTATCGCCTTTCTCGACGACCGCGTGAAGGAACTGGTGGAGGCCGTGCGTGAAGCCGGCGACCTGCCGAACACGACCTTTCTTGTCGTCTCCGACCATGGGCAGCAGAGCACGCACCACATGCTGCACCCCAATGCCCTGCTCACCGCGCAGGGGCTGCAACAGGGCGCGCAGGCCGTCTTCGCCATTCCCGATGGCGGCTTTGCCGCCATCTACCAAAAGAACGCCACGCAGGAGTCCATCGCCAAGCTGAAGACGTTGTTCGCCTCACAGGCCGGCATCCGCGCAGCCCTGACGCCGGACGAAGCGGCCAAAGATGGCTGGCCGACGCCGCAGCAGAGCGACCAGGCCCCGGACCTGCTGCTGTATGCAGCCAACGACTATGCCTTTGCCGGCGGCAATGACGGTCCATTTGTAACCGACACCAAGGAGGTCGGCCAGCACGGTTATCCCAACACCGAGCCGCTGATGCAGGCCATCTTCATCGCGGCGGGCAACGGCATCAAGCCTGCCGGGCAACTGGAGCCGATCCGCAACCTGTCGGTCGCGCCTACGATTGCAAAGCTTTTAGGTCTGAGGCTGGAGAACGTGGAAGGCACGCCGCTGACGCAGATTCTGAAGTAGTCCGTCAGACGCGGCGGGCAAGCACAAGCGTAATGTCGTCAGGCTGCTCGGCGTCGCCAATCCAGGCGTCGAGCGCCTGCAGCACCTGGGCTGAGATCACATGCAGCGGCTCGTTGCGATAACGCCACACCACCTCCAGCAGGCGCTGCTCCCCGAAGTCGCCGAAGTCATTCTCCGGCTCGGTGACTCCATCCGAGTAGCCGATGAAGATGTCGCCTGCCTGCAGCGTCACCGAGCCATCCTTGTAAGACATGTTGTCCATCAGGCCGACCACCGTGCCTCCCTCCTCCAAACGCTGTACGGAGCGATCGCGGCGAAGCACCAGCGGCGGAAGCTGCCCAGCGTTGGAGTAGGTCAGCAGTGAGCGGGCAACATCATACTGCGCCAGGAATAGCGTGGCGTACTTCTCCGGCTGCGTGCTGCGGTACAGGTGACGGTTCAGCAGGCCGAGGATATGCCCGGGCGAGTCGAACAGCTCCTCGCAGGGCTCGTCCGAGCCGTTGGGCAACTGCGAAATCTCCCCGCTGGCAAAGCGATAGGCGCGCACGGCCGAGTGCAGCGTAGCCATCAGCAGAGCGGCAGAAATTCCCTTGCCGCTGATGTCACCAATGGCAATGCCAACGCCCGTGGGCGGCTGGTCATCGTCCTGGTAGACCAGGAAGTCATAGTAGTCGCCGGAGACGGTACGCGCCGGCCTGCAGACGCCGTGCAGCTCCAGCGTGGGCACCTTCACATCGCCCGGCGGGAACAGGTTGGCCTGCACCTCCTGCGCAATGGAGAGCTCGTTCTGCAGCCGTTCCTTCTCCTGCTGCTCCAGCAGAAGCCGCTGAAGCGAGCCGGTCATGCGGTTGAAGGCGCGGCTCAGTTCCGCCAACTGATCCGTACGGGTGACATGAATGCGGTGCGCGAAGTCGCCGCGATCAATGGCCAGCGTCGCACCGTAAAGGTCCGATACCGACGCCGTGATGGTGCTGCTCAATCGCATCGCCATGTAGAAAGCAAAGGCCTCGATCACGGCAAAGACCACGCAAAGCACGATCAGCAGCACGCGGATCAGCTCCGGCACCAGGCCTTCGATAGAAACGGCAAATAACTGCGTGTAGAGCAGCGAGGGACGTGAGTCCACCTCGACCGGGATGTTCTCCTTCGCTGCCGTGTCCCACACCGTCAACGGAATGGTCGAGAAGAAATGGACCGGAAGATCGAGAAGGTTGACCCCGCCGGGAAAGCTGCCGCCAGAGACGCTTTGCGCCTTCGGATCATTGCGGCGCGCCATGGACAGGTTCGTGCGCAGGGTGCTGCTTGTGGTCTCCGCCAGCGACGGCACCAACGAGGCGCGTCCCAGCCCCTGCGCCACCAGTTCCATAATGTGGCGGTCCAGCGGCATGCTGCGCATGATCGTGACCGAGTGCCCGTTCCGGCTGCGGCGCTGCGTCACGGCTGCAAGATACAAGTGCCCGTCGTCCACCACGATGCCATGAAAGCCTTCACGGGGAGGCGTCCAGTCCGGCATGCCCAGGTTGGAGTGCTCAATGCCGGTGCCGGCCGCCAGCAGGGCCGGCTGCCGGTCAACAAAGATAGCCACCTGCCCCTGGGCTATTTCGGAACGGTCAAAACCCAGCAGGCTGGGATCGAGATTGTGCAGATCGGCCTTCGTCTCAGGCCGGGCAAGAACGCGCGCAAAGTGTATGGCCGCGTCCGTGTTCTCCGTCTGCATCTGCTCAAGCTGCGTTTGAATGCGCTGTGCCACCAGGTGGATGGCAAACTGTCCCGCAGCCACGTACGCCGAGACAAGCACCAGCGTGACAAACAGCACCACCGGCGCTAGGCCGATCAGCAGATAGGTAATCGCCAGCTTATTGCGCAGGCTCCAAAGAAAGCGTGACCGTGCCTGCCGGATGCCCCATGGGATAAAGCAGACCAGCAGGGCGCCCGTCACCAGGATCCAGAGGTCCTGTGCGGTGCTCCCCAGCGAGTTCTGAAGGCGGCTCAGCGGCCATAGCAGGACCGAAAGCGTGGTCAGCAGCATGACGACACGCGTCAGCAGCGTCCAGCGTCTCCACATGGCTTTCAGTGTCACACTCATGCCGCGTCCTTTACCGCCTCTTTCCGCTCCACAATGCGGGCCATCCGCACAGCATGGCGGTTTGCCGAAAAGTGCCCTCCTGCCAGCAACAACAGGCCGGAAAGAAAGGCCCAGGTCATCAGCCCGACCGAAATATAAAACGGCCCGTAGACCCCCTGAAAATCCAGCAACGGAAGCGCCTTTACGTAGATCACCTTGGCAATCTGCCACAGCAGCCCAACCACGATCGCGGTCGGCAACACGGCCATTGCAGGTATCTTCCGGTTCGGCAGTAGCCAGTAGATCAGGAAGAACAACAGGATACCCGCGATGATGGAAAGAATTTCAAGAACGGTGTGAGAGAAAAAGCGGTATACCCAGTTCTCCGTGTGGCCGAAGAAGATCCAGCTCAGCAGCTTCTGCTGGGCGGCGGTGCCGGCAACCGAAGCCATGGCCAGCACACCCACAGCGCCCGCCAGCCCAAGCGAGACGACCTGGTTGTGCAGGTAGCTGCGGTTCTCCTTCACCCCCCACACGTTGTTCAGCGCTACCTCCAGCGGCAGAAATACGCCGGTGGAGGTGACCAGCAGCATGAAGACCGAAAACAACTGCGCTCCCTTGTGGGGATGGGCCAGGATCTGCATGTTGCGCACAATGAAGTCCTGCCCCACAGGCAGCAGGTTGTGCATCATGTCGCCGACCACATCCTCCATGGCGCGTGAATGAAACAGGCGCCGGCTGAGCGTCAGCATCAGCACGATGAAGGGAAACAGCGAGAGGATGACCTGTGCCGCGACACTGAAGGCATAGGTGTGGACTTCTGTCTTGGTCAGGTACTTCAACAACGCCTTGATCTGCGGCCAGGAACCGGCTTCCAGCACGGCTGGGCGCTCCGCCAGCTCTCCGGCAGACATGGTGGTGGCGTCGCGGCGTTCCTCATTGGATGGCAGAATCGATGGCATCAGGGGGTGGAGTCCGCAATCTTTGATGCTAGCAGAGCCGAACGATTGAAAGATTTGTGTTGCATGACAGGACAATTTTTGCCATAAAAGGCATAAGACATTCGAACTCACAATCAAAATTGCTGGGACTCGGCTGTCTTGCAACTCCACGTGTAACTCAAAAAACCTCCATATCCTCTTTCGGGTGATGGGGCCCCTCTGTTCCGCTTACCGCGAACGTCTCCGAGGTGTCTCTGATCGTCCAGGGAGAGGCTCGCGAAAAAAGAAGGGACTAGTTGTGAAGGAAAAGGGTGTCGTGAAGTGGTTCAACGGAACGAAGGGTTACGGCTTTATCCAGCGTGCTGACGGAAAAGATGTCTTTGTGCATTTCTCCGCCATCCAGGACGAGGGCTACAAGACGTTGAACGAGGGCGAGGCGGTTGAGTTCGAGTGCCAGCAGGGTCCTAAAGGTCTAAGTGCCGCAAACGTAGTTCGCGGAGCCTAGATTTCAGCAGTCTGGCGGTGATGGGCAATGCGTTCCACAGCCCACGCCGCCGTCGTGCGCAATGCCGCATCCTCCGATTGCTGCCAGGCTTTAAGCTGTGGCAGATAACGCGCGTCTTCGCTGTTTCCCATCGCAATCGCGATATTCCGCCGCAGCCGCTTAAGCCGTGTCCTCTCCAGCGGTGATCCATTGAAGCCGCGGCGAAACTCCGCGGGCGTCATGGTGGCCAGCGTCGACAGGTCAGGATTCACCAGTTCCATACGCGTCTGCATCTCGGCATTGCCGCCGATGGCAGCCTTGCGGTTCCACGGACAAACATCCTGGCAGATATCGCAGCCAAAAATCTGGCGCCCCATCAGCGGCCGCAGCGACTCCTCAATCTCGCCCTTCTTCTCAATCGTCAGGTAGGCAATGCACTTTCGCGCATCCATCTTGCGCGGGGCAATCAACGCATCCGTAGGGCACGCGTCGATGCAACGGGTACAGCTGCCACAGCGATCCGCGGCTGGCAGCAGAACAGCGTCTTCCGCCAACGGAAGAGAGGTCACAATAACCGCCAGCAGCATCCATGAACCAGTTCCCTGCCGGATGATGCAGGTATTCTTCCCTACCCAGCCAATGCCTGCAGCCTCGGCAAAGCCGCGCTCCACCACCGGCCCGGTATCGACATAGCTGCGAAGCTCGACCTCATCGCCCACGCGCTCCCTCACGAAACTCTCCAGGCGGCGCAGCTTCTCCAGCAGAACATCGTGATAATCCGTGGGCACAAGGCGTTCGCCTTCCGGTCGTCCACTCCACGCATAACGGGCAATCCAGCCCGAGCCTTCGGGCGCAGGATCAATTGAACGCGGCTGAGCGGCGTTATAGTTCAGCGCGCAAACGATGACCGAACGAGCCCACGGAATCGCCAGCCGCAGCGACGAACGCAATAATCTTCCGGCTTCATCGCGCCGTTGCAGATACTCCATCTCGCCGGCATAACCATGCTCCACCCAGGCCTCATAACGGTGGCGCGCTTCAGGATCGTCTTCGGGAACAGAGGCAATTCCCGCAGCCGTAAAACCACACTCCTTCGCATGGGCCACAAGGGCGTCGCGTAGTTCGAGCGGGATGAAGGTAGCAGGGTTCCCCATAAGCGCAGGTTTGCGATAAACTGATTGTACGGACAGGTGGCAGAGCCCGGTTGAATGCACCTGACTCGAAATCAGACGTAGTCGCAAGGCTACCGGGGGTTCGAATCCCTCCCTGTCCGCCACTCCTTCCTCATCCGCTAGAGCCGGTCTCCTTCGAAATCTCTAAATACCTTCTTCCGGGCTTCCAGTCCTGCGTTAGACAGTTGTCGATTGTGTCTACTATGATGGCCATCAACTTTACTGAAGGCTTCCCCAGGCCTGCCTTGTTGAAAGAAATTGTTTCGTGCAGATGTGCAGCAAGCACACGATTTCGAACTCCCCATAACTCCCCTATACGTTGAGGCCCAAAATCTATGACTATCCAAAAGCTGTTAAGGCTTTTGTTCTGCACGCTTGCTTTTTGCATGACGTCGGCAGGTGTTCTGGCACAAGGTGGCAGCGCTGTTCTAAGCGGAACCGTAACGGACTCGACCGGAGCCCTTGTTCCCTCGGCACATGTGACCGCAACGAACGTTGAAACCAATCTTGTTCTTACCAGCGAGACAAACTCATCCGGTCTCTACCGTTTCCCAACCATCCCTCCAGGGCACTACACCATCACAGCGGAGTTATCCGGCTTTCAGAAGTTTCAGCAGACCGGTATTCAGCTCACGGTAAGCCAGCAGGCGACGCTGGACATTGGTCTGCAGATCGGCAGTGAGACTGAGACCGTGAACGTTACCGCCGGAGCCGCGCTGATCAACACCACCAACGCTGAAGTCAGCAATACGGTAGGCGAACATGCCATCCGGGAGCTTCCGCTCAACGGACGCGATCCATCGAGCCTTGTCCTGCTGTCGCCGGGCACCATCAATGTGTTGAATACCGGCGCCGGCACTCTGCAGGGAGAAACCACCTTTCCCAATGAGACCGGGGCATCTGCCGGTGGCGGACGCCAGGGCAGCACGCTCTACCTGCTGGACGGCGTACCGAACATGGACACCTACATGGCGCTCTCCGCTCCGTCTCCCAACGCGGATGCTACCGGCGAGTTCCGTGTCATCTCGAACAACTTCGACGCGCACTACGGCTTCTCTCCTGGCGCGGTTGTCAGCATTGACACCAAGGGCGGCACCAATGCGTTTCATGGAGGAGCCTTCGAGTTTCTGCGCAACAGCGCTCTCAACTCCGCCGATTACTTCTCCAAGAAAGTGGACCCTCTGAAGCGCAACCAGTTTGGCGGCTTCCTGGGTGGTCCCATCAAGAGGAACAGGCTGTTCTTCTTCGGCAATTATCAGGGCACACGTCAGTCCACCACGGCAACCTCCAACAGCACAAATACACCGACGGCGGCGATGCTTGCGGGCGACTTCTCCGCCTATCCCAAGACGCTGACCGGCGGCTTCGTCAACAACCGCATCGACCCCAGCCTGTTCAACGCAGCATCGGTTCGCATTGCTAATACGGCGCTGCCTCGCGGGCAGGACCCGGCCAGCGGTCTGGTGTACTACACCGCTCCTGCCTCGGTAGAAAAGTACGACGAAGGCACGGGCCGCCTGGACTACGTCATCAACGATAAGCAACGCCTGACGCTGCGCAGCTACATCCAGTACTACAACCGTGGCGAGTCGGCCATTGCCGGCAACATTCTCGCCATCAATCCGGGAAAGCAGGGTAAGTTCTTCAACGAGGTGCTGAACCATACCTGGACCCTCAGCCCGAGCCTGGTCAATGCGCTCTCTCTGTTCTGGAACCAGATGCATGTCTACAACGCAGGCACGCAGTTCGACAGCAGCGGCAACGCCTTCTGCCTGTCGAAGTACATCAACGTCAGCGATCCGGCGGGCACCTGCTACTCCGAGGGTCTGAACGCCAACGGAGGCTTCAGCACACCTTACTCGGAATACACCGGTGAGATGCGCCGCTCGTGGGGCTTCTCGGATTCGATCACGAAGACGCTTGGCAACCACACTCTCTCCTTCGGTGTAGACCTGTGGCACCAGCGTGCGCGGGAGCAGACGTACTACCCCGCAGCGCCGATCATCGGCTTCAACGGCTACTCCACCGGCTTCGGTCTTGCGGACTTTCTGCTGGGCCGCGTGGGAACCTATACGCAGGGCGCCGGCGAAATTGCCGACGTCAGCGGCAACCTGCTGGGCGCCTTCGGCCAGGACCAGTTCCGTCTGCGTCCGAACCTGACCATCACGGTTGGCCTGCGCTGGGACCCGAACCTTGCTCCTGCCTCGAAGGACGGCCGTGGCGCAGTCTACAACCCCGGTCAGCAGAGCACGATGTTCCCCAACGCCCCCACTGGTCTGGTCTTCCCCGGCGACCGTGGTGTTCCGAACAGTCTTGCAAAAAACACCTATGGCTACTGGGAGCCGCGTATCGCTGTTGCCTACCAGGTTGGCCCCAAGACAGCCTTCCGCGCGGGCTTCGGTATGTTCACGGCTCCGCTGCCCTACTCGGCGTACAACCACGTAGCCGACGTCAGCCCGTTCAGCCCGACCTTCACTCTGAACGGCAGCGCATCCAACCCCATCGACTTCTCCAATCCGTGGTCGAACTTCTCTTCCACCGGTGGAACGAGTCCCTTCCCTCCCTTTGCGTATGACAACGTGAAGCCTTCACCGAACTATGTCTTTCCAGCGCAAACAACCGTTCCCGCTGCCTTCCGTCCGGACTTCAAGCTCGGCATGACGCAGAGCTGGAACGCATCACTGGAGCAGCAGTTCAGCGGTGACCTGGTCATGCACCTTGCCTATGTAGGCAGCCAGTCGTACCACCAGACGCTGATCATTGATGCGAACCCCGGCCAGACGGCGGCGGCTGTTCGCGGCACGCGCGCGCTGAACAACTATGGCCAGATCCTGACCATCAATAGCAACGGCACCAGTAGCTATCACTCGCTGCAGGCGCAGTTTGAAAAACGCTTCTCGCACAGCTTCCAGGCACAGAGCAGCTTTACCTGGTCAAAGAACATCGATGTCTCCGCCTCCGGGAATGCTTCGTTTACCGGCAACGGAATCGCCAACCCGTACGATCTCCGCTTCAACCGCGGTCTCTCTGATCTGAACTACCCGTTCGTCTCCGTAACCAACTTCGTCTACACAACACCTGCGCTCAAGGGGTGGAATGGGCTGGCGCGCGGTCTACTGGGCGAGTGGGAGGTCAGCGGCATCTATACGCTGCAGTCAGGACGCCCGTTCAGCATCAACGGGGGCAACGGCAACAACAACTCCGGCGCACTCATCTATGGCGACCGCGCAGACCGCGTTCCGGGTTCCGTGCTGCAGACTCACCAGGGCAGCAAGCAGCAGTGGCTGAACCAGTACTTCACCACCGCCGCCTTCCAGCAGAACGCCGCTGGAACCTTCGGCAACTCCGGACGCAATATCCTGCAAGGACCGGGGATCAACTACAGCGATGCAGCCCTGATGAAGAACTGGAGCGCGCGTGAGCGTCTGAAAATCCAGTTCCGCTGGGAGCTGTTCAACGCCTTCAACCGCACCTCCTATGCGCTGCCCGATGCGAATCCTTCGAGCGGCACCTATGGCCGCATTACGGGCACCGGCCCCATCAAGCCGCGCGTGATGCAGGGCGGCCTGAAGGTCACCTTCTAACCGGATCCGCGGATGTGCCAACACCTGTTGCACGGCGCATCCGCGGATACCTTAAGGAATCACGCGAACGTTGTAGGCCTTTGCCTGCGGTGTTACCGGAGCGACGACACAGAGCTGCACCTTCACCGTATCCGCAGCCACTACGGCGGCTGAAAGCAGGACGGTGGGCGGCGGAAGACTGCCATCGCTTGCAGAGACTGCAACGGGATCGCCCGGCGTCGCGCCGCTCACCTTGACGATTCCACTCGCGCAACTGCCCGCCGCAAGCGATGCTCCTCCAATGCCCTGCGTGGTGCCGCGAAGCGCTCCCTTCAGATTGGGCGCCGTGACTGGCTGCGCGAAGGTCACACTGCCGCCGGAGTCTACCGACATCACGGCATTGCCATGCGCCTCATCCTTCAGCACAAGGTTCCTGCCCTGTGCATCCGTCTGAAGAGCCCAGCTTCCACCCTTCTCCGCTCGTACTGAAAAGCCAGTGCCACTGATCACGGCGCCCTGGAAGCGCGCCGCTCCGGAGAAGCTCCATGACGGCGCTGTCAGGCTTTTGAATGCCGATGGAGAAGCAATCACCGTGCCGTCTGCCTGATAACCACTCAACGAAAACAGGCGGTAGTCTGGCTCGTTCGGACTTCCCTTGGGGTAGTTGATGGAGTGGCCCGCAGCGATCACGGTCTTCGGCGCATAGATCAGTTCCGCCATCGTCCCCAGCGGCCCTTTCCAGAACAGGTAGCTGGGCATCATCTGCCATCCGCCCAGCCCTTCGTAGTGATCTGCCGGGACGAAGTTATCGACACAAAGAGCACACCCGGAGTCCACGCCATGCAGGTTGGCGCGAAGGATCGCTCCACTGTGATTCAGGCCATTGCTCGGGGTCAGCTGCGTCTGGTCAATATGAAGCACGGCGCCGTTATACGATTCCGAGTGGCCAACCTTGGCCAGGTGGCCGGGCTGCCACGGAATCCGGTTCTGCTCCACCTGCATATAGCCGTTCACGCCGTTACCCGGAGCATCCGGGTTACTGGTCGCGACAATCTCCGCGCCATAGTACAAAACATAGCCATTGGCGCCGGTAATATTCACTACCGCCGTATTGCAGGAGCCTTTACGGGAAGAGACGCTCTTGTACGTAAGGCTGGAGAGATCCGCCGACGGCTCCGGAAGCTGGATGACCTCGTTGAAGGAAGCATCCTGGCATCCGCTCACACTGACCTGCTTGAGATGCGCAAAAGAGCCAATCGGAAGACCTCCGCCGCGTTCCGTCATGGTCACTGCACCGTCTGGCGCGCGCTCCAGATTCACCGCACGGTTCTGTACGGGAACCACGAACGGCGACTCCGAAGTTCCACCGCGGACATTGAAAGGCGGCGAGATCCCGGTGCGGGTACCGCGGCTGTAAAACGCCCAGGCCAGGTGGCCTTCGTCCACGGGTACCGCAAAATACCCGGCCGGCCATCCGGTTTGCTCCTCTTCGGCTGTCGGACTCAGTTGTCCGCAGGCGGGGGCTTTATAGAGGAAGTGCGGCGTCCCCTTGCTCTGCGGCTTGCGCAAGGACAGGGTGATCGTCTGGTGGCCGTCCACCAGGGCTGTCGCCGACAGCACCGTTGAATTCTCCGGAAAAGAGCTGCCCATAAAGCAGACAGCATCTCCCGCGGTAAAACCACGCCCACGCGCGATATTCACCGGCAGATCCGCTGTCGGCTTGGGAAGGTTCTGCGTTTGCGCACGCGGTATCTCTACCGTTGCCGGAATGTACCCCCACGTATCGACGGGAACCAGGTCAGCAGGCTCCACACGCATCAGGGCAGGCATATTGTCTTTCGCTTCAGGCTGCGCGGATGCAATGGATCCCCTGGCAATCGGCGCGCTGCTGTCGACCAGGTACTCGCCCTGCCCATAGCAATAGCGGTCTCCCTGGCCGGAGTTGTTGTAGCAGGTGCCACTCTTCTGATCGAAGTCTGCAAAGGTGGTCTGCCCTGTGATGGTGTTCGCGGGAAACCGGCCGGAAAAGTATTCCGAGTACTGACCACCCACAGAGCTCCAATGAGCACAGCCCTCATCGGAAGCAGCCGTCGTTCCTCCCGCGCAGAAGGGATAGCCATAGATCATCGAACTATCCCCCACGCCGCTGTGGTGATGCTGGATCTGCAGTGCCTGGGAGATACCGGCATACGACGTAAAGTTGGTGAGATGCAGCAGGCCGGTGCTCATCCATCCGCCCGCGTTGCCAAGGCTCATCCCGGTTTGGTCGCCGATGTTGATGATGACATTGCAGAACTGGCCACCGACCGCCTTCGGCGAGCTTGTGTTCTGGACACAGCGATGCAGTTCGCCATAACCGACACTCTGACCGGCGGCAAATAATCCCGGCACGCTGTAAGGCATGTCGTACATCTCATGCGCCTCCACACCGCCGGCCCGCGTCCAGAGATGGGTCTGCTGGAAACGACGTGCATTGACCGCGCTGATGCTGCTGGCAGCATCGACCTGAATCGTCTGGCCAGGCGCTGTAGGAGCGGCCTGCGGCTGCTGTCCGGCCAACGGAATGACCGGCAGAAACGAAGCGAGCAGAAGAAACAGACGAGCAGACGACGGCATGAAAGCACTCTCCCGGGGAAAGACAGTTCTTTGACTGAGACGCGGAAACGGCTGGCAGGTTGTGGCGGGTATGGGGAAAAGAGGCTGCGCAATCGTTTACGCTTCGATCTTACTGCTGTTCTTTCATACACTTTCAGACCAGCCGTAGGACATATGGACTATGCTTGTATGCAACAACGATCCCCCGCAATACAGGAAGCGTTAGCTGAAAGGGTTTCAAAGAAATGTCTGAAGCAACCTGCGATATCGGCCTGATTGGTCTTGCCGTCATGGGCCAGAACCTCGTTCTCAACATGAACGACCACGGCTTCAAGGTCGCTGTCTACAACCGCACCACCTCCAAGGTGGACGAGTTTCTGGCGAACGAAGCAAAGGGCACTCCCATTGAGGGCGCGCACTCCATCGAAGAACTGGTCTCCAAGCTGAAGCGCCCGCGCCGCATCATGATCATGGTGAAGGCCGGCTCGGTGGTGGACCAGACGATCGACTCCATCGTTCCCTTCCTCGAAAAGGGCGACATCATTATCGACGGCGGCAACTCGCTGTTCACTGACTCCAATCGCCGCACCAAGGACCTCGCCGAGAAGGGCATTCTCTACATCGGCTCCGGCGTCTCTGGCGGTGAAGAAGGTGCGCGTTTCGGCCCGTCCATCATGCCGGGTGGCAATCCCGAGGCATGGCCGCACGTCAAGGCCATCTTCCAGGGCATTGCAGCCAAGGTAGAAGACGGAACCCCCTGCTGCGACTGGGTAGGCGAAGGCGGAGCTGGCCACTACGTCAAGATGGTGCACAACGGCATTGAGTACGGTGACATGCAGCTGATCTGCGAAGCCTACCAGTTGCTGAAGGACGGCCTGGGCCTGTCCGCCGACGAGCTGCACGAGGTCTTTGCCGAGTGGAACAAGGGCGAGCTGGACAGCTTCCTGATCGAGATCTCGGCCGAGATCTTCGCCAAGAAAGACGAAGACGGTTCCCCGCTGCTCGATAAGATTCTGGACACCGCCGGACAGAAGGGCACCGGCAAGTGGACCGCCATTGATGCGCTGGACAACGGCATGCCGGTCACGCTGATCGGAGAGAGCGTCTTCGCTCGCTGCCTGTCCGCGCTGAAGGAAGAGCGCGTTGAGGCGTCGAAGGTATTGCAGGGACCCGCCAAGGTGGCCATCTCCGCTGATCACAAGAAGGCCTTCATCGAAGAGGTACGCCGTGCTCTCTTCTGCTCCAAGCTGATCAGCTATGCGCAGGGCTACATGCTTCTCCGCGAAGCCGCGAAGGTACAGGGCTGGAACCTGAACATGGGTGGCATCGCGCTGATGTGGCGCGGCGGCTGCATCATCCGTTCGGTCTTCCTGGGCAACATCAAGGCCGCCTATGACAAGAATCCGAAGCTGGAAAACCTGCTGCTGGACAGCTTCTTCTCGGGCATTCTGAACGAGTACCACGCCAGCTGGCGCAAGGCGCTCATCCATGCCATCGAGAGTGGCGTTCCGACCCCGGCGTTCTCCACCGCGCTGGCCTTCTACGACGGCTATCGCACGGATCGTCTGCCGGCCAACCTGCTGCAGGCGCAGCGTGATTTCTTCGGGGCGCACACCTACGAGCGCGTCGACAAGCCCCGCGGCGAGTTCTTCCACACCAATTGGACCGGACGCGGCGGACGCGTTTCATCCAGCACCTATAACGCCTGAGCTTCGGCGAAAACACGAAGGGCGAGGGCCAATGGCCCTCGCCCTTCTGCTTTGCAGAAGAAAATGCTTAGAACGTAAAGGCGACACCCGCCTGCAGCATGCGCGGCGACTGCGCCAGGTACAGGGTTTTGCCATCCGAGGAGAGGAACGGCTGGTAGCCCTGCGCCAGCAGGTTCGTGACATCAAGGAAGGCTTCCATGTTCTCCAGGCGGAAGCGGCGAATGCGCAGCGGCTGCCGTACGGAGAAGCTCAGGTATGGCTGCCGGCTCATACCCGAGAACATATTCACCGGGGTTACGGTCTGCTCACTCTGCCAGCGGTAGCTGGCCCGAAGCTGCGTGCCGGAGGCCGGCATCTGCGCCTTGAAGCCTACTGCCGCGGACTTGGCACGGCCAGCATGAAGCTTCGGGCCAATCACGGGCGAGTCCACGACGGAGAGCGCATCGCCCGTGTTCACTTCCAGCGTCGTCCAGAGATTCTGGCCAAGCTGCTCAGTCGCGGCAATGCTCCAGCCAACGGAGCTATATGCATCACCCATCACGCGGGCTGTACTGGTATTGGCATCGACCAGCATGTTGCCGCGTGCCAGGCCAGAACTTTCAACCGAGCCAAAACCGGCAATCATGGGCCGCTCAATCGAGTCGCGATAATACGCCGTGCGAATGCTTCCCTTGCTGTTCTTGACCGTAACGCCTAGCTGCTGGTGCAGTCCACGCTCCTGCAGCATACGGCCGTTCTGCAGCACCGCCAAAGGCAGCGGCGCATCGGCCGAATCAATATCATCGGCGCCCTGCAGTTCGCGCGAACGTGCCATGCGATAGCTGAAGACCAGCATCTCGTTCGGCTGCATCGCAAGCTTCACAAACGGACGCGCTTCCATGGAAGCGGCTCCCATGCGGACGGCGCGCAGCGAGCTGCCTACCTCCAATGCAAGGGTGTCGCCAAAGTTCATCACCTCGGCTGAATCCAGCGTGTAGGCCTGGTAGCCGTTTCCACCGCCCTGGCCAACAATCTCCGGATGGTCCTGGAAGGAAATGCGCGTGCGGGAATACCCGAACATCCCAGCCGGCTGCTGGTAAACAACCGAGCCCTTCGTCGCGGAACCAAGGGAAGAGGGGCCACTCACAACGCCACCGCTGGCGCGCATCAGCACCCCATGTCCATCGCGGGAGGCCTCGCCGTAGGTCACGGCGTTCTGCAGACCGCCATTGGCAAAGCCGTTGCCACCCAGAATCTCCACGCGGGTATGGGTCGCACGCTTGTTGTTTTCCGCGCTGGCTGAAATCAGCACCACGTCCTTCTCATCCGCCAGGCGAAGGATGGGGCGATTGGCCGCCGTGCGCAGCGACCACTTCCACTCGTCAGCGGGTTCGTCCGGCTGGCGGCGCTCGGCCGGAAGCCAGTTGCTCTCCTCAAACAGGGTGGTCAGCGTAAGGTCAACAATGGCCTGGGCGCCGGCGCGCAGGCGAAGATCGCCGCGCATCGACGGCATATACAGAGCCGCACTGGCGCGCACCTGGTACTTGCCCGGCTTCAGATTGCGAATAAGGTAGTGGCCCTTCAGGTCCGTAATGGCCTGGCCCACGGGAGTAGCGTCCGGCAGCAATGCCTGCACCAGCGCACCCATCTGCGGAATGCCCTTCGCATCGCGCACAACGCCGGTCACGCCTGCGGCACGGGTCTGTGCTGCTGCGTTTGCGGCTACTGGCAGCAAAACCAGCAGCAACGTTACGGATTGGAGGCGGACTCGCTTCACTGCGCTTGTACAGACCACAACACTGCGCCGTTGGCCAATTCCAAAAAATCCGCGCCCTTGCCAAATGGCAAGAACAGCGTTTCTCAGGTTGCCTCTGCCGCCGTACTCCCTCGGCACGGCTGTGCAGCACACTCCAGCTTCCTGACCTGTAATTTTACTCCACTACAAACGGTGCTGACTCAGCAATCTGCTGTTTTGATACACCGTCATCCACCTTGATCGTTACCTGGTACTTACCCGGCTGCAGGCTGGACAGGGGAACGCTCTTCTCCAGCGTGACCTGATCCGCGTGCGGATTCATCTTGACCGTCTCTTCCGTCGCGTCCAGAAGCTGCTTGTTGGTCGCCAGATCGGTGATCTGGTACTCGATCTTGGCGCCGTTCTGCTTGCTCTTTTCATCGATGCCCAAGTTGTAGACCTGCATCCAGAAGTTCAGGCTCTGATCGCGCTTGAAGGTCACCGGAACTCCCGTACCCGCGGAAACGCGCGGACGAAGGCGGGTGTTACCAATGACGAAGTTGCCCGCGCTGATCTCGTGCGTGCTGACACGCTCCATCTTGTCAGCCAGGATCAGGCTGGAGACCGCCAGGCGGTCATCGTCAAACTTCGGAACATTGACGCTGCGCTTCCAGGTTCCGATGTGGTCCGGATTGTTGACGTCCTTGATGGCTATGTCCACCTTGTACAGGCCCGGCTTCAGCGGAAGAGACTTCCAGTACACCGAAACATTGTCCTGCGTGCGCGGCAGCAGCTCGCTGGGCACCTGAATGCTGACCGTGTCTTCAAAGGTCTGCACCACCTTGTGGTTCAGGTTGGTGACACGGCCCAGGATGTTCACCGTGCCGGTCGCAACGCCGTCCTTATTGGAGAAGGTGACGTCGCGGTTCTTCACCTGAAGGGTCAGCGGCACCAGAACCGTCTCGTTGGTGACCTTGACATAGTCCGTGCGCACGTCGAACAGGAACGGAGGTCCGCTCAGAATCGTTGACTTGGTCAGGAACTGCTCCAGATCCTTGAACTTGATCTGCGGAGCCGCCATCAGCTTGGCGTAGGTATTCAGGCGGTCAAACTGCTTGGACTGGTTCATGGAGCTGCGGGGTCCAAGACCAAGCTGCTCCAGACCGCCCTGGGTAAAGCGATCGGTCTTGCTTCCCTGTCCCCACTGCTCGTACATGGTCAGACCGGCGCCGGGAACCATCTTGAGCGCGTCCTTTTCGGAACGGTCAATGGTCATGTGGTAGTCACCGCACATGCAGGTGTCTACAAATTCGATGTCGATGTTGTCGCCGATACCTTCAAGGTAGCGGTAATGCCACGTCTCGAACGGGTAGGTCGACGTAGAGCCGCCGCCCTCGTCGATGGGACGCTCATAGTTGCCGCCCGAGGGGTGCGAATCGGTGCTATCCGGCTTGCCGAAAGCAATATAGATATGTCCGCGGTCGGTCTTCCAGCCTGGTTTACCGGCTGCAAAGTGCTCATTCGCATAGGCAATGCGCTGATAATGCTCTTCGCGGTACTCGTTGTCAGGCGAATCCGGGTTCGGATTGCGGCGCTGCCAGAAGGCTTCAATGAACGCATCGCGCTCTTCGTCGTTCGAGAGCTGCTTGAATGCCTGGAGTTCTTCGTCCGTGATGATCCAGATGACGTCCTGGTCGAGCCATTTCTTGTACTCGCCCTTGATTTCCTTGCGAAGATCCTTTTGCTGCTGGATCCGTTCGCGGTCGGAAAGACGGCGCTTCAAAGGGTCGGGATGCTCAACAACCTGCGGTTTGGCGGCAGGCGCGCCCTCGCCGGACTGCGCGTCCTGACCGTAGGTGACCGCACCTCCGACTGTCGCAGAAAATACCAGACTTGCGCCGAGCAGAAGGAAACCACAGGTCTTCATAGCGAATAACAACACTCCGTGAGTTGTACGCCCCATTTTAGTGCGGTTTTCGACCGAACTCAACTTTCGCAGGGGTGTATCGGTTGGACGTTCGGCTGCTATGATGGTCACCAATCTTAAGGCCCTATGATTCGCCAGTCATGGAATCTTTCTCCAAACCATGAAACCTACGAGCATTCGTCTGCGTAGAGAAGCTGAGCAGAGGTCCCTGCCAAGGCATCCATGAGCGCTAAAAAAATCGTTATTACCCTTTCTGTTGTCCTTGTAGTTGCCATTATCGTTATCGCGTCGATCATGAAAAGCCGTTCCGGCGTCACTCCCGTGGCCACGGCCAAGGTGAAGCGGGAAGAGCTGGTCTCCATCGTCAGCGGTACCGGCCAGATCAAGCCCAAAACCTATGTCAACGTAGGCGCCACCGCCTTTGGCCGCATCACGCACCTCTATGTCAAAGAAGGTGACCACGTGAAGAAGGGGCAGACCCTGGCGGCGATCGAAAGCGTGCAGCCGGAGTCCGCCGTCGCCGCACAGACGGCCAATATCTCTGCCGCAAAGACCGATTATGCCTCCTCGCAGGCTGCCATCAGGACCGCGGAGGCCAACCTGGAGCAGGCGAAGGCTGACCTGACCCAGAAGCGGTTTGATTATGAGCGCTACGTCCAGCTCTACCGCGAGAAGCTGGTCTCCAAGCAGGATTACGACGCCAAAAAGGGCGCCTTTGATGTGGCCGTCGCCACGCTGGCCCAGCGGGAAGCCTCGGTGAACCAGTCCAAGGCGCAGGCAGATTCCTCCGCCAGCAAGATCCAGCAGGCAGTCGCCAACCAGAAGGCCAATTTCGACACTCTGGACAAAACGGTCGCCCGCGCTCCCTTTGACGCCCTGGTAACCAATGTCCCGGTTCGCGAGGGGGAGACCATGGTTACCGGCATCCAGAACGCGCTGGGCTCCACGCTGATGTCGTTGGCCGATATGTCCGTCATTACGGCGGAGGTGAAGGTCGACGAGACCGACATCGTCAACCTGAAGCTGGATCAGCCGGTGAACGTGACCGTCGACGCCCTGCCCGGCAAGAGCTTCCGGGGCCATGTGACCGAGGTTGGCGACCAGGCGCTGCTGCGCACCACCGGCATCGCGACCTCCCAGTCCACCACCGGAACCGAAGAGGCCAAGGACTTCAAGGTCGTCGTTACGCTGGATGAGGTCTCACCGGAGTTGAAGCCGGGCCTTTCCTGCACGGCCAAGATCACCACTGCCAAGATAGCTGACGCGCTCAGCCTGCCCATCCAGGCCCTGGTGCAGCGCGATCCGGTGATTGAGAACATTTACGCCACCACCAAGAAGACCACAGAGGCAGCCACCAAGGCCGCCGAAATCAAGGCCAACCCGGTGCAGGGCGTCTATGTCGTGGAGAACAAGGACGGCAAGCCCACGGTGCGTTTTGTCCCCGTAGCCACAGGTGTCACCGGAACAACCGAAATCCAGGTTCTTTCGGGGCTTACCCAGGGTCAGGAGATCGTGATTGGCCGCTTCAAGGTGCTGCGGACTTTGAAGTCGGGCATGAAGGTGAAACGCGACAATACCCCGGAGACCGCAACGGAAACCAGCTCGTAGGCGATTCCGGGAACCAAACCCGACTTGCCAGCGTACCAACACGCATACGACGATTGGAGATGTAACCCGCATGCTCACGGAGACTCAAGTGGAACCGACCCTGACCCCGAACGCCGATGGCCCCCACGCCGGCGAAGTCATCGTTACCGACGACCTGTGGAAGACCTACGTCATGGGCGAGCAGGAGGTCCACGCCCTGCGTGGCGTCAATCTCCGCATCAAGCACAATGAGTACGTCGCCATCATGGGCCCGTCGGGCTCCGGCAAGTCGACCTTTATGAACCTGATCGGCTGCCTGGACTCGCCCTCCAAGGGCCGCTACTGGCTGAATGGTCACGATGTTTCGCAGCTGGATGACGACGAACTGGCACGTATCCGCAACAAGGAGATCGGCTTCGTCTTCCAGACCTTCAACCTTCTGGCCCGCGCCACGGCGCTGCACAACGTCGAGCTGCCGCTGATCTACAACGGCACCCCCGCCGCGCAGCGCATTGAACGGGCCAAGGAGGTGCTGACCTCGGTCGGCCTGGGCACCCGCATGGATCACAAGCCGAACGAGATGTCGGGCGGTCAGCGCCAGCGCGTGGCCATTGCCCGCGCCCTGGTCAACTCGCCGTCCATCATCCTCGCCGACGAACCCACCGGAAACCTGGACTCGAAGACCGGCGACGAGATCATGGCGCTGTTCGACGAACTGCACGCCCGCGGCAACACCATCGTCCTGGTTACGCACGAGCCGGACATCGCCGAGTACGCGCACCGCGTCGTCACCATCAAGGATGGCGTGATCGCAAGCGACAACCCAAGCAGCCGCGCACGCTAATCCAGCTTCCCTGCTCTTGAAAAGGCCGCCTTTCTGACAGGCGGCCTTTTTATCGTTTCGTTTTAGTGCAGACGCGCGCGCAGGTCGTCCGCGATAGGCACCACGGACAGCAGCACAAGCAACAGCGCCAACGGCACCGTCGAGACAAAGCCGACGCGCTTGAAGGAAACGGCTCCCACCAGGCCTCCCAGAAAAAAGAGACCGATCAGTCCCATCAGAATGAAGAGCTTGGTGCGGTCGGCGCCGACCGGTTCCCCCTTGCGGCGGTTCCAATAGAGCATCTTCCCCAGCTCAATGCCTGCGTCGGTGACCATGCCGGTCACGTGAGTCGTGCGGATCTCCGCCTGCGACAGCTTGGTGATAATGGCGTTCTGCAGTCCCATGATGAAGCACAGCAGAACCACGGTGGCGGAGACGAAGAACCATTCGTGCCGCACCAACCGGTTCCCCAGCACCCCAAAACAAAGCAGTAAAACTGCCTCCAGCATCAGGGGAAAGGCGTACTGGCTCTGCAGGTTGCGGCGGCGTCCCCAGTTGACCAACAGAGCCGTGCAGGCAGCGCCCAGCATGAACGCAGCCAGTGAACCAAGCCCGGACAGCGCGAGGCGCACCTCGTGAATCGACAGGTTATCGGCGATGGAGGAAACAATGCCCGACATGTGCGAGGTGTACTGGCCAACGGCAAAAAGTCCGCCTGCATTGGTTGCACCTGCAATAAACGCCAGCAGGAAGGCGAGGCGCAGGTTGAAGGAGCGCTCGCGCTCCTTGCCCGTCAGCCGTCGAAGATATGGTATCGGCACCCGCAGCCCTTCCCTGCTCTTGATTATCGCAAGTCCGGGCCGCAGGAATCGCTATACCGTGATTTCCTGGCGCTCTTCGGCTTCCTTCTTTGCCAGCCACTCGTAGTCGTAGGCCTCCTGCTCCACGACCGGAACCGTGGTGAAGTTCTCCGTCAGCGGCGGCGACTGCATCTGCCACTCCAGCCCGGTGGCATGCCAGGGATTGCTGCCTGCAATTCGGCCGTACTTCAGCGACCAGGCAAAGTAGAGCACCGGCATCAGGTAGCCAACGCCGAGAACCGTTGCTCCAGCGGTCGAGAGCACGTTCAACACCTGGAATTCCGGTGGGTAGGAGTGATACCGCCGCGGCATGCCCATGTAGCCCAGAACGAACTGCGGCATAAAAGTGAGGATGAAGCCGATAAAGGTCGTCACCGCGGCCAGCTTCGAGATCGACTCCGGATACATGCGGCCGGTCATCTTTGGCCACCAGAAGTGCAGTCCCGCGAGGAAGGCCATGAGCATGCCTCCCACCATCACAAAATGGAAGTGCGCGACCAGGAAGTACGTCTCCGTCAACTGAACGTCCATGCCCATCGACCCGAGAAAGACCCCTGTCAATCCGCCGATGGTGAACAGGCCGATGAAGCCCAGCGCGTAGAGCATCGGCGTCTCAAAGGTGATCGACCCCTTGTACAGCGTGCTGGCCCAGTTGAAGACTTTGATGGCGGAGGGCACGGCGACCAGCATCGTCAGCAGGCTGAAGATGAGCGCTGAGTAGTTGGAGACGCCCATGATGAACATGTGGTGCTCCCACACAAAGAAGCCGAAGACCGCGATGCTGACCGAACTGAAGGCAACCGCCGTGTAGCCGAAGATACGCTTGCGTGCGAAGGTGGAGATTACCTCGCTGATAACGCCCATGCCCGGCAGGATCATGATGTAGACCGCCGGATGTGAGTAGAACCAGAACAGGTGCTCGAACAGCAGCGGGTCGCCGCCCTTGGTGGGATCGAAGATGCCGAAGTTCAGCAGGCGTTCAATGGCCACCAGCACCACGGCAATGGCAAGCACCGGAGTCGCCAGCACCATGATGATGCTTGCAGCGTAGTTGGCCCAGACAAACAGCGGCAGGCGGAACCACGTCATTCCCGGAGCACGCATGCGATGGATGGTGACGATGAAGTTTAGCCCGGTAAAGATGGAGCTGAAGCCCGCGATAAAGATGGCCACGCCGGTCATGACGACATTCGAGTTCAGGTAGTGCGTCGACAGAGGCGCGACGAAGGTCCAGCCAGTATCGACACCTCCCATCGCCATGGCGGTTAGCGTACAAAGCCCGCCGAACATGTACAGGTACCAGCTCAACAGGTTGATGCGCGGAAAGGCGAGATCGCGCGCGCCGATCATGATGGGGATAAGGAAGTTACCGAGTGTCGCCGGAACACTTGGCACCAGAAAGAGAAAGACCATGATGATGCCGTGCATGGTGAACAGCTTGTTGTAGGTGTCAGACGCAACCAGGTCCGGCAGGGGCGTCAGCAGCTCCAGACGGATCATGCCGGCGAAGAAGCTGCCTATCAGAAAAAAGAAGCTCAGCGCGATCAGATACAGCCATGCAATGCGCTTGTGGTCCTGCGTCAGCAGCCAGCTCTTAAGTCCGTGGCTGCTGTTCAGGTAGTGCTCTTTCGGCAGAGACGCTGTCTCTACCGGCGGCAAGGTCAGGATCGTGCTTCCCATCATCTGGCTCCCTGTTCACGTGATGCGTGACACCCACGAGCGTAGGAGCAAGGTGAGGTTTAAGGCTTGGACGATATTGCTGCGATGCGGCCGGGCGTCACGCCCGTGTAGCGCCGCATGGTGCGCGTCAGGTGAGCCTGGTCAAAAAAACCGCACTCGACAGCGGCATCCTTCGCGGGCAACCCGTCGAAGAGCATCGTCTTGGCATGCTGGACACGAAGCTGCAACTGAAAGGCGTGCGGCGCCAGGCCATACCGGCTGCGGAAGATACGCAGCAAATGGAAGCGGCTCAGGCCGGCGACCTCGGCAAGCTCTTCCAGCGAGACAGCATCCATCCAGTGGGCTTCCAGGAACTGGCGGACACGGTCCAGAGGCACCCGCGGAGCCAGGCTGTCCTGGTCCATGACAGAGCCAACCACCTGCGGCGCCAGCGATTCCAGCAGGCGGGTCAATGCCGTGCTGCGCTCCAACAGCGTCACACGCTCCTCCAGCGAGCGATGCAGCGTCATCAGCCGCCGCCACAGTGGACCGTCAGCCGATACCGGCGCCCTGAAGGCAAGATGCGTTTTCTCCGACAGCGGCCGAAGCATCGCCTCCGTGAGAAAAAAGACGCGGTAGTGCCAGCGCTGCCGGGAATCGATCCCCTCGGCATCGTGCAGGGCACCTGGGTTCAAAAGGACGGTGCTGCCGGGCAGTATCTCTGCGAGGCCGCCTTCGTGGCGCATACGGGCACGGCCTTCTTCCACCGTGGCCAGCATGTAGGTGTCATGGAAGTGCGGAAGAAAGGCGTGGCGACAGAAGTCTGCGGTCAGAACTTCGAGCCCCTGCAGGTCTTCCCAGCGGGCAAGCGCCGCCTGTTCCCCCGGCGCGCGGCCGGCGACAGTCTTCCCGGAAACCGCAACGGCTTCGCAGCAGAGGTTCACAACTTCAGTATGCGCCTGCCGCCGCAAAGCCGTTTTGTACGAAATTGCGGTGAACTACGGGTGCGCCATCTCCGGGGCCACCGGATAGGCCGGAGGCGCACCCGCAAGCCGCAACGAGACATTCTCAATCACGACGCCCGGATCACCCGCATAACGCAGCTTGACGGTATGCCTGCCCGCCTTCAATGCGGGTAAAGCGAGGGTCTGCTCGGCAAAGCCACGCAGCACGTTCGTCTTCCACGTAGAGATACCGGGCCGCTCCTGCTCGGTGCCGGAAGCGTCGAGCGGGACCCACTCGCCACCGTCCACTTGCACCTGGTAGCGCAGCGTATGGTCGCTGTCGATGGGGAAGTCCGGCAGCAGGTCGATCGCCAGAGTCGCGTCGCCGGATGTCTCCGCCATCAGTTCGAACTCGGCCTCGCCGTCCTCGCGCAGTTCCAGCGATCCGCCAGTGATACCAAGCTCTGGACGCGGCAATACCCCGCTGCTTTTGAAGATAACTTGCATGGCATTGACGGACGAGACCAAATGCTCGTCGCCCTTGCCCCAGCTCACAGGCAGTGCGGTGCTGCTATCAAGCGGAATCTTCGGCATGTCAAAGACGTGGCGATCGCGCGAGTGCGCCGGCATCATTCCGTCCCACTTGCCGCCTTGAAGGGCGTTATACGCCGCGGTCATGCTTTGGACAGCATCATACGCGGCCTGTGACTTTCCGGCTGCGGCCCTGGCCTCATCCGCCTTCCCCGCGTGTGCATCCAGCACGGCGCGGTCAGCCCACAGGAACTTCGCGTTGTGTGCCGAGGCTGCCTCAATGGGATATTTCACCAGCTCATACCAGGCCGCCTTCGCTGCGGGAAGAACCGGAATCGCCTGCTCGCGCTTGACCAGCCCGTTCCATGCTGCCATGCGCTGCTGGTTCTGGTCTCCCCAGGCCAGCGGGTTGAAGGCAGTGCGATTCACATCGTCGTCGTACCCATTGAAGCCCATGAACTCCGGCCGACGAACGAAGTTGAGCCGGTAGAAGTCCGCCATCACACTTGCCGCGGTCTTTGCCGAAGCGGCACCGAACTGCTCGCGCATCCAGTCTTCCAGGAACTGCCGCTGAGACAGCTGCGCCATCTTCGGTTCGTCCCAGGCAAGCTGCAGGAAGTAGTCAATCTGAATCTCGCTGGGCTTGATGTCGCCGACATTCAGCACCCACAGCTTGCGTGCATTGTGGGCGTACGCCTTGGTCAGCTCCTCCTGCATCAACGAGAGAGGCGTGGTGGCCAGCCACAGGTGGTCATGAGGAAAGCCCCAATAGGAGACGTGGTAGTAGACCGCCGATCCTCCCTTGCGCTTCTGCTCTTCCGCGTTGGGCAACTGGCGGATGTAGCCGTAGTTATCGTCCGTCCAGCCCAGCGTCACGTTCTCGGGGACTTTCATCCCCACGCGGTACAGGTCAATCGACTCCTTGTAGAGCCAGTCCACCTGCGGAGCCTCCTGCTGCCCGTATTTCTTCAGGATGGCCTGCTGCGAGGCCATCACGCTCTCCACCAGCTGCGCCTTCACCTCTTTGGTTCCGGTGGCCTCTAAGCCCGAGTCATGCGCACCGCGCAGACCGACGGTGTAGAAGTTTTCGTATCTGCCGTTTTCGGCGATGCGCTTGTCCCAGTAGGCATCCATGGCGGGCTTATTGAGCTGGTAGTTCCACGGGCCGTCTCGCTGCTCATCCCACTCTCCTACGTTGTTACGCAGCAGCGCCTCAGAGTGTGAAGCCCCCATCACGATGCCCCATTCGTCGGCCAGCTTTGCATTCGCCGGTACGGCATTGAATGCCAGCGTGCCCGGGTGCATGGCAGGCCACAACAGATTGGCACGCAGGCGCAGCAGTAGCTCAAAGATGCGTTCGTAGGTATGCGGCCCGATGTTCTTCAGCTCGGGGTCCATCTTCCTGGCAGCCCACGGACGCAGACCCCAATCCTCATCGTTCAGGAAAACGCCGCGATAGGGCACGCTGGGTCCGGCGGTCTGCCAGCCGTCCTGGATGCTGACCGAGGCGTGCTTTTTGGCTGGAACATCGGCCCACCAGTACCAGGGCGAAACACCCATGGCGCGAGAAATGCCCAACAGCTCATAGGCCGTTCCGCGACGGTCACTTCCGGCGACAACCAGCAACCGGCGACCGCCCTGCGGTACCACGCGGACCAGCCCGCTCTCCCACTTGCCGCGCAAAGCGGTCACAGCTGCAAGATTCAGCCCATCGACAACCGTGGAATGCCCCACCGAACCCACGACGATCCCGTCCCCGGTTGCCGGAAGAGCATCCACCACCTGCGGACGCGTACCCGTCACGCGCTCCACATCGTCGGCAAACAACTTTGCCGCCAGGCGGACCGTCGCGGAGTCCTCCGGCGAGACAACGATGCTTACCGCCCTGCCTCCCCGCGCCATGTCAAACGTCTGCGCCGACCTGGGCGTATCCGTCACCACCTGTGCGCCTGCAACAGCGCACAGCATTCCGGCTGTAAGCAACCAAACCTGAGCTTTCATCTGCTTCCACTATCCAACGTCTGACCCAACTTCTACAATTTCCAGCATGAAGCTTTCTGCGGTTGCTGCGGCACTGGGCGCCTCGCTGGTTGGCGATGGCGAGGTAGAAATCACCGGTCTGGCCGGTATTGAAGAGGCCGGCGCCGGACACCTGACCTTTGTCGCCAACCCGAAGTACGCGTCGGCAGCGCGCAATACAAAGGCTTCAGCCGTACTGGTGGACCCGAAGTTCCTTGAGATCGAAGCCGCTACCTTGCGCATCGCCAATCCGTATTACGCCTTCGCGCGCGCGATTGAGTTGTTCTACCAGCCCCCCGCATATGCTCCGGGCATCCATCCCACGGCAGTCATCGACCCTTCGGCGACTATCGGCAAAGATGCCCACATCGGCGCGTATGTCGTGGTCATGGCCAACGTGACCATCGGCGACAACGCCACCCTGCTTCCCCATACGGTGCTCTATCCCGGGGCAACGATCGGCAGCCATTTCTTCGCCCACGCCCATGTCACCGTGCGGGAGCACTGCATCGTCGGCGATCACGTCACGCTGCAGAACGGCGTGGTTCTGGGCGCCGACGGCTTTGGTTTTGCCAAAGACGGCCAGGGGGACTGGCACAAAATTCTGCAGTCGGGCTCCGCCGTTGTGGAGGACTACGTCGAGATCCAGGCAAACGCCACCGTCGACCGCGCCTCCATCGGCGAAACCCGTATCCGGTCAGGCGCCAAGATCGATAATCTTGTCCAGGTCGGCCATGGTTCAAGTGTGGGAGAAAACACCCTGCTCTGCGCACAGGTGGGCCTTGCGGGCTCCACGACTGTCGGCAAAAATGTCATCCTTGCCGGACAGGTGGGCGTTGCGGGACATCTGCATGTCGGCGATGGCGTCATCGCCACGGCTCAGACAGGCATTCCCAGCGACGTTCCCGCGGGAAAGGTCGTCTCCGGATATCCGGCCATCGACAACCGCCAGTGGCTGAAGTCGGCGGCTATCTTCAACAAACTGCCTGAGGTAATCCGCGAGCTTCGGCAAAAGAAAGAGCCTTCCGGCAACCAGTAGACCCCGGCGGGTCTCTAAGAGAAAGAGACACCGATGGCCAACGACACGATGGACGAACTCCTGCAGGAAGCTTCCGTGCCTGCTATGGTACGAGTGCTGCTGCTGGACGACGAACCGGCGAACCTGCTGCTGCGCACCGCCATTCTGCGGAAAAACGGTTACGATTGCCTGCCAGCCGCCACGGTGGAAGAGGCCAACGACCTTCTGGATCAGATCGATGTCGCCGTACTGGACTATCACCTGGGCCATGGCAAGTTCGGCACGGAGGTCGCGACTGAGCTTCGCCGCCGCCGGCCCGAGGTACCGATCATCATTCTTTCGGCTACCTTGGAGCATCGCTTCGGCGGCCCGGAGGACATGCACCTGCTCAAGGGCTACTCCTCGGTAGACGATCTGTTGAATGCACTTAGCTCCCTGGCCGCAAAGCGTCGCGGAAAACCTGTCGTCGTCGACGCGCGGGACTTCTTTTATGAGCGCCTCTCCATGGCGCTTGGCAACGACATCCTTGTTCAGATTCTGGACGCAGATGGCACCTGGCAGTATGTGAATGAAGCCGCTTCCGACTACCTCAACCACCCGCGCGAATGGTTCCCCGGCCGCAATATGTTCGTTGAGATGCCCACGCTTCTGCGTGATTGGCGGAGAGTGATCGCTACCGTGTCCACCACGCGAGAGACTTATATCGATCGCACGCGGCGGGGCTTGCTCTCCATTCCCAAACCGGATGAACGGCCGGGGACTTGGTCTATCCTGGCGTTTCCCATGACGCTGCACTCGGGTGAGACCGGTGTCGTACTCACCGCACGCGTTCTGGAACGCATCAGCTCGCCCCTGAGCATTGCCTGAGTCCATCGCGGATGCTCGGGCATCCCATAAGCATGAAGGCATGGCAGCTCACAGGCTTTGGTCTCGACGCACTCAGGCTGAATGACATTCCTGACCCATCTCCCGCCCAGGGTGAGGTGTTGGTTCAAGTACATGCCGTTTCCCTGAATTACCGCGACAAGCTGTTGATGGACGGAGGTTACAACCCACGTCTTGAGTTCCCCATCACGCAGGGGGCCGATGCCTGCGGCACCGTCGTCGGACTTGGCCCGGGAACCTCGCGCTTCCGCCTTGGCGACCGTGTGCTGACGCAATACGCAACACATTGGGTCGACGGACCGGCCCAGGGCAAAGAATCGCTTTATACCCTTGGCAATGTCTACCCCGGAGCCCTGGCGAAGTATCTCGTGCTGCGCGAGCAGGCGCTGGTGATGGCCCCCGCGCATCTCTCCGATGAAGAAGCAGCGACTCTGCCCTGCGCGGGAGTCACGGCATGGCAGGCTCTTATTGAAAAAGGAGGCCTGCGCGCCGGAGACACCGTCCTTCTGCAGGGTACCGGCGGCGTCTCTCTGTTTGGTCTGCAGATCGCACACTCCGTTGGAGCGACAACGATTGTTACCTCCAGCTCTGACCAGAAGCTGGAACGTGTTGTACAGATGGGCGCCGACGAGACCATCAACTACACCCGCACACCGGAGTGGGACAAAGAAGCACTGGAGCTGACCGGCAAGCGCGGTGTGGATCACATTCTCGAAGTAGTGGGCGGCGAAAACCTGGCACAGTCCCTGCGCGCGTTGCGTCCGGAAGGACAGATCTCCATCATCGGCGTGCTTGAGTCCACCGATGCACGGCTGCCCATGTTCACGGCGATTCAGAAGCAGGCTGTCATCCGTGGCATCTCCACAGGCCCTCGTGTCGCCCTTGAACGCTTCCTGCAGAAGTACGAAGCCCTCGGCCTGTACCCGGCCGTTGATGCGGTATACGACTTCAAGGATGCGCACGCCGCCTATCAACATCTGGACGCAGGCCCCTTCGGCAAGGTCGTCATCCGCGTTGCATAAATCCCGTCTCTAGAAGGCATGACGCTTTCGCAACCTCTCTGGTCCCGCCGCCGTTTACTTTCGACAGCGGCAGCCACTTCCGCTGCTACCCTTCTGAGCCCGCGTGAGCTGCTCGCGGCTCCTGCGGTCGCCTGCAGGTTGACACCAGAGCTGACCGTCGGGCCGTACTACGTGGACAAAGAGTTGTTACGCAGCGATATCCGCGAGAACAAGCCAGGCCTTCCGCTGCATCTCTCCATCGTCATTCTGAATGCACGCACCTGTCAGCCTCTGGCGGACGCCGCGGTCGATATCTGGCATTGCGATGCTGGCGGCATCTACTCCGGCTACACGAAGATGAACCCCGACAAGATGGACTTCGGCCCTGGAGGCGGACCTCCGCCGCCCATGGGATCCGAGCGCCATCAGGGACCGCCTCCCGCAGGCGATGGGCAGCATGGACCGCCGCAGACACACACCACCGACAATGAGACCTTCCTGCGCGGCGTACAGAGGACCGGCAAGAACGGAGTCGCCAAATTTCTTACGATCTATCCCGGCTGGTATGTCACACGGGATACGCATATCCACCTGAAGGTGCATACCGGAGGCCACGCACAGGACGCCAAATATGCTGGCGGACACGTGCGCCACATCGGGCAGATTGCCTTTCCGGACGAACTCTCGGACAAAGTCGCGCTCCTGGAGCCCTATACGCATCACAAGGCTCCCCGCACGCGGCCGAACCACGATACCGTCTTTCATGGCGATCTTTCCGGCGTGATGCTGCACTCCAGCCAGGTCACCCCGGAGAAGCTCTCAGACGGTCTCTATGGCTCCATCACCTTCTGGGTCGATCCGGAGGCCGAACCGGGGCCAGAGGGCTTTCCTGGGCCGGGAGGGCCGCCCCCACCGCGGCAGTAGCTATACTCAACCCATGCGGTTTATGAAAGCGGCGGCCCTTCTTTTACTTCCACTCACCCTTGCGGGCTGCCGCTCTCGCTATATCGCCACCACCATCACCAACGACACGCAGACCTCCATCAGCGTGGTCCAGGTGGATTACCCTTCTGCCAGCTTCGGCACGCAGTCGCTCGCGCCCGGACAGACCTTCAACTACCGCTTTAAGGTTCAGGGTTCAGGTCCGGTCAAGATGACCTGGCTGTCCGCCGATCGCAAGGAACTGCATGCCACCGGCCCGCAGCTTGCTGAAGGCGAAGAGGGTCAGCTTGTCATCCACTTGCGGACAGACACCGACCCCAGCTTTGCCTTTACTCCCACAGCAGCAGCAAAGTAACTAATCGTCACTTCCGTTCGCGCGGCCGGTCTGCGGATACTCCGTCCGGGGCTGGTTGTACATGTGCGGACGCCTGTTCTGCTTGGTCATCAGCATGTACAGCAGAAACAGAATGGCGAACAGCGGAAGCAGCATGAAGAAGCCATAAAAGAGCATGACAGCACCTCCAGATGACTGACTGTCAGACTCGTGGGCATCGCGGTTCGTTGCCTGCCGGGAGAACCGTCTGCAATTACCTCGGTTTTATTTGTGCCGCCGCGCGCTTGCCACCTGCAAGGCGAGGAATCGACTACACTTGCCCCATGCCGAACGGCTTGTTTATCACTTTTGAAGGGCTTGACGGCTCCGGGAAGACAACGCAGCTTCGTCTGCTGCACAAGTGGCTGCTGGAACAGGGTCATACCGTGACAACGCTTCGCCAGCCGGGCGGAACAAAGCTCGGCGAAGGCATTCGCGAACTGATCGTCTCTAATAAAGGCGAAGCTGCCGTTGGACGGATCGACTCCTACACCGAACTGGCCCTGATGTTTGCCGACCGCGCGCAGTCCATCGCCGAGATCATCCGGCCGGCGCTGGATCGCGGCGATGTCGTGCTCTGCGACCGCTACACGGACTCGTCCGAAGCCTACCAGGGCGGAGGCCGCCAGCTTGGCAGCGAAACGATTCTCGGTCTGCATCGTCTAATCTGCGGCAACCTTCAGCCAGACCTGACCATTCTCCTGTTGCCGGACTTCGATGCATCGCTCACACGTGCCCGCCGTCGAGACGGCGATGAGTCACGCTTCGAGCAGGAGCATAACGATTTCTTCCATCGCGTCTGGGACACCTACAGGGCCATCGCAACCCGCGAGCCACACCGTGTTGCTCTCATCGAAGGAAATGCCTCGATTGAGGATGTGCACGTAAGGATTCGTCAGGAAATGGCGTCACGGCTGTTTACGTAGAGTTCAATAAAAAGATGAGCAGCACGGCCACACTTCCGGTGATCGAACGCGGAGGCTATCGGTTTCCGCCGGGTCTCGCCCACAATCTGCCTTTCTACATCGGCCGCAAGCCATGGGCGCGCATCGGGCGGCCCATCCTGTTGTTTGAACACCTGGCGAAGATCTACGGAGTCGCCGCCCACTACCGCATGATGGGCACCAACATCGTCTTCCTCAACCATCCTGACTTTGTGCAGGAGGTTCTGGTGACGCAGTACAGCAGTTTCATCCGCGAGCGCACGCTGCGCCGCATGAAGATTCTGCTGGGCGAGGGCCTGCTGACCAGCAATGAGCCGCGCCACATGCAGCAGCGGCGCATTGTCGCTCCGGCCTTCCATCGCCAGCGCATCGCCGCCTACGCGGACGAGATTGTCTGCTCTGCCGCCGCGATGGCCGAGGGGTGGGAACCGGGAGGGATCGTCGACATCGGCGCGTCCATGATGCAGCTCTCGTTGACGATTGTCGCGCGCACGCTCTTCGCCAGCGAGGTCACGGACGACGTCCGCGCCATCAATGACGAAACCAACGCCATTATGGGGCTCTACAACCTGCTGGTGCTGCTGCCAAAGCTTGAGAGCTATCTCGACTGGCCGCTCCCCGGCATCACGCGCTTCCGAAAGGCACGCGCGCACCTTGACTCCGTCGTCTACCGCATCATCGGTGAACGCCGCGCCAACCCGGTAGACCGCCAGGACCTGTTGTCGATGCTCCTGCTCTCGCGCGACGAGGACGGCAACGTTCTCAGCGACGAACAGGTGCGCGACGAGGTCCTGACCATTTTCCTGGCCGGCTATGAGACCACGGCCAATGCCCTGACCTGGACCTGGTACCTGCTTTCGCAAAATCCTGACGCACGGGAACAGATGCACGCTGAGCTGGACCATGTTCTGGGCGGTCGCCTGCCCACGCTGGCCGATTATCCGAACCTGCCCTACACGCAGCAGGTCTTCGCGGAATCGATGCGACTCTATCCACCGGCATGGGCCATGGGCCGCCAGGCAGCCGTCGATGTCGAACTTGGCCCCTACCGCTTCCCCGCCGGAACGCACGTCTTTTTCTCGCAATGGATGATCCAACGCAATCCGGAGTTCTACCCCGACCCTCTGCGCTTTGACCCCGCGCGCCATACGGAAGCCGCAAAGGCAGGCCGCCCTAAATTCGCCTACTTCCCCTTCGGCGGAGGCGCGCGTCAATGCATCGGCGAAAGCTTTGCCTGGATGGAGGGCATCCTCAGCCTGGCGACCATGGCGCAGCGCTGGCGGCTCGACGTGCTGCCGGGCCAGAAGATCGATGTGCAGGAGAAGATCACCCTGCGCCCCCGGTACCCCATCATGATGCGGATAAACGCCCGCAACCCATGAAATCCCCGCACCCAAGTAAAATCTGATCGTGGACTTCTCCAGCTTCATCGGCAACACCGCGGCTGTCGACCAGCTTCGCTCGGCCATCGCCGCAGGACGCCTGCCGCACTCCATGATTCTTGCCGGGCCGAAGGGTGCCGGAAAATACACGCTGGCCATCCTGCTGACGCAGGCGCTGCTCTGCAGAAATCAGCCGCGAGAGACACTGGCCAACGGCCAGCCGGCCGCGCTGGCCTGCGGCACCTGCGTCAACTGCACACGCATCGCCGCCGCCATGGCTCTGGACACGCTCGTCGACGAAGCTGTCGCTACACGCGAGGAGATGCGTGAGACCGACAAGAAAGAGACCCGCGTCCTGATCCAGACGCACCCGGACGTGCTGATCATTCCGCCCGACCCGCCGCAGTTGCTCATCAAGGTCGGCCAGATCCGTACCCTGATCTCTTCCTCCTACCGCGCCCCGGCCGAGGCCAACCGCAAGGTCTTCATCCTGACCGCGTCCAGCTTCATGAAGGAGGCGGCCAACTCGCTCCTTAAGGTGCTGGAGGAGCCGCCCGCCTACGCTCACCTGATCTTGCTGGCTGACAACCCCGGAGAGCTGTTGCCCACCATCCGCTCACGCTGCGCCATGGTGCGGCTGGGGGCGCTGCCCCCGCAGGAGATTGAAGGCCTGCTCGCCGCCGAGCACCCGGAGTGGAAGCCTGCCCAGCGCCAGCTGGTCGCACGGCTTGCCCAGGGAGCCGCGGGGCGTGCCCTTGGTTTCAACCTGGAAGCCTTCACCTCCGCGCGCGCCGATGCACTCGTCATCCTGCGCAACGCCGTCGGTGACCCCGACCATACCGTCCTGTTCAAAATGACGGAGAGCTACCGCGCCGGCGCCGAGGGCCAGCAGAAAACACAGTCCCTGCTTGGAGCTTTGGCCTCCCTGCTCGAAGATATGTTGCTTCTGCAGGCCGGCACGCCGGAGATGATCCGCAACGTGGATCTGCAGGCGGAACTGGCGCGCACCGCCGAAGCCGTGCCGTTTGAGTGGATTGAAGGCGCCTCCCGCGCGCTGGACCAGGTCTACTCCGGCATGCGCCGCAACCTTCTGCGGTCTCTCTCGCTGGATGCCTTCGCGACGCAACTGGTGGCCCGCTAAGTACGGTCTCGCACAAAAAGTCGCCAACCTGCTGCGACCTCCGCTAGACTAGGGGCATCTCTCTCACTAAGAGCTCTACTTAGTTAAATTCGTCCCCGCGGGCATGTCGAGCCTTTGAGCCCGCCCTTGTTGCATTGCCCGTTTGCGCTGTCCTCATGAGTGATCACACCACCATTCCGCCTGCCGACCAGAGCTTCAATGGCAACCGCAAGCTGGTTCGCCCCTCCCTGGTAGGACGTATGCTCCGCCGACCTCACACGCGGCAGGAAGAGCCGCTCTCCAATGCCGCCACGCAGGAGCAGCACCCTGGCGAAAGCAGCCACGCCGAAGCCTTCTACTTCCAGAAGCAGATTCAGCAGAAGACCGACATGGTCATTATTCTGGACGACGGCGAACGGCTCGAAGGGCAGATTGAATGGTACGACCGCAGCGCCATCAAGTTCTGCACCACCTCGCGCCAGCGGATGCTGATCTATAAGAGCTCCGTCAAGTACATCTACAAGGCCAGCGAGGTCCCCACCTCGACGCTGCTCTAGCTGGTTCGCGACGCCTTCCGTAAGCGATCCAGAAGAGCTGCGCCTACGCCCTCTTCTCCCGGCAGCGGGCAGACGATCACCGTCACACCGCGTGCATCCAGCTCCCGCATCCCCGCAAACAGCCTCTGCGCCATCTCCTCCGGCGTATTGCCCCAGTGGAAGACCTCGCCCACCGGCCTCCAGCCTGCCGGCAGCAAAACGCCCACGCGCTCGGGAGCCAGGGATTTCACCGTTTCCGCCAGCGCCGCCTCATCTTTGACCAGCAGCAGCCGCGCGCGCGGGGCATAGTGCCGTATACCCACCCCCGGCGAGGGCAGGCTTTCGGGCTGCTGCTGTGTGGCAGGAGGATCAAACAACACCGCCGGAATGCCGGTTGCGGCCTGCAGCATCTCCAGCGTCACCGCTCCCGGCCGGTAGACGACCATCGGGCTCTGCGACGGATCGACCACCGTCGACTCCACGCCGACCTCGGTCGCCCCGCCGTCCACAATGGCGTCCATGCGGCCGTCCAGGTCCTCCAGGACGTGCGCGGCGGTCGTTGGGCTGGTGCGGCCAAAGCGGTTGGCGCTGGGCGCGGCTACCGGCACCCCAGCCTCACGGATCACCCTCAGCATCACCCGGTGACGCGGCATTCTCACACCCACCAGTGAGCGGCCAGCCGTCACGCTCTCCGGCACGGCATCCGACTTCGGCAAAAGCAGCGTCAACGGCCCCGGCCAGAAAGCGTCCATCAGCTTCTGCCCCGCGGGCGAAACCTCCCGCACCACGCGATGAAGCATCGTCTCATCCGACACATGCACGATCAGCGGATCCCAGTTGGGGCGCTCCTTCGCGGCAAAGATCTTCGCCACCGCAGACGGGTCCATCGCATTGGCTCCCAGCCCATACACCGTCTCCGTAGGCAGGGCGACCGTTCCTCCGTGTCGAAGGATCTCCGCCGCCTGGGCTATATCGGCATCTGTTTCCCGGAATCGTTTCGTTTCGTTCACAAAATCCACATGTTCCATCCTAGCCGCCGAAGAAGAAACGGGCCTATACTTCGAGCATGTCCTCAGCCGAGATTGAGCTGAAGTTCGCCGTACTTTCCGTAGAAACCCTCCGCGCTCAACTCCCTGCCCTCGGACTCACCCTCCTCACCCCGCGTACCTTCGAACAGAACACGCTGTACGATACGCCAGACCGCGCCCTGCGCGAGCGGAAACAGATTCTGCGCATCCGCAACTACGGCGGCCGCTGGACGCTGACCTACAAGCGCCCTCCCAGCGAGGAGCACCCGCTGGATACCCGCTTCAAACTGCGCTACGAGACTGAGACCGAAGTCACCGACGGCCCCGCGCTGGGTGAAGTCTTCGAACACCTGGGCTACGCACCTGCCTTCCGCTACGAAAAGTACCGCGAAGAGTGGCTGCACTCCGGCAGCGGCGGTCATATGGTCATCGACGAGACCCCGATCGGCACCTGGGCTGAACTGGAAGGCGCGCCGGAGTGGATTGACGCCATGCTCGCCGGTCTCGGCATCCCGGATGACGGCTCCATCACGGACAGCTATGGACGCCTGTTCCTTTCCTGGAAAGAACAGACCGGCCATCCCGCCGAGAACCTTACCTTTGAAGAAATTGCCCTCGATCCGGTCGCCGCGATTTAGAGAGCCCCCCACTTTCCCAAGGCGAACAAGAAGCGAATATGCCAGAATAGATCTGGAGCCTGAACCGGCTCCGGATCGCACGGGTGAGTGTTCGCGCAATGACCGTTCTGGAAGGTTCTTCCGAATCGCAGCCTCGCAAGATTGTCCACGTGGACATGGACGCGTTCTACGCCTCCGTGGAGCAGCGCGATGACCCTTCGCTTAAGGGACGGCCGGTCGTGGTTGCATGGCGCGGTGCCCGGTCCGTAGTTTGTGCCGCCTCCTACGAAGCGCGGCAGTTCGGTGTGCGCTCCGCGATGCCCGCGCTGCGCGCCGAGCGGCTGTGCCCGCAGGCGATCTTCCTTCCCCCCGACTTTCCCCGATACAAAGCAGTCTCTGTCGCCGTACGCGAGATCTTCAGCCGGCACACAGACCTGATCGAGCCGCTCTCGCTGGATGAGGCCTACCTCGACGTCACGACCAACAAGAGCGGCCTGCCAACCGCCACAAAGGTGGCCAGCCGGATTCGCGAGGCCATCCGGCAGGAGCTGAACCTGACCGCTTCCGCCGGGGTCGCTCCGAATAAATTCCTGGCGAAGATCGCATCGGACTGGAGAAAGCCCGACGGACTCTTCGTCATCCAGCCGCACGAGGTTGTGGAGTTTCTGCGAGATCTGCCCATCGGCCGGATCCCCGGCGTCGGCAAAGTCACCGAGCAGTCTCTGCTGCAGGCTGGCATCAGGACAGTTGGCGACGTCCGGCAAAAACAACTACCGGAGCTTGAGGCTGTCTTTGGCCGCTTTGGCCAGCGCCTCTTCCGTCTGGCGCAAGGCATCGACCATAGCCCCGTTGTCCCCAACCGCATCCGCAAGCAGATTTCCGCGGAAGATACCTTCCCCGCCGATATTCCATTGCGCGAGACAGAAGAAGCCCTGCGCAAGCTGGCGAAAAAAGTATGGGCCGCCTCCAGCGCAAACGCGCGTCGGGCACGAACCATCGTTCTAAAGCTCAAGACGGCTCAGTTTGAAACCCTGACCAGGAGCATGACTCCGCTCGCCATGCCCTCCACGGAGGAGGAGCTGGCCATGGCTGCCCTCTCACTCTTCGACCGCGTAGAGGTTCAGCAGGACTCGCTCTTCCGTCTCGTCGGGGTGGGGCTCAGCAACTTCCAGGATGAAGAAGACCCGCCGCTGTTCCAGCCGCTGCTGGAGGCTTGCAGCGTGGAGACGGCCTAGCCAGCGGCTGCATCCGCTTACTCACCACCAGAGCGAACATCTCTCCACGCCAGTCTTCGAGCTCCCCAATCGTCGCGTCGATCCGTGCACTGGCAGACTCTTCCGGAACAGTCTTCTTCATCCGCACCTCAACTCTGGCAACCAGTGGAGGAGTGCTCCCCCCATCCTCTAGAACCAGCCGCACCGAGGCCTCAGGACAAGAAAGAAATCCCTTCCGCATGACAACTTCAATTCCCGCGCGGGCAACTAAGCCTCCATGAACCGGAAGATGAAACAGCGTTTGCAGGTTGCCGCCCTTTCCGTCAGTGCTCTGACCTTCGCCTTGACTGCCTGCAAAAAGACAGACGACGTGAAGCCCAACTATGCCGGTGCCATTGACACCTACTACGCCGCGCACCCGTCCTGTGTATGGAGCACGCCCCAGCAGTTTCCCGTGCAGGTAGCGCACTCGGATGACGACAAGACCCGCCAGTTCGATGCGCTCGTTGACCAGGGACTGCTGACGCGTACCTCCACCGAGAAAAAGATCATCATCGTCTCCAAGCAGATGAACAACTACGACGTCAGCGAGAAGGGCCGCTCCGCATGGACAGCCGATTCCTCGCAGCCCGGCTATGGCAACTTCTGCTATGGCCACCGCAAGGTCAGCTCCATCGACAGCAACACGCCGACCAACGATCAGCCGGGAGCCACCACGAGTGTCGCGTACCACTACACCCTCGACAGTGTTCCTGACTGGGCAAAGGCCGCGGAAACGCAGACCGCATTTCCTTCCATTCAGACTGCTCTGGCAGGACCCCGATCCGCGACGGCTACCCTGACGAACACCACGCAGGGATGGCAGCTTACCAAGGCCGGCAGCGGCGCTGGAAATGACTCCGGTATTGTCGAGTAGCTCCTTCCAGCCCCGGCATGACGCCGGGGCTGGTCTTGCCTTTTTGGAACCATCGCATCCTGCCCCGCGTATGCCCTTGTGAAGGCGAAGTTTCGACATCTCAGCGTCAACTTTCCACCGTTCGCTGCCAATCATCCGGAACTCCGTCTAAGCTTCAGCTAACATCAGTAGTTGAAAGCTCGAGGAGAGTTTGCACGCATGGCTACCGCTACTCCGGAAGCACCCACCCCCGCCTGTACCCCGGTCGATGAGATCATCGTTGCGCTGCGCCGCGTCGAGGCTCTGGATGGGCTCACCGACGCTGATTATCTCTGGCTTGCCGAAAATGGCACCGAGCAGAAGCTCTCTGCCGGCCAGGAGGTCTTTCAGGAAGGTGATCCTGCCGATCGCATGACCATCCTTCTCCAGGGAGAGGTTCACGTTCGCCGCCGCGAACGCGGCTCTGTTGCGTTCTTCATCTCGCGTGTCGGCCAGCTCTCCGGCCTTCTGCCCTACTCCCGCATGCAGACCTACGGCGGCACCGGCTACGCTGTCGGCGACGTATGGGGCCTGCACATTCTCCGCAACCAGTTTGACGACCTGCTGCGCGCCATTCCCAGCATGGGACAGCGCTGCGTCTCTACCCTGCTGAACCGCGTCCGCGAGGTCACGCGCATGGAGCAGCAGTCAGAGAAGATTGCCGCTCTGGGCAAGCTCGCCGCCAACCTCTCGCACGAGCTCAACAACCCCGCCTCGGCCGCACAGCGGGCTGCCTCCTCTCTGCTGGGCGAACTCCGCACCTATGGCGACCTGAAATACCAGCTCGGCTCCCTGTGCCTTACAGAAGAGCAAAAGGCGATGTACCGCCAGTGGGTCACGCGCCTGCGCCTCAAGTCGCCCACCGGCAGCCGCCCCGTGCTGGCACGCGACTCCATCGCCATCTCCAACCGCGAGGACGACTTCGGTCAGTGGCTGACCGAGCACAATGTGGCGGATCCCTGGAAGTTCGCTCCCGTGCTCGCCGAGACGACGCTTGAGGTCTGCGACCTGGATGAACTGTCGCTGATCGGCGCGGATATCCTGCCCATCGCCATCGGGACCATCTCGTCGGCCATCCGCACTGAGCGCATGACCGAGACCGTCATCGACGCCACCGTGCGCATCTTTGACCTGATCACGGCCATCAAGGACTACTCCTATATGGACCAGGCTCCGATTCAGGACATCGATCTTGCCGCGGCGCTCGACAACACGCTGGCAATGCTCGGCTCACGCCTGACGCACATCACGGTGGAGCGTGACTTCGATCCCCTGCTCCCTCCCGTGCCTGCCTACGGCAGCGAACTGAACCAGGTCTTTACCGCCATTATTGAAAACGCACTGGACGCCATGCAGGACAACGGCACCCTGCGGCTGCGCACCCGCACCTCCGGGCAGCTGGCACTGGTCGAGATCTGGGACTCCGGCCCCGGCATCCCGGTCGAGCTCCAGTCACGCATCTTCGAGCCCTTCTTCACCACCAAGGCTCCCGGCTTCGGGCTCGGACTTGGACTCGATACCGTGCAGCGCATCATCTCCAAGCACTCCGGCCACATTTCCGTGGAATCAAAGCCCGGTGCCACCTGCTTCCAGGTACGCCTGCCCATCGAACAGATGCAAGCCTACTGAGAAAGCAGTCTTCCAAACGCAAAATAGCCGCGCGATGCGGCTATTTTGCGTTTGGAGGACTCTTAGCTGTGGTGCAGAGGATGATGGTGGTGATGCTGGTAATTCCGCACGGCATTCCGAAGAGCTCCGAACGCAAGCGCAACCAGCACAGTGGGCAGACCGGCAAACAGGAAAACCAGCGAATACATCGCCAGCTCACCGGATTTAGGCTCCGTCAAGGACGAGTGCCGCAGCGACTCGTGCATCGAGAAACCAAGAAGAGCATTCACCACGAGATACAGCAATACGAACCCCAGAACCATAACGTCTCAACCCTTTCTGCGGACTACGGATCAAGACGCTAATTGCTGTAAGGCACGACTTGCAAGATCAAATCAACAGAAAGTTACTAGAGTTTGATTACTTGGAAACTTCCACGCCACGCCAGAAGGCGATGTGGTGCTTAACCTGCCGAGCTGCCGGCTTCGGATCCGGGTAGTACCAGGCTGCATCGGGGTTCTCCTGGCCGTCCACCACAATGGTGTAGTAGCGGGCCTGGCCTTTCCAGGGGCAGCTCGAAGTCGTCGAGCTGGAGCGCAGAAACTCGCGCTTAACGGACTCTTCGGGGAAATAAATGTTCCCCTCGACCGTCTCAAACTTGTCACTCTCGGCCAGAAGCTGGCCGTTCCATACTGCCTTCGCCATGAAAAGCGTCCTAGTATTTTCAGCAACTTACAAGATATTGGGAACCTAGTTCCCAGATGTATGTTTTATCAGGTTCGGAGCAAAAACGAAAGGCCGGGTAGCTCCCCGGCCTTTCATCTCATCAACTTAGAAGGGCTATGCCTCAACCAGAGGACGTGTCTTCTCCGGGTCAGGACGCTCCAGTTCCTTCGGCTCCGGCTTGTCCCCGATGCGCTTCTCGAAGTGGCACTCCGTAGCCGGTTTGGCAGCCTCTTCCCCCGCCTTGGCCTTGCGCTTCGGAAGAGCCTCCACGTTGTTGGGGCATACCAGGTACACACCGTCCTTGCGCTCCACCTCCAGCAGGTAGCTGGACTTGCACTTGGGGCATGGTCCCGGAACCAGCTTCTGGTTCGAGGTGAAGTCGCACTTCGGATAGTTGGTGCAACCGTAGAAGGTCGTGTTGCGACGCGTACGACGCTCGGCGATGGGAGCTCCGTCCTTCGGGCAGGGCACCTCCAGCAGGTTCTGCTTGATGTACTTGCACTTCGGGTAACCCGAGCAGGAGATGAACTCTCCATACGGCCCCTGGCGCTTCACCAGCTCGTGCTTGCCGCACTCCGGGCAGATCTCCCCTGTCGGCTCCGGCGGCTTCTGCTGCTGCTTCTGGTTCAGCTTGCGAATGGTCTTGCACGGCGGGTCCGCACTGTAGTCCGGACAGCTCATGAACGGCCCGAAAGGCCCGTTCTTCAGCACCATTTGCTTGCCGCAGTTATCGCAGTACTCCTCTTCCGCTTCGGCGTCCTGAGCATCCGGCGAAGCCAGATCCGGCTTGTCCGCGAAGTTCTCGCGGGTGTAGTCACAGGAGAATGGCTCAACCACGATCTTCTTCGACCGCTCGGCAGCCTCAGTCAGGGCATCCCGAAGGTGCTTGTCGTCCTCCACCTCTTCGGCAAAGGCCTCGGCATCGTCCACCATGCCCTTCACGGTCATGGGGAAGCCCAGCTTGGCGGTCACCTTCTTGACAACGGCCTTCACGTCCTTCTTCACCGGGCCAATAGCCACGGCCATCGGCTTGGCTTTCGAGAAGTTCGAACACGAGAAGAAGCTGCCGAACTTGCCCCACTTCAGAATCAAGGGCGATCCACACTTCTCGCAGATCTCGGTGGTCGGCTTCTCCCACCGCTTGATCTCCTCCATGTTTTTGTCGGCGACGACCAGTTCCTTTTCGAAGTGGTCGTAGAAGCCCTTCAGCAGGTCGGTCCACTTCTCCTTGCCGTCTTCCACGTCGTCCAGCTCGCTCTCAAGCTGCGCCGTGTAATCGAACTTGAAGATGTATGGGAAGTTCTTGACCAGCAGCTCCGTTACCACCATGCCGATCTCGGTCGGCACCAGCTTCGACTTCATCTTCTTGACGTAGTCGCGCTCCTGGATGGTGTTGATGATCGAGGCATAGGTCGACGGCCGCCCAATGCCCAGCTCTTCCAGCGTCTTGACCAGCGAGGCCTCGTTGAAGCGTGGCGGCGGATCGGTAAACTTCTGCTGCGGATCGAGCCGGTTCAACCCCAGGGGATCGCCCTGGTTCAGCGCCGGCAGGCTGGTCTCGGCATCTTCCGAGTCTTCACTCTGCTTACCCGACTCTTCCTCGGCCTTCTTCTCCGTTGCGGCAACCGCCTGCGGAGCCTCGTAGACCTTCAGGAAGCCATCGAACTTGAGTACCGAACCGGATACGCGGAAATCATAGGTCTTGTCGGATTTTGCGGCAATGTCGACCGAGGTCTGGTCAAAGACCGCCGGCGTCATCTGGCTGGCAACGAAGCGGTTCCAGATCAGCTTGTACAACCGGAACTGCTCATCGGTCAGATAGCGGCGAATTGACTCAGGCGTGTACTCCACGTGCGTCGGACGGATGGCTTCGTGCGCATCCTGCGCGTCCTTCTTGCCCTTGAACTGGTTGGCAGAGGCTGGCAGGTACTTCGCGCCCAGCTTCTTGCCGATGTAGTCGCGCGCCTCGGTGATGGCATCCGGCGACACACGCACCGAGTCGGTACGCATGTAGGTGATCAGACCCACCGTGCCATCCTTGCCGACGTCAATTCCTTCATACAGACGCTGCGCCACGCCCATGGTGCGGCGCACGTTGAAGCCCAGCCGTCCGGCAGCGTCCTGCTGCAGCTTGGAGGTGGTAAACGGAGCAGGAGCATTGCGGCGGCGCTCCTTCTTCTCAACGCCGCGCACCGTCCACGTCGCCTTCTTCAGGGCTTCGATGGTTGCATCAGTAATCTTCTGGTCGGCCAGAGCGTTGGACAGAAACTGCGGCTTGCCTTCCTTGTCCGTGCCGTTGGCCACACGGGCCGGTTCGCCGTTGATGCCAACCAGGCGCGCCAGGAAGCTCTGTTTGCCGCCCTTGGGCATCAGCTCGGCGTCGATGGTCCAGTACTCCACCGGATTGAAAGCGTTGATCTCGCGTTCCCGCTCGACGATCAACCGCAGAGCCACCGTCTGCACACGTCCGGCCGAGAGGCCGCGCTTGACCTTGTCCCACAGCAGGGGCGAGATCTGGTAGCCCACCAGACGGTCCAGGACGCGCCGCGTCTGCTGCGCATACATCAGGTTGTCGTTGATGTCGCGGGCGTGGCTGAAAGCCGCCTTCACGGCCTTGGGCGTGATCTCGTTGAAGGTCACGCGCTGAATCTTCTTGTTACGGACCGCGGGTGCGATCTGCATCTTCAGATGGGCCGCGATGGCCTCGCCTTCGCGGTCAGGGTCAGGCGCCAGATAGATCGCATCCGCCTTCGCGGCGAGCTTTTTGAGGCGATCGACCACCTTTTCCTTGCCCGGAGAGACGATCAGCGTCGGCTCAAAGGTACGTTTCTTGAGCTCTACGCCAATATCGTTCTTCGGCAGGTCCATGATGTGGCCAATGGAGGCCTCCACCGTGTAGTCGTTGCCGAGATATTTTCCGATTGTCTTTGCCTTTGCCGGGCTTTCGACAATCACTAGTGACTTCGCCATGGGTCTTCCTTCTGTCTTGCAAACCGGCCGCTGCAGGTGGCGGCCAACTCTCGCTTAATACTGTTGGAGAACCTAACACGGCTCCCGGCCCTGCGGTCAAATGGGCAGCATGGCTCCTTCGACGCTTCGCAGAGGAAAACGTAACGGAAGCCCGAACGGTTCAGACCATCACACGGACGTAGTTCTTGCCCGGTAATTGCCGCACCTGCCCTGCTAATTCCAACTCAAACAATGCCGCAAAAATCTCGGCCGAACCAAGCGATCCTTCCAGCTTTTCAATCAGTTCATCCAGTTGAAGGGCATTGTCCATGGTCAGAGCGCCGAGCACCTCAAGCTCCTGCTCCCCCAACCCTGCCAGCCTTCCTGCACTCTGTGGGCTGTCTTCGGGGAATAAGGATGCGGCTCCCCCCGGTGAAGATTCATCCCCGGCCGCTAATTGCACCCGGACATGGCTCGGCAAACCCTCCCAAATGTCTTCCCATGTTGCAGTTAGCGCCGCTCCCTGTTTGATCAGCGTGTTCGGCCCCCAGGCGTTCTTATTGGTCACGTTACCCGGCACCGCGTAGACATCCCGCCCCTGGTCAATGGCGCACCGGGCCGTTACCCGCGTGCCGGAATACTCCCCGGCCTCCACCACCAGTACACCCACGCTCATCCCGCTCAAAATCCGGTTCCGGACCGGAAAGTTCTGCGGTGCGGGAAAGGTCCCAAGCGGGTACTCACTCAGGATCGCACCGCCCTTCTCCAGTATCTCCTCCGCCAGCCGCTTGTTCTCCTTCGGGTAGATCACATCCACCCCGGTTCCCCACACGGCCACCGTCTTTCCACCGGCCAGCATCGCCCCCTTGTGCGCGGCCGTATCCACTCCGCGGGCCATGCCGCTCTGGATCACCAGACCTCGCGCCGCCAGGTCGCGGCTCAATAATTCCGCCATGCCCTGCCCATAGGTCGAAGGGTGCCGTGTTCCCACCACGGCAATGCCCGGCAGGTTCAGAATCGTGGGATCGCCCCGCATCCACAGCACCGCGGGCGGGTCATAAATCTCTTTCAGCCGCTGCGGATAGTGCTCATCCTCCGGCGTCAGGAAGGCCGCTCCGGCCTCCTCCGTTTTGCGAATCTCCGCCTCGGCTGCGGTCAGTGCGCGGCCATCGGCGACAAACTGTGCCGAGGCCGCAGGCAGGCCCAGCCCCTCCAACCCGGTCAGCGGCAGGCTCAGCAGCCGCGCAGCGTCTCCAAGGCGCTGCATGGCGCGCCAGCTACGGATCGCTCCCATCCCTGGGGTCAACACCAGTGCCATCCACGCCAGACGGGCGTCAGTCATGCGTGCATTCATATCCAGCTCAGCTCCTGCACAGCGTTTTGTAGCCACCTTACACCATGCCCTCGCGTGACACCCATCACACCGGACAGGCCGTTCTTCGATAAACTTGGAACTGTGGGACGTTTACGCATTTCGGCGATCAGTTTTCTCAATCCCGCTCCCCTGCTGTACGACTTCGAGCACTCTCCGAAGCGCGATGAGCTGGCCAGCCGGTATGACATTCACTACACCCTGCCCTCGCAGTGCGCGCGCGAACTGGCCGAAGGCGAAGCCGACCTTGGCCTGATCCCGATTGCAGCGCTCGGCAGCATTCCAGACCTTCTCGTCGTGCCCGGCTGCACCATCGCCTCCCTCCGCCGCGTGCGCTCCATCCAGATCGTCAGCCGGGTTCCTCTCGACAAGATCAGGACCCTGGCCGCGGACACCTCGTCGCGTTCCTCGGTGGCATACTCCAAGGTGCTCTTCCGTCACTTCCTCGGCACAGACCCCGAGTTCAAACCCCACGCCCCCCTGGTCGACACCATGCTGGAGAGCGCCGACGCCGCCCTTCTGATCGGCGACCCTGCCCTGGTGGCCAGCGAATCGCACCCGGCCATCGAGATGCGCGCGGACCAGCGGCTTTACTGGTATGACGTCGCCGATGAGTGGACCACACGCACCGGCCTGCCCTGGGTAGCCGCCATATGGGCCCTGCGCGGCGAGGCGCTGCCGCAGACCGACTCAAAACTGCTCATCGACGACCTGACGGCCTCACGTGACGCCGGTATGGCCCATATTGACGAGTTGGTGGCGCACTGGAAGACACGCATCGCCGTCTCCCAGCCGGTCATCCGCACCTACCTGACCGAGAACATCCATTACGTGCTGGACGACCGCTGCATTGAAGCCATGAAGCTCTTCTTTGAGCTGGCCGCGGCCACCGGAGCCATCCCCGCCCCGCCTCCGCTGCGGTTCGTCGAATAACTTTTCCTCGTCCTACGAGAACTTTGTACGGCAGGTTGACGTCCTAGCAGGTATGAGCCTGCAGGCCGCCCATCCGCATCGTGGATTACTCCAACTGGTTGCAGGGATGGGGATGGCAGGTCTGTTCCTGCTGGCGACACTGGACTCATCGTTCATCCCGCTGCCGATTCCAGGCGCAACCGATCTCCTTCTGGTGATTCTTGCGGCACGGCACCATGCGTGGCTCGGGATCTCTGTGGTCGCTTCGGCGGGCGCCATGGTGGGTGGCGGCATGACCTACCACCTGGGCAAAGCGGGCGGAATGCGTGCTCTCGAAAAATACGTCCCAAAGAAGTATCTGAAGGACATCACCAGTTGGACAGAGAAAAGGGGCTTTCTGGCCGTGGCCGTGCCGGCTCTGCTGCCGCCCCCTGTGCCGCTGACCCCTTTCCTGATCGCGGCAGGAGTTCTGAGGGTTCCCCAGAAAAAGTTCTATGCCGCCTTTGCCCTGAGCCGGATGATCCGGTATGGATTGGCCGCATGGCTTGGCTACCGCTACGGCCGTCCCATTCTGCATGTATGGACAAAATTTTCCCGGGAATGGTCCATGCCCCTGCTGATTGCTCTCTGGGCGGTCATCATCGTCGCGTCCGCATGGGGCATCTACAAGCTGATCAAGCGCGTACGCAGCGAGGCACACGAACACATCTCCGCCTAGAGCGTATCGGCTGAGTTCTACTTCCCGGTGAACGGCTTCTTCAGATACTTCCGCGCATCGTCGGCCTGCGTCTGGTCGCCCACCGGGGCTGACGCCAGTTGATACTGCCGCACGGCGTCCGCGCGACGCCCCAGCAAGTCCAGCATCTGGCCCGCGTTGAGCTCCGCACGCTTCTTCACCCAGTCGCTGACGCCATTGGTCGATGCCGCGGCCAGGTAGTGGTCCGCCGCATTCTGAACCAGGTTCTGCCCGCGCTCGGCCTCGGCCATGCCGTAGTACGCCATGTGCAGCCGCGGCTCATTGAAGTAGCCCTTCTTGTTCGCATCGGCAATCACCGTACGGTAGGACTCCACGGCGCGCATGCCGGTGCCGCCATCCTTCAGCAGGTTGGCTTCTTCCAGCCGGAACAGGTAGTCATGCGGATACTGCGTCACCAGGGTCTGCGTTACCCCCAGTGCCTCGGCATAGCGGCCATCGTGCCGTAGAAAAAGGCTGAGCGCCGTGCGGGACTCCACGCTGGTCACCGTGCCATGCGCCGCGCAGTCGCGAAGCATATCCAGCCCTTTTTCCTTGTTGCCGCCCACACCGAACACACCCACCATAATCCGGACAAAGCGAGGCAGGCTGGCCACGGCAAACTGCTGAATCCCCATCGCCATCTTCGCGTCCACGTACTGCGGATCGATCTTCAGCACATCCTCAGAGTCCGAACGGGACGATAGCCCCTCTTTCGCCGCCTTGGTAAAGGAGTGGTCCACCAGCGTCGCAAACGAAGCATGCATTCCCCGGGCATAGCCGCGCGCAAACAGGGCGTCCTTGTCCCGGGGATTCGCCTTGAGACGGCGATCGGCGAGGTCCACAGCCTTGCTGGTCAGCTCTTCAATCCGCTGCCGCGCCGCCGGGCTCACATTGGTCTCACGCTTGTTGAAGATAAAGCTGTCGTGCGCGTAATACGTCGTGTCCAGCAGGTCCTGCCGGTACAGCTCGCGGTACAGCGTGACCAGCAACTGGTACCCGACAGCCATCGGGTCGTCCTGGTGCGCCTCCTGAACCTTGTCGAACCGCTGCAAAGCGGTATCGTAGTCCAGGTTGTAGAACGCCTGGAACCCTTCCCGTACCGTCGGATCAAGATTCAATGGGTTGGTGTGATAGGTCTGCGACCACCCGGACTGCGATATCGCCAGGACACATACCGCTGCTACACTTGCCACCACGTTGCGCACGCTCATCAGACTCCATCTCATCATCAAACACGCCTTTTTGTCTTGACCATCCACTGCGGGCGGCCTAGGGTTAGGGGCATTGCCGTACCTGTAGTTGGACGCACCTTCTGCCCATATGACGCGGTTTGAATTGCTGACTTTGCTTGTGGGGAAAGCCCGTACCAACGGTTTCCCTTTTCGAAAGTGGTACTCCAGCCGCCTCGGTCTGCCATGGACCGGTGGCGACGACGCCATAGCCACCCTGTGTGAACAGCGCCGCTACTACGCACTGCTCTTCTCACACGAGTTCGCGCACGCCTTCTGGAAGCCCGGGGAGCCCATCACCTTCCAGGTGCCCTCGCAAAGCTTCCAGCGCCGCATGGCCGACGGAACCATCGGCACGGTCAATCGCAAGCCCTACACCCGCCGCTCAGCCCGTTCCGACGCCTGGAAGTACCACCTGCGCGAGATGGCCATGGCTGAAGAACCACTGCGCTACATGCGCCGCTACCTCAATATCGAAGAAGACTTCGAAGACCCCGCGACGGCAGAGACAAAAAGTTAGCCGCAGCCGGCCTACTTCAACTCCGCCAGTGCCTTCTGTGCAGCCTTCTTGTCCTTCGGCTCGGCATCAGCCTTCAACACGGCCTCGTAGTGCTGCTTCGCCTCATCCTTCTTGCCCAGCTTTCGCGCCATGTCCCCGGCGCCAAGATGAGCTTCCGGGTCATCGGAGAACTGCTCCAGCGCGTCCAGGTAACGGCCATACGCTCCCTCGAAGTTGCCATCCTTGCGGTAGAAATCCGCGACCTTCAGGTCCTCGTCAAACCGCTGTTCCGGAGTCAGCTTCTTGGTAATCTCACCACGGCTGCCCATGTCCTTCAACTTGATGCCCGTCGGAGTCGCCGGGCCGGCATCTTCATCCTCGGGCGAAGCATTCGAATTGTTCGGGTTGCTCGAACTCTCACCCGCCGGCGCTGAAGACGAGGAAGAAGGCGCGTCGCCCGGCGTTGGAGCATCCTCTCCGGGGAACGGAAAGCTCTTCTTTACATCCGCCGGAGTCGTCGCCGGCTTCCGGGCCGAAGGAGCATCAGCCTGCGGAGCATCCGTGTCCTTGCCCTCGGCTGCCTTACGCGACTCATCCTCGGGGAAGGGAAAGGCCTGCTTCACATCCTTCGGCGATTGCGGAGTACCCGTCTTCGGCTTCGCATCCTCGCACGCCACCGGCTTGCCTGCCGCATCCTGGCAGGGCCTGGCAGGCTGCGGCTGTTGCGCCCAGCAGGCACTGCTCAACACCATCACCGAACTCAGAACCATCCAACGCATACAAGAAATTAGACGCTACAAACGCCTGTCACGCTACTGCTTCCGTTGCCCAATGCAGCGTGACACCACCGCGCCATAAAACCGTGCTACTCTCTCCCAACGGGGACACCTCAAACGATCTATGCCAGCGACGCTTCTCATTCGCTCCAGCTCTATCCACGCCGCCGGTTGTTACACCACCACGCCCATCCGCAAGGGCGCGCGTGTCTGCGAGTACGACGGCCCACGCATCAGCAAAGATCTCGCTGACGAACGCTATGCCGACCGCTTTGTCACGTATCTGTTCGGTGTAGGTGATCGCAATACCGTCATCGACGGCTTTGGCGCGGCCATGTTCATCAATCACTCCTGCAATCCCAACTGCGAGACGCAGGAGGAGGACGAGCGCGTCTTCGTCGTGGCGCTGCGCAATATCGCCGCGGGAGAAGAACTGACCTACGAGTACAACCTCTATGACTCCGACGACGAGGAACAGCCCTGCTACTGCAGCGCCACCAACTGCCGCGGCACCATGTTCAGCGAAGAAGAGGTCAAGCGCCGCAAACGCCTCGCAGCCCGTCGCATGGCCAAAGTAGCCAGAGCCTGACGCTCTAGCCTACGCGCATCCGCGTGTAGGCCTGAAGCGCCAGACTCATCCTGCTCCACCAGGCGCGAATCGTCCCCTGGCGGTCTGCTTCCTCGAGCTGCCCTGCCGCAACAGATATTTGCACCCGTTGTGGCGGACGCTTTTTCAAAGATTTCTCCGAGATGGAGCAGTACGCTTCGGCGGCGATCCGGTATCCAAGCCGGGGAACCGTCTCGATGTACTCTTCCCCGCTCGCCAGCTTGCCGAGAGTGCGCCGCAGGGTAAACATGGTTTGCAACAGGGTGTGCTCCTCGACGCAGACATCCTTCCAGACCTCATTCATCAGGCCTGTTTTACTGACGATCTTGCCGTCAGCACGAAGCAATGCATGCAACAGGTCAAGCTGCCGCGAAGTCGCTTTGACTTTGCTTCCCTTGCTTGTCAAGGATCTCGTCTCTGCCTCGAAGACATAGTCCCCAAAGAAGTAGGTTGTTCCGTGCATAACAAACTCCAGGAAAAGACTGCAATTTATTTCTCTACATTCGCTGTCAGTTCTCGTTCACGAAAGACTTCCCCACTTTTCAAGACGCGGAGTAGTCCATCCCATTTTGGAAGATCATCCTACCGGGAAAGATTAAAATTTGTAATTACAACTTTTAGGGACTGTACGTGAAGGTAATCCGCATTCCTCCCTGCGGGTACCCTCCCCCTTACCCCGCCGGCGCTCCCTCCAGCAGCCCTTCCCACAGGCTCAGTTCCTTTTCCTGCGGCATCGTCTCCACGCGGCTGGCCACATCCAGCACCATCGTCTTCCTCTCCCTCACCTCGAACCCCGGCCACAGGGGTGCACCTTCCAGCTTCGGCGTCTCTCCGCGAATAAAGCCAAGCCAGGCGGCATGCACCCGCTGTGCCATCGCGGCATCCACCGCCGCATCCACATTGTTCGCCTGCGGACGCTCCCACGTGAGATGCAGATCAAACCCATGGGGAGAGGTTCCCGCCAAAGCCCCGCCCGTCTGCGGGTAGTCCAGCCGGTACATATAGACCTCCGCGCCGCCACGCGCGACAGCCTCGGCCACACGCACAGTCGGCACCCAGTACTCTTCCGCCGTCACCGCCCGCACATGCCGGGCATCCGTCTCCATCTGCGGATACACCGCTTCATACCGTCCATAGACGGGCGCAAACCTTTCCAGGGACAGGTTCGACAGCTCCGCCTGCACTGGCTCCTTGCCGGGATGCGCTCCGATAAAGGCCGCGCTCTCATCGCGATTCGTACCAATCAGCACCCGGCGTCCTTTGGCCAGCCGCTCCACTCCCTCCAGGGGAACAATGGGGAGAAGCATCCCATCGGCCTGCGCCCGCAGCGGATACTTCCACCCCGGCCACTGCGCGAGAAATGCCGTCTGCCGCGCCAGAAGCTTCCCGCTTTCCACGGTTCCAATCTCATCCTCGCCGCTCTTGTCCCAGAACGCCCCGAACTCCTCGCCTACCTTGTGCGAAGCCTCCAGACTGAAGCAGCGGTCTTCCCCTCCGCTCTGCGAGATCGCCTGCCGGAACAACCCCGTCGCCTGCTCGCTGGCCAACAGCAGGTCCACGATCTTGGCCCCAGCCGATTCGCCACCAATGGTCACCCGTGACGGATCGCCGCCAAAGGCCGCGATATTCGTCTTCACCCAGCGCAGCGCCTCAATTGCGTCCCGGAGACCGTTATTCGCGCTGCCACGATAAGCCTTGCCGAGCATCGGCTCCATCTCCAGGAACCCGAAGACGCCCAGCCGGTAGGCGATCGTGACCACCACCACGCCTTCCCTTGCAAAGTCGCGGCCATCAAACATCGGGTCGGAAGACCGTCCCCCGGTCATGCCGCCGCCATGGATCCACACATAGACCGGATGTGGTCTTTTCTCTGCCGGAGCCCACACATTCAGGTACAGGCAATCTTCGCTGACTCCGCTGCCGGGTTGCATGGCCGCCGCTGCAAATGACTTTGCCTGCCGTACCCCCTTCCATGGCTTCACCGGCACCGGAGGCCGGAAACGCAATGTGCCAACCGGAGGCTCGGCAAACGGAACCCCGCGGAAGACACGCACTCCTCCCTCCAGGACTCCCTCGACCTCTCCTGCCTGCGTCTTCGCCACCACCGGAGTCAGACTTGCCCACGATGGCATCGCAACCGCCGCCATCGTCAATCCAAGAAACTTCCTTCGCGTTACCTGCATTCCGCCACCCGTCTTCCGCGAAATTCTATCCGCTCCCTGACTCATCCCACACCCCGCAACTTCTGTCCCCACCTCTCCACACCCCGTGCGGCGATACAATCAACGCCAGTAATGGCCTACCAGGTTCTCGCCCGAAAGTATCGCCCTCTCCGCTTTGCCGACGTGGCCGGACAGGACCACGTCACCCGGACGCTGATCAATGCGCTCGAGCAGCAGCGCATCGCCCACGGCTACATCTTCTCGGGCCATCGCGGCATCGGGAAGACGACCATCGCCCGCATCCTGGCCTCCGCGCTGAACTGCCGTAACACCATCGGCTCCGCCGAACGGCCCACCGCCGAGCCCTGCCTGCAATGCGACTCCTGCATCGAAATCCGCCAGGGTAACGCCGTCGATGTCATCGAAATCGACGCGGCTACCAACCGCGGCATCGACGAGATCCGCGAGCTGCGCGACGCCGCCCGCTACCGCCCGGCCCGCGACAAGTTCAAGATCTACATCCTCGATGAGGCGCACCAGATCACCGATGCCGCCTTCAATGCCCTTCTCAAGACGCTGGAGGAGCCACCTGACCACATCGTCTTCATGATGGCGACCACCGAGCCGGAGAACATCCCGCAGACCATCCGCTCCCGCTGCCAGCATTTCAGCTTCCACGCCGTGAAGCATGACGACATCCTGGCCGAGCTGCGCGGCATCGCCCAGCACGAAGGTGTCATTGCCGATGACACCGCGCTTGCCCTGCTGGCCGAGGCCGGCGACGGCTCCATGCGCGACGCCCTGTCCATCATGGACCAGGCCATCGCCTCCGCCCCGATCGCCGACGGCAAGCCCGTCCTCGACGGCTCCCAGATCCGCGACCTGATGGGCTCGGTACCCAACACCGTCTTTGAAGAGATCCTTGAAGCCGTCAGTGCCAACCAGTCAGCCGTGGTCATCCAGACCGCTGCCCGCCTTTTGGACGCCGGAAACTCGCCCACGCAGATCTCCCGCCAGTTCGTCCGCTACCTGCGCAACTGCGTCGTCGCCAAGATCGCCAACCTGACCGAAGAGAACAACCAGACCGACCTCCTGCAGATCAGCGTGGACGAACGCAAACGGGCTGCTCGCAGCGCACAACTCTTTTCAGAAGAAGAGTTAACGAGATTTCTTCAAGTTATACTTCGGACATTTGACGACCTCGGCTTCCGTCAGGAACCGCGTTTCCATCTCGAATTGGGCCTTCTGAAACTGGTCCACCTGCAGCGCCTGCTCCCGGTCGAAGACCTGCTCAGCGCCCTTCCGACCAGCGCCGCAAAGCCGGGTGTTGCCCCTGCATCCCCACGCCCCACGCCACCTCCCGCGCGCCCCACTCCGGGCCTGTCATCCCGACCGGAGCGCAGCGGAGTGGAGGGATCGGCATCGCCAGCCGCCCCGGCCAAGCCGGCCTTCTCCCCCTTTGAGACCGATCGGTCTCGTAAGACGGAGATGTCCACCCGGCCGACGCTGAACAACGTCATCCCCATTGACCAGACCGCTGGCAACCTGGCCCTGGCCCCGGAACCGGTGCTGCCAGTCAAGGAACCGGGTGCCCCATATCTGGCAAAAGCAGATGTGGGAGAGCCCGCCACTGAAATATCTCCTGTCATCCTGAGCGACAGCGAAGGACCTCCTGCTCCTGAAACAGCCACGACCCCGGGTGGCCCATCCCTTGCGCAGCAAGGGGTAGACAGCTCCGCCACTGAAACCCTGGTTTCTGAAGACGAGCCATCCAGCCAACCAGCCATCCAGCCAACCGGCTCCTACGATGTTGCCGCCCTGCAAAACGCCATCGTCAATGAGCTCTCCGCCTCCAAGGGCCACAGCTCTGCCGCCGAACAGCTTGACGAGTTCACCTTCAGCATCGAAGGCAACGAGCTCCGCATCCAGACCACGCTCTCGGCCGGCATGCTGAAGCTGCTGATCAACGCCGAAGCCGAGAAGATCATCAAGACCTCGCTGCGGCTGAACGGCGCCGGCGACCTGAAGCTCATCCTCCTTCCCGGCTCAGCCGCCAACGCTGCCGCAAAGAAAGACCGTCCAGCTGCCGCCGGCTCCATCAAGGCCGCAGCCATGGAGCATCCCATCGTGCAGCAGGCGCAGAAGCTGTTCAACGCCGAGGTCCGCACCGTGATTGACCTGCGGGAAAAATAGAAACCATCCAACCAGATGACTATCCAACCATCCAACTATTTATGAACTTCTCCGACATTGCGAAGATGAAAGACATGATGGGCCAGGCCCGTCAGATGCAGGACCAGATGGAGCAGCGGCTCCAGCAGACGGTGGTCGAAGCCAGCTCCGGCGGCGGCATGGTCACCGCGAAGATGAACGGCAAGAAGGAGCTGCTGGCCCTCAAGATCGACCCGACGGCCTTCTCCTCCGGCATGGGCACCCCGGCTGACATTGAGCTGCTGGAAGACCTGATCAAGGCGGCCATCAACGAGGCCGGCCGAAAGGCCGATGAACTGATCAAGCAGGGCGTGCAGTCCGCGCTTGGCGGCCTGAACATCCCCGGACTGACCTAGATGGCCCGCTTCGCAGAACCCATGGCGCGGCTGATCGAGGAGCTGCGCAAGCTGCCCGGCATCGGCACCAAGTCCGCCCAGCGGCTCGCCTTCCATATCCTGCGCGCCAGCACCACGGACGCCGAGGCGCTCTCAAAGGCGATCCTGCAACTGAAGGCCAGCCTGCGCCTCTGCTCGCGGTGCAACAACATCACCGACATCGATCCCTGCTCCATCTGCTCCAACCCCACGCGCAACCAGCGCCTGATCTGCGTGGTGGAGGAGCCGACCAATATTGGCGCCATTGAGAAGACTCGGACTTGGAACGGCGTCTTCCACGTACTGCACGGCACGCTTTCGCCGGTCAACGGCATCGGCCCGGAACAAATCAGAACTACCAATCTTTTCAATCGCTTAGCCGATACAGAAGAAGTAATACTCGCACTTTCTCCAACCGTCGAGGGAGAGGCTACAAGCCACTACCTGGCGCAGGAGATTCACCGCATCGCACCGCAGCTCGCTGTCACCCGCATCGCCACCGGCGTGCCTGCCGGCAGTGATATTGAGTACGCCGACGAGATCACCCTAACCCGTGCGCTCGACAATCGCCGCCAGATGTAGCCTGCGGCAATCTTGACAGCCGCCATAAGCGCATGACACCTTGCTTTCAGAGCGCTTCTGGGGCGCCTCCTGTCCGCGGCAAGGGAGAGTACTCCCACCCAGCCTTCTGATCAGTAGACTGCAAGGCCCTTTCATCCGGCCCTGAGCTCAGCGGACCTGGGCGCTATCGGAAGGAAGGATCATGCCAAGACAGCTCACTTCTACGACCACCCTTGACAACTTGAAACGGGAAGCACGCCGCTGGTTGAATGCTCTGCGGCAAAATGACGCTGCCGCACACGAGCGTTTTCAGCGGGCTTATCCCAAACACGCTGGAGAACCAGTCTTACGCGACCTGCAACATGCCTTGGCGTGCGAGTTTGCGTTCGAAAACTGGAAGGAGCTCAAGTCCGCAATCCAGCGTGAAGCGGTATCGCGCACCATCGAAACCTACCAGCAGGCAGCGCAGCACTTCGTGGATGCCTACAAAGGCGATATAGGGGCGCTGGAGAATCTGAACCATTTCTACAAGCGAGTTTTTGATCTCAATGATCTAAAGGCGGAGATCTGGCGGCGCGACTATGCCTTTCGCCAGCGATCCAGCAGGGTGCCAGAGAACTATTTCCCTCTTGCAGAGGCACAGCTTCTGCTGGCGCAGGACGCGGGATTTGGGAGTTGGGAGAAATTGCTGCGTGCTCTTGAAGAGGGGCGGCCTCCGCAGGGAGCGCCATACGTCCTGGATACGAAGAAAAACGGGATTGGCTCTCGTCGCCGCATGTCGGAGTCTGACTGGGACCAGTTGATCGGCGTGATGAAGGAACGGCGTATCCCTCGCCTGACAGCAAACGGAATGATGACCGATGCTGCGCTGGCGAAGATTGCCAAGCTGGACTTCGTCACTAGTCTTGATCTTGGCGGATCGCGCGAACTTAGCGATGACGGCCTGCTGCAGCTTGCGCAGATGCCTCAATTGCAGCGCCTGAACCTGAGTGAGTATCCAGGCGGGAAGCTGACGGACCGTGGAATGGAAGTGCTTCGGCATCTTCCTGCGTTGCGCGAGTTTGAGATGACCTGGCAGTCAGGCATTACTGACCAGGGCGGATCCAACCTTCGTTTCTGTGACCAGCTTGAGATTGTCGACTTGATGGGATCTCCAACAGGAGACGGCGTGGTGGAAGCGCTGCAAGGGAAAGCGAAGCTTCGCCGGCTGAGTACAGGCAGGCTGCTGACAGATGCGGCCATTCCCTTACTGCATCAATTCCCACAGATGAAAACAAAGACAGGCATGGGATTCCGGTTGCTGCTGGATGGACCGATTACCAATGCCGGTCTTGCGATGTTTGCAGGTCTCGACGGAGTCACCGAACTCGACCTGTTCTGGCATGTTAGCCAGATCACGACAGATGGGTTCGTTCATCTGCGACAGATGTCGAACCTTGAGTTTCTTGGCTGCGATGGCAAGCTGAGTGACGACATCGCGATGCGTCACATGGGAATGCTTCCAAAGCTGAAGCGTGTAAGGATCCAGGAATCGATAGCGAGCGATGATGGGTTTGAGGCCCTGGCGAAATCCCAGACAATTGAAAACGTGTGGGGTCGTGTCAGTCCTCACTTCGGCAACCGCGGCTTTCTCGCGTTCTCGAAGATGCCTCGCCTGCGGACCATGGGCATCGGGTGCCGCAATGTTGACGATGCCGTGCTGAGCACCCTGCCGGAGTTCCCTGCGCTACGTGAACTGACGCCGATCGACTTCAACGATGATGGCTTCAAACACATTAGCCGCTGCGCCATGCTTGAACGTCTGAGTTGCATGTACTGCCGCGAGACAGGCGATGCGGCAACGGAAGCTCTCGGAGAGCTGTCGATCAGGTTCTACCACGCGGGACTTACCCAGATCACCGACTATAGTCTTGAGGTCCTGGGAAAGATGAAGAGCCTGGAACAGGTGGAATTGTATGAGTGCCTGAAGATTACCGATGCAGGATTGCCTTTCCTGGCAAAGCTGCCGCGCCTGCAGGAGGTGCATCTCGATGGTCTGCCCGGAGTGACCCTGAATGGTACGAGAGTCTTTCTTCCGCAGGTGCAGGTGTATTACTCGGCCTGAAGCTAAAACCGCAGCAGGTACGAAGCTTTGATGAAGAACTCGCGACCGTCGTTCAGGTAGTCCGTGCCGCGGGGCAGGATCGGCTGCGTGGTATCGCACTCGCCTGAGGCAAGCCTTGTGCACAGCTCATGGCTCAGGTTCTGCAGGTTGCTGTTATATCCGGCGTAGATGGCCGTGCCCGGATGCGGCAGCCAGGTAAAGAGCACTTGCGTGCTGATGTCCTTGGTGCGGGCCAGCGCGCTCAGGTCGTTGTTGGGCATCACCGAGCTGTACTGCACAATGGCGCGGAGCGAGAGCGGACGCGAGAACTGGTAGTTGATCTTGGTCCGCATCGTCTGGCTCTCATAGACCTGCTCCTGCGTGCGGGCTTCGGCGGCACGGTCCAGCAGGTAGGTATTGTCGACCGTCAGGCGGGAGATGGGCTGCAGCGTGATGGCTGCGTTCACTGTGTCGTCCGTCAGCAGTGTCGGCGCAGCTCCGCTGACCGGGTTATAGTTCACCGTCGCCCCATGGTAGGCCTGCACATTCATGGAGAGCTGCGGGACAGGCGCCGTGTGAAAGGCGATACCCCCCTTGTTCTCCGCAAAATTGGATTCACGGGGCAGAGCCGGATAGTCCTCGGGCCGGAGCGTGTCAGAGTTGCCGACGAAGACGGCAGAGATCGATGTTCCGCGACTGAATGCGAGGAAGAAGTCGTCCGTGGTGTAGCGAAAGACGCGCCGCCATTTACGGTCCCAGGCCATGCGCAGGTTGGTGTCAACACCATAGGACTGTACATGCAGTTTTTTCGCGGTGGTTCCGGTGGGATACCAGTGGACGTTCATCTGCACGTTGCTCTGGCGTACCCGGGGCACGGAGACATAGCCGGCGTCGGTCTGGAAGTTCTGCGAGAAGTCGCGGAACTGCTCCTGCAGGTAGAAGCTGCGGCCGCTGCGGGTCAGGACGAACCTGCGCGCTGGGCCGGCAGCATAGCTGCCATCGCGGCGATGCGTGGAGCTGAAGACCTGGCCACCCTGCAGCGTCCAGTGGCGGTTCATACGCCAGTTGAAATCAACTCCTCCGGTACGATTGCTTCCGCCAGCCAACGTCCTTTGCACGTACATCAGGCCGATGTTTGAGAATGGCCCAAGATCCTGAGCAACGCGGGATGCGACAGTGAAGGCACGCTTTCCTTTCAACGGATCAGTAGGCGCGACGTAGATGCCTGGAGCCCGGTCATCGATGGCCAGAAAGCCGATGTTGGTGTGCTGAATCTTACCGGTCGCGCGCGCTCCAAACTCCGGGTTGCCGATGGTGCGCGTGTACAGCTGCGTGACCACCGATTCGAAGTAGCTTGAGTTCTCCAGGAAGAACGGGCGCAACTCCGGATAGAACAGTGCATACCGCTGATTGATGCTGAACTGTGGCTGGTCGCTCTCCACCTGGCTGAAGTCCGGGTTGATAGTTCCGTCCAGCACGATGGAATCCTTCACGACCGCCTTGATGTCGCCGCCCGCGGTCCCACTGAAGTTGCGGTTGCTGAAGAACGGGTTATTCGGGTCGTTCTGGTTGAGCTGCTTTATCTTGTGACCGATCATGTAGGGGTTGATCTGGATGTTGCGCGACGACGCGCCTTCCATACCCAGAATCGAGCCCTCCTGCGTGAGCAGACCGCTGATGGAGGGCGTAACGCGCGGCCAGTAAGAGGTCTCACTGTTGCGCGGCATGCTGCGGTTCACCACCACGCCCCACTCCGGGTCTTTGGCGCGCGAACGGATGCTGCGGAAAGGGATCTCCATGATGGCGACCCAGCCCTGCGAGGTGCGGCGGGCATCGCTGTTCCAGACCAGGTCGTAGCTGTAATCAGTGCTTCCGGGCTCAGTCCAGTTGGCATCGGCCTGCACGCCTTCAGGGTTTACCTGGAAGAGCAGCCCGCGGCGGCGGTCCTGGAAGGGATCGAGCCAAAGGCCGACAACGTCGTCCGTGGTGATGTTCTCGCGGCGGGCCAGGTGGCTGCGGAGCTGATCCGGCCGGTGGTCGTAACAGATAAAAACAGCAAAGAAGGTGCTGTCAGTCCGGCCCAGCCAGACGAAGGTCATCTCCGTGGCAGGTTTGCCGTCAAAGGGAGCGCTCTGCACAAAGTTGCTGAGCCGCACCATACGCTTGCGCATCCAGTCATCGGCCTTCATCGCGGCAACGTCATCCAGCGTGGGTACCCGGTCCACTTTCGGCACGCGGACACGCAGGGCCGCTCCACGTTGAGTCGACTCATTGTAGACACGTGCAGACGCACCAGCCTGCGGCTGGGCTGGTTCCTGGCACAACGCGGGGACAACAGAAACGGCACTCAAACCAAGGCACAGAAGCAGACGTACAGTTCCCGCGAGACGGGAAGAGAGACGGGGCAAGGCTCTACCTCAACTGTTGTGAGAGTCAGGATTTTCAGTGGGACAAACAGAGACTAAAACAGCGCCCCGAGAACGGCAAGCACTGCCGAAGAGATCTATGTGGTTCTGGCGTGGCCTACCTCCACTCGAAAGTAGCGGTAGGCCCGCAAACAGAACCTACTCGGCCTTGGGCAGCACACGCATGTCGCCGCCGGTCATCTCCTTCGGCTGCGGAATGCCCAACAGACCGAGGATGGTCGGGGAGATGTCGCGCAGGGATCCGCCTTCGCGGACGCCGATCTTCCTGCCCTGGTCGGTGACCAGGATGAACGGCACAGGGTTGGTGGTGTGCGCCGTGTGCGGGCCGCCGGTGACCGGGTCAATCAGCATTTCGGCGTTGCCGTGGTCGGCGGTGATGATCCACGCGCCCTCGCGTGCCTTGATGGCCTTGTAAAGGCGTCCCAGGCAGTGATCGACGACCTCGACACCCTTGACCGTCGGTTCGATCTTGCCGGAGTGACCCACCATGTCGGCGTTCGCGAAGTTGACGACGATCACGTCGAAGGCGGTGTCGTTGACAGCCTTCTCGACCACATCCGCAATGCCCTCGGCGGACATCTCCGGAGCCAGGTCGTAGGTTGCGACCTTCTTCGACTGCACCATCTCGCGCTCTTCTCCGGCGAACGGCTTTTCAATGCCGCCGTTGAAGAAGTAGGTGACGTGCGCGTACTTTTCGGTCTCGGCAACGCGCAGGTTACGCAGTTCTGCGTTGCCCATCACGTTGGCCAGCAGGTTGTCCATGCTCTCCGGCAGCAGGTACATGGGCAGCGAGAAGTTCTTGTCATACTGCGTCATGGTGACGATGTGCAGGTTCTTCGGCACGGTAGGACGCGGAATCTCAAGGTCCAGTTCAGCGGCCTTCGGCAGCTCCAGGCCACCGTTCGCCGTAAGGTGCGAGTTGCGAGCGAGAACGCGGATGATCTGGCGGACGCGGTCGGCACGGTAGTTGAAGCAGATGACCGCATCTTCGTCCTGGATCGTCGCAACCGGCTTGCCGCCCTCGGTGACGACGAAGGGCTCAATAAACTCGTCCGTCACACCGTTGTTATAGCCCTCGCGGACACGAGCAACCGGATCTTCGTAAGCTCCGCCCTCGGCCTGCCCCTTCACCATGGCGTTGAAGGCCTTGGCCTCGCGCTCCCAGCGCAGATCGCGGTCCATGGCAAAATAACGACCGCTGACGGAGGCCAGCTTGCCCACGCCATACTCGCGGAACTTCTGGAAGAGCTCTTCCAGGTAACCCGCACCGGAACTGGGCATCGTGTCTCGGCCATCCATAAAGGCATGCACGTAGACGTTCTGCACGCCCTGCTGCGCGGCCATCTTCAGCAGCGAATACAAATGCCGCTGGTGCGAGTGCACGCCGCCGTCTGACAGCAGGCCAACCAGGTGCAGCGCGCGTCCATTGGCCGCCACATGCATTGCCTTCACCAGAGTGGGATCGGTGAAGAACTCGCCCTTGGTCACGGCCTCGTCAATGCGCACGATGTCCATGCGGACAATGCGGCCGGCGCCGATGTTCAGGTGGCCCACCTCGGAGTTGCCCATCTGTCCATCCGGCAACCCCACATAATGATCGCTGGCGCGGATAGTTGTATTCGGATATTCCGCCAGCAGGCGGTCGTAGTTGGGCTTACGGGCAAGCGCAATGGCGTTGCCTTTGGTTTCCTGACGGATACCCCAACCATCCAGAATGGTGAGGACAAGCGGCTTATTGGTGCGAGAGGCCATACTTCCCGTTATAAACTATGCGCGCCCACCATGAAATTACCGCAGCTTCGCCGCATTACCCGCGATGGAAAGTGGATACCGGAGATTGATGGCCTGCGTTTTATCGCCATCGCCTCGGTCTACCTGTTCCATATTGCCGGAGAGACCGTAGCGCGGGCCGGGCATCCGGTGGCCATTCAGTCGCGCTACAGCGCATTGACCTGGATCATCAGCAACTTCGACCGTGGCGTGCGGCTGTTTTTTGTCATCAGCGGCTTTATCCTGGCGCTGCCCTTTGCGCGGCACCTTCTGGCGCGGGAGAAGCCGGTTTCCCTGCGGAAGTTCTACCTGCGCCGTGTCACACGGCTTGAACCGCCTTATATTCTGTCCGTCATCCTGTTTACCGTACTGTTTGGCGTGTACAGCCACGGCATTACGGCTGACTTTCTGCGGCATGCGCTGGCCAGCCTCTTCTACCTGCACAACCTGATCTATGCCGACATCAGCCCGGTCAACATGGTGACCTGGAGCCTGGAGGTGGAGATCCAGTTCTACCTGCTGGCGCCGCTGTTCATGCAGGTCTTCCGTATCCCGGGAAAACATCTGCGGCGTACCCTGCTGGCCCTGGCCATCCTGGGCATCGGCCTGCTGCAGGGGCCTGTTCTGCTCAGCGCACGCGGCCGCATCAGCATTGCCTACTATGTACAGTACTTCCTGGCAGGGCTTCTGCTGGCTGACATTTACGTGCTGGACCTGGCCGGGCTTCGCGAGTCGCTGCGCTGGGATGCCATTGCCGTTCTGGTGCTGGCGGCAATGTATGAACTTCCGCATGACGCGCTCTATGCCCATATCGCACTGCCGTTGCTGCTTCCCTTCCTGTGCCTGGCCGCGCTCAAGAGCATGGTCTTCCGCAAGATCATGCGGCTGGAGTGGGTCGCCGTGCTGGGCGGCATGTGCTACAGCATCTACCTGATGCACCTGGTCCTGGTCGCAGTGCTCTTCAAGGTGACGCGCCGGCTGGTGGTCTTTGACGACTACGTCGCAAACCTGAGCACGCAGGTACTGGTGCTGACGCCACCGGTACTGCTGCTGTGCATCACCTACTTTGTGCTGATTGAACGTCCCTGCATGGACCCGCACTGGCCGGTAAAGCTGTGGCACCGTCTGACCGGACGCTCCGGGGCAGAGGTGGCAGAGCTGGATACGGCGGGAATCTCGTAGCGGCTACTTCTTCGAGCTGTTCTGCCTGGCGGCAATCTCTTCTTCGTATTTTTTCTGGGCAGCGGCAATCTCGTCCTTGTGCCGCATCGCCACTTCCAGGCCAAGCTGCTGCCCCATCTCACGGAAGCGCTTCTGGGTCTCCGCCATCATCAGGGGCTGAGCCTCCAGAAGATGCCGGCCGGCCGTGGTCTTGTAGAACGCGATCACAGTCCCCAGATCGTCTTCCGAGATGTACTCCTGGTAGACCGGAACCAGCTTGCCAAGGAAGTCGAAGCTGCCAAGAGTCCTGTTCATGTCTTCCCAGAAGCTCTCCGGGAAATACGGCGCGGAGGTCGCACGGTAGGTGCTGACCATCTGCGTCATCAGGGTCTTCATGGACTGGTCCAGGTGGGTCAGCGCGAAGTATTCCCGGATCTGCGCTTCGGTAGCCGGGTGCGCGGGCCGTATGTGCACCTCAGCGGTGGGTGCAACAGGAGGCGGAGGCACCGCGGATGTTTGCGCGGCGGCGCTCAGGCTGCAAGCGCCGCACAAAACAGCAATGGAGAGTCTGGCAAACATCCACGGTCCCTTGATGGTTCTTGCGGCTTACTCGCCGCAGTTGATCGATTCGATGCCGAGGAAGGTCGCGCCCTGGCCCAGCTCTTCTTCAATGCGGAGAAGCTGGTTGTACTTGGCGATACGGTCCGTGCGGCTGGCCGATCCGGTCTTGATCTGGCCGGCGCCGGTGGCAACCGCCAGGTCGGCGATGAAGGTGTCCTCGGTCTCGCCCGAACGGTGCGAGATGATCGAGGTGTAGCCGTAACGGCGGCCCAGCTCAATGGCCTCCAGCGTCTCGGAGATCGTTCCGATCTGGTTCACCTTGATCAGGATCGAGTTGGCCACGCCCTGCTCAATGCCCTGCTGCAGGCGGCTGGTGTTGGTGACGAACAGGTCGTCGCCCACCAGCTGTACGAAGTTGCCGACCTTCTCGGTCAGGATCTTCCAGCCAGCCCAATCGTCCTCGGCCAGGCCGTCTTCGATGGAAACGATGGGGTACTGGCGGCACCAGCTCTCCCAGAAACTTGCCATCTCTTCGCTCGACAGCTCGCGCTTGTCGCTCTTCTTGAAGACGTACTTGCCGGTCTCCTTGTTGTAGAACTCGGAGGAAGCGGGGTCGAGCGCAATGGCGATCTGCTCGCCGGCCTTGTAGCCAGACAGCTCGATGGCCTCGAGGATAACCTCGATGGCTTCAACGTTCGACTTCAGCGAGGGAGCGAAACCGCCCTCGTCGCCCACGGCGGTGTTCAGGCCCTTCTTCTTCAGCACGCCCTTCAGGGTGTGGAAGACCTCGGTGCCCCAGCGCAGAGCATCGGAGAAGCTCTCGGCGCCGACCGGCATGACCATGAACTCCTGGAAGTCCACGTTGTTGTCGGCGTGCGCGCCGCCGTTCAGAATGTTCATCATCGGCGTAGGCAGAATGCTGGCATTCACGCCGCCGAGGTAGCGATACAGCGGCAGCTTCAGTTGTGCGGCGGCGGCGCGGGCCGTTGCCATGGAAACCGCCAGGATGGCGTTGGCGCCCAGCTTGCTCTTGTTCTCGGTGCCGTCGATGGCGATCATCGTCGCGTCGATCAGGCGCTGGTTGCTGGCGTCCATGCCCGCCAGTTCGGGAGCCAGGATGCTCTCCACGTTCTCGACAGCCTGCAGAACGCCCTTGCCCAGGTAGACTTCCTTGTCACCGTCACGCAGCTCAACAGCCTCGTGCTCACCGGTGGAAGCGCCCGAAGGAACAGCAGCGCGGCCCATGGCACCGCCAGAGAGCAGAACGTCGGCTTCAACAGTAGGGTTACCGCGCGAATCCAGAATCTCGCGTGCGTGGATGGAAACAATCTCGGTCATCTCTCTCCTCAAATCTTCTTTAGACGGCGCGCCGGTGTGGCGCACGATACGGTGGGCGAGCCGGTCGTTGAGTTTGGGACGGCGATCAACGGCAATCACACTGCCGCTTGCACCGGCGATCATCTCGACTAGCTCTGCCATACGGGGAAATCTCTCGTTTCTATTGAAAATTTTAGCAGCCGAAAACCGCACAGTGGACTGACCATGCCAGGATTAACCGTGCCGTAGCAGTGTTGGCAAGCCAGATTCCCGGGTCACCACAGGCGCAACAAGCCGGGCTACGCTTGGTCTATACCATTGCGCTTCCTGCGCGTGCGAGGTTTTATGTCTGTCAAACACTCTGTATCCGCCGCTGCCCTGCTGTTGACCATTGCGCCGGTGTTCGCACAGCAGAACGGGGTCTCCGTTCCTCCCAGGGAGGACTACACGCAGGACGCGCCACAGAAGCCCAGCGCAGCCAAGCCGATGGCCTCCGTGCCTCCGGCCTTGGGTGTGGAACAGCCGGCCCCCGCACCGGCTGCCGTGGTGCCCGCCGCGGCTGTGCCTCCGCCACCGGCTGCGACGCCCGAGCCCACCCGCATTGCGGAGCTGAAATCGCACCCCGACGCCGACCCTGACAGCGGCGTGGTCACCTATGTTCCTTCTCCCAAGGGAGAGCTGCCCCAGGGCACGGTGATCCGCGTGCATCTTGAGGATGAAATTTCGACCATCAACACGCCGCTCGGCGCGCCGTTCCACGCCCGCCTGGCACAGGACGTCACCCGCGATGGCCGCGTTGTCATTCCCGCCGGCGCCGAGATGGTCGGCCGCGTTACCGAGGTCCGTGGCGGCAAGCGCATCCGAGGAGCAGCCCTGATTCACCTGGAGCCGCAGCAGATCAATCTGCCCGACGGCACGCACTTCGTGCTGCACGCGCAGGTGATTGATACGGACCAGCTCGACACGACCCGTATTGGCAGCGAAGGCAACATCGTCCGCCGCGACCACGCCAAGGGCACCCTGGCTGCCATGGCCCTGACCACAGGCGGCGCCACCGCTGCCGGAGCAATGCTGGGCGGCGGCGTAGGAGCCGTGGTCGGCGCAGGTGTTGGAGCAGCAGCCTCCACCGCCGTATGGCTCAAGCAGGACCGCCAGCTCACACTGGTCAAGGACTCCACTATCGACTTCGCGCTGAGCGTGCCGATGATGACCACGCCTCTGCACAATTAGTTCTCAGTTATCAGTTGTAAGGAAAAGCGAAGGGCCGGGAGAGATCCCGGCCCTTCCTGCTTTGTCATTCCGCGGCGCAGCTAATTCCGTACGTTACTCAGCAGCCGCTTCCAGTTCTTCTGGTTTTTGCGGAAGCTCTTCTTCAGGTCTTCCAGAATCCGCTCAAAGTCGGAATGACCGCGCAGCTTGCTCCAGGCCGGGTTGATGGAGAACCACGGGTAGTTCTCATTGCCCAGGTAAATGGCGCGGCGCAGCCAGTGCAGAGCTTCGCTCTCGTCGCCTTCCACGGCGAAGTAGGTAGCCAGGCGGTAGGCCATCTCGGAATCCGCTTCGGCGGCCGACAGCGTCTCATCCAGAATGAAGGTCGACGCCTTCTCGCGGTCGCCGAGCTGAACGTAGCACATGGCGATGGTGGGCGAAATGATACGCAGGGATGGATCGTCGGCGACAACCGACTCCATGGTCTCGACTGCTTTCTGCAACTCCCCCTGACGCATGAGCTGGTAGCCCTGCGTGATGCGCAGAAGGGCGTGGTCCGGCTGCAGGGTCAACCCCTTCTGGATCTCATCCCCCGCCAGCTCCAACTGGTTCTGGTACTGGTAGACGCGGGCGCGGTGGTTGTAGACATTGGGTGCGCCGGAGGGATTCAGTCGCAGCGCGGTCGAAAACTGGCTCAGCGCCTCTTCGTACATGCCGTCCAGCCGCAGCGTAATGCCGGCAATCGTGTGGACGTTCCACTCATTGCCAGCCGTCTGCAGCAGGTTTTCAATGCCGTGACGGACGCTCTCCTTCTCACCGCGCGACAGCAGCATGTAGACACGGTAAAGGTTCGCCTCGGTAGAGCCGGGGTCGAGCGTCAGGGCCTTGTCAAAGGCGCGGCGCGCCTCCAGCAGGTGTATCTGTCCGCCGAGCCCGTGGCGGGCGTACTGCAGTTGCGCGATGCCCAGTCCGCTCCAGCCTGCGGCAAAGTTCGGATTGCGCTTGACCACGCCTTCCAGCAGCACCAGGGCACGGTCCAGGTCGTCGCGCGAGCCGGTGCTCTGCATGAACGTGGAGAGGATGGCGCGGCCCTGCAGGTAGTCCTCCGAGGTCTCGTCGCTCATGGGAGCAACCGGAGCAGCGGTGTTGCGCTGACGCTTCAATCCGCCGAATCCCTGCAGCGATGCAAAGACCTCGTTTGAGATCTCAGTCTGCACGGCCACCAGGTCAAACGAGGCCACACTGATGGCGCCGCCGGCAAGTACGCTCTGCCCGGCGACATCCAGCAGCTGCCAGTTCATGTCAAAGCCCTTGTCCGAGCGGAGGAAGTTACCCGCCAGCACAAACTGCACCAGCAGCTTGCGGCCAATGGCCAACGGGTCAAGCTGGTGGACAGGCACGTTCATCAGGGCGCTGGTCGGCCGCACCACAAGGCCGGAGATACGCGCCAGGCGGGCCGAGATCGCATCAGCCAAAGCATGGCCGTACAGCGGCGAGACATCGCCTGCCGGGGCGAAGCTGACAAAAGGCAGAACCACGATCGAGTTCTCTTTCGGATGGTTCTCCGCGCTGTCACGGAAACGCTCCGCCAGCATGGAGAGGATGCCGGTCGACCTCTTCTCCTCTTCCTGCGGCGTTTCAATGGCACGCGCCAGCAGGTTGCCGCCCGGCACCACGACGGCCTCAAGCTGCATGGTGGTCAGGATGGTCTTCAGGCTCTCGCGCAGTTCCACGGCGGAGGCAAAACGCGCCGAGGGCTGCTTCTCCAGGCAGCGCAGAATCACGCTCTCAAGCTCCTGCGGCAACGATGGCGCAATCTCGCGGAGAGGCGGCGGATCAGAGAACTGGATGGCCCGGATGGATTGGAACTCCGGCGCATCCGGCCGATGGAACGGATGGCGTCCGGCGGCAAGCTCATACAGGATGAGTCCGAGGGCGAAGATATCGCTCTGCACACTGGACTGGCCGGTGACGAACTGCTCCGGCGCCATGTAGGCGACGGTTCCGCCGCGCGCGGTATAGGTGGGACCAGCCGGCGCATTCACATCGCGTTTATCGCCGGGTTTGACCGGATCAAAATGCATGTCATCGGCAGAAAGCCGCCGCGCCAGGCCGAAGTCCAGGATCTTGATCAGGCCACCGTCGGTCAGCATGACGTTGGCGGGCTTCAGGTCGCGATGGAAGATGCCGAGCGCGTGCGCAGCGGCCAGACCGTCGGCCATCTGCATACCGGCGGAAAGAATCAGTTGCAGGCTGGCCGGGCCCTCGGAGATCACCTTGTCCAGGCTCTTGCCGGGGATGTACTGCATGACGATGAAGGCTTCATCGTCAATTTCGCCGGTGTCATAGATGGCGCAGACGTTGGGATGGTCGATGGCGGAGGCCAGACGTGCCTCGCGCAAAACCGTCGATCGGATCTGCTCCGCAGTCAGAGCGCCGCGCTTGATGAGCTTGAGAACGACCGGACGCTGCAGCAGCGTGTCTGTGGAGAGATACACGACGCCGGAGCCGCCCGCTCCCAGCTTCCGGACGATCTCATATTGCTCGATCTGGCGTTGCTTCATGCCTTCATTATCGCAAGCGGGCTGTGGAAGGAGAGAGGCTGTTAAAAGTTGAACATTGCAAGTTATGAAAGCGCAGCCCTGGCGGAGGAAACATCATTCTCCCGTGCGCATCCTTATGACCTGCAACGATTAATTTGCAAATACCTTCTACCGCGGATATCCAGGCCGCTCCCACGGGCGCGGATTTACCGGGTCGTTCTTCCAGCTCTGACGCTTGCCGAAGTACAGCATCACTGCGCCGAAGACGAACATGACCAGCCCCCACTGCAGGTTCAGGTTGTCACCCAGCGACTTCTGGTAGATGGCCGAACCGCGCGTGAAGAAGCCGTAGACGGTCATCAGGCCGCCGGTCACCAGGAACATCAAGCCAAGCGGAAAGCGAATATCAAGTCCCATGAGCGCGTCTCCTTATGCAAACACCAGGTTGAGGATGACCAGAATGGCCAGCACGGCGATGGCCAGCGTGCCGGGTTTCTGCCACCAGGAAAGATGCTCTTCAATCGGCTTGGGTGTCAGCGAGTAAACCAGGCCTACCAGTTCGGTCTCCGGCCGTGGTTTGGTCACCAGGCTGACGGCAACGGTCACGACCAGGTTCACTGAGAAGGCGAAGATAGCCGTCCAGAAGTTCTGCGCCATGTCGCTGGGATAGGTGTGCACCAGCGTGATCCATGCTCCGTGCAGTCCGGGAACAGCGTCCTGCGGCAGAGTAAGCCCATGGTGCAGCAGGGCTGCACCGGTGCCCAGGATCAGGCCGCTGAAGGCTCCGTGGCCGGTAGTGCGCTTCCAGAACATGCCCAGCAGGAAGGTGGCAAACAGCGGAGCATTCACGAAGCTGAAGACCAGCTGCAGGGCGTCCATGATGTTGTTAAAGCTGGTGGCCGCATAAGCCGCGCCGATCGACAGGATGATGCCGCCCACCGTCGCCAGTCTCCCCATCATCAGGTAATGGGCATCTGTCCCGTTTTTCTTGATGTAGCTCTGGTAGATGTCATAGGTCCAGACGGTATTGAAGGCCGTCACATTGCCCGCCATGCCGGACATGAAGCTGGCCAGCAGCGCCGTGAGTCCCAGGCCGAGAATGCCCGAGGGAAAGTAGTGCAGCAGAAGCGCGGGAATCGCCAGGTCGTAGTTGTAGACCGGCTTGCCCGCGTCGTCCACCATGGGAGCTCCGCTGACCGGGTTCACCTTCTGCGGAATAATGCCAAGGGTTGAGCCCGAGGCGCTGGTTCCCGCCATGTGGGTAGCCGCCGCGTTCTGCACCGCAGGAACGCTGACAGCGATCAGGCCCGGCAGGATGACCAGGAACGGGAAGAACATCTTGGGAATGGAGGCGATCAGCGGCACGCGGCGGGCGCTCTCTTCCGAGTTGGCTGCCATGGCACGCTGTACCACCAGGAAGTCCGTGCACCAGTAGCCGAAGCTCAGCACGAAGCCCAGGCCCATGACCAGGCCGAACCACTCCACGCCAAGTGGATTGGTGTTGGCATGCGTCATGCCCTGCCATGAGTGTGTCATCGGTCCGGGAAGGTTTTTCTGGATCCCCGCCCAGCCGCCGACGTTCTTCAGCCCTACCCAGACCAGCGGCGCGAAGCCGGCCACAATCAGGAAGAACTGCAGTACCTCGTTATAGATAGCCGAGGTCAACCCGCCCAGGAAGATGTACGCCAGGACGATGACCGCACTCAGCAGCACCGAGACATGGAAGATATACGGGTCCGGAATGATGCCCTTGAACAGGCCCAGCGTCTGGATCAGCAACGCCATGGCGTACATGGAAATGCCGGAGCTGAAGACCGTCATGATGGCAAAGCTGAAGGCGTTGACGGCGCGCGTCTTCTCATCGAAGCGCATCCGCAGATACTCCGGCACCGACCGGGCCTTGGAGCCGTAATAAAACGGCATCATAAAGATGCCGACAAAAACCATGGCCGGGACGGCGCCAATCCAGTAAAAGTGGCTGGTGGCGATGCCGTACTTGGCGCCGGAGGCGCCCATGCCGATGACTTCCTGTGCGCCTAAATTGGCGGAAATAAAGGCCAGGCCGCAGATCCAGGCCGGAATGGACCGGCCGGCAAGGAAAAAATCGTTACTGGTGCGCATGTAGCGCTTCAGCGTTACGCCGATGCCCAGCACGAAAACGAAATAGACCAGCATGATCAGCCAGTCAATGAAGGTCAGGTTCACGTCCGCAGTCCTGTCCTGACGATTTGGAGCCGCATCGTCATCGCGCTCATTCTACCCGTTTGGGAACACCCTACGGATTGCTTTCCCTGGCAGCGGCAACCTTCGGGCGGGGGGAACGCATCTACCCCGTTAATCAGGAGAGTTCGGCTGTCGTCACGCGTCCACTGGAAGCGCTCGCCGGTCAGGCTAACATGTAGCTTGGGAGCCCATGCCATTCGGGAACCATTTCTGAAAGACCTGTCATTCTTGAGCTTTTCCTGCCGAACAAACCTATGCAGCCTACGGTTCTATTGCTGGACGATAATGCGGTACAGGCGGCCACACGCCAGACGATCCTGAAGCGGGCCGGCTATTTTGTCATTCCCGTTCTGAATCCTCAGCGCGCTCTGGAGCAGTTCCTGGCCAACGAATTCCCTTCCCCCATTGACCTGGTCATCACTGACCACATCATGCCCGGCATGACAGGCGCCCAGTTTGTCCGGGAACTCCGCACTTTTTCCCCCGAACTGCCGGTTCTGGTCATCAGCGGGATGGAGGAAGCGGAAGAGGAATATGCGGGACTGAATATCAGTTTCCGCCTGAAGCCCCTTCTACCGGATAACCTTCTGGCCAGCGTCCACCAGCTGATCCATGGAGCCGACGCCCAGGAAAACCGGGACATCGCCTGAGAGAAGTCGTCCGCTAACCGCGCAGGTCCATTGCCCGCCATGCCTATAGCCTGAGAAAATGAGCGGTGGAGCCCCTCATGCCGCATCCTATGCCCACCTTCGGCAGCTTTTCCCTGCTGCTGGCTCTCGTGCTCGCCATGTATTCCCTGCTCATCGGCGCAGCTTCGCTGTGGCAGATGGCAACCGGCCGCTCAGGCCGCATCGCCCCGGAACGCCTCTCTGAGACCGCCCGCCGCGCCGGCATCATGAGCTTTGCCGCCGTCTCCTGCGCTGCATTTTGCCTGGTGTGGGCAGCCTTTACCAACGACTATTCCGTCGCCTACATCCTGCACCACACCAACCGCGACCTGAACCCGGCCTACAAGTTCTCCGCACTCTGGTCCGGCCAGGAGGGTTCGCTGCTGCTTTGGAGCTGGCTGCTGGCCGGTTACGGTTTCGTGCTGCGCCTGCGCCACAAGGTCGATGTCCGCCTTTCGGCCCATGCCTCCGCCATTCTGGCCGGTGTACAGGTTTTCTTCCTGCTTCTGCTGGTCTTCGCCGCGCCCCCGTTTTCCATCCAGCCCGGCGTGATTCCGCAGGACGGTTTCGGCCTCAATCCCCTGCTGCAGTACCCGGAGATGGTCATCCATCCGCCGATGCTGTACCTGGGCTATGTGGGCTTCACCGTTCCATTCGCCTTCGCACTGGGCGCGCTGATCATGCGCTATCCCGGTGAAAAGTGGATCCACATTACCCGTCGCTGGACCATGGTCACCTGGCTGTTTCTGACCTGCGGCATCTTCCTGGGCGCTCACTGGGCATACTCGGTCCTGGGCTGGGGCGGCTACTGGGGCTGGGACCCCGTGGAAAATGCCAGCCTGATGCCCTGGCTGACCGGCACCGCCTTTCTGCACTCCGTCATGATGCAGGAGAAGCGCGGCATGATGAAAAGCTGGAACGTCTGGCTTATCTTCTCCACCTTCATGCTCACCGTGCTGGGCACTCTTCTGACCCGCTCGGGCATCGTCAGCTCGGTCCACGCCTTCGCGCAGTCCAGCATTGGAAGCTGGTTCTATGGCTTCCTGATCGTCGTCTTCTGCGTCTGCCTGTTTGTCTTCTTCCGCCAGAAAGATCACCTGAAGACCGAGAACAAGCTGGAATCGATCGTCAGCCGTGAATCGAGCTTCCTGTTCAATAACCTCATCCTGCTGGTCGCCTGCTTCACCGTTCTGTGGGGCACGCTGTTTCCGGTTCTGAGCGAGTATGTCCAGGGCTCCAAAGCCACGGTCGGAGCTCCGTTCTACAACCGCGTCGCCCTGCCCATCGGCCTGTTCCTGCTATTCCTTACGGGAGTGGGACCGCTGCTGGCCTGGCGTTCCACGACCCTGCGCACCATCCGCCGCAACTTCATTCTGCCCGGCATCGCCACGGTGGCTACCGCCGCCGGCCTGATGCTGGCGCACATCCGCCCCTGGGAAGACCAGTCGCAGCTCTATTCGCTGATGGCCTTCTCGCTGGGCGCCGGCGTCACGACGGCCATTCTTTCCGAGTTCCTTCGTGGAGCCAATGTCGTACGCGTGCAGACCGGCAAGAACCTGTTCAGCGCGTCGCTGCAGCTCATCCAGCGCAACACGCGCCGCTATGGCGGCTACATCGTCCACTTCGGCGTCGTGGTCATCATCATCGGCATTGCCGGTGGAGCCTTCAACCAATCCACCGAGCAGGAAGTGGGCTTTGGAGACAAGATCGGCATTGGGCCGTACGAGCTGCGCTGCCAGTCCTACACCCAGGACTCGAACGCGAACTACGACACGGAGTACGCACTGCTGGATGTCTTCAAGCGCGGCAAGTACGTCACCCAGCTCTCGCCGGAGCACCGTTTCTATGCCGCCAGCCAGACCAACTCCACCATCGTGGCCAACCGGTCGACGCTGCAGCATGACCTGTATGTGATCTATGAAGGCAAGAACCCGGAGACGGGCCGGCCCATCATCAAGGTCTTCCTGAACCCGCTGATCGCCTGGATCTGGATCGGCGTGGCCATCATCATCTTCGGCACCTTTGTCGCCCTGGCTCCGGCCATCAAGCCGGCCCTGGCCACCTCCCGCGTACCGGCTCGCGAAGCGATCGCAGTAGGGAGCGGAGACTAATGCGCATTCTGTCACAGATCCGGGTACCCCATGTCTCGTCTTTGAGACGTGGGTTGAGTCATCGCTATTTCCAGCTTGGCGTTGTCCTCTTCGGCATGATTCTTCTGATGGCCGCCGACGACACTGGAACACGCTTCAACAAGATCGGCCACGGCATGATGTGCGTCTGCGGCTGCGGGCAGATTCTGCTGGAGTGCAACCACGTCGGCTGTCCGGACTCCGACCGCATGATCGGCGAGTTGCGCACGCGGCTTGCCAGCGGTGACGGGGATACGCCCATCTACAACTGGTTCGCGTCAAAGTATGGCCCCACCGTACTGGCCGCGCCCATCCGCGGCGGCTTCGACACCGTGGCCTGGGTCATGCCGGTCGTGGTCTTCCTGCTGGCCACCGTTGGCACGGCGCTGATCGTCCGCGCCTGGGTGCGCCGCCGCAACAACACGCTCACGACCGCGGAAGGAATCGTAGTGGAGCTGCCCGCCGGGGAGCAGGCAAAACAGGACGCGGTGCGCGAGCGCATCCGCCGGGAGACGGAGTACTAAATGGGTCTTGTCGCTGCCGCCATTCTGACCATCGCCTCACTGGCCTATATCTTCTGGCCATCGGAGAACTCCTTCTCGCAGCGCGCCAAGTCGCGCCTGGACTACCTGCGCGAACGGAAGGACGCCATCTACGAAAACCTGCGCGACCTGAACTTCGAGTACAAGGCTGGCAAGTATCCCGAGGAGGACTACGCCACCCAGCGAGGCCTTCTGGAGAACGAAGCGGCCAACATCATGGCCGAGATGGATACGCTGGAACGCGCCTGACCTGCTGCGATGGAAGTAGGTAGTTTGACCGAGGCCACACACAACAGGGATGCCCTATGATGACTCCAATCTCATGGGCATCCCTTCGTTTTGCGCACGCACCCTCTCCGCCGGTTCCCTTGCTCTCGCGCTTCCCTTGGCCGCCGCACAAGCCCCGCAACACTATGACTGCAGACGCGCCGCGAAACCGCTGATCATCGACGGCAAGCTGGATGACCGTGCATGGAAGTCCGCACCCTGGACCACGGACTTTGTCGATATCGAAGGCGATGCCAAACCGAAGCCGCGCTTCCGCACGCGCATGAAGATGCTGTGGGACGATACCTATCTCTACCTTGGCGCGGAGCTGGACGAGCCCGATATCAAGGCAAAGCTTACCGAGCACGACTCCGTCATCTTCCATGACAACGACTTCGAGCTCTTCCTGAAGCCGACCACCGGCCAGCCGGGCTACTTTGAGTTTGAGATCAACGCATTGAACACCTCGTGGGATCTCTACCTGAACAAGCCCTACCGCGAGGGCGGAAAAGCCGACAACTCCTGGGATATCCCCGGCCTGAAGACGGCCGTTGCGCTGAACGGCACCCTGAACAAGAGCGACGACACCGACAAGGGGTGGACCGTCGAGATCGCCATTCCCTGGACGGCCTTCGGCTCACGGCTCCCCGTGGAACGCCCGAAGCCGGGCACCGAGTGGCGCGTCAACTTCAGCCGTGTGGAGTGGAAGGCCGGCCAGCCGAAGGAAGACAACTGGGTGTGGTCGCAGCAGGGCGCCGTGAACATGCACATCCCGGAGATGTGGGGCTACCTGCGCTTCCGCTAGCAGGCGCTCAATGCTTTCTGATCTCCTGCCCAAAAACCAGTACATGGCCATCCGGCAGTGTGATCATGTATTCCCTTTGTCCGTAGGCCTGGTCGACCGGACCGTGCGTCCGCATGTTGGGCCATGCACTCAGCCTGGGCGCAAGCTCCGCCACGACGGCAGCTACGTCTTCGCAATCGACGTAGCTGCTCCATTCGCCGGGCCGCAGAACCTGCGCTTTTTCATCAGGGTCCACGCGCAGGACGCGGAAGGCCATCTTCTCCCGCCAGAAGTAGGCATAGCTGGGCAGATGTTCGCCCCAGCACTCACACCCCAGCAGGTCGATGAAGAAACGCTTTGCCTCGTCCATGTCCGTGACATAAAGAAACGGAGTGATGCGGAAAAAATTCGGCACAATAGCCTCCAGCGTTAGCATGGTTTGCACGCGCGGAGGCAGTATGGCACAAACCATCGTCCCCATGATCCACGTTCCGGATGTGCAGGCCACGGCGGAGTGGTACATCTCCACCCTGGGTTTCACGCTGACCGGCGAACATATCGACTGCGGCCAGATGCTGTGGGCGCGGCTCCGTTACGGCAACGGAGAGTTCATGCTGAACATCAACGGCCGCTCCAGCGATGCGCACCGCCGAGAGGTGGACCTGTACATCTTTACCCCGGGGCTGGAGGCGCTTTACCAGCGACTGCTCGGTGAGGTGGAGATTATAGAAGCACCGCACGACACGGAGTACGGCATGCGCGAGTTCATCCTGCGCGACTGCAACCGCTTCTGGATCACCTTCGGCCAGCCCCTTTAGGGGCGTCACGGTGTTACATTCCTGTTAAGCCACACAATCGAATACCAGGAGTCCCCTGCCGTGAGTCTGCGCCGCATTGCTTTGCTGGTCGTGTCTTCGCTCCTCTCCTCACCTCTGCTGGCCGCCGGCCATGAGGCGCCGGCCCCGCCGAAGTACACCCCTCAAAAAGGGACTGAGATTCTGTGGGACAAGTGGGGCGTTCCCCACATCTATGCGAAGTCCACGCCGGATATGTTCTATGCCTATGGATGGGCACAGACCGCTGCCCACGGCAACCTGCTGCTGACCGTCTACGGCAACTCACGAGGCCGTGCCAGCGAGTACTGGGGAGCCAAAGGCACGCCGGTGGATGCGGCCGAAAACAACATTGCCAACGACACATGGGTCTGGACCAACTCCATTCCACAACGTGGCGAAGAATGGCTGGCAGCGCAGACACGGGAGTTCCGCAAGTACCTGGACGCCTTTGCCGCCGGCATCAACGCGTATGCCGCAGCCCATGCTGACAAACTGAGCGAAGAAGCAAAGCGCGTATTGCCCGTCACGACACTCGACGTCATCACGCACGAAGAAAAGTTCGTCAACTTCACCTTCGTGGCCAGCCCCCGGCTTGCACAGCCACGCGGTGGAGCAGCCGCCACGGAAGCCGCCCTTGATCCGCGCATGGCGCCGTTCACCTATAACCCGGACGCTCCGAACCTGGACATGGAAGATGGTTCCAACGGATGGGCCATCGCTCCCTCGCATTCGGCCAGCGGCAAAGCCATGCTGTTGATGAATCCGCACCTTGCCTGGGCCGGCCAGCAGACCTACTTCCAGGTGCACCTGACAGCTCCGGGGATCGACCTTTCCGGAGCAACGCAGATCGGCCTGCCCGTGCTGCGCTTCAGCTTCTCGCCCTACAACGCCATTACCAACACGGTGAACACCAACGACAGCACCGACCTGTTCAAGATCGTTCCCAAGGACGATGGCTACCTGTACGACGGCAAGGTGCTGCCCTTCAAGACCGAGACCCACACCTTCAAGATCCGTCAGGCCGACGGGAGCTTCAAGGATCAGGAACTCACCATCAAGTCCACGGTGCACGGTCCCATCATCCGTACGGATAACGGATCGCCCATCGCCATCCGCGTCGCCGGCCTGGACAAGCCTTACATGCTGGACCAGTACTGGCACATGGACACGGCGCATACCTTCGCCGAGTACGAGACGCAGCTGAAGCGCCTGCAACTGCCCATGTACAACGTCATCTATGCCGACCGCGACGGGCACATCATGTACTTCTTCGCCTCGAACCTGCCCAAGCGCAGCGAAGGCAACTTCTCCTTCTGGAGCGGTACGGTTCCTGGCGACCAGTCCAAGTATCTATGGACGGAAGTTCTGCCCTACGAGAAGCTGCCGAAGGTGATTGACCCGCCATCGGGCTACGTGCAGAACTCCAACGAGCCACCGTGGGACGCAGCCTGGCCCACGATGATCAACCCGGCGGATTATCCCGCCTATGTTGCTCCGTCGTGGCCGCACTTCCGCTCCGATCGAGCCCTGCGCATGCTGAGCGAAGACAAGAAGATCAGCTTCGACATGCTGTTGAGCAAGAAGCTCTCCACCCACATGGAGCTGGCCGACCGCATGCTGCCGGAACTGCTGGAGGCCGTGAATCAGTACGGCACAGACAAGGCAAAGAAGGCCGCTGAACTGCTGAAGAGCTGGGACCGCAATGCCGAGGCCAACAGCAAAGCCGCGCTGCTCTTCTACGTCTGGGCACAGAAGTTCACCAATACGGCTCTTACCGTCTCTACCGCGGCCGGCTCGAAGAACTTCGCGGTGCCGTACAAAATGGACGAGCCGCTGACGACGCCACGCGGCCTGAAGGATCCGAAGTACGCCGCGCAGCTTCTGGACGAGGCCGTGGACGAGACCACCAAGACCTATGGCGCAGTGGATCGCCCGTGGGGCGAGGTAATGCGCTTCCAGATCAACGGCCAGTCCGACGGCAACACCGCGGCCGAGCGCGGTGCTCCGATTGACGGGGTCGACCTGCCCGGCAACGGCGGCTATGGCAACCTGGGCATCTTCCGCGTGATAACCTTCGGCCCCATGAAAGACGGCGTGAAAACACCGGTGCATGGCGACACCATCGTCATGGCCGTGGAGTTCACCAGCAAACCGCACGCCAAGGTCTTCGTCAGCTACGGCAACTGTTCGCAGCCCGGATGCAAGCACCATACGGACCAGCTTCCGCTGATGCGCGACAAGCAGTGGCGCGACCTTTGGCTTAGCCGGAAGGACATTGAAGCCAACCTGGAAGTCCGCGACACGCTCAAATAGCTGTTTCCGCAAACAACCGGGGCGGGAATGTACGAATACCGTGCATCCCGCCCAGTCCGTTTTATCCTTAGAACGTGACTTCCACTAATTTCCTGCGCCTCAGCGCCTCCCTGCTTCTCGCCGTCCCTGTCTTCGCCGTCGCCCAGGGAACCATTACCGGCACCGTCATCAACAAGACCACCGGCAAGCCCGCGGCCGGCGATGAGATCACGCTGATCCGCCTGCAGCAGGGCATGCAGGAGTCCACCAAGACCAAGACTGACGCCAAGGGCAACTTCACCCTGCAGGTACCGGACCCCGGCATCCACCTGGTACGCGCCACCCACGACAAGACCCCATACTTCCGCCCGGCGCCTCCGGGAACCGAGTCCGTGGAGCTGGAGGTCTACGACGCCGCTCCCAAGGTGAGCGGCATTACGTGGGAGGCCGACGTGATGCGTCTGCAGACCGATGAGAGCGGCAAGCGCCTGCGCGTGGTCGAGAACTTCTTCGTCAAGAACGAGTCGAGCCCGGCCAAGACGCAGTTCTCTGACCGCCCTTTCGACTTCTGGCTGCCCACGGACGCCACCATCTCCGGCTCGGCCGCGCTTGGCCCTGGCGGAATGCCGGTGCAGTCCTCTCCCATGCCGCTGGAGGAGAAGGGGCACTACGCCTTCGTCTTCCCCATCCGTCCCGGTGAGACGCGCTTCCAGGTCTCCTACGAGGTGCCGTACAACGGTTCCGTTACCCTGAGCCCGCGTCCGACGATGAAGACCGGCACCATCGCTCTGATGATGCCGAAGTCTTTCGAGTTTGAAGCCACAGGCGCGCCCTACAACCAGGTGGAAGAATTGAACGCACAGACTTATGTGGCCCGCGACATCGCGCCGGGCGCAAAGCTGGGCTTCACCGTCTCCGGCACCGGCCAGCTCCCGCGCGACACAGCCCAGACCGGCGCGGACGGCCAGCCCACCGCAGGCCCCGCTGCCGGCGGCGAACAGCCGGCCATGGGCGGCGGTTCCGCTGCCACCGACACCAAGCCCGGCGGCGGCCTGGGCACGCCGATCGACACCCCCGACCCGCTGACCAAGTACAAGTGGTGGATTCTGAGCGGCCTCGCGCTGCTGCTGGCCATCGCCGCGGGCTTCTTCCTGAGCGGCAAGCCCAACCAGACGCCGGTCGCGGCAGCGCCTGCTACGCCTTCGGCTCCGCCGTTGCTGCAGACCCTTAAGGACGAGCTTTTCGCCCTGGAAACCGACCGTGCGACAGGTAAGCTCTCCGAGGCCGACTACCTGGAGCAGAAGGCGGCTCTCGAAACCGTGCTGAAACGCGCTCTGAACCGCTCTTAAGCATCCTCCATGCAACGCAAAAGGGCTGCCCACAGGCAGCCCTTTTGCGTTTCCCTGATGTGCCTATCCCAGCACAGTCATCTTGCCCTCGGGCGTCTTCTCAATGGCGTGCAGCAGGCGTCCGTCGCCATCCAGATGTTGCAGCGTCAGCTTCTTCTTCGTGACCGACAACCGGCTGAAGCCGTGCACCTTCTGCGCATACGGTCCACGGTCCGACTGGTTGACCTTCAGGTCGTACAGGTCCGCTCCGCCGCCACCTGACAGGAAGTGGGTCGTCGGATGCCCCTCGAACTCCAGGTGCTGCAGGTCATGATCATGTCCGGCGAAGTAGGCATGGACGCCGTACTGCTTGAACAACGGGTCCCAGTCGCGGATCAGCATCGCGTGATCGCCATGCGGTCCATCGGAGTAGACCGGGTGATGCGCAATCACGATGGTGAAGGGCGTGGTGCGCTTCTTCTTCAGCTCATTTTCCAGCCATGACAACTGCTCCACGCGTTCGGCTTCGGTCAGCGTAAAGTTGCGGTTGCGTGAGCCATCCTTGTTCGGCGCAATAGGATGCGGCATGTTGCTGTCCAGGGCGATGAAGGTGATCAGCGGATTCTTCTTCGGGAACTCGAAGCTGTACCACTTGGCGGGCATCGTCCAGCGGCTATGGCCCTTCTTCGCATAGGCAAGCTCGGCGTCGACCTTGCTCTCCGGGAAGTACTGGTAGTCGTGGTTGCCCAGCAGCGCATAGGCGGTGCAGTCGAAAACGCTCCTGGGATACATCTCCTCAAAGCCAGTGCGCCAGCGGTCCGAGTCCACGCCGCCTTCCAGCGCTTCATACCAGTTGTCGCCCAGCATCAGCAGAGCCTGCGGCTTCAGCTTTTCCTTCAGCGTGTAATCCGCCATTCCCTTGGCTACGACCTTCTGCGCGGCAGGGTCCAGATATCCCCAATCGCCGAGCATCAGAAGTTCGGCGGCATCGTGGTCGATCTTCGGCGTGGCGGCTAGACCATTGCGGGAGGCCCACAGCGCAGCCGCACTGAAGGCAAAGCTCTGCCGCAGAAAGCGGCGGCGATTCAGGTTCTGGGTATCCATAGCCCGCCTTTATATCACTCCCGGATGAACGCGCGATGACTCCAGCATCCCGGCAAAGGCTGTTACGTCTAATATCCAGAAGGAAAGACTGATCCGTATGAATACTTTGAAGACTGCCGCCCTGCTCACCTCCCTGACCCTGTTGATGATGTTTGTCGGCGAGTACTTCGGCGGACAGAACGGAATGGTGCTGGCCTTTGCGCTGGCCGCCGTCATGAACTTTGTCAGCTACTTCTATTCGGACAAGATTGCGCTGGCCATGAACCGCGCCCAGCCCACCACGCGCGAGCAGCTTCCGCGCGTCTACTCGCTGGTGGAGCAACTGACCTACAAGCAGGGGCTGCCGATGCCGAAGATCTACCTGCTGCCCACGCCGTCGGCCAACGCCTTTGCCACCGGTCGCAACCCGAAACATGCGTCGGTGGCCGTGACGGCCGGCATCCTGGACCTTCTGGACGACGAGGAGCTGGAAGGCGTTCTGGCACACGAGTTGGGCCACGTCCGCAACCGCGACATCCTGACCAGCTCCATCGCCGCCACGCTGGCCGGAGCGATCACCATGCTGGCCCACATGGGCCGCTTCGCCATGATGTTTGGGGGCTATGGCGGACGCGACGACCGTGACCGCAACGGCGGCGGCATCGGAGCGCTGTTCATGCTGATTCTCGCGCCCATTGCCGCCATGCTTATCCAGCTGGCGGTCTCGCGTTCCCGTGAGTATGCCGCGGATGCCTCTGCCGCGCAGATGACCGGGGACCCGCATGCCCTGGCCCGCGCTCTGCAGAAGATTGATGCCTCCGCCCGCCGTCTGCCGATGGACGCCTCGCCCTCCACGGCGCACCTGTTCATCTCCGCTCCCCGGCTGCGCGCCAGCGACCTGGCGGGGCTGTTCAGCACGCATCCGCCCATGGAAAAGCGGATTCAGCGCCTGATTGGCCGCGAAAGTCTCTAAACTATTTGCATGGTTGCGTTTCTGCGCTCGCTGCGTCTGCTCTCGCTTATCGCCTGGATGGGCGGCATCGTCTTCTTTGGCGCCATCGCCGCCCCGGCCATCTTTTCGCCGCAGGTCCTGGAACTGACGCACGGCAGCACGCACATCCCCGGCATCATTGTGGGTTTGAGCCTGACGCGCCTGCACTGGGTGGGTCTGGGTTGCGGCATCGTCCTGATCCTGACGACTGTCCTGCTCTACCAGCGCAGCGGCCGCAACCGGATGCAGATGTATGCCATCGTGGCGCTCACCGCCCTGATGCTGTGCCTGACCCTGTACATTGGCTTCCACGTCATGCCGCTGATGGAGCATGACCGTGAACTGGTAGGGGGCGACTTCACCAACCTGCCGCTCACCAATCCCGAGCGCGCCGACTTTGACCGCAAGCACGAACTTTCCACCCGGCTGGAGCAGATTGTTCTGCTCTGCGCCCTTGGCGTTACCCTTGCCGTAGCCACCGAGGACCTGCCAAAAGCCGTTTAGACTGAACCCTTTCCGCACCGTTCTCCATCCAATGAGAGACTATGGAGCGGAAAGAATTTAAGGAAACGGCCCAGAACGTACTCGCCTGATGTCTCCTCTCGCCCTCAGTATTGCCCTTGGAACCCTTGCCGGTCTCGCCGACTTTCTCGGCGGCCTTCTGCTGGTGCGCCGGTCGCCCACCACGCGTTCGCTGCGCTATTTTGTCGCGCTCGGCTCCGGCTTCATGCTGGCCGCCGCTGTCCTGGAGATGCTGCCGGAAAGCCTGGTGCTGGCCCCCAAGTGGGCTCCATTGCTTGTGCTGGTCGGCTACTGCGGTGTTCACCTGATTGAGCACACCATTACGCCGCACTTCCACTTCGGCGAAGAGACCCATCACCACGAGTTCATTGCGCGCTACAAGTCCTACTCCGTGCTGATGGGACTGGCCGTACACACGCTGTTCGACGGCGTGGCCATCGCCTCCGGCTTCATCATCTCGCACTGGCTCGGATACATCGTCTTCCTGGCGGTCTTCCTGCACAAGCTGCCGGAAGGCTTCACGGTCGCCTCCGTCATGCTGGCCAGCGGACAGTCCCGCAAAACCGCACTGAACTCCGCGTTGCTGCTGGGTCTGGCGACGCTTGCCGGCGTCCTGCTGATCAACATCTTCCCCTCGTGGGTGCATATCGGCCTGCCGGTCTCAGCCGGTGTCACCATCTACGTTGCCGCCACCGACCTGGTGCCGGAGGTCAACCGCGAGCCCGGCATCCGTATGGCCCTGGTCTTTTTTGCCGGGGTAGCCGTCTTCTTCCTGCTGCGGACCCTGGCTAGTTGAAAACAGGTTCTGCGCATTAGTATTAGCCCAAACCAGTTGCTAGACTGAGGGTATACAGCCTAAATTGTGTTTTAGATAGATATCCCTAAAAGACTCTGCGATAACTGTGTCTATTTCCCCCGATTTCGTGCGTTCGTTAGATGAACTCGCTCGCATGGATATGGAATCTTGGCGGGATCTCTTTTCAACCTTTGTTTTCTGGTCCACATTCGCTGTAGTAATCGGTTGTGCAATAGAAGTGCCTGAGTTGGTGGCCGAACACTGGCCAAAAGTGTTTCCAGAAAACTGGATTAGTCGCACCAAGTTGTTATCCAGCTTTGGGTTGTTATTGGTTATTCTAGGCGTTGCTGGAGAATTGGCTTTTGAGCATTGGGTATCCCGATACGAAGCGCTGCTCCAAACACTTAATAGCGTCCTTCTCCGAGAAGCCGAGCTTGAGGCTGGAATTGCAAGAAGCTCTGCTCTAGAAGCGTCTAGTGCTGCATCTAGCGCAAATGATTCTGCCAAAAACGCTTCCGCACTCGCTAATACTGCACGCAAAGAAGCAGACAGCTTCGAGAAAGACATTCTTGCTGCAAAACTTGCCGCAACACAAGCTGAATCTCAAGTTGAAGAAGCCAAGATACGAGCGGCTACTGCTGAAAAGAATCTTCTCGAATTCAAAGAAAAAATTCGAGGTCGCTACATTAGCGAAGAACAGCGAAAGAAGTTTCTTGATTTGGTCAGAGGAAAGGCCCGGCGGGAAAGGATAAACATCCGTTGCCTGATGGGGGATTCGGAATCGCTATCGTTTGCGGATGATCTTCGAAAGCTATTGCAAGATGCGGGATGGACAGTCCCTGAAGTTGTGCAAATTAAAACGCTTCCCGATCCAGGTGTATTGCTCACAGTCGTTTCCGTAGTTCCTATTATTGACAATCACGACGGCACCATATTGCTTCCTGAAACGTCAGCGGTCACCTATGGCGGCATCGTTTTTGATGCATTGAAGAATATAAATATCAGAGTCACGGCGAGATTTGACTCGGCCTCGAAACAGCTCGACCAAGGCGACAGCGTAGGTATCTTTGTAGGCTCGAAACCATGATGCAGGGTGTGCAGACATTCATTATTTGCCAATTTGAGGAGACACGATTTTTCTCGGTTGATTGACCTCTTTACAAAACGGCGTTTTGCATGGAAATCCGGTACGCTTAAGGCAGTGTTGTTCCGCGCCCTAAGTCTCTGTCTGCTCAGCGCAACGGCCTTTGCCGCCGAGCACATCACCCTGCGTAATGGCTTCACGCTGGACTGTGTCCGCCGCGAGATCGCGGAGACCGGCCGCGTGCGCCTGTTCACCAGCGAGCAGAGCTATATCGAGGTCGAGCCCAATGCCATTGTCCAGGCTGAGTTCTTCGAGCCCGCGGCACCGTCTATTCCTGCTGAGAAGACACCGGTGACCAACAATATCCAACCCACCGCCGCCGAGCTGCGGCAGATTCTAACGACTGCAGGCGCGGCGCACCGTGTGGACGCCGACCTGCTTGCCGCCGTTGTCCGCGCCGAAAGCAACAACCGGCCAACGGCGGTCTCCCGCGCCGGAGCGCAGGGGCTGATGCAGCTGATGCCCGGCACCGCGCGCGAACTGGGCGTGCAGGACAGCTTCCGCCCCAGCGACAACGTCAACGGCGGTTCCGCCTACCTGGACACCCTGTTGACCCGCTACCACGACAACATGGCGATGGCCCTGGCCGCCTACAACGCCGGCCCCGGCGCCGTGGACCGCTACCACGGCATACCTCCCTATCGTGAGACACGTGCCTACGTGGCAAGAGTCATCCGCGAGTTCAACCGGCGCAAGCTGGAAGCCCAGAACAACATCACGGCGCAGGCTCAATGAAGGACAAAAAAACTCCTCTCGCACTGGCGGTCATCGCCATTCTTGCGGTGCTGGTCTTCGTCTTCCGCTCGAAGATCCACTTTGATTTCGCGCTCTTCGTGCGCCAGCTCGGTCTGATCGACTATCGCCACATCGCAGCCGGCTGCGGCCTGATCTGGGCCACCTACCTGTGCCGCTCCTGGCGCTGGAGCATCCTTCTCAAAAAGATCCGCAAGGTCTCCCCACTCTCGCTCACTGGCTCGCAGTTTATTGGCTTTACCGCCGTTGCAATCTTCGGCCGCCTGGCGGACCTGTCGCGGCCCTACATCGTGGCCAAGCGCACACGCACCCAGATCGCTCCGCAGATCGCCATCTACACGCTGGAACGCATGTTCGACCTGGGCGCTGCGGCCATGGTCTTCTCCACCGCCCTGCTCTTCCTTCCCCGCGACATGCCCAACCGCGGCATCTTTCTCCGCGTCGGAGCCTTCTCCCTGGCTGCAACGCTGGCTATCGCCATCTTCGCCATTGCCATCCGGCTTGCCGGTCCGGCACTGGCGGCCCTGGCCCGCGCCATTCTTGGCAAGCTTTCCGACGGCCTGGGCGAAGCTGTCGCGCATAAAATCCTCGGCTTCCGCGAGGGCATGATGGCCATTCCCAGCCTCAGCTCACTGGTGGTCACCGTACTGATCTCGCTGCTGATGTGGACGATGATCGCCGGGGCCTATCTGCAGACCGCGCATGCCTTTGTGCAGACGCCGGAACTGGCCACGCTGAGCTTTGCCAGCATCATGCTGCTGATGGCCGCATCGCTGGGTGGATCCCTGCTGCAGCTTCCCATCATCGGCTGGTTTACGCAGATTGCCGCCACCGCCGCGGCCATGCAGGCCATCTACAAAGCACCGATTGAGGCCGCCACGGCCTGCGGCGCCCTGCTGCTGATCGTCACCTCGCTCAGCATCATCCTGCCTGGTCTGGTCTTCGCACGCATCGAGCATGTCTCCATCGGCAAGGTGGCCGAGGAGAGTGAGCATGTGGCCGAAGCCTCCGCTTGATAGAATCGAGCTATTCCAATGAAGTGCCCCTACTGCGGATTTACGCAAGACAAAGTCGTTGACTCCCGCGAAAGCAAAGAAGCCGACTCGATTCGTCGCCGTCGCGAGTGTGAACGTTGCAATAAGCGCTTTACCACCTACGAGCGCATCGACGAAATTCCTTACATGGTCGTCAAGAAAGACGGCCGCCGCGAGAAGTTCGATCGCCAGAAGGTCCTCTCCGGCATTCTGCGCGCCTGCGAAAAGCGTCCCGTTCCCGCCGCCAAGCTGGAACGCATTGTCGATGAGACGGAAGCCTACGTGGTGGACTCACCCGAACGCGAGCGCAGCACCGCCGAGGTGGGCGCACTGATCATGGCACGCCTGAAGGAACTGGACACGGTTGCCTACATCCGCTTCGCCAGCGTCTACCGCGACTTCACCGACGTACGAGAGTTCAAGGAAGAACTCGAGCAGCTTCTACTTCACCGCGAAAAGCGGTAGCGATCATGCAGATACGACAGAGGGCATGGCCATCGCCATGCCCTCTGTCTTTTTGTTTGAGATGACAAGACTGTCCGCGTGCTAGAACTCCGGCGTAACCGGCAGAGCCACGGCGTTCACGCTCTCGGCATCATCCAGCAGCTTCACAAACAGCACCGTTCCATACGGACGCGGCACCTCAAGCTGGCTGTCGCCAAAGCCCGGAGGCACTTCCTTCGCGTTGTCGAACTTGCTGGTCGCCGCAACTGACTTCAGCAGGTACAGGTTGCTGCCTACCAGGTGGCAAGGCTTACTTTCGTCCACCGGGCAGCGTATCTCCTTCAACTGCGGCGTCCGTACCAGCGTGGCCAGCGGCTGCCAGTCGCCCTGCGCTCCGTCGGCGCCTACAGGACGGAACTGCAGCTTGCCGAAGGCCGAAGCTCCCAGCGACTTCGACGGATCAAAATTAGCAATAGCCGTCGAAGCATCCTGCAGCACCAGTGTGCCGTCGTCAAAGCTCAGCATCGTCTTCAGTGAGCCATCCAGCGTTGCAACCTCAATCTTCTGGTTGCGCGGGAAGCTGCCGTTGGCCTTCAGGAAGAAGGTCAGCTTGTCTGACAGCGGCAGGTCGTCCTTGTTGGAAAGCCGCAGCGATGGCGCGCCGCCGTTCGGCGCGGTGACATGCTTGTTGACCAGCGTGACCGTGGGACGAGCCTCAAGAACCGTCGCCGGAACATCGACTGTGCGACCGTCCTTCAGATGGGCATGCGCGGTGGATGTCGTGCCTGCCTTCAACTCAGGAGCCTTCGCATCCTTCTGCAGGCCCAGGTTCAGAATGCGCCCGGGGTCACCGCTCGGGGTGAAGATCACACCGTTCATCTCCACCGACTGCACCTGGTCCAGCGAGGTGCCTTCCACGATGGCAGTCGAGTCGCCCGCATGAATCTTGAAAGCGGAAAGCTTCGCGGCCTCAGTGTAGGCCTTGGTCTCCACCTGCTCGGGCTGCTGTTCGCCGAACTGTGCCACTTCCAGGCGAAGATCACCGGGGTTCACATCCTTCAGTAGCGCCCTGGCAACAAGCTGCCGCGGCTTCTCATCAGGATGGAAGTCGGCGTTGATCCTCTTCGGACCGCTGGCAACCTGCACCTTCTCCACGCATCCTACGCCGCTTGAGGCCAGCGTAAAGGTATCCTCGCGGCCCACAATCACGGCGCCCTCTGAGACCAGCTTCCAGCCCTTGCCGGGCTCGTTCTGCAGCTTCAGCGTGGGACCTTCAAAGGGATCAAAACCCCACTGTCCGCGAATCGTTCCCGTCAGCCCGTCCGTCGCGTCAGGAGCGCTCTTCTCCGCCACAGGAGCGGCTTCCATCGCGTGGCGTCCTTCTGCAGCGGAGGTCAACACCAGTCCACCTTTAGAAGCATCGGCCACCAGGGGAATGTCCTTACCTTCGGCCGAGTTCACATGCAGCACCATGTCATGCGCCAGCGCTGTCGAAAAGACCAGAGGTGCGTTCTGCACATTCAGCACCACCTCCGGCTTCAACATGCAGGTCACTTCCTTGGGATTGACCGGCTGCAGTGGAGGCAGCTTCGCCTCCTGGATGGCCGGCAGCGCAATCACGATTACCGACTTTGGATTATGGAACGACGGCGCCGCATTCAAACGCAGATTGAAGTGTTCCGCATCCGGAAAGGCCACGGCCGGAATGTACTGGTACTGCGCCGTGTGCAGGTTGGTCAGCAGCTTGGTCAGGTCGACCACGGCGCCCACATAGGCGCTGTAGGCTCCGCCGCCCATGGGCGCTGTAGAAGCCGCTGCCGCTGCCAGATCGGCGCCACCGTTGTTGGCGACTTCGGTCACAATGCTGGCTCCATGGCCGTCATCGAGAACGGTCTGGTTCCCCGTCTGCGTCAGGCATACCACCTGCTGATCCACCGCCTGCTTGAAGCAATCGGCATTGGGCTTCAGCGCCAGCGTGCGTGCCAGCTTCTCCGAGTGGTCTGAGAGCACCTTCGCGTCATTGGTCTGCGGAATCTGCCGCATTCCACCCAGGTAACGCTCAATCCGTGCCTGCTCAAAGCCAAGCTCGGTCAGGTCCTGCGAGGCGCGCACAAAGGTGCCCGGCCTTCCCTTTACCGCCGACTTCAACGTGCTGTAGTCGCCGCCCGTCTCCGGGGCCAGGAACAGCAGCGCCTGCTGTGCATCTTTCGGCACGGTGACAAACACGCCCTCGGCCTTCACCTTCTTGTTCCAGCTCTCAATCTTTATGAACCACTCATCCGGCGGCGGATTGGTCGTGCCGCGCAGGAAGGCCGCAATCAGGAGCAGGTGAACGGACTGCGTTTCCGGCAGGTCAGGGTGCAGCCACAGGCGATCGCCCGGCTGCAGGTTCGCCACCTGCGCAATGGGCAGCGTGCGGTTACCGCGGGTCACACGGATATCCACCTTCGGCCCGGTCAGATCAAAGCGCGCGGGGTCGGCCTGGACCGCAGAGGCGGCACAGAGTGAGGCCAGGGAGAGAAGTCGTACAAGCTTGCTCATGCTGTTTCCTTAGAGTTATCAGGAGGGCCGTTGGTTATCCGGCCTGTAAACGGCGCGCTGCCTTGGGACATAGAATCAAGGGGATAGCACCGAAAATACCGAAGCTGCAGTCGATCAGCCGGTGATACAGCGGGATCTGCCGCAGAGGACCGGCAATCAGCGCCAGCGGCAGCACACCGGCACACGCGATCAGTCCCCAGGTAAAAAGCCACTGGTTACGCACCGGGTCGATATACGCTCCGACGAAAGCCACGGCGATAACCAGGTGCCCGAAGGCCAGCCAGTCTGTGCCATACGCCAGGAAAGGATACTGCGCATCGGTTGCAGCCAGCGCAAGACTGACGCGATGGATCCATGCGGCAAATGGAAGCCCATGATCCATGAAGACACCGTCAAGCCAGCGAAGTTCCGCAACGAGAGGAAAGGCCGTCACGCCGCTAAGGACAAGTCCGGCAATAAACACGACCGTCCAGACGCGGATGCGCCGCAGAAGCCGGTCGCGTTGGGCAGAATCAAGCACTGATGACGATGTTAGCTGGCGAAGGAGCCCTTATGGCGCACATCCGCGCCATGCACCCAGAAGATCACGTCCTCGGCAACGTTGGTCGCATGGTCGCCCACGCGCTCCAGGTTGCGCGAGATGATCAGGGCATTCAGCGCCTGTGGTGTCAGCTCCGGCTGCCGCTTGATCAGGTTGCTCAGGGCAGTAAAGGCCGCATCGTTCATCGCATCCACTTCGTCGTCCATCGCCAGCACGCTGCGCGCCAGCTCCGCATCGCCCTCAATGAAGGCTTGCAGCGCCTTGCGCACCATGGCCGAGGCCAGCGATGCCGCGCGAGGAATATCTACCGGCAGATCGACGTTCGAATACGCGCCCATCTCGCGCACGCGCACGGCGATGTTCACAGCCTGATCGCCGACGCGCTCCAGGTCGGCATTGATGCGAATGACCGAGATGATGAAGCGCAGGTCGATGGCCATGGGCTGTTCCATCGCCAGCAGATCCAGAGCCGCCTGGTCGATCTCGCGCTCCAGGCGATTAATCGCCGGCTCGGACTTGAAGACCAGTTCGCAGATCTCAAGATCACGCGTGCGATACGCCTCAATGGAACGCTGGATGGCCTGTTCCGCCATACCCGCCATCACCAGCAGCTTTTCCTTCAACTCGTCGAGACTTTGATGAAACCGTATGCGCATCAGCCGAACCTGCCCGTAATGTAATCTTCGGTCCGTTTATCGCTCGGGTTTGTAAAGATTTTGTGAGTCGAATCGAACTCGACAAGATGCCCGCTCAAAAAGAAGCCTGTCTTCTCCGCCACACGTGCTGCCTGCTGCATGTTGTGCGTCACGATGACGATGGTGTACTCGTCCTTGAGCTGGAAGATCAGGTCTTCAATCTTCGAGGTTGATACCGGGTCAAGCGCCGAAGCCGGCTCGTCCATCAGCAGGACTTCGGGATCCACGGCGATGGCACGCGCAATGCAAAGACGCTGCTGTTGTCCGCCGGAGAGCGAGGCCCCACTCTTGGACTTGAGATGGTCTTTCACTTCGTCCCACAATGCTGCCTGGCGCAGGCTGCGCTCCACCACCTCATCCAGCACGCGCTTGTTGCGGAAGCCGTTCAGCTTCAGGCCGCTGGCCACGTTGTCGTAGATCGACATGGTTGGAAATGGATTGGGGCGTTGAAACACCATGCCGATGCGGCGGCGAATCTCCACCGGCGACGCATCGTTGTAGATGTCCACGCCACCTACGCGCACAGTGCCTTCCGCGCGGGCAACGGGGTTGGTCTCATGCATGCGGTTCAGGCAGCGCACAAACGTCGACTTGCCACAGCCCGACGGCCCGATCAGCGCCGTCGCCGAGTTGGCGGGGATCTTCAGGTTGATGCCCTTCAGCGTGTGGTTCTGTCCATACCACGCATGCAGGTCTTCGACTTCAATACCAACGCCCACTCAATGCCCTCCCTTGAGCATGCCACGCCCGGTCACCACACGGACCAGCGTGACTGAGACCATGATCATCACAATCAATACCAGCGCGCCAGCCCATGCCAGCCGGTGCCACTCGTCGTAGGGGGAGACGGCATAGACAAAAATCTGCAGCGGCAGCGCGGCAATCGGCTCATTCAGGCTGCTGGGCCAGAACTGGTTGCCAAAGGCAGTAAACAGCAGCGGAGCCGTCTCACCGGCGATACGCGCAAAGGCCAGCATGCAGCCGGTGATAATGCCCGGGGAAGCCGTCTTCAGGCTGACCGTCATCACCGTGCGCCATTTGGGAATACCAAGCCCCAGCGCTGCCTCGCGAATTGCATTGGGCACCGTCGCCAGCATCTCTTCGGTGGTGCGTGTCACCGTCGGCACCATCATGATGGCCAGCGCCACGCCCGCGGCCAGTGCCGAGAAGTGCTTCTGCGGCACAACAATCAGCGAATAGGCCGCAATGCCCATCACGATGGACGGCACGCCGTTCAATACATCGGCTGTAAAGCGGATCATGTTGGCCAGCGGCCGGTCACCGCCGTACTCGTACAGGTAAATCCCTGCTCCAATGCCCACCGGAATTCCGATGAGGCTGGCCAGCGACAGAATGATGCCCGAACCCGCAATGGAGTTCGCCATGCCGCCGCCTGCCTCGCCCACGGGCCGCGGAAGGTGCGTGAAGAAGGCCACGTTCAGCGAACGCACGCCCTGGAACAGCAGGTACACCAGGATGGCGAACAGCGGTGCGATCACCAGGATGGTGCTCAGCACCGCCAGCCCGGTAAACAGGTGGTTGGCAATCTGCCGGCGGCCAACGTTGATGCGCGAGGGGCGATGAGGCATGGTTAGACCGCCCTCGCCGTGTTGCCGCGCGTGACCATGAACACCAGAAGGCGTGCAATGGCATTCACCACGATGGTGACCAGGAACAGCGCCAGGCCAATCTCAATCAGAGCGCTCAGGTACAGATCACCGGTCGCTTCCGTAAACTCGTTCGCAATCACTGAGGCCAGCGTATACGCCGGCGAAAACAGGCTCTTCGGAATCGCGGCGTGGTTCCCGATCACCATGGTGACGGCCATCGTCTCGCCCAGTGCACGGCCCAGGCCGAGAATCACCGCGCCCACAATGCCGATGCGCGCGTTGCGCAGAACGCCGATGCGGACCATCTCCCAACGCGTCGCGCCCAGCGCCAGCACGCCCTCACGCTGCGTGTTCGGCACAGCTTTCATGACGTCCCGCGCGATGGAAGAGATAACCGGAAGAACCATGATGGCTAGGATGATGCTGGAGGTCAGCAGCCCGATCCCGAAGTTCGGTCCGCGAAACAGGCCCGTCCAGCCGAAGAAGGTTTTGAGGAACGGCCCCACGCTGCGCCGCATGATGGGCACCAGCACGAAGATGGCCCACAGGCCATATACCACCGAAGGAATCGCCGCCAGAAGCTCCGTCAGGAAGGCGATGGGTGCACGCAGGGCGCGCGGGCACATCTCATTGATGAAGATGGCCACACCCAGCGCCAGCGGAACGGCGATCAGCAGAGACAGGAAGGCCGAGGCCAGCGTTCCCCAGATAAACGGAACAGCGCCAAAGCTGCCACGGACGGGATCCCAGTCCGACTGCAGGAAGAACTTGAAGCCAAACTCGTGCAGGCTGAGTCGCGAACGCAGGATCAGGATGCCAAGAATGAGCGCGACAATGGCGAAGATGCTCAGGGCGCAGCCCAGCATCAGGGCCGCAAAGGTGCGGTCAGCCACGGCGCCGCTGCCGCGCTGCTCCAGAAAGCGGCGCACCTCAGAGGTTGCTCGCGTTCTCTCCATCCCTGATTCGCGTGTCGTCACCCTGTCGTTGGTCCCTCTCTAGAGTATCTGGAATGCGTGTGAACGCGGAATGAACAGATTGATCCGCAAGGAGTTGCAGGCGTTATTTCACTCTCGCAATCGTGGCTTTCAGACGCTCGGCCACGGGTGCGGGCAACGGAGCGTAGCCCATCGCAGCCGCCTGCGGTTCCCCGTCGGAAAGCATCCACAACAGGAAGTCATGAAGCTGTTTCCCCTTGGCCGGGTTCGCCGAGGTCTCCGGGATCAGCAGCCAGGTAAAGGAGCATATGGGATAGCTGGATGTGCCCCCTGCATTCGCCAGCGAGACACGGAAGTCGTCTGGGATGGTTGCAGCCTGAGCCTCCGCCGCCGCGGTCACCGCCGCCGGGCTCGCCTTGATCCACTGCCCTGCCCCATTGCGAACCAGGCCAAAGGTCATCTTGTTCTGCATGGCATAGACCAACTCCACGTAGCCAAACGAAAAAGGAGCCTCGCGCACCATGCCGGCAACGCCTTCGTTTCCCTTCTGCCCAATGCCCGCCGGCCACTTCACGGAGGTCGACTTCCCCACACTCTGCGCCCAGATGGGGCTTACCTTGGACAGGTAGTCGGTAAAGATGAAGGTCGTGCCTGATCCATCCGAGCGGTAGACCGGCAGAATTTCCTCGTGCGGAAACTTCACACCCGGGTTCTCGGCGGCGAGCCGAGGATCATCCCAGAAGGTGATATCGCCCAGGTAGATTCCGGCGATGACCTCCGGTGCAAACCGAATCTCCGCCTGGATTCCAGGCAGGTTGTAGACCGGCACCACCGCACCCAGCACGGTAGGAATATGCAGCAGCTTCTGCTGCGACTGCTTCAACTGCGCGTCCGACATGGGTCCATCGGAGGCGCCGAAGTCGACGATGCCCTGCGAGACCTGGCGGATGCCGCCGCCGGACCCAATGGGCTGGTAGTTGACGCGCACCTCCGGGTGCACGCGGCCATACTCGGCAAACCACTTTGAATAAATAGGGTTCGGAAAGCTGGCGCCGGCGCCGTTGATGGTCATCACGCCGGGGTCAGCGGCAACACCGGGCTTTTGCGGCGATTTGCAACCGGCCAGCAAGGCAAACGAGAGCAGGATGGGCACGACAGGGCGCACGAGTTTCACCCTATCATCCCTGCACCACTGGCAAAGTGAACGCGAAGGTGCTTCCCTGCCCCATGCGGCTCTCCACCCAGATTTTGCCGCCGTGCTGCACGACGATATGGCGCGCAATGGCCAGCCCCAGGCCGGTACCGCCCGTCTCACGCGAACGTGCCTTGTCCACGCGGTAAAACCGCTCAAAGATACGCTCATGGTGTTCGGAAGCGATACCCGCGCCGTAATCCCGTACCCGGAACTGGGCATACGCGCCTTTGATCTCAACCGAGACCTCAATACGCGCCGGCTCTCCCGTCGTGGGGCGACCGTACTTGGTCGCATTCTCGATCAGGTTTGAAAGCACCTGCGTGATGGCATCGCCATCGGCCAATACTTTCACCGTATCCAGCGTGCCCATGTCCAGCTTCGCTCCGGCATCGCGCGCAATGCCGCGAACGGAGGCCACTGCATCCCGCACCAGCTTGTCGGCCAGTACCGCGGAGGGATGGATCGGGTTCTCGCCGCTCTCCACACGCGCCAGCACCAGCAGATCTTCGGTCAGCCGCGTCATACGGGTGGCATTCTTCAGGATCGTCTCCAGGAACTCCCGCGATTGCGGCGACAGGTTGCGCTCGAAGTCCAGCAGCGTCTCCACGTAGCCGGAGATGGAGGTCAGCGGCGTCCGCAGTTCGTGGCTTACATTGGCGATAAACTCGCGCTGCGTGCGCTCCACCTGCTCGATACGCGTCAGGTCATGCAGTACAGCCACAGCGCCGCCGCCGGGGATGGGACCTGCGTTCACTTCAAAGATACGTCCCGGCTTCAGCGAGGTAGAACGCCGCTGTGTCTGCAGACCGTCATCGAGAGCAACCTGCAGGCACAGTAGAACCTCAGGATCGCGGATGGTATGCACGATGGCCTGCCCATGGCGGACAGCGCCTTCCAGCTCGCGCCGCATCGGCTCATTGGCCCACTGAATCCGCCCGGCTGAGTCCACCGCCACCACCAGGTCCTGCATGGAGTCCAGCACTGCGGCCAGCTTGGCGCGTTCTTCTTCAACAGCCGCAATCTGGGCGCGAATCTTCTGCCGTGCCACGTCAAAGGCAGGCCAAAGGTCTTCAAAGTCGCCCAGTTGCTGACGGGTCTCCTGCTGCTCCGGAGTCACGGCGAGGATAGCCTGCCGCAAACCGGAAGCATCGCGCCGCAGAGCGCCGTTGATCAACGCTATGGCAACAAAGGCGATGCCCAGCATAATGGCGGCCAGCGTGGCAAAGCGCAGCCACACGGGCGAACCCGACAGGGCCCATCCGGCGCCGAACGCTGCCAGTGCCGTAACAATGCACAACAGCACAACAATCCCGGTGAGCGTCTGCTTCAATGGGTCTTCCTCTAGGCGGTCTTCGGCATCTCGAAACGATAGCCCGCGCCGCGCATGGTCTTAAGGTAACGCGGGTTCTCCGGGTCAGCCTCAATCTTTTCGCGGATACGGCGGACATACACGTCCACCGAGCGCGGCGTGACGAAGCGCGCATCGCCCCAGACAGCATCCAGAAGCTGATCACGTGTAAACACACGTCCCGGGTGCCGTGCCAGGTAATCCAGCAGGCGGAACTCCGTAGCCGTGGTGGTCTGCAGATGCCCGCCGACCTTCAACTGCATGGCCGCCTGGTCAATCTCAATGTTGTCAAAGGCCACGATGCTGGGCGCGGTAGGACGCTCAAAGCGGCGCAGCACGGCCTTTACACGGGCCAGCAGCTCGCGCGTGCCAAAGGGCTTGGTGATGTAGTCATCCGCACCCAGTTCCAGGCCAAGCACGCGATCGTTTTCGCTGGCGCGCGCCGTCAGAAAGATGATGGGAATCGTCGAAAGAACGGGGTTGGAACGCAGACGGCGGCAAAGATCAAGGCCGTCGCCGCCGGGCACCATAATGTCCAGCAGGAAGAGGGCCGGGGGCTGCCGCTCTGCGTCGGTGGCCACATTGGTGGCCGCGGTGAAGGTGCGGACGACAAAGCCCGACGCTTCAAGGTGGTACTGTACCAGCCGCTGGATATCGAGATCGTCTTCCAGCAGGAAAATCGTCTGGCTCACAGAGTTCCTCTCTCCTGTGTTCGGCCTTAGGCTATCGCACTCCGCTGCCGGGAATGCAAAAAGAATGTGAATCCGGGAATGCGATCTGTTGATTCCGAACGGATTAACGCACCTTCCATGCGCGGATAGTGTAGTTTGCACACAGGGCCAAGCATGCAGAACCCTTCTTTAATTCTGTGCGTTGACGACGAAGCCGTAGGGCTTCGCATCCGACGCATGTTGCTCGAACGTGCCGGATATCGCGTGCTCTGCGCGCAGGATGGTCCCTCCGGCCTGGAGATGCTGGCCGCTCATCCCGTTGAAGCGGTGGTGCTCGATTACTCCATGCCGGGCATGGATGGCGACGAGGTCGCTCGCCGGATGCGCGCCATGCGCCCCAACCTGCCGATTTTGTTACTCTCTGCCTATGTTGGTCTGCCTCCTGAGGCAACCTCGGATGTTTCGCTGTACATGACAAAAGGTGAAGGAGCGCCGGCTCTGCTGGCAAACCTGAAACTCCTTTTTCAGACCCCGTTCCCGGATCGTCATTCGCTTGAGGATGGTCAGCAACCGTGAAGCTCCAAGAGTTCCGCAAGCTTTTACTTATCACCTTCCTGCTACCGATTGCGGCATTGCTGGCCGTCAGCGCGGTTCTTTATTGGCAGATTCATCTGGCCAACCTCGCGGTAGAACAGGTGCAGGAGGTCGATGAAGATCTCAAGCTCATCGGACAGACCCAGAAGCTCATTCTCGACCAGGAGACCGGCCTCCGCGGATTTCAGATCACCGGCGATGAGCGCTTTCTTGCCCCCTATCGGAATCACCAGGAACCCGTCCTTAACAACCTGATGCGCTATGAAAGCCACGCAGCGACGGAAGGTAATACGGAATTTCTGGAACGCATCCGCGGCCTGCGTGTGGCTTACCTGCAGTGGAAGCAGGGCTTTGCAGATAACGAAATCCAGTTGTTGCGGGCCGGCAAAGCTGATCGCGGCGCCGAGAGCAACATGCGCGGCAAATTGGCGATGGACGACATTCGCCGCCGCATCGGCCAGATCCTGGTCGCCGAAGAGCGGGAACGGGAGCAGAAGGTGACCGCCTGGCACAACCAGCTCCGCATTACGCGGATCTATCTCCTGGGTCTGGCCCTCATCGTCGGTCTTGCGATTGCGCTGTACACGCGCCGCCAGTTGCACCGTGTCTCCGTCAGCTTCCAGGCCTCCCTGCTGGCCGTACAGGAACGCGCGGACCAACTGTTTGATTCCGAGCAGAGGCTGCGGACAACACTGGTCTCCATCGGCGACGGCGTCATTGTCACAGACGCGGACGGACGCGTGACCATGTTGAACCCCATCGCCTCCGACCTGACGGGATGGACGATCGATGAAGCCTTTGGCCGCCCTATCGAACAGGTCTTCGACATCGTCAACGAGGAGTCTCGCCTGCCGGTGGAAAACCCGGTCGCCAAGGTCAAGCGGCTGGATCGCGTCGTTGGCCTGGCCAACCATACCATTCTGCTGCGCCGGGATGGCGGTGAAATCAACATTGACGACTCCGGCGCTCCCATCCGTGACGTAGACGGAAAGCTGGTCGGCGTGGTCATGGTCTTCCGCGATGTAACCCACGAGAAACAGACCCAGCGCGCCCTGATCTCCAATGAACGTCTGGCGGTAGCAGGACGGCTGGCCGCCACCATCGCGCATGAAATCCACAACCCGCTGGACTCGGTGGCAAACATTGTTTACCTGCTGCGCACCGGTTCATACGGAGATGAAGAGCGCGCCCACCTGCTGGAGCTGGCGGACCAGGAGCTGTCACGCGTCACGCAGATCAGCCGCGCCATGCTCTCGCTCTACCGCGAATCGCGCACCCCTGTGCCTATCGAGCTGCGAGAGACACTCAACGACCTGCTGGCACTGATGGCTCACAACATCCACCGCGCCCAGGTTACCCTCAAACAGGACTTCCCCACCGATGTAACCGTGGAAGGCTACCCCGCCGAGCTGCGGCAGGTCTTCACCAACCTGATCACGAACGCCTATGAAGCCGCAGGCCGCGGAGGCTTCCTGCACCTCACGCTTACTGCTCTGAAAGACGGCGCACAGATCACGCTGCTCAACAGCGGCCCGGCGGTCAGCCCGCAGATCCAGGAGAAACTCTTCCAGCCCTTTGTCTCCACCAAGGGGGAGAAAGGCACCGGCCTTGGCCTGTGGGTCAGCCGCGGCATCCTGAGCAAGCATGGCGGTAGCATCACACTCCAAAGCCCCGCCCTGCCTGACGGAAGCGGCGTTAGGGTAACAGTCACCCTGCCCGCCAAATTCGTGGCCGATGTAGATGAGCCGGAAGCCTAATCGCCCAGGGAACTGCAGCACAGCTTTGGCCGTATGAAAGATCAAAAAACGCGCCTTTCCGGAGATTCAAGATGCGTCATGATCGACTCAACCGTCGCCTGCCTCTTCTCTTACTCGCATTTGCGTCTGCCTCCGTGCATGCGCAGCAGGATACGCACACCGCGCTCCAGAATCAGCCAACCGGGATCACCGAGGCGTCCATTGAGGTTTCCGTGGTGAAGCTTCACCCAGCCACGGTGCAACACAATAATTTCAGCTTCTCCAAAAACCGCTTCGATCTCGAGGACCAGCCGATACAGAAGCTGATCGCTTTTGCATATTCTTTGAACGCACGCCAGATTGTGAACGCCCCGGAATGGGCTTCAGAAGACCACTATGACATCAGCGGTATAAGCACATTGACCGAGGACGCAACTCTTCCTCAACAGCAGCAGTTACTGCGCCAGCTCCTGAAAGAACGTTTCGGACTGCAATTTCACCGGGAAAAACGCGAGATGTCCGCCTACGCTCTGCAGGTAGTCAAGGATCAGCCAAAGCTGATGCCTGCAGCGGATGCTGACGCGCAGCCACTTGAATGGAGCCAAGGACATGGCTGGGAGCGCACGGAAAACTTCCGGAGTAGTTCCATGGCAGACTTTGTCGTCTACAAGCAACTCTTCCTTGATCGCCCACTGGTCGACCAGACCGGTCTGCAGGGACGCTACGACTTCAAGCTGACCTACTCTTACGGCAACGCACCCAGCCCCGATCCAGATGCTGCCCCCACCATGTTTACCGCACTGAAGGAGCAGCTCGGGCTCAGGTTCGAACCGGTCAAAACAGCAATCGACACTTTTGTTATCGACCGCATCGAACGGCCCACGCCCAATTAGCCGGGAGCTGTTCCAACACCGCGACCTTACGCGCCCAACTCCTCCACAATCACCTTCGCCGCCGTCTCGCACTGCGCGCGCGTCACATCGTTATGCGTTACCAGGCGCACGGCATGGGGCCCAATCGCACTCATGCGAATGCCCTTCGCGCCCAAACGGTTCACCAGCCCTGCCGCATCGCCCTGGTTTTTCAACCGGAAGATCACGATGTTGGTCTGCACGCCCGCAAGATCGATCTCCGCAGCCGGAGAAGCCGCAATGGCCTCCGCCAGCAGGCGGGCATTGGCATGGTCCTCGGCCAGACGCTTGGACATCTCTTCCAGTGCGATCAAACCCGCTGCCGCCAGAACACCGGCCTGGCGCATGCCTCCGCCCAGCGTCTTACGGATCACCCGCGCGCGCTCAATGGAAGCCTTGCTGCCCACCAGCATGGAACCCACCGGAGCGCACAGCCCCTTCGACAGGCAGAACATCACCGTGTCAAAGCCGCTGGTCAGGCGAGAGACCGACACACCCAGCGCCGTGGCCGCGTTGAAGACACGGGCTCCGTCCAGATGCGTGGGAACGCCGTTCTCCTTCGCTCCTGCCCAAATTTCTTCATACACATCGAGAGGAGTCACCGTTCCGCCCGCCATATTGTGCGAGTTCTCGAGCTCGATCAGACCAGTGCGGGCGCGATAGTAGGCGGCTGTATCGAGGGTGATTTTCTCGCGGATCTGCGCCCAGGTCAGGATGCCGCGGTCGCCGTAGACCGTGCGCGGAATGGTGCCCGCGACCGAGCACATCGAACCCATCTCCCAGTCGAGAATGTGCGCTCGCGACTCGCAGATAACCTCCTGCCCCGGCCTGGCATGCACCATGATGCCGGTCAGGTTCCCCATGGAACCGGTAGGGACAAAGATGGCGGCTTCCTTGCCGAAGACCTGCGCCGCGCGCGCTTCCAGCTTGTTGATGGTGGGGTCTTCCCCGTAGACATCGTCGCCAACCTCGGCGGTGGCCATGGCCTGGCGCATGGCGGCTGTGGGCTTGGTCAGGGTGTCGCTGCGAAGCTCGATGATCTCCATGAGAGGTATTGTCTCAGGCCGTCGCGGTCAGCAGTTCCGTGAAGACGTCGTTCGACAGCAGACGCCCCTTCGCCGTCAACGCGGCCCGGCCATCGGCGATCCGGATCAGCCCATCCTTGGATAACTCCTCAAGAGCCTTAATAACCGGGTGGGAGGTGTGGCCACCAAGCACTGCCAGTTCAATCCCCTCATTCAGCCGCAATCCCAGGAAGATTCGCTCTTCAAACGCTTCGTCCGCCGAAACCTCTTCCGGTTCCGGCCCCGGCTTACCCTCCAGGTACTCCGTCAGGTTATCGGTATTCTGGAAGCGCCAGTTCCCGAGCATGGAGTGGGCGTCGAGTCCCAGGCCTAAATACGGTAAGCGCTTCCAGTACTTGAGGTTGTGGCGCGATTCGTGGCCGGGACGGGCGAGGTTGGAGATCTCGTACTGTGGGATGCCGTTCTGACCGAAGAACTCGCAGGCTTGCAGGTACATGTCGGCCACAAGACCGTCGTCCGGCACGTGGTGGGCGTGGTAGCGGACGCCGCCGGCTATCAACTCCTTGCCCAGGCGCGACTCCTCATCCACCTCCAGCATGTAGACGCTGGTATGCGGAACTCCTGTTCCAACAGCTACTTGCAGCGATTCCTGAAAGCTTTCTAACGTCTGGTGCGGAAGCCCGGCGATCAGGTCGACATTGATCTCTTCGATCCCCGCGGAGCGTAACCGGGCAATCTCCTCCAAACAGACTTCCCGTGTGTGGAAGCGGCCGACGGCGCGGGATTCCTGGTCGATGAAGGACTGTACGCCCAGGCTGACGCGGTTCAGACCGTGGCGCTGCAGCTCGGCCAGGGTCTCGTCCGAAAGCTGTCCGGGAGCGCATTCCAGGGTGAATTCCGCATCGTTTTGGAGCGAAAAGGTGCGCTTAAAGGCGTCAAAAATGCGCTTAAAGTGCGCTTCTGACAACAGACTCGGAGTACCTCCGCCGAAATAGATGGAATCCACGTGCCACTTATTGGCAACGCCCATCCTCTCCGCCCTTTCGGGCGCGGCGGCGATCTCCTGGCACAGGCGGTCGACGTAGGCGTCCATACGCGCGGGGCCGAAGGCATCGGAGGCGAAGTTGCAGTAGCTGCACTTGGCGCGGCAAAACGGGACCGAGATGTAGACACCGGTTGAGGTCACATCTCTATTCTTTCATTTAATCCTTGTCCTCTTGGAAATGCAGGTCTCTCCACTCCGCTCCGCTGCGGTCGAGATGACAATTGTCCTGGCTGGAATAGAAGGCGTGATGCGCGCAAAGTACGCATCGGGAGCGGTGCGCAGCGCATCTACAATTTATCCAAATGGCCGACAACGATCAGGACAAGAAGAAAAAGAAGCCGGTGCACGACGACGACCCGGCGGGCAAAGCGTTTGACTCACGCCTGATGCGGAGGCTGCTGACCTATCTGAGGCCGTACACGGGGCATGCGTTGATCTCCGCCCTTGCGATCCTGCTGAAGGCAGGCGCGGACGTTGCCGGACCCTACCTGGTGAAGGTGGGCGTGGACAACTACATGGCCCACGAGCCAGGCCACAAAGCGGCGTGGATTGTCCGCTACCTGAGCACGGACCCGATTCTCGGTATTACCCAGCTTGCGGGCATCTACCTGGTTGCCCTGCTGCTGACCTATGGACTTGAGTTCCTGCAGACCTATCTGATGCAGTGGACCGGCCAGCGCATCATGTTCGACATGCGCAGCCAGATATTCCGCCACCTGCAGAAGATGGATGTCAGCTTCTACGACCACAACCCGGTGGGCCGGCTGGTAACGCGTGCGACCAGCGACGTGGACGCGCTGAATGAGATGTTCACCTCCGGCGTGCTGGCCATTTTTGAAGACATCTTCGTGCTGCTGTTCATCGTCATGATGATGGTGCAGATGAGTCCGCTGCTGGCGCTGATCACCCTGTCGGTGATTCCGGCGATTTTTTACTGTACGAAGCTGTTCCGCGATCACGTGCGGTCCAGCTACCGCAGGCAGAGAGCGGCAACAGCGCATATCAACTCGTTCACGCAGGAGTATGTCTCCGGCATGAGCGTGGTGCAGATGTTCAACCGCGAGCGGCGCGCCTTCCGCGACTTCTCCAACGTCAACAAGGAAAACAAGGACGCATGGACGGACGCGATCTTCGCCTATGCGCTGTACTACCCGGCGGTCGAACTGCTGTCCGCCACGGCCATAGCCCTGGTCATCTGGCGCGGCGGCGCCAGTGTTCTGTCGGGCACGGTCACCATCGGCGTGCTGATCGCCTTTATGCAGTATGCGCAGCGATTCTTCCGGCCGATCCAGGACCTGAGCGAGAAGTACAACATCCTGCAGTCGGCCATGGCGGCCAGCGAGCGCATCTTCAAGCTGCTGGACACAGCTCCCCAGATTGAGTCCCCTGCGCAGCCGATTGCCGGCGACCAGACGGGTACGGTGGAGTTCCGCAATGTGTGGTTCACCTACCAGAAACTGACTGAGGCACAGCAGGTCTTTGTCTCCTCCGCCAGCGAGGAAGAGCTTGCCGCGGACACTCAGATTGAGTGGATTCTGAAGGGCGTTTCGTTTGTGATTGCCACCGACGAGACCGCAGCCATCGTTGGCCACACCGGGGCGGGCAAGACGACCATTACCAGCCTGATGATGCGCTTCTACGACGTGCAGCGCGGTGAGGTGCTGGTGGACGGTGTCGACGTGCGTCTGCAGGATTTGAACCGGCTGCGCCGCCGCTTTGGCGTGGTGCTGCAGGACCCGTTCCTGTTCACCGGCACCATCGCGCAGAACATCCGCCTGGGCAGCGACTGGATTACCGACGAGCAGCTGCAGGCGGCGGTGGAGGATGTGAACCTCGGCGGCTTCATCCGCCAGCTTCCTGGCGGGTTGCAGGAGCCGGTGACGGAACGCGGCGCAACCTTCTCCACCGGGCAGAAGCAGTTGATTTCGTTTGCACGCGCGCTGGCGCACAAGCCTGGCATTTTGATTCTGGATGAAGCGACGAGTTCGGTGGATACCGAGACCGAGCTGCTAGTACGTTCAGCCGTCGACCGCATGATTACGGGGCGGACGTCGGTGATGATTGCGCACCGGTTGTCGACGATCCAGAAGGCGGACACCATCCTGGTGATGCATAAGGGGCACCTGCATGAGCAGGGCACGCATCAGCAATTGCTCGCGCAGCGTGGCTTGTACTGGAAGCTGTATCAGCTGCAGTACAAGGACCAGGAGGTTGTGGGTGCGGGTGCTGGGGAGACGCAGCCGTTGACGGCGTAAAACACCGGCTCACCATGAACCGGTGTGCCCTATATCTCGATTCTGAGATGTGGGTTTGCAGGATGTTCTATGGAAATTCCCACATCTGGCGATGAGGCTGCCAGATATGGGGCACCCAGTGTCTTCAACACCGTGTCATTTTTGTGTCGGCTATACTTCCTCTTCACCCATGCGACGCTCCATATTCTTGCTCATCTCAGGACTTTCGGGCACAGCTCTACTGATTGCTGCGATCTCTGTCTATTTGCTCCACGATGTTGATCAGGAGCAAATGAGCCATTTGAATGCCGCCTTCGCTGGCCTGTTCCTTGAGAGCGTCCTGTTCGGTCTCATTATTGGCGGACTAACCGGGCTTCTTGTTTTGCTGGGAAGGTTTTTTCTCCGCCGAACCAGCCATTCTCCTCGCGCAATGCTGGCGCTTTCTCTCGGCATTGGGGTTGCCTTGATTCAGTATCCATGGGATTTCACCATAAGAAAGGCCTTCCCAAAATTCGCGGATTTGTCACTTGGGGGTTATCTCATCGCTGCAACTGTTTTCTGTGCAGCAGTTCTACTTCGTGACATTCTTTCGCAGTCAAATGACGCTCATGTGCCCTACTTCTCACAAGGAACTCCAAACGCAGGCGCGGTGATGAAGCGTGCCATTATTCTGAAGGCCATTTATGCCGCAGGTCTCGTCGTTCCTCCGATGGATGTTCTGCAGGAGATGATGGCGCAATGGAGTGCTGAAGAGAGCGAGCAGTTCAAGAAAGATATCGGCGAATTCACGCAGCCCATTGTCGAACAGCTCAAAAGCTCAGACCTGTGGCGTGATGTGGAAGCAGGCGAGAGAGCGTTTCTGCAGGGCGGCCTTTCATCAGAGAACGATCAGGCACGGATTGACGCAAGCTGGCTGGCCGAATCGATTGCATGCCTGCTGTGGGCGCTGCAGATGATTCCATCGTTACCGCCCTATGATCAGGAGACCGGCAGCGATCTTGTACAGGAGTTCAAAGCAGCCTCGATTCAAGAGGCCGTCAATCGTGCGCAACTCCGCCCCAAAGACGAGATCGAGAAGCAGAGAAATCTTGCTGAATTATGGCACTGGCGGGCGCGGACTCGGCGTCTTCAGGAAGAAGGAAAGCTTGACGGTCAGTACAGTGGTCTCACGATTGCGCAGATCATCGCAATGACGGCATCGAAAGCTGCGGATAAAGGCGATATTGGGCAGCCAATCAATGGAGACTTCCCTGCTTTAGGAAAGAGCTATGGTGAACTTACTTCGGATGAGTTCGCCGTAATGACCTCCATCGCACAGGAGCGGCACAAGGCTTTCAACTGGCTTTGTGGGCGCTCAAAGAGCGGGTTGTGGGCGGATACGCCGACAGATACATAGAGATGGTGGTTCGTCCCACATCTGGCGATGAGGCTGCCAGATATGGGGCACCCGCTTTAGTTCTGTGTTGGTGGGGTTGCGGTGTCAATGACCAGCACATCGGTCTGCGTGCGAGTCGCCTGCAGTTTCAGCCCCAGTTGTTCCTGCACCGCGGTAAAGAGAGCCGGAGCCGGGTTCGGTTCCGTGGGGCGGAGCATGTCCGGCGTCCACAACAGCTCAAAGTCAAAGCGGCCTGAGAGGCTGGTCTGGTCGACTACAGGTTTGTCGACCATCAGCTGCATGGTCTGGGCGAAGTCCGTCATGCTGGCGTTGGTGAATTTCATATACTGCTGTGAGCCGATGCCGTGGCCGGACTGGTCACTGGGCGCGTCGGGGTCGCTGGTGCTCTTCTTGAACTTCGGTCCGTCCTTCGCAAGGGTGAGGGTGTAGACGGAGAGCTCGCGTTTGTCCTGGTGCATCTGGATACCGAAGCGGCTGGAGAGCAGCTTCTTCAGCATGCCGCGGTACTGACGCCAGCTGGGTGCACCTTCCACGTCGGGGACGCCTTCGATGTCCCAGCGCTGTTCGTCGAACCATTTGGGGGCGTTGATGACCTGGCTCTTCTGGATGGAGTAGGCGAAGCAGATAATGCCGGTCATGTTATTGGCTTCTATCTGCAGCCGACGGCCCTTCAGCCGGAAGCCCTGGTTGTGGTCGGCGGGGTCGGAGGGCTTGATGGTGGCGACCTCGAAGTCAGGGTCGGCGGTGGCGGCCATCTTCTTCAGCGGCTCGGATGGGTTTTCCTGCGCGTGAGCTGCGTGCATACCGGCTGGCAGCAGCGATAGAAACAGAGTTGCTCGTAACAAAGCAGGCATGGGCTCTCTACGGCTGGCGGGTGCGAGAGTTGCTACGAGCGCTGCTGCTGGAAAGTTCCGCACGAGCACCCATGCCCCGGAAACGGGACATGGGGACCCGGGTGATGGGTTATGCCAGCGATTCCGCTGAGGTGATGTTCTTCCCGTTGATGATCACGTTTTCGAACTTCAGACCTTTGACGCCCTCGGTGTTCAGCTTGGGGTCCTGCAGGGTGACGTTGATGTCTTTGAAGACGATGTCCGCGATCTCCGTCTGGCCTGGGTTGGGTTTGATGGTGCCGAAGGTACCGAAGCGGCCTTTGACTCCGGTGATGGTGACGTTGCGCACGATGGATTTGGGCGGGGTGTTGCCCTTCAGGTCAAAGTACTGCGACCAGGGCTGGATCTGCACCATGGGGGCGCGGGAGCCGTTGAGGGTGATGTTGCGGAAGTGGATGTCTTCGTAGTGCTGCGGGGTGTCGGGGCGCAGCTTGAGGACGGCGATTTTGACCTCGCCGATGACGTTGCAGTTCTCCACTTGGACGTCGCGCACAAGCGTGGCTTCGCTGCCGAGGGTGACGATACCGTTGCCGCGTTTGAAGGTGCAGTTGCGGACGCGGATGTGCTCCACGGGCGGGCTGGCGGTGTCCTTGTCGGCGTTGGGGCCTTTGGAGCCCTTGGCGGCGATGCAGTCGTCGGTGACGGAGAAGAAGCAGCCGTCGACGGTGACGTTGCGGCAGCTGTCGAGGTCGATGCCGTCGGTGCTGGGCGCCTGCTTGTAGTCGTCGGGCACCTGGAAGCGGGCGTTCTTAACGGTGACACCATCGCACTTGTAGAGATGGAGGTTCCAGAACTGCGAGTCCTTGAAGGTGACGCCTTCGACGGTGATGTTGCGCGACTCCTCCAGGATGGCGAGGCGGGCGCGCGGCAGGCCGATGTTGGGAAAGTTGTGCGGGTCAGGCGCGGCGTTGCGCATCTTCCAGAACTGGTCCCAGATGGGGCGGCCCGCGCCGTCGAGGGTGCCTTCGCCGGTGATTCGCAGACCGTCGCAGTTTTTGGCGTTGATGAGGGCGGGGGTGAACTTCTCTTCGAAGTGGCCTTCAATGCGGGTGCGCTGCGCGGGGAAGTTCGCGGCGACATCGGTGGAGGCCTGAAGGACGGCTCCCTTCTCAAGGTGGAGATGGACTCCGCGCTTGAGGAAGATAGCTCCGCTGATGAAGGTGCCCGCCGGTATGACGACGGTGCCGCCGCCGGTGGAGGCGAGGCTATCGATGGTGGCCTGGATGGCGCGGGTGTTGAGGGTGGCGCCATCGGCCTTCGCGCCGTGGTCGAGGATGGATACCCGCTTGCCACGCAGGATGGGAAGCTGCGCTCCGGCGTGCGCGAGGGAGGCGGAGAGCGTCAGCGAGAGAAAGGTGCGGCGAGAGTATTGGTGGGGCATCCGTGGGTTCCTGTGGGGCTATGGTACCGAACCCACCCTGGGGTTGCGAGAGCGGGTTCGGTTAGGGTTACATGCTGCGAAGAGAGGCAGGGCTTTCGCTTTGCTCTGGATGACAAAGCAAAAGGCAAAAGCTACACCAGGCCAAAGTGGCGGCTGAGAACGTCAGTGTACTTGTTGCCGGAGCCGGTGTTGAAGAGAACGACTTCGTCTTCGGGTTTGAGGAAGCCGTTGGCGATGAGCTTGTCGTAGGCAGCCATGGAGGATGCTCCTTCGGGTGAGAGGAGGAGGCCTTCGTGGGTGCCCCAGTCTTTGAGCGCGGCGAAGATTTCGTCGTCGGTGCAGGAGATGACCGTGCCGCCACTTTTGCGGACGATGTCGAGGATGAGGTAGTCGCCGTAGGGCTTGGGGACGCGGAGGCCGGCGGCATCGGTGGCGGCGTTCTGGAACATCTCGCTGACGTCTTTGCCTTCGTCGTAGGCCTTCTGGATAGGGGCGCAGCCGGCGGCCTGTACGGCGATCATCTTCGGGCGCTCGCCAGTGACCCAGCCGAGCTCTTCCATCTCTTCAAAGGCCTTCCACATGCCGATGAGGCCGACGCCTCCGCCGGTGGGGTAGAAGACGGCTTTGGGATAGCACCAGCCGAGCTGCTCGACCAGTTCATAGCCCATGGTCTTCTTGCCTTCGACGCGGTAGGGCTCCTTCAGGGTGGACATGTCGAACCAGCCCTCGGCGTCCTTGCGCTCGGCGACGATCTTGCCGCAGTCGGAGATGAGGCCGTTGACGAGGGTGAGGTGTGCGCCGTGGACCTTGCACTCCACCTGGTTGGCGAGGGGAACATCCTTCGGCATGAAGATATGGGCTTCAATGCCGGCGGCTGCGGCATAGGCTGCCATAGCTCCGCCGGCATTGCCTGCGGAGGGCGCAGCGACCTTGGTGATGCCGTAGTGCTTTGCCATGGAGATCGCTGCGGCCATGCCGCGGGCCTTGAAGGTGCCGGTGGGGTTCGCGCCTTCTTCCTTGGTCCAGACGTGTTTGTAGCGGCGCGATGGAAGCATGGGCGTCCAGCCTTCGCCCAGGGTGACGGGCTCAACGGAAGGGAGCACGTCGCGGTAGCGCCACATGCCGGTGGAACGGGGGTAATCCTGCGTGACGCGGTCGCGGGCGGCGAGGCCTTTGGCGGCTGAGAGGTCGTAGCGGACGTAGAAGCTGCCTGCGCACTTGGGGCAGACGTTCCGGGGTGTATCGGCGCTGACCGTGTGACCGCAGCGGGAGCATTCGAGGTGTTGGATGGAAGGCATGATCGTGATTACTTTCTATTGGTTCCGGACTAGTGACTCACCACCCACCCTGGCGTTGCGAGGGTGGGGCACCCGGGTTGGTTTTATGAATGCAAATTGTGTTCCCGCCAGACTTTGTAGGCTCCCCAGGCGGCGAGGGTGCAGTTGTCCTGGATTTCGCTGCGGAGGATCATCTGTTCGAAGTCGGCGACGGAGACACGGAAGAGTTCGAGGTCGTGTTCTTCCGTGTCAGGATCTGTGTCTCCGTGGGTCAGGTCTTCGGCAAGGTAAAGGTAGTGGCGCTGGTGCATGACGCCGTAGGCGATCCACATTTCGTTGAGGAGGGTGAGCTTGCCGGCGATGAGGCCGGTCTCTTCCTGCAGCTCGCCTCGAGCTAACTCCTCGGGGATGATCTCTGCCGTCTCCCAGCCGCCCTGGGGGAACTCCTTGAAGCGCGCACCGACGGTGTAGCGGAACTGCTCAACCAGGTAGAGGAAGTCACCTTCGGGGGTGCGTTCGAGCGGGATGATGATGCAGGCGGGGTCTTTCTCGATGACGCCGTAGACGCCGCGGACGCCGCCGGGACGCTCAATGATGTCTTCGCGGACGCGGGTCCATGGATTGCGGTAGACCTCGCGCGAGGAGATGGTCTTGATGGACAAGCGGGCTCCTTACTCGGCGGGCACCAGCACCTCAAGGTGCGAGGGATGGGCCGTTGAGAAGTAGATGCTCTGCGTTTGCGCCTTGTAGGCATCGGCAGGGGCGGTCATGATGTTTTCGACGAAGGTCTGCGGGTTGCGGTCGTAGAGCGGAAACCAGGAGGACTGCACCTGCACCAGGATACGGTGCCCCTTCCTGAAGGTGTGGTCGGCACCGTGCAGGCTCCACTTGTACTCGGTGACCTGGCTGGGCGTGATGGCCTGGGGCTTTTCAAAACTGTTGTTGTAGCGGCCACGGAAGATCTCATCGACGATCATCAACTGGTAGCCGGCCATGGGCGCGGGAGCGTCGTCCGGGTAGACGTCGATCAGCTTCACAATCCAGTCAGCATCGCTGCCGGTGGTGGCGGCGAAGAGGTCGGCAACGATGTCCCCGGTGATGGTGGTGTCCTTGTCGAGGGCGGCGGTCTGGAAGACGGCGGTGTCTTTACGGCTGGTGACAAAGCGCTGGTCTTCGACGAGCCAGGGACGCCACTTCGATCCGTTGCCGTAGGTGGACTGGATGGGACGGGCACGGTATGGGACAGGATCGGCGGGGTCTGCAACGTAGCTGACGACCGAGCTCTTGTCATCGCCTTTTGGAGCTGTGAAGCTGAGCCCCTTCTGCGGAGCGAGGTAGAGCTTTGCGGCCTTGAAGCCAGTCTTCGGAGGCCACACGTCGTAGTGGTGCCACGTGTCTTCGCCGGTGCGGAAGCTGGCGGTGTCACGCAGGTCGAAGCCGGGCTTGTCTTTCAAATAGAACTCGAAGAAGGGGGCTTCGATGGTCTGGCGATACTGCTCGCCGGTGTTTGCACCGAAGTCGACCGCGCCGAGCTTACGTCCCGGGCCTGCCCAGCCGCCATGGTTCCAGGGGCCGAGGACGAGAAAGACGGCGTGCTGCGGGTCCTGCTTGGTGTCATGCGTGCGGAGCGCGGCATACTCCGCCTGCGTGCCCCACATGTCTTCCTGGTCCCACCAGCCGCCGACCTCGAGGGTGGGGACTTCAATCCGTGTGAGATGGGGCTCGACGGCCATGTCCTTCCAGAACCTGGTGTAGCTGGGTTGCGAAAGAAAGGCCTTCGCGGTGGGCAGCGACTCCATCTTCGCGGTCTTTGCCGCTCCCTCGAAGTTGCGGTTCTTCAGGAAGTAGTCGAAGGTGTCCTCGCTCATGGAGACGCGCTGGTCGTCCTTGGCGCGCTCCAACTGCTGGACGTAGTCGAAGCCGTAAGTCTGGCGGAAGGCTCCGTTGTGGAAGAAGTCGTCACCGATCCAGATGTTGGTCATCGGCGCCTGGGGCGAGATGGCCTTCACCGCCGGATGATGGTCAATACCCGCCATCATGGAGAGGAAGCCGGGGTAGGAGACACCGAAGACCCCGACGCGGCCGTTGTTGTTGGGCAGGTTGTTGAGCAGCCAGGCAACAGTGTCGTAGGTGTCAGAACTTTCGTCGATCAGCTTCGGATCAGTCCGGTTGCCGGGTACATGCACCAGGGGGCGGTTCATCACGAACTGGCCCTCGGAGCCGTAACGGCCGCGGATGTCCGCCTGCACGAAGATATAGCCGCTGGCGGCGAGTTCGGGCTTGGAGGCGTTGACCGTGTCGGAGTTGCCGCCTGCGCCGTAAGGTGTGCGCGTGATCAGGATGGGGAGAGCTTCTCCGGATTTCTCCGAGCCTTCAGGACGAAGAATGACGACGTGCAGCTTGACGCCGTCCCGTACGGGAATCATCGCCTCTGACCGTACATAGCTGCGGGCATGAGGCTTTGCCTCCTCGGCCTGCTGTGCCCATGCGGGAACAGTGGCGGCCGAGGAGGCAACGAGAAGCAGGCCACTAAGAGCAATCGCGCGTAGCGTCATGCGTCGGGGCCGTGTTTAGGTGAGGTTACCGGCCGGACTGGCGGCGCACTGGAAGCCGATGCGGTTGTGGGCTCCGTCACAGAATGGGCGCTTCTCGCTGGCGCCGCAGCGGCAGAGCGAGATGGCGGGCTTGCCGGTCAGGTCCCACTGCTGGCCATCGGCGTCGGTCAGGGTGATGGGGCCTTCGACGCGGAGGGGGCCGTTGGGCTTGACGGTGATCTTGACTGCGGGTACTTCAGACATGCGGGATGACTCTCCTTTTACGATTGGAAAGCCCAGCATAACAGGCTCTAGACGGCGCCCTCTGGCCGCAGCCGGTCGCGCAGCGTGCTGGCGAGCTCCGCCAGATGGCGAAGGCGTCGTTCGAGCACCGGCGAGATGCCCGGCTCACGCAAGGCCAGCTCGGATTCGAGCAGGATGCCGGTGACCGACGACTTGAGATCGGCCTCCAGCGAGGCTGAAACCAGGCGCCGGGCAAGCTGCTGCTCCCGCTCGCGGCGGGCAAGCCCGGAACGAACCTCCCGCAGAAGCTGAGAACAGTCCTCCGCCGGCATACGGAAAAGAATGGGCAGGGCAAGGCCTGCATGCTGCCAGAAAAGGTCAGCGCCATCAGGATATTGCGTTGCCAGCTCGGCATCGACCATTACGACCTGGAACTCATGCCTCCTCAGGGTGGCGAGGGCCGAACGCCGGTTGGTCACCACTTCAATGGCGGTATTGATGCGCCGGGAAAGAAAGGTGGCACAGTCTTCGGCCCTTGCCGAGGCACTGACCAGCAGAATTGTCGCGTCCATAACAACCTCCCTCAAGGTTGATCGATTCCGTATTCCTTCAGCTTGCGGTACAGGGTCGTCTTACCGATGCCGAGCAAACGCGCGGCCATCAGCTTGTCGCCGTTGAGCTGGTGGATGGTGTTCAGGATGGCCTGCTTTTCCATCTCGGCGATGGAGACGATGCCGGCCGATGGCTGCGCCCCGTTCATCTCCTCCGGGTAAGAGGAAGCCATGGCGGCGATGATGGAGCCTCCGCGGGTGCTCTGCGCGCGGAACTCCTGCAGTTGTGTGGGCAACTCCGCCATGGTGATGACAGGCCCCGAGGAGAGAGCGCAGGCGCGCTCAATGGCATGTTCCAGTTCACGCACGTTCCCGGGCCAGTCGTACTCGTGCATGATGCGCAGAGCTTCATCGGAGAAGACATACTCGATGGCGCTCTCGCGGCGCAGACGTTCCAGAAAGTAAGCCGCCAGAAGGGGGATATCGTCACTGCGCTGACGCAGGGGCGGGACCCTCAGGTTGACGACATTGAGCCGGAAGTAGAGGTCCTTGCGGAAGCTTCCCTGCTCCACCATGGCAGCCAGATCGCGGTTCGTGGCGGCTACGATGCGGGCGCGGATCGGCACGGAGTGGGTGGAGCCGACCGGGCGGATCTCCTTCTCCTGCAAGGCACGGAGAAGGCGGGCCTGCAGGTCGAGGGGAAGCTCACCGATCTCATCCAGAAAGACGGTGCCATGGTCGGCCGCGGCCAGCAGCCCCTCCTTGGGACGGCTGGCCCCTGTAAAGGCACCGCGGACATGGCCGAAGAGCTCGCTTTCGATCAGCGTGGGCACCAGGGCGCCACAGTCGATAGGCAGGAAAGGACGGCTGGCATTCGGGCCGCTGTTGTGGATGGCGCGCGCAACCAGCTCCTTGCCGGTGCCGCTCTCACCAAGGATCAGCACGGGATGCGCGGACTGGGCGACCTTGGAGATCATGCGCAGCAGATTCTGCATGGCCGGCGTGTTTCCGACGAGCGGGCTATCAAGCTTGCGCGGCTGACGCAGATCCTCTTTCAGGCGGCGGCTCTCCAGCGCAAAGCTGCGCCGGTTGCGCGCACGCTGCAGCACCTGCGTCAGCTCTTCCAGGGCGAAGGGCTTGGTCAGGTAGTCGGAGGCCCCGTTGCGCATGGCCTCCACCGCTGAGGAGACGGTGGCGAAAGCCGTCATCACGATGACAACCAGCTCCGGATACATGGCGCGTGTGTGTTCCAGAAGCCCCAGGCTGCTGCCTCCGGGAACGCGCAGATCAAGCAGCATGATGTCGACGGATTTCTCAGCGAGCAACACTTCGGCCTGCGCAATGGTCGACGCGCTTGCCGTCTGGAAGCCGACACGTTCGCTGATTTCGGCGCAGGCCTGCCGCACGGAGACATCGTCATCGACGATGAGCACGCGCATGGCAGACGACGAAGAAAGCGCCCCGGGCCGCGAGGAAGAATTCCAACCAAAATCGGCCGGAGAGCGGGAGGGATTGGCTTTTACCACGCCATACCTCCGTTAGCAGAGAGACAGAAGGCGGAACAACTCAGCAAAGACGCCAGCATTTTTAGAACCCATCAAACAAGGGATAGTAACGTTTGTATGCCAGTCTGGATATCACGTCGAGTGCCAAACTGGTAAGTCTTTGAAACAAAATGCAAATCCGCTCGAACGTCTTCCAAACTGGGACAACGGGGTTTCCCGAAACGGGAACATAAAAGGGCTGGCGGTAGGGCTTTCGCGGTAAAGACGCGGCTTTTCTGCTATTTCCCGTTTCGGAACGGTCGTTTGAACAGGTGTTCCGAAATGGGATGGATTGTGACCTTATTACAATCGCTCCATGGCAACTCCGTTTCTTCGTCCTGGCGATCGCATGGCCGATCAGCTTCGTCTTACCACTCTGACCCCGGGTTTTGTTGCAACAGCGGAAGGATCCGTGCTGATTGAAGCCGGCCATACCCGCGTGCTGTGCAATGCGACGATTGAGAACGGCGTTCCCGGGTGGCTGCGGAACTCTGGCCGCGGATGGGTGACCGCCGAGTATGGCATGCTGCCGCGGGCGACGCTGACGCGTACGCCGCGTGAAGCGGAGCGCGGCAAGATTGGCGGCCGCACGCACGAGATTCAGCGACTGATCGGCCGCTCTTTGCGTTCGGTAGTGGATATGCAGGCACTGGGCGAGCGCACGGTGATTCTGGATTGCGATGTGCTGCAGGCCGATGGCGGAACGCGTACGGCGGCGATTACCGGCGCCTGCGCCGCGCTGTCTCTGGCCCTGAACAAGCTGGTGGAAGCAGGTACATTACCGAAGAATCCGATGCGCGAGATGGTCGCCGCAACCAGTGTCGGCATCGTAGAGGGAAATGTGCTTCTGGATCTTTGCTACGAGGAAGACTCACAGGCGGAAGTGGATATGAACGTGGTGATGACGGAGAGCGGCGGCCTGGTGGAGACACAGGCGACGGCGGAACGACATCCGTATACGCGGCAGCAATTGGGAACGATGCTGGACTATGCGGAGGCTGGAATCCGGGATTTATTTATACTGCAAAAGCAATCTGTTCGATAATCGAATTTTTCCGCGATTATCGAACGCGTGTTGTACAGTGGTAAGCACCGATTCGACAGGCGGGTCGTGGTTGATTTAACGTCGTCGCCGCGAACCTTGAAGCATCCCGTTGGAATCAAACCAATTGATCACGAGGAACAGACAAGCAGGAGACCTTATGACCAAGCCCACACCCGGCAAACTTGCAGGACTGAAGGCAGTATCGGACAAGCGTGGCGTGATTGCCGCCGCAGCCATGGACCAGCGTGGATCGCTGCAGAAGTCCATTGCCAAGGAGCGCGGTGGCACGGCTACGGCGCATGATCTGGAAGAGTTCAAGCTCCTGGTCAGCTCGGTGCTGACCAAGCATGCCTCGGCCATTCTGCTGGACCCTGAGTTCGGACTTCCCGCCGCCAAGGCGCGCAATAACGCCGGTCTTCTGCTGGCCTATGAAAAGACTGGCTACGACGCCAACACGCCGGGCCGCCTGCCCGACCTGCTGGATGTATGGAGCGTCCGCCGCCTGAAAGAGGCCGGCGCCGACTGCATCAAGATCCTGCTGTATTACAGCCCCTTTGAAGCCACCCCGGTCAACGACCTGAAGCATGCCTGGGTGGAGCGTATTGGCGACGAATGCCGTTACCACGACATTCCCTTCTTCCTGGAGACGGTGGGCTACAACGAAGACGGCACCGGCGAAAAGACGTTGGCGTACGCTCGCAAGAAGCCCGAGGTTGTCTCCGGCTCGATGGCTGAATTCGGCAAGGAGCGCTATGGCGTGGACGTGCTGAAGGTCGAGGTGCCGATCGAGATGGCGTTTGTGGAAGGCACGCGCGCCTTCAAGGGCGAGAAGGCCTACACACGTGCCGAGGCTCTGCAGCACTTCCGCGATGCGGAGTCGATGTCTCACAAGCCGTTCATCTACCTGTCGGCAGGCGTCACCAACCCGGTGTTCATTGAGACGCTGGAGCTTTCGGGCGAGTCGGGCACCAAGTTCAACGGTGTTCTGTGCGGCCGTGCGACCTGGTATGACGGCATCGCCATCTACGCCAAACAGGGCCCCAAGGCTTTTGAGGACTGGCTGAACACGACCGGCGTGGAGAACATTGAGAACGTCAACAAGGCGCTGGCCGCGGCGACTCCGTGGTACAAGAAGTTCGGCGTCAACAGCATGGAGGAGCTGGGCTAAACCCCACGCTTCAAGAAACAATAAAAAGGGCCCGCCAACTGGCGGGCCCTGCTCTTTGCTTTGGATGGCGCCGGTCCTCTGGCAGAACCCGCGCACAGCAAAAGAGCAAACCTAGGCGATGCTGCGACTGACCGGCGTGTTGTAACGGCGGAGCAGCAGGTCGACCTCGATGTGGACGATGCCTCCCTGCCCCTTGCGGCGCTCGACCCAGCTCTCAATGATTTCGATGCAGGCATGGTCGACGTAGCGCAGGGAGTGGGTGTGCACCATGACGGGTTTGTCAGTGGGCACGGCGTCAAGAGCAGCGGCGATCTTGGGAATGGCGAGGAAGGTACCGACTCCAGAGAAGTGTACCTCCGTGCGGCCATCCTTCTCCTCGACACTGGTCTCAAGGTGCGCGACCTTCCACAGGACACGCAGCAGGGAGAGACCGATGCCGACCAGAACGCCGGTGAGAAGATTGGTCGCCACAATCGTACCCATCGATACAAGATAGATGGCAACCGGCGCCCAGCCAAAACGGCGCAGGTGCAGGATGTCCCTGGGCTTGACCAGTTTGATGCCGGTGAGCACCAGCACAGCGGCAAGGCTGGCGGTGGGAATCATGCGCAGGACGAACGGCAGAGCCAGGACGAAGAGCAGGAGCCACATGCCATGAAGGATGGTGGACTTGCGTGTCTCCGCGCCAGCCTGCACATTGGCCGAACTGCGAACGATGACGCCGGTCATGGGCAACGCTCCGAGGAAACCGCAGAGGATGTTGCCGACGCCCTGCGCTGCCAGTTCCTTGTCGTAGTTGGCCTGAACACGGGTCTGCATCTGGTCCACCGCGGCGGCGGAGAGAAGAGTTTCCGCTGATGCGATAAAGGCCAGTGCGGCGGCGGTGCCCAGAAAGCCGAACCAGTTGATAGCCCCCATGGAGGCGGGACCGGTGAGGCTGACCATGTCGCTGAGGTTCGCGGGGACATTGACGCGGTTCACACCGAGATGCCAGATCTGCGCGACGGCGGTGCCGGCGGAGATGCCGAGCAGGGCGCCAGGAAGCAGGCGCAGCTTTGCAGGACGGAAGCGCTCCCACAACATCATGACGGCAAGGGTGACCAGGCCGACGAGGGCCGCGGCTTCTTCCTTGCTGCCGTTGAGCGGGAACAGGCCACCGAAGACGGCTTCTCCCATGGCAAGGATATTGGCCACTCCGTTGGACTTGGGCGCACGATCGAGCACGACGTGGAACTGCTGGATGACGATGAGGATACCGATGCCGGCCAGCATGCCGTGGATAACCTCCGGCGAGATGGCGCGGAACCAGCGGCCCATCTTCAGCAGGCCGGCGATGAGCTGCATGGCGCCGGCGAGGATAAGGATAGGACCGAGCGCGGAGAGGCCGTGCTCCTGGATAAGTTCGAAGACGATAACTGCCAGGCCTGCCGCTGGGCCGCTGACCTGCAGCGGCGATCCGGACAACAGACCAACGATGACTCCGCCTACGATGCCGGTGACAATACCCCGGGCCGGTGGAACGCCAGATGCCAGAGCGATGCCCATGCACAAAGGCAGGGCAACCAGGAAGACAACTAACGAGGCCGAAAGGTCCTTCACCAGTGCGCCGTTTGCCGGCTGCTTAACTGTATTTTTCATAGTGAGTTTCCTTGTCTAACGGCTATGCGATATGAAGTGCGGGTTCGGGTTCTACCGACAGGGGAAGAAAGGCTCCAGAGTCGGTATCGAGCGAGAGGATCTCTCCGGTGGCGATGTCATAGATCCAGCCGTGCAGACGGAGCGTGCCGGAGGCGAGGCCTTCGGCAACGGCCGAGTGCTGGGCCAGGTGGTTGAGCTGTGCAAGGATGTTGGCCTGGGTCAGCAGCTCAAGCTGCTTTTCCGGGGAGATGTCGCCAGCCTGTTCGAAGAGACCGCGCAGCCACTTCGACGAAGGGCCGGCGTGACGCAGCCAGGCGTGAACGGCAGGCAGCTCGTCGACGTGCTTGCGCTCCAGGAACTCCTTCATGGCGCCGCAGCCGGAATGACCGCAGACGACGATGTCGGTGACCTTGAGGCCTTTGACGGCGTACTCGACGGTGGCGGTGACGCCGCTGTGTGACTCACCCGGAGGCGGAACCAGGTTGCCAGCGGTGCGAATGGGGAAGATCTGACCGGGCTCGCACTGAAAGATCATCTCCGGCATAACGCGGGAGTCCGAGCAGGTGATAAAGCAGACTTCAGGCTTCTGTCCGCGGGCCAACTGGGCGAAGAGCGAAGAATGGTGCGGGAAAACTTCGGTGCGAAAACGGGCGTAGCCATCTAAAAGGCGCTGCATCGTTTGAATCTCCTGACAAAAGGCAAAGGGAAACGTGGCGCGCTTGCGGCGGCAGACGTACGTAGACACGACGACGCAGCGCAAACGAGGGGCTTTGCGGTGGAGATTTAAGCGATGGGAGGAGCGCGGGAGCCGCCGGGTGCACGCGGAGCGGAACCCTGGGCAAGTACATGCGCCTGGGCCAGCGGCGCGGAAAGGTTCTCCGGCTGCGGCAGCAGGCTTTGCTGCAGAAGTGCAACTGTCGGCGATGGAACCGCCGGATGAATCGGCTTCAGCTTGGGAGCGAGCGCAACCTCTGCGGAATCAGAGGATTGATTGTCCGTGGCGGCGACACGCAGCGTACGTCCGCCGCGGCCGGTGGGCCGGTGCGATCCATGCGGAGGTACGTGGGAGTAGCTGATGCGCGAACGATGGTGCGCCGCTCGGCCATGAGCAACATCCGCGTACGAAAGCAGATTCATGCCGAGGGCAAGCGCCGTCAGCAGAAGCGTCCGTACGAAGTGTTGGGATGTGCGCATGAGCTTTGCAGTATTCTCCCACAGAATGTACGTGTTTGATACCGGAAGGTGAGCAGGATCTTTCGTAACCTGTTCGAACTGGCCGGGATCTGTGTCGTACCTGCTACACCTATCGGCAGGAAGTGGATGCTCTTTAGCAGGGATTTCAGTCTTTGTTGCATGCCGGGAAATCCCCTTGCCGGGGCATGGGGATCACGGTAGCATCGCCGTATTCCATGCGCTCTCTCCTTTGCATCCCTGCCCTTCTGTTCGCCTTTACTGTCTCAGCCAATGCGCAGTACACCGTCAAGCAGATCGTTTTCGACGGCCAGACTCCCTACACACAAGCCGAACTGGAAGCCGCTTCCGGCCTGAAGCCGGGGCAGGCAGTTGGCAACGAGAGCCTGCAGGCAGCCGCACAGAAGCTGGTGGACTCCGGCGCCTTTGAGGATTTGCAGGCTACGCTGGACGGCCCCATGAAGGCGGTCAACGTCATTTTCAAGGTGAAGCCGGTCGATCCTGGCAAGCTGCTGCACATTTCGTACGCGAACTTCGTCTGGTGGACCCCGGAAGAACTAAAGGCCGAGATCAGCCGCCGGGTTCCGCTGACCGGAGAGACGGTTCCCGAGGCTGGGACACTGCAGAGCTCCGTTCAGGCCGCACTTGAAGCCATGCTGCAGGAGAAAGGCATGGCCGGGGCGAAGGTGGACGAGCAGGTACTTGAGCCAAGCCCAGGTGTTCCCTACCGCGTGGCTGCATACCGGGTTGCGCAGCCTGCGATCTTTTTTGGAGCGGTAACAGTACAGGGCGCGTCGGCCGCGATGCAACCGTCCGTACAGAAGCTGACCTCCGCGCTTGCTGGACGGCCGTACAGTACGACGGTGGGCGGACGCGATATCGCGGACACGCTGCTGACGGTCTATCGCGATGCGGGCTATATGGCGGCGAAGATGTCGCCGGTCGAGCGGAGCTTCACCGGAACGGGGCCAGTGCAGGTGGCTTTGACGACGACGGTGATGGAAGGCGAGGTCTACAAGCTGGGCTCGGTGAGCTGGGCGGGGTCGCCCTGGATGACGCAGGAACAGTTTCTAGCCGGAGCGAAGCTGCAGACCGGGGCGCCGGTCTCGCAGAAATCCCTGAACACCGCGATGAATGCGATCCAGAATGTCTACCGCCAACATGGCTATCTCGACGTGACGGTGAATGCAGTTCCCGCGCTGGATGAGGCAACGCATACGGCCAACATGAAGGTGGAGGTTGTGCCGGGCGAGGTCTACCACCTGGAGGTCGCGAAGGTGACCGGCCTGAACGCGGGACAGCAGAGCGTGTGGGACAAGGACTGGAGCATGAAGCCCGGGGACGTCTTCGATGCGGGTGCAGTGACTGCATTCCTGAAAACGCATATCGCGTCTCCGCCGTTTGAGGGATACAGCAGCGCCTTCAAGCAGACGGTTGATCCAACGGCGAAGACGGTCGTACTTGAGGTGAGCTTTACGAAGATGCGGGGATAGCAAAGCGTAGAAATCAGAACGCCGGCCTCAATGACCGGCGTTCTGATTTCTCTTAATTTTCGGGTATGGCTGAAGCCATGCCCTGATGGCAAGACAAAGGCGAGAAGCTCACCCTTCCAGGATGACAAGGGCAAGAAAAGCGGGTCTCGCTTCGATCGATGTCCCTACTCCCACTCGATGGTGCCCGGTGGCTTCGAGGTGATGTCGTAGACGACGCGATTGATGCCGCGGACCTCGTTGACGATGCGGCTTGAGATGGTCTTCAGCACCTCGTACGGCAGCGGAGCCCAGTCGGCGGTCATGCCGTCTTCACTGGTTACGGCGCGGATGGCGCAGGTGTAGGCGTAGGTGCGCTGATCGCCCATCACGCCGACGCTCTTGACCGGCAGAAGGACGGCGAAGCTCTGCCAGAGCTGGCGGTAGAGACCGGCGGTCTTGATCTCTTCGACGACAATGGCGTCGGCCTCCTGCAGGATAGCTACGCGGTCCGGGGTAATTTCGCCGACAATGCGGACGGCGAGGCCGGGGCCGGGGAAAGGCTGGCGCTCGAGGATCTCTTCCGGCATCTGCAGATCGCGGCCGATGCGGCGAACCTCGTCCTTGAAAAGGTCGCGCAGCGGCTCAATCAGCTTGAGCTTCATGTTCTCCGGCAGACCGCCGACGTTGTGGTGGCTCTTGATGGTCTGCGAGGGGCCCTTCACAGAGGAGGACTCGATCACGTCCGGATAGAGCGTTCCCTGGACGAGCCAGGCGACCTCGTTGCCCTCGGCGTCGTGCTCAGCCTTGCCCTTCGATTCCAGTCCGCTGAGGATCTTTTCGGCCTCATCGTCGAAGACCGCGATGAACTCATTGCCGATGATCTTGCGCTTGGCTTCGGGGTCGGTGATGCCGGAGAGGCGCGAGAGGAAACGCTTGCCTGCATCCACAGCGACGACATTCAGGCCAAGCTTTTCGCGCATGGTGGCCTGTACCTTCTCGAACTCGTCCTTCCGCAGAACGCCGTTGTTGACGAAGATGCAGGTCAGGCGGTCGCCGATGGCTTTGTGCACGAGTACGGCGGCGACGGAGGAGTCGACTCCGCCGGAGAGACCGCAGATGGCGTGGCCGGTGGGGCCAACCTGCTGGCGGACGCGCTCAATGGTCGTCTGGATGAAGTGTTCCGGGGTCCAGTCGGGCTTGGCTCCGCAGATGTTGATGGCAAAGTTGCGCAGCAGCTCGCTTCCCTTTTCGGAGTGATGCACCTCGGGATGGAACTGCACGGCCCAGATCTGCTTCTCTTCGTTGGCGATGCCGGCCAGCGCGCTGGAGGTTTGCGCGGTCTGGGTAAAGCCCTCGGGCAGGCGGACGGCGGAGTCACCGTGCGACATCCAGACGTTGATTTCCGCCGGCAGACCGGAGAAGAGACGATTGTGCGTAGCGATCTGCACCTTGGCATGACCGTACTCGCGCTTGTCTGCCGGGTGGACCTGGCCACCGAGATGGTGGGTGATGAACTGCAGGCCGTAGCAGATGCCGAGGATGGGCAGGCCGGTGGCGAGCACCCTGGGATCGGCAGCCGGGGCGTCAGCGTCGTAGACCGAGCAGGGACCGCCGGACAGGATGATTCCCCTGGGATTCAGGGCGAGCACGTCCGCCAGCGGCGTGGTGCAGGGCAGCACCACGGAGAAGACGTTGAATTCGCGGATGCGGCGCGCGATGAGCTGGGTGTATTGCGACCCGAAGTCGAGAATCGCGATGGTCGAGGTAGATGCGGCGTCGGCGGCGATTAGGGAGTCCACGGGTCTATTTTACCCGGACGGACTGTACGTTTAGCCGGTTTGGCAATGCAGGGCGCGGGAAACCGGTTCCGGCTAAGCAGGGTCTTTGTGCCGGGTGTTTTTCACGGCGCCAAGCAGACCGGCTCCGACCATCACCAGAACAATGGCGAAGATCCAGTGCTGTGAGACGTGCGCCAGGTGCGCGGCATACCCGACTCCTGCGATGAGAATGGCGTATCCAACCATGTAAAGCGCAAATGACATACTTCCCCTCCTTGCCTGCCGCAGTTGGATGCAAACGGGGCGGAGAGCGTTGTGGCTACTCGCCAGCGGAACGACGGTAAAGCTGCAGATACGCCACCGCGCGAGCGACGTGGAAGAAGTCTGACGACAGCAGATAGAAGATACCTGCGGCGGCCCACCAGGCACGCAGGAACTCCGGCGTGGCGACCGACTGGAATGGCAGCGGCGAAGCGGAGAAGACCATGGTGAGGACAATGAGCGCGAGCTTGACGATGCCCATGACCAGGTTGATTTCGACCAGCTTTTGCTTCAATGCGCCAAGCCTGAGGGAGGCACGGATGGCCTGAATGGCTGTAAGCTGCCGGGCGACGGCCATGAGCGGAGCCATGGAGAAGACCCAGCTGACAATGCCCCACAGCATGAAGACGCCCATGGTGAAGATGATGACCCAGGCGCAGTAGCCAACGACATTGGGTTCCCTGCCCTGAGCTACGTGGTCGGCGATGGTAGTCGTCGACGCCCAGAGAAGCAGGTACCACCACAGCGCAAAGGCCAGCGCGAGTGCCAGAAGCCGCAACAGGGTAAGAAGAAGGAAGGTGGCGGGGCGGGGCTGCAGGCTGCGGTCAATGCGATGCAGAACGATGGTGCGACCGATGGTGTGCGCGGCCACCCAGGTGAGCATGAGCAGAGGGGCCAGCCAGGTGAGCGCCTGTGTGACCGGCGTGGCAAAAACATTGATGATGGCCGCAAGAATCTCAGCCGCATGCATGGGTTCCAGCAGCGAGATATGCTGCAACGCCGTCCAGTCAACGGGATGTACGTTGAGGATGCGCTTTGCGGTGCGGGCCGTGATCCAGAGGGCGGGAATGCCCCAGAGCCATCGCCAGAGGACTTCAAGCGCCACGACTCCCGGGTGCTTCCAGACCCAGTTTGTGGTGCTTACAAAGCTCTGCGTGCCGCGAATCGTCTGCGTGGACTGGCTCTGGTATGTCGACAATGCTCCGCCTTTCTTGTACCAGTGTAGGCCTTCCGCAAGCACGAGGCCGGATATCGGCTAACGGCCGCGGCTGCTGCGATAATCAGGAGTGTACGGAGGTATGTCCTTTGCCCGAACTGCCACAGGTTCCCCTGACGCTGGAAGGTTCCAGCGTTCTTCACCAGATTTTCCGCTTTGACTGGACCGCCTGGAAGAAGCTGAGCGCGGAAGAGCGCACAGCCATCGCATCAGAGTTCAGCGCCCTGCTTGCACGCTGGGAGGCTGGGAACAGCAATGGCGATCCGAAGGTGCATCCGAACCAGTCGGCGCTGTTCTCGCAGATTGGGCATAAAGGTGATTTAACGCTGATTCACTTCCGTGACTCGCTGGAAGACCTGAATCGCGTGGAGCTTGAGCTGGCGCAGACAGGCATTTTTCCGTATCTGCAGCAGACGACTTCATACCTGTCCGTGGTTGAGCTTGGGCTGTATGAATCGTCCGAGAAGATCTATGTGCAGCTGGTGGAGAAGGGCCTGGAGCCCGGCACCCCCGAGTGGAACGCCGGCGTGACCGAGGCCACGGCGCGTACCTTTGCTTCCCTGGCGTCGCGGCTGTTCCCGGCGATTCCTCCGGCGAAGTACCTGTGCTTTTACCCCATGGACCGCAAGCGTGGCGAGCAGGTGAACTGGTACACCGAGACCATGGGTGACCGCCGCGCGATGATGCATGAACACGGCATGATTGGCCGCCGCTATGCCGACCACGTCCGGCAGATCATCACCGGCTCCATCGGCCTGGATGACTGGGAGTGGGGCGTGGACCTGTTTGCGGAAGACCCGGTCATCTTCAAGAAGCTGATCTACGAGATGCGGTTCGACAAGGTGAGCGCCGTGTATGCGTCGTTCGGCCAGTTCTTTCTGTCGGTGCGTGTGCAGGCGGGGAATGTGCCGCAGTGGCTTGGGGGCACGCTGGTTTAAAGCAGGAAAAACAAATACAGGTCCCTCCACTACGGCGCTGCGCGCCTTCGGTCGGGATGACAAAGCGATGCGAAAGGGGGAAGCCGATGGCTCCCCCCTTTTCTGTTTCTAAGGATGGCTTCTACTTCACCACGATGTTTACGAGCTTGTTGGGCACGTAGATGATCTTGGCGACCGTCTTCCCTGCGATGCGGGCGATGACCTTCTCATCGGCGAGGGCGACTTCCTTGATGTCTTCCTCGCTGGAACCTGCGGGCACCTTGATGACGTTGCCGAGCTTGCCGTTGACCTGCACAGGAATCTCAAGCTCGTCTTCCTTTGCGAGCTCCGCGTCGGCAACCGGCCAGTTGTGCCGGAAGACGATGCCGGAGTGACCGAGGGTCTCCCACAGCTCCGCCGAGAGGAACGGAGCGAAGGGAGCGAGCAGAAGAACGAGCGAGGTGAAGATCTCCTTCTGCGTGGCCGAGGAGACCTCGCCGTCGTCCATGGCCGCTTCGGAGTCGACGATCACGTTGACCAGCTCCATGATGGCGGCGATGCAGGTGTTGAAGGTCCAGCGACCGGAGAAGTTCTCCGTGATCTTCGCAATCGTCTGGTGCAGCTTGCGCAGCAGCTTCATGCCGGCGGGCGTGAGCGACTGGTTGGCCGCCGTGTCCTTGATGGACGCGATGCCGGGCGCGTACTTGGTGGTGAGGCGATAGACGCGCGAGAGGAAGCGGCTGATACCGGCGACACCTTCCTCCTGCCATTCCAGATCACGCTCGGGCGGTGCGGCGAAGAGGGCGTACATGCGGGTGGCGTCCGCACCGTACTTTTCGATCATCTCGTCAGGCGAGACGACGTTGCCCTTCGACTTCGACATCTTCGCGCCGTTCTTGATGACCATGCCCTGCGTGAAGAGGCGCGTGGCGGGCTCGTCGTTGTCGATCAGGCCGAGGTCACGCATAACCTTGGTCCAGTAACGCGAATAGATGAGGTGCAGAATGGCGTGCTCGACGCCGCCGATGTACTGGTCGATGGGGAACCAGTGGTTGGCAGTAGCGGGGTCGAAGGGCTTCTCAGCGTTCTGTGCGTCGGTGTAGCGATAGAAGTACCAGGACGAGTCGACGAAGGTGTCCATGGTGTCCGTCTCGCGGCGCGCAGGGCCTCCGCATTTGGGGCAGGTGGTGTTGACGAAGTCAGCCACCTTGCCGAGCGGCGAGCCGCCCTGCTGGGTGATCTCAATGTTGGCGGGCAACATGACCGGGAGCTGGTCGTCGGGCACGGCGACGATGCCGTCCTTTTCGCAGTAGACAACCGGGATGGGCGTGCCCCAGTAACGCTGACGGCTGACGCCCCAGTCCTTCAGACGCCAGGTGACAGTGGCCTTGCCGAAGCTGTTAGCCTCAGCGTGCTTCGCCATTTTGCCCTGGGCTTCCAGCGCGGCTTCTCCGGTGAACTCACCGGAGTCGATGAGCACGGCGTCGTCTTCGGCGGTATATGGGAGTTCGGACTGCTCGGCCATGTCGACATTCGGAGCCAATACCCGCTTGATGGGCAGGCCGTACTTCGAGGCGAACTCGAAGTCGCGCTCGTCGTGGGCCGGGACGCTCATGATGGCGCCAGTGCCGTAGTCGGCCAGGATATAGTTGGCGATCCAAATGGGGACGCGCTCGCCGTTGAATGGGTTGATGGCGAAGCGTCCGGTGTCGTAGCCGTGCTTTTCAATGTTGCCGATGTCGCCGGTCTCGCGCGCGGCGGTCTGCTGGGCGACGAGTTCCTCGATCTTCTTTGCAAGCTCAGCGTCTTCGGCGGCGAAGGCCTTGGCGGCGGCGTGCTCGGGAGCTACCTGGACGCTGGTCGCGCCGAAGATGGTATCCACACGGGTGGTGAAGACAGTGATCGGGCAGTCGTGACCTTCCACGCTGAAGTCCACCAGCGTGCCTTCGCTCTTGCCGATCCAATTGCGCTGCATGGTGCGCACCTTTTCGGGCCAGCCGGGCATGGAGTCCAGTCCTTCGAGAAGCTGATCTGCGTAGCGCGTGATGCGGAAGAACCACTGGTCCATCTCGCGCAGCTCGACGATCTGGTCGTCGTGACGCCAGCAGCGGCCATCGATCACCTGCTCATTGGCAAGAACCGTGGCGCATTGCGGGCACCAGTTCAGCTTGCTGGACTTCTTATAGGCGAGATCTTTCTCCAGCATGCGGAGGAAGAACCACTGGTTCCATTTGTAGTAGTCGGGCAGGCAGGTGGTGACTTCCCGCTTCCAGTCGTAGGAGAGGCCCATGCGCTGCATCTGCTTGCGCATTTCGGCGATGTTGGAGAGTGTCCACTCGCGGGGCTCACGGTTGTTTTTGAGCGCGGCGTTCTCGGCGGGCAGACCGAAGCTGTCCCACCCCATGGGATGCAGCACGTTGTAGCCGCGCATCCACATGAAGCGCGCGAGGGCGTCTCCGATGGAGTAGTTGCGGACGTGGCCCATGTGCAGCTTGCCGGAGGGGTACGGCAGCATCTCGACCAGGTAGTACTTGGGTTTGCCGCTGCTTGCGGGCTCGGCTGCATAGAGGGTGGCGTCCGCGTCCCAGCGCTGCTGCCAGCGGGGTTCGATCTCGGCGGGGTTATAACGCTGCTGCTGCTTTTCTTCCGTAGACATACTCTTTCGATTGTAAAGAAAGAGCGGGAACTCCCCTTGCAGGTTGTGGTTTCTAACCCACCCTAGCGCTGTGAGGGTGGGGCACCCGGGACAAAATTAGAAAAGAAAAGAGCGCGGATGCTGATGGCATCCGCGCCCGGGTATTGCAGCCTACGTCCGATTTACTCGCCGACCGGAGCGGTGGGAGGAGCCGGAGGAGCCATTTCGTTGTCGCCTTGAGGGCCCGGAGCAGGCTGGCCTTGCGGACCCTGCTGGCCGTTGGGACCGCCGGGGCCGGGGCCGAAGTTACGGCCGCCCTGACCAGGAGCGAAGCGTGGACGCTGCGCCTGTTCGACGGTATAGCCTTCCGGCGCCTTGAACAGGGTGGCGGCGGGCTCGTTGCGGGTAAGGTTGCTGGTGACCAGTGTGTGGCTGCCGGCAAAGGGGTTCGAGTCGGTCTCGGAAATCATGACCTTCAGATCAGAGGAGTACCAGCTCTCGCGGGAGACGACGATTTCCTTGTCATTGCCCATGACGCCGGGAGCGAAGGTGCGGGTGACCTTGCGACCGCTGAGGGAGAGGCCATCCATGGTTTTGAAGCCGAGGTCGGTGGAGGCGAAGCTGACGCCCTCGTGCTCGCGGCCGGGGCGCTCAAAGCGGGCAGGACGCGGACCGGCTTCTGGGCCTCCGTTGCCTTCTTTCGGGCCGAAGCCCTGACCAAACCCGGGGCCGCGATGGCCGCCCTGGGAGATCTGCATGACGTGAGCGACCTTGGTTTCGTTGTTCCAGCGGGTGACGGTCTGTGCAACGGGGTCAAAAACCACGGTCTCGGTGCGCGTTGCGGCATCTTTCTTCGCTCCGCGGCGCGGTTCGAAGGTGATCTCCTCGCGCAGGCGGCCCTGGGTGTCGCGGGCTACGGTGCGAACCGTGGTGTGCTTCAGCACGGAGCCATCCTGCAGCTTTTCGATACGGGTATCTGTAAAGGTGGCGCTGTAAGGTGCGTTGGTAACGATTTCGGCAGGACGAATGCCAGCTCCGCGGCCACCAGGGCCCATGGGACCGTGCGGTGCGCGCATTCCGGCTCCCTGAGGACCTGGTTGCATACCAGGCTGCTGTGCCATGGCGACGCCCGCCAGTGTGAGCGCGCCGGTAAGTGTGATTGTGCGAAGCTTCATTGCTTTTCCCCCTGTTGCTTCTACCCGATCTAGACGAGCGAAGTCGCGCCGCGGAGGCGGTTTCGCCGATTATTTTTATCCGGCGGCCAGCGACCACAGGGCGGAGACATTGCGAAGGATGTCTTCGGGCTCGTCCACCGGGGTTTCGGCCAGGAAGGCGCAGCGGGCAAAGCGGGAGTCGTGCAGGAGGCGGCGGAAGGCCGGAGCGCCGATGGTTCCCTCGCCGATATGCTCGTGGCGGTCGAGTTTTGAACCGCGAGCGGCCTTGGCGTCGTTGCAGTGCCACACCTTTACGGCGTCAAAGCCGATGGTGGATTCCACCTGCTGCATCGTCTCGGCATAGCCCTCTTCCGAGACGATGTCGTAGCCGGCGACGTGCGTGTGGCAGGTATCGAGACAGACGCCGACGGGGGCGCAGGGCTTGAGAGTCTCCACCAGTTCGGCGACCTGTTCCAGAGAGCCACCGAGAGAGAACTCGGCACCGGCGGTGTTTTCAATCAGGATGCGGAAGTTCGCACCCTGCCAGGGCAGACCTTCGATCGCCTGCTCAATGGACTCGGCTGCGAGCTTCAGACCCTGGTCACGGGTGAGGCCTTTCCAGCTGCCGGGATGGAGGACGAGGTACTCGGCGGAGAGGGCGAGGGCGCGTTCGACTTCGCCACGAAAGGCAGCAATGGAGTTGGCGCGAACCGTGTCAGTCTGCGAACACATGTTGATCAGATAACTGGCGTGGATAGCGACGGGGCCGACATCATGCTTCGCGCGGAGTTCGTTGAGCTTTGCAGCATCGGCCGGTTTGACCGGGCTGGCCTTCCAGGTGCGCGGACTGGCGGAGAAGATCTGGAAGGCGTTTGCACCGCACTCCACGGCGCGGGTGACGGCGGTGTAGACGCCGCCGGTGGTGGAGAGGTGGATGCCGATACGCTTCTTCGCAGATTTTTCCATGATCTTCAGAATAAAGTCGCGGGTGAGCCGTTGTCAGTAATTGGGACCGTGTCAGTAGACTGGGGACGCTTCCGAAAAATTCTGCCTGCAAAAGGATGGCCTCTCATGGCTGCGCCACAAAGCTTCAAAAACCACACGAAGTGGGACCCTATGTTTCACCTCGTGCTTTGTCCTATCACCCTGATTTTTTCGATTGCCTTGATTGTTCATGCTTTTGGACATCGGACGGATGCCAATATCCACCTGGCGATTCTGTCTGTCATCCTACTGCTGACCATCTCCAAGATGCGGGTCTATTCGCTGAAGGTGCAGGACCGTGTGATCCGGCTGGAGGAGAAGGTACGGCTTGCCGCACTGTGTTCACCGACGCAGCTGACCGAGCTGGAATCGCTGACGATGCGGCAGTACATTGGGCTGCGCTTCGCTTCGAACACAGAGCTGCCGGAGCTGGCGGTCCGTGCCGTCCGCGAAAACCTGACCTCCAAGCAGATCAAGGAAGCAGTGAAGAGCTGGCGCGCGGACGACGATCGTATTTAGCTGGCCGGGAACTCCACCACAACCGATTGTTCTGCGGCGCGCGCCGGGAGATGGAGCAGCAACAGTCCATCCTCGGCGCTCCACCTTTCCGGCGGAAGCGGGATCCCGTTGAGCCGTACCTGCGTGACTGAGCGGGGCGGGACGATGACAACCACAGACCCAAAGGGTCATGTTTTGCAAAAAAAGAGCCTGTCCAAGACAGGCTCTTTTTTGAATCGCAACGCATGTTGCTTAGTTCTTAGGCGTCCCCGAGGTGATCTTCTTCAGAATGAACTCCTGCGCCACAGCGTTGAGAGCACGTCCTGCTGCCGCGGTCAAAGCTGTGTTGATGACAAGCGAAGGACCGCGATTCGAGGAGGGATAATAGGCGTTCGAGATGGCTCCGGAGGCGAGATCTCCTCCGATGGTCGAGTAATTGAACTGCCACTTTCCGTTATCGCCCTTGCAGATAAACGGGGCGGAGAGCGCATGCAGAAGGCGGGATTTTGTTGTTCCCGTGCCTTGATAGAAATAGCGCGGGTCCTGATGCAGCAGCGACGGAAGAATCGCGCCGCCGATGAAGATATCCGTTATTCCATCGGCATAGACCACACCAAGCCGCTGCCCATATCCCTTGGCGCCCTGGGGAAAATCAAGCCTGTCGGAAGCCTGGTAAATGCCTGCAACGAAACCTGCGCCTGCAATGGTGACGACATCGGTCGAGGCCTTCATCGCAAGGTGGAACTTCAGAGCGGTAGTTAGAGGAACTGCGTTGTGGTCATACGCAACATAAAAGTTAGGAATGACTCCGAACACACGCTGCTTCTCTTCTTCCTTTACCTGCTGGGCGGCGAGCTGTTCCGGAAAAACTGCATCTACGGTCTGGGCAAATGTTTCCACTGCAAGCGTAATGGAAGGAAGCTGCAGATATTGTCCTGGCGTGAGGGAAAGAGAGCTTGAGCTCCACGGGGCAAATCCTTCGCGTGTAACGCTGACGGTGACAGGGACAGCGGATGGAACATCGCTTAACGAAAAGCCGCCCGTGCCATTGGAGACACCTGAAACGAGAACCACGGCGCGATCATTGCCGACGATTGTTACCTTTGCATCGGAAATAGCCGCTCCATCGGCATCAGTAATTACACCTGCCACAATCCCGGGCTGGGGTAGAGGAGCGGATACGCTCGTTTGAGCATATGCAACGCCATACAAGTTACAGAAAAACACGGCCACGAGCCATCGAACACTGAACATAAGACTTGTGTTACAGATGACCGAAACATGCGAAAAGAGTCATTATTTCTGCTGTTTCCTCTTGCTTCTTATGCGATAGCCGCTAAGGCTTTGATAATGAAAGCCTGCATCTGGCACACAGATATGAAACGGCCGGATGTCAGGGCTATCCAGGATTGAGCCCTTCCTGTTTCGTGTCTCACTTCTTGCGCTTGCATCGATCCAGGTGATACAAAGCCAGCCATCGCGAGAAGCCTGGGAACGGGCGGCTCTCGATCGAATCCTCATAGAGTTGACACGGAAACTCTCGAACCTTGCACCGGGCCAATCTTAAGAACCCTGAACGAATCCCTTCGTTCAGCAGTGTGCTGGATCGACGTTCTCAGCACCTGCGATTCATCCAACCCAGATGAGAGGTGTGACATGAAATCAAGACGCATTTTAATCAGTGTGAGCACTGCGATATCGTTCGCGGTCGTATCGGGAATTGCGATTTCCGCTACGCAGGATAAGTACACCGTGAAAGTGACAAACGGCCTCGCCTTTGCTGACTTCAAAGGATATGAAGGCTGGCAGGTGATTGGACTCAGCCAACACGGAGATGTGATGGCAGCGATTCTCGGAAATCCTGAGATCATCCAGGCGTATCAAATGGGCATTCCCGAGAATGGCAAGCCTTTCCCCGATGGAGCCAAAATGGCGAAGATTCATTGGAGCACCAGGAAGAATGATGCGGCCCCAGGCCAGCCGACAGTGACAGGGGCATTGCATGATGTCGACTTCATGGTGAAGGACAGCAAACGGTTCACTGACAGCAATGGATGGGGATATGCCCAGTTTGAGTACGACCCCTCCACCAATGCCTTCCGACCCGGAACCCTTGAGGACAAGCCACCGCAGGGGAACGACGCGAAGTGTGGAGCGGCCTGCCATACGGTGGCAAAGAATCGTGACTACGTTTTCACGGAGTATGCGGCGCGGTAAGCATAAGACGCCTTCACCCACCCATTAGAAAAGCCCGCCAATGGCGGGCTTTTCTAACACATCTGTACTGAGGTTTAGTAGACGTCGCGCTGGTAACGCTTGGCCTTTTTCATCTCGGCCAGGTAGGCGTTGGCGTCTTCGAGTGTGCCGTTCTTGCCCATGGCGATCGCGTCCAGAAGAGCCGTCTCAACGTCCTTGGCCATGCGGCTGGCGTCGCCGCATACGTAGAAGTAAGCACCTTCTTCCAACCACTTGTAGAGCTCGGCGGCTTTCTCCTTCATGCGGTCCTGCACGTAGACCTTGGCCTTCTGGTCACGCGAGAAGGCGGTGTCAAACTCGGTGAGCAGGCCATCCTTGTGCCACGCTTCAAGCTCGGACTGGTAGAGGAAGTCCGAGGACTTGCGCTGCTCGCCGAAGAAGAGCCAGTTCTTGCCCTTTTCGCCACGTGCCTGGCGGTGCTGCAGGAAGGCACGGAACGGAGCGATGCCGGTTCCCGGGCCGACCATGATGACCGGTGCGTTGGTGTCTTCCGGCAGGCGAAAGTTCTTGTTCTCGTGCAGGAAGACCGGCATCTTCTGACCTTCCGGAGCGCGCTCGGCAAGGTGGCCGCTGCACAGACCCTGACGCTCACGGCCGTGCGTGTCATAGCGGATGACCCGGACGATGGTGTGCACGCCGTTCGGATGCGCTTCCTGGCTGGAGGCGATGGAGTACATGCGCGGCGTAAGGCGCTGCAGCACGGTGAACAAATCCTGCGGGTTCTTGATGATGCCGGGGAACTCCGTGATCAGGTCGATAAACTCGCGGCCCCAGACGTACTCCTCGGCCAGCGAACGGTTTTCGGGAAGGGTGTACTTCTTCAGTTCTTCCGACTTCGGGTGGCCGTCTGACATCTTGGCCAGAGCGGTGACGGAACCGCGGGACAGCTTGCCGATGCCGAGGCGGGTGCGGATGGCTTCATGCAGGGAGATCTCAACCTTGTAGTGATCCAGAACGCGCTCTTCGCCGGTAAAGCCGAGGGCTTCAATGACCTCGTGGACGGCATGCGGGCGGTTCTCCGGCAGGATGCCGATGGCATCCCCGGGAAGGTAGGTCATGCCGGGCTCAAGCTCCAGCTCGTAATGCCGGGTCTCTTTTTCAGAGTCGGCGAGCGTCATGCGCTGATTGACAAGGACGCGCGAAGAATACGGGTTATTGCGGGTGTATTTGCTCTCTGTGCTCATGGGTCCGTTGATTATTTTATCGGACTTGGGCGGTCTTATATCGATGGAGAGCGAAAAAGGCGGTATTTCCTGGGAAAGGGAGAGCCCACTCATCCGCGATGAAGCTGCGGATGAATGGGAACCCGATGATTAGAAGCGGAGTACCAGGCCGGTGGAGATGCCGAACGGGTGTAGCGTCTGACCGTTCTGCACTTCCATCTTGGTCGTGCTCACTTCGATCATGCGCCAGTCCAGGTGCGGGAAGAATGTGAACTCCGCGCCGCCGAGGAACTCATAGCTGAAGTCGTTGTTGCTGTAGTTATTGAGCGAATAGTGATTCACACCGACGAGCGCTTCCCCGTAGATCTTGACCGGCAGCACATGCGTGACCAGGGCAACGCGCGGGCCGACCAGAAACTGGTTGAAGGTGGTTCTGTCCTTGGAGAGCAGGCCGACGCGGCCATCCAGCCCCCAGTGAATGGGCAGAGCGGAACCGTTTTCTGTGTAGGCGCCGAAGGTGGGTCCGGTAACCCAGGTATCGCTGCCACTGGCTCCCAGGCGGGTGCCGGTGTATTGCGCATACACAGCCTGGGCATGAGCGGAAGCGCTAGAGACGACAGTAGCCACAAAGAGAGCGGCGGCGAGCAGACGGAGTTTCATGACGGGGGAGTCCTCGCTTTTAAATGCTGGTTTAAGCCTACGTTTCTTTGGACGCTGAAACGGGCTTCCACAGGCGGGGAGGAACCGGATGGGTTAAGAGCAAAAGCCCTGCCGTGCGCTCTAAACAAGACGCACGACAGGGCAAGTTGCGGGTGAGCTTACTGGTTATTGCCCTGGTTCTGCCGGCGCTGCTTCATCTTTTCCATTTGCTCTTCTTCCAGTTGGGCGTACTGCTTCTTCTGGCTGTCGTTGAGGATGGCATTAATCTTCTTATCGCTGTCATCGCGGATCTGCCGCATTTTGCGCATCTTCTGGAAGCCACGACCGCTGTCGTTCCGCAGGTCGCGCAACTTCTGCTGGCGGTCCGCGATGATGGGCTTCAACTGAGCCTGCTGGTCGGCGGAGAGGCTCAGCTTGTCGGTGTACATGGACATCATACGGTCAACCGAAGCGGGAGTACCGGGCTCCTGTTCGGCGGCCTGTTGCTGGTCCTACTGCTGGTCAGGTGCGGCGGCTGCCATACCCACCGTGGAAACAGCCATCACAGCGGCAAGTGCGATCCAGCGAATCTCAGACATCTTCATGGGGACTACTCTCCTGGCAAAAATTGCGGCACATCTTTCACCGCACACAGGAGTCAGAGCTATCTATTGGAGAGAAGTTGCGGAGACCGACAATTCTTTACACTGCGACCTGCACCAGTTCAGGCTGCTCAAGGGTGCGCTTGAGCTGCCCGCAGGCGGCATAGATGTCGCGACCGCGAGGGCGGCGGGTAAAGGTGGGCATACCGTTGTCGATGAGGATGCGGTGGAAGCGGGCGACATCTGCGGGGTCTGGCTGCGTGTAGGCGATCCCGGGCCCGGGGTTCCAGACGATGAGATTGACCTTGGCCTGGATGTCTTTGAGCAGCTCCAATACCTGCTGGGCGTGTTCGGGCTGGTCGTTGATGCCGCCGAGAAGAACATACTCCACGTTGATCCAACCTCGCTTGTTGAGTGGGATGGTTTTGACCGCTTCCAGCAGATCGGCGATCTTCCACTTGCGGTTGATGGGCATCACCTGCTCGCGGATCTCGTCGTTCGGAGCGTTGAGGCTGAGGGCGAGATTCGGACGGATCGTCTCCGCTGCAAAGCGGCGAATGGAGGGCTCGATGCCGCTGGTGGAGATGGTAATGCGCGAGGCGGGTATGCCGATGCCTTCCACGATGAGGCGGATCGCTTTCATGACGTGGTCGTAGTTCAGGAAAGGCTCGCCCATGCCCATCAGGACAAGGTTGATGCGGTCGACGCCGACGCGGATGTGATGGCGGTTGAGCACGACAGCGACCTGCCCGGCGATCTCGCCCGCGGTGAGGTTGCGCTTTACGCCCAGCTTTGCGGTGAGGCAGAACTGGCAGTTCACGGCGCAGCCTACCTGGCTGGAGATGCAGATGGTAGCCCGCTTGTAGCCGGTGTCGGCCAGGCGTCCGCGGTTGCGCAGGTCGCGACCGTTGAAGTCTTCCGCCTCTCCTTCGGGCATCCAGACTGTTTCGATCGTTTCTCCGTCGGCAAGGCGCACAAGGTAGCGCTCCGTGCCGTCAACGGAGGTGGCGGTCTGGGCGAGGATGGGGTGGCCGATGGAGGCGTCCTGGGGAACGAAGGCGCGGAGGCGGTTCGAGAGGATGTCCAGATTGGCGACGCGGTCGCGATAGAGCGCTCGCCAGAGCTGTCGCGCACGGCGGCTTTCTCCGCGAAGTGCGGAGGTGAGCTCGTCGAGATCCTGGCCGAAGAGGGACGCCTGCATGCTGCTTCAAGGATAGCTGGTTCCGGCGCCGGGCTGGGAAGCGAGGGGGGTTAGTCTTTTTCGGGCGCTGGAAGAGACGGCGGGCCGCCGATGCAGTCGAGCGCGAGGTTACGGAGGGCCTCCGCGACGGCCTCCTGCACCTCCTGCCGGACGGCATCACGAACGGTCTGGACGACCTCATCCGGCTCAAAGGGAGCGTCGTCCCGGATGTCGATGACGCGGTCGAGCACCTTTTCCAGCATGGGTCGCATGGCTATCTTCCTGGCCAGCTCCTTGGCGACCTTCTTCGCCGGGACATCGAAGGCAGCTTCCACGGCATTGGTGGGGATGATGGGTTCAGACTTCTTCCAGTCGCGCTCGAAGACCTCTTCCATGTGATGGATGGTCTTTGCGTCCTTGAAGATGATGCCAACCTCGCGGCGGGCTTCCAGTTCCAGCTTGCGCAGGCTTTGGCTGCCCAGGAAGGCAGATTCGGAGTCACGCAGGATGACGCGCGCATGCAGACGGGTGGCGACCTTGCGCACCGGCAGGATATCGCTTTTGGAAGAGGCGCGGGAGAGCACGCGAACCTCGACACCTTCGGAGATTTTTTTCTGCAGCAGGCGAATGAACTCGACGTCGCTAATTTTCATCTCGTACATGTAAAGCCGTTTTTTGGCCTTGCGGATGAAGTCGATGAGTTGCTCGCGGGCATTGAGGGGGCTGATGACCAGGCCGGTCTTGGGCCTGGGTTTGAAAGGGACGCGGTGGGAGTCGGCGTCAAACAACGCAACGGCATCCTTGACCACGGAAGGTGTCTTGACGGCAACCCCGAACGACCGACTGAGGTCGATGTCCATGTGGGTGTAGTTGTAGGCCAGGACGTAGAGTTCCTTCTCGTCGATGATCATCATCTTGCCGTGGTAGCGGACAAGGTCATTGGCGGTGCGGCTGACGGTGATGCCGCGTTCGAGAAGCTGCATTTCCAGCTTGCGCAGGTTCTTCTCTTCTCCGCGGTTGGTGTAGGCGATGAGCGCCTGCACGGTGACGCCGCGCTCGACGGCGGCCACCAGGGCCTTGTAGATCTCAAAGCGGTCAAAACGGAAGATAAGAATGCGGATGTTCTGCTTCGCCTTGCTGATGGCGGCAAGCAAGGGTTTGATACCGTCGTCGGGCTGGACAAGAAGCTTCACGGATGAACTCACAGAAAACAGATGCTTTTGCGAATGCGTTGGATGTTTTCTATGCATACGATACCAACGGGAGCTCTGGATTCTGCTTCTAATCTTTAGAAATCAAACTGGTGTATGGAGATCGCGGATGCCTCGCCTTTCTTATCTTGCCTATGGCCTGAGTGTGTCTGTTTTAAGCGTGGCTGTGGCCGCACAGCAGAAGGCTGCCCCGACGCCGGCGGAAGCCTATCCTGTAGCGGCCAGATCGCAGAGTTCTGCCGCCGTTCCTGCGTCGGCTTCCAAGGCGTCGAAGAACGCGCCGCTGGCTGCCTCCGCGGTTCACAACCCGGTGCTGTGGCACGATCCCGGAGCCGTGGAAGCGTTGGATCTGTACGCCGGGCAAGGCGGCAAGACAGGTGCGCCGGCCGAGCCGTTTACCTTTCTGGACGAGGAGCGAGACGGCACGAACCCTAAGTTCAACGTGCGGGATGCCAAAGGAAAAAAGTGGCGGGTGAAGCTGGGCGAGGAGGTGCGTCCGGAGGTGGTGGCCTCTCGCCTGCTGTGGGCGGTGGGCTACTACGCCAACAATGATTACGTGGTGCAGTACACCAGTATTCCCGGGGTAAAGCTGGACCGCGGCGACGATGACGCGAAGAAAGGCCATTTCCGCGAGGCACGCTTCTCCCGCAAGCCGGGCGGCCAGGAAAAAATCGCCATCTGGCAATGGGGCGAGAATCCATTCAAAGACACGCGGGAGTTCAACGGGCTGCGCGTGATGATGGCCGTAATGAATAACTGGGACCTGAAAGACGAAAACAACTCGGTGTACAGCGACAAGAAAACTGGACGCCAGATCTTCCTGGTAAACGATGTGGGCGCGACCTTTGGCACCAACGGCATCAGTTGGAGCAAGGCACGATCGAAGGGCAACCTTGACAGCTTCCGCGGATCGAAGTTCATCACGCGCGTGGGGACAACGGATGTCGACTTCGGCACACCCCAGCAACCGAACTTCGCGATAGGTGCGGTGAATCCGAAGAAGTACGCCATGCGGATCAACCTGGACTGGATTGGCAACAATATTCCGCGTGAAGATGCCCGCTGGATGGGACGCCTGCTGGGCCGGTTGAGCCATAAGCAACTGGTGGATGCCTTCCGGGCAGGACACTTCCCTGCCGACCAGGTGGATGCCTACGTGGAGATTGTCGAGAGCCGCATCAAGGAGCTGCAGGCGCTGTAAACGGCTCAGATAAGGTCTGCGCTTTCCTGAATCAAAGGTTCTTCCGTGAACTGGATGTCGTGCAGCCTGCGGAAGACGCCGTGTTCGCGCGACATCAGGTCTTCCTGCGAGCCGGATTCGACGATGCTGCCGTCATCGACGACATAGATGCAACTTGCCTTGCGAATTGTAGCGAGCCGGTGCGCGATGACGATGGAGGTCTTGCCCTCCATCAGGCGATCGAGCGCGTCAAAGACCAGTTGCTCCGAAGCGGAGTCAAGACCGGAGGTTGGCTCGTCGAGGATAAGGATGGGCGAGCGACGGATAATGGCACGCGCGATGGCGATGCGCTGGCGCTGGCCCCCGCTGAGGGTCATGCCTCGTTCGCCGACGATGGTGTTGAACTTGTTCGGCAGCTTCTGGATAAACTCCATGGCGTTGGCTGCTTCGGCTGCCTCTGCAATCTCGTGCTCGGTGGCATCGGGGCGGCCGTAAGCGATGTTGTCCCAGAGCGTGCCGCTGAAGAGAACGGTGTCCTGCAGAACGAAGCTGATCTGGCTGCGCAGGGATTTCTGAGTAAACTCGCGGATGTCGGTGCCGTCAATCTTTACCACGCCATGTACGGGCTCATAAAAACGCGCGATGAGGTTGACGATGGTGGTTTTGCCTGAGCCGGTGGGGCCGACGAGCGCGACCATGGTTCCGGCATCGACGTGCATGTTCACACCACAGAGGATCTTCTTCTCGTCGTTGTAGGAGAAGTCGACGCCTTCGATATCGATTTCTCCGCGGAAGGGCGGAGCTTTGCGGGCGCCGGGGATGTCGAGAATCTCCTCGTGACTGGTCAGAATCTCCTGGATGCGGTCGTAACCGACCTCAGCCTTGGAGTAGGCGTCCATGGTCTTGGAGATCTCCTGCATGGGCTTGTACATCTTGCCCAGGTAGAAGATGAAGACGACCATGGAGCCGGCGCTGAGTTGGCCGGTGAGCACCATCTGCGCGCCAAACCACAGCACGGCACAGGTTCCAATGGCGGTGATGATGTTGACCATAGGAACAAGCCGCGCCTTGAGCGTGCGGGCAGTAAGGGCGGCCTGCACGGTCTCAAGACTTTCGCCTTCGAAGCGCTTGACCTCGTAGTCCTCGCGCGCAAAAGCTTTGACGACGCGGACGGAGTTGACCACCTCCGCCACGATGGAGATGAGGCGGCCCTCTTTCTTGCGGACCTCGCGGGAGGCCTGCTTCACCTTACGCGTGTAGGTATAGACGATGGTAAACAGCACCGGTACAACGGCCAGGGCGATGAGCGTGAACTTCCAGTTGATGTAGAACATCACACCGATCATGCCGAGAAGCGTGACCAGGTTGACGAGGACGCCGAGCAGGCCGGAGACGATGAAGTTCTGAATGGCGTCAATGTCGCTGGTGACGCGGCTGATGAGATCGCCGGTAGGCTGGTGGTCGTGATATGAGAGCGAGAGCCGCTGCACCTGCGTGTAGAGCATGCGGCGCAGGTCGTGTGTAACCCACTGCCCCACACTGGTGGTCAGGTATTTTTCCGCGTAACTGCAGACCGCATCCATGACGGCGATGACCAGGACGGCAATGCAGGCAAAGACGATCATGCCATGCGTTGAGCCGTCCGTGGTGAGTTGGACGAAGCGGTTGAGCCAGCCGCTCATGTCCTTGCCCCTGAAGATATTGTCGAGAACGATCTTCAGCGGCCACGGTTCCAGCAATCCTGCGATGCTTTCGCCGGTAATCGCGAGCAGGCCAAACCAGAGCTGCTTTTTATACGGTGAAAGCAGCCCGAGAATGGTGAGCTCGCGGCGAGGCTCGGATGCGTCGTTCGGCATACAGAGTTTCGATGCGTAGGCAGGTCAACCTGCCTCGGAAATACGGTTACTTTTTGCGACGGATCATGCGGATGGCGTCCGCGAAAAATTCCCGCGCTTCATTGGACGCAGCGCCTGTCAGAAACGAGGTGCCAAAGCTCCTCACCGTCCGTTCCCAGCCTGTATCCCTGTCAGGGTAGTAGAGCTGGGTCAGGGCCGTGGAGCCGGCTATACCGGAGATCTGCGCCCAGTTGACACTCTCGCTACCGGTGTCAGTCTTGGTAAGAAGAACGCGCGAGGCCGCGTAGATCAAGCGTTTCTTGAAAGGCTGATTATTCCCCATGACGTAGTAGCGCGGATCCTCATGGAAAACGCTGGCGAAAACCCCGAAGATCAGGACAGACTGTGAGGACTGTTTGAGAGCCGCGGCTCCCAGACGTTCTCCAAAGCCTGCGCTATCAGTACCGTAGTGCGGAGTGCCATCGGTGAGGTGGGTCCAGCCGGCGGAGAACAGCCAGCCTGCCGGAGCCGTAGGCCGCACCAGGTTGGCCACGGAGAAGACCATCTTGTCTTTCGCCGTGAGGGTCTGCGCCTGCTGATTGGGCTGAATCGTGCGAGCATACTTTCTCGCTTCGCCCGGGGCCAGGTTTGGACCCTGCTCACCGGCGTCAAAGGGTGCGTCCCCCGTGGCAAGCGAGGAGCTTTCATGGACAAGCTCCGGTGCGGTGGAACGCAGGTAGCCCGGACTGTCTGGCAGAGCTGGTTCAAAGCGATCCGCAAGCAATAGAGGCGTTACGCTCGTGAGGGATTGCGCGAACGATGCCATGGGCAAAAGTCCGCAAAATGATGCAGTGAGCAGTAACCGGCGAATTCCGTTCATAGGAAAAGTCAAGATATCTGATGGATGTTCTGGATTGGCGAGCAGTTGCTTTCGCCAGTCTAGTGCAATCCCACGGAATTTCATGCCCCTCTTTCGGGTGTATTTCAAGCAATCCTTTCCTGAGCAGCCAGGGGCAACGTAAAGGTGAAAACCGAACCTTCGCCAGGACGGCTGACAACGGAGAGGGTTCCCCCGTGCGCTTCAAGGATCGAGCGGCTGATAGAAAGTCCCATACCCGTTCCGGATATGCGCTGATTGTGAACAGGCGCGCGATAAAAGCGGTCGAAGATCAGGCTCTGCTCGTGGGGATCAATACCGATGCCTTTATCCGCGACACTGACCGCCAGACGGTTCCCCTGAAGCTCGGTGGTCAGCACAATGGGCGAACCTTCGCCGGAGTATTTGGCGGCGTTTTCAAGCAGGTTGCTGAGCACCTTCTTCAGAAACTCGAAATCTGCATACAAAGGGGCCTTCTGCTGAATGCGAACATCGACCGGATGACGTTCCTCCACCCAGCTGCAGTCTTTTCTTGCGCCGGCGATGACCTCCTCAATATCGACCACACTGAAGGTCATGTGGACCTGGCGGGCATCCAGCTGCGCCATTTCAACGGCCTGGGAGACCAGGCGGTTGATGCGGTCGCTTTCCTGGTCGATGATGGTCAGCAGCTCGCGGCGGTCTTCCTCCCTCTGGACATCACCGTCCAAGAGGGCGCTGGCCGCGCCCTTGATGGAGGTGAGCGGCGTGCGAAGCTCGTGCGTGATGGAATCGATCATCAGGCTGCGAAGCCGTTCGCTTTCCTTGATGGCTTCACTGTGCGCGACGTTTTCGAGAGCCCGGGCGCGGTCGAGCGAGACGGAGATCATGCTGCCGATGGCCTCCAGGGCTCCGTCCGAGAGAGTTGCTCCGCGCAGCATAAGGACGCCGCGTGGTTTGACGCCGACCTTCAGCACGACGCGCGCCTCGTCGCCGATGCGGCTGACGCCGTTGCCGTCCTTTGCCTGCTGGCGAAGGTCGATGCGTTGATGGTCGGAGAGCGACTCGGTCCCGGCCTGAAACAGGAGGTCTTCCTCAAGCAAATAGAGCACGGCTGAACGCGCCCGGGTGGCGGCGACAACAGCGACGGGAGCGCCATCCATGAGAGCGGCTACGTTTTCACTGGCCAGCAGTTCGCGGCTAAGCGAGAAAAGGGTTTCCAGTTCGCGTTGCCGTGAACGGGCCTCTTCGGCTTCATCCCGCGCCTTGCGGGAGAGACGGCTGCCGATCAGCGCGGTTGCCAGGAAGGAAAACAGTGCCAGCCAATTCTGTGGATCGGCGATGGTGAGCGTGTCCACCGGCGGCAGGAAATAGAAGTTGTAGCCAACGGTGGCAAGCACCGAGGTGACGATGGCCAGCCGCAGGCTCCACACCGAAGCAAGCGCGAGGATGTATAACAGCAGCGTGAGCGCTACCGTTGTTGGGTTGACGTGGAGCCATTCCCGGTAGACGGCGATGATGGCCGTCAGTGCGACAATGGAAAACGTCCAACGCGTGACGGCGACAATCCTGCGCGAGTTCATGAGGAGCATTCTAAGCCGTGCCTGACTATCGCAAGTCTCCGGAAGATTGGTTGAGCAGCAGCGAGACGGAAAAAGCACGTGGCCGCTTCAAGGTTTTCCTTGGCTATGCGCCCGGTGTCGGCAAGACCTTCGCCATGCTGAGCGAGGGCGTACGCCGCCGCAGCCGCGGAGAAGATGTGGTCATCGGCATTGTGGAAACCCATGGCCGCGCCGGCACCGCCGAGATGGCCGCCAAACTTGAGCAGATTCCCCGCAAAGAGATCGAGTACAAGGGCACACTCTTCACGGAAATGGATGTGGATGCCATTCTGTCCCGGATGCCGCAGGTGGTGCTGGTGGACGAACTGGCGCATACCAACATTGAAGGCAGCCGGACCGGCAAGCGGTATGAAGATGTTCTGCTGCTGCTGGAGAACAAGATCGACGTGCTATCGACGATCAACATCCAGCATGTCGAAAGCCTGAGCATGCGTGTGCAGGCGCTGACCGGCATCAAGGTGCAGGAACAGGTGCCGGACTGGGTGCTGGACCAGGCCGATGAGATTGTCATCAGCGATCTGACGCCGGAGGCGCTGGTGACACGCATGAGACGCGGCGATATCTATCCGCAGGAGCGGGTGGAGCGGGCGCTTTCGAACTTCTTCCGCAAGGGCAACCTGATTGCCCTGCGAGAGATGGCGCTGCAACGCGTGACCCGCGCGGTGGACCGCACGCTGGATGACTATGTGAAACGCAAACAACTGGGGCCGCACTGGACCGTGGCTGAGCGCATCGCCGTCTGCATCAGCGCGAACCCTGAAGCGCGCGACCTGATTGGGCGCGGTGCGCGCCTGGCGCAGGCCCTGGATGGCGAGCTGTACGTTCTGCATGTGGACAATGAGCGTGATAAAACACCGGAACGTGCGAAGATTCTGGAGTCGCACATCCAATTTGCCAATAACCTGGGAGCTACCGTGGTTCATCTGTCGGGCAGCAGTGTTGCCTCAGCCACGGCGGCGTTTGTGAAGGAACAACGCATCACGCAGGCGCTTTTTGGACGATCGGCCCTGCATGGGCTGAAGAAGTACCTCTACTACCTTGCCATCCAGAAGTTCATGTCGGAGGCTCCGCATGTGGACCTTCACATCATCACGCAGGAGTCTCGATGAGCGCCAATATCCTGGTTGTGGATGACGATCCGCAGATTCTTCGCATGTTGCGCACCACGCTGCAGGCCAGCGGATATGCCGTGAATACAGCCGGAGGCGGAAGGTCTGCGCTGGAGGCAATTGCCCAGTCGGTGCCGGACCTGCTGATTACCGACCTGTCGATGCCCGGGATGGACGGCATTGAACTCACGCGCAAGGTGCGTGCTTCGCATGAGCTCCCGATCATTGTGCTGAGCGTGCGCGACAACGACGAAGCCAAGGTCCAGGCGCTGGATGAAGGCGCGGACGATTACGTGACCAAGCCCTTCCGCACGCCGGAGCTGTTGGCGCGCGTGCGGGCACACCTGCGCCGGACGCAACGCGCGGAGACGGCTTCGCACGCGGTGCTGGAAGTAGGCCACTTTCATATTGATCAGGACAGCCGAATTGTGACGGTGCGGGGAGAACATCTGCACCTGTCGCCCAAGGAGTTTGACCTTCTTCTGCTGTTTGCGAAGAGCCCGCTGAAGGTGTTGACCCATAAAACCCTCCTGCGATCGATCTGGGGGGTGGCTGGCGCCAATCAGCCGGAGTATCTGCGGGTGCTAGTTGCCCAACTTAGGAAAAAAATCGAAACAGACACGTCGAAATATATTCAGAGCGAGCCTTGGGTCGGCTATCGTTTTAGTCCCGATGGTCACGAGGATCTTACGACTTTTTAACGCTTTTTCTATGACTTTCCTACGGGCTCCGGGAATTCAATCATCCATGGAGCAGTATGAAAGCCGCCATCAGCACCGCCGTCCTCGCACTTCTCACAGCCGTCCCAATGGCGGCCCAGGCTGTTCCCGACGCCGAGCAGCGTAAGGCTGAGATATCCGCATTGCGGCAGGAACTGGCGCGGATTTCTGCGCGCCTGGACGTACTGGAAAAGGCGGATGCCACTGCCCTCCCCGCGGCGGCCATCACACTTGCGGCTGAAAAAGCTTCCCCGGTTGATGCGGCCGTGGCCCCTATTCCGTCGAAGCAGGAAGACCTGCTGCAGGGAACGACCGTCGGCATTGGGTTCGACGGCTACTATGGCTACAACTTCAACCAGCCGATTGGCCGCGCCAACCTGTTGCGCGTGTATGACGTCACCAGCAACAGCTTCAGCATCAACCAGGCGTCACTGGTCGTAGAACGTCTGCCCTCCATCCAGAGCCGCTTTGGTGGCCGCGTCGACCTGCAGTTTGGCCAGGCGACCGAGACCCTGCAGGGTTCGTATGCGAATGAGCAGCGTGCCCAGGTATGGCGCAACCTGTTCCAGGCGTACGGCAGCTATCTGGCGCCGATCGGCAGCGGGTTGCAGATTGACTTCGGCAAGTTCTCCAGCGCGCTTGGGGTGGAAGGTAACTACACCAAGGACCAGATCGCGTATTCGCGCTCCTATACCTTCAATTTCCTGCCCTACTATCACATGGGCGTACGGGCGAATTACAACCTGACGCCGAAGGTGAACTTCACCTACTGGCTGGTGAATGGGGTACAGCAGACAGAGGACTTCAACGGCTTCAAATCGCAGGCCTTCCTCTTCAACTTCAAGCCTGCATCGACTGTCTCCTGGAATGTGAACTATTACTTCGGCCAGGAGCAGCGGGATGTGCTGCCAACCGACAACCCAGGAGCTCCGACCTCTCCGACGCAACCGGGGCTTCCGAGGGCCAACATTACACCCGCGCCGAATGGACGCAACCACATCTTCGACACCTATGCGACGTGGAACGTGACGCCGCGGCTGACATTGGTGGGTGAGGCCGATTACGTAATCAGCCGAGAGCAGCAACAGAGCACCATGAAGCACATCGCCATTGGTGCGGCTTACGTCCACTACACCTTGCCGAAGGACTGGAGCATTGGCAGCCGGTTTGAATACTTTGACGACCGCGGTGCAATGTTCAGCGGTAAGACGCAGGCGCTGAAGGAGTTTACCTTCGTCGCCGACAAGAAGCTGGCGCCGGGCATGCTGGCCCGCGCTGAATATCGCAGAGATTACTCCAACCAGAACTTCTTCACCACGGATACCGCGGGTGTGCTGGTCAAACAGCAGCCGACGGCGACGCTGGGGCTTGTGTTCTGGTGGGGCAACAAACAGGGCCAGTGGTAAAGGGCCCTGCAAGGAGGGACACAATGGCGGACCTGATCGCAGGCATCACGCTCATCCTTCTGTTCCCGCTCAGCCTGTTGTATGTGCATGGCTGTGCGCGTCTGAAAGGGAAAAACCAATGATCGCCAACGGCATTCTTCTCATCATCTCGCTGCTGCTGATGGTGTATCTCGTTTACGCACTGCTTCGCCCGGAGAAGTTCTGATGTCTCTTAATGGCTGGCTTCAAATTGTTCTTTTCTTTGCCGCTGTCCTGCTGCTGACCAAGCCGCTTGGCGCGTATATCACACGTGTGTTTCAACGGCAGCGGACTCCCCTGGATGTCGTGCTTGGCCCGTGCGAACGCCTGTTCTACCGGCTGACCGGCGTGGATGCCGAGCAGGAGATGAGCTGGGGCATGTATGCCACGGCCATGCTGATCTTCAGTGCGGCGACGCTGGTGCTGACGTACCTGGTCCAGCGGCTGCAGCATCTGCTTCCCTTCAACCCGCAGCATCTGCCGGGCGTTGCTTCTGACCTTGCACTGAACACCGCAATCTCCTTCACGACCAACACCAACTGGCAGTCGTATGTGCCGGAGACCACGATGAGCTATCTGACGCAGATGCTCGGTCTGGCGACGCACAACTTCTGGTCGGCAGCGGTTGGCCTGGCGCTGGCGATTGCCTTTATTCGCGGCATTGCGCGCCGCGAAATGAAGACGTTGGGCAACTTCTGGGTCGACCTGACGCGCGGCACACTGTGGGTACTGCTGCCGCTGTCGGTTATCTTCGCTCTCGTGCTGGTGTCTCAGGGTGTAGTGCAGAACCTGAAGCCGTATGACACTGCGAAGCTGGTGGAACCGCAAACCTCGACCGGTGTCGATGGCAAACAGACGACGGTGACCACGCAGACGATTGCGCAGGGCCCTGTCGCATCGCAGGAAGCCATCAAGATGCTGGGCACCAACGGCGGCGGCTTCTTCAATGCCAACAGCGCGCACCCGTTTGAGAACCCCACACCGCTGACAAACTTCCTCGAGATGCTTGCGATCTTCCTGATTCCGGCCGCGCTGACGGCAACGCTAGGGCAGATGGTTGGATCGCCGAAGCATGGATGGGCTGTGTTTGCCGCGATGGCGCTGCTTTGCTTTGCCGGTGTGTTGACCTGCTACTGGGCAGAGGCACATGGCAACCCGATGCTGCATGGCGTGGACCAGCATGTCTCAACCCTGCAGAGCGGCGGCAACATGGAAGGCAAAGAGGTTCGCTTTGGCATTGCAAATACCGCGTTGTTTGCCACGGTGACCACCGACGCAAGCTGCGGCGCGGTGAACGGTATGCATGACAGCTTTACCCCGTTGGGCGGCATGGTCCCGATGGTCAATATCCTGCTGGGCGAGGTGGTCTTTGGCGGTGTGGGAGCGGGCATGTACGGCATGCTGGTCTTCGTCATCGTCGCGGTATTCATCGCAGGCCTGATGGTAGGCCGCACGCCGGAGTACCTGGGCAAGAAGATTGAGGCCTACGACGTGCAGCTCTCCATGCTGTACATCCTCATCTTCCCGCTGGTGATTCTTGGCTTTGCCGCGATCTCTGTACTGATGCCTCATCTAGGGCTGAGCAGCCTGGCCAACCACGGGCCGCATGGGTTGTCGGAGATTCTGTATGCCTATACCTCTGCGACCGGCAATAACGGCTCAGCGTTTGCAGGGCTGAACGCCAACACGCACTGGTACAACTACACACTTGGCATTGCGATGTTCTTCGGGCGGTTCATGATGATCATCCCCATGCTGGCGATTGCCGGCAACCTTGCGGGCAAAAAGATTGTTCCAGCCTCGGCAGGCACCTTCCCGGTCACGACACCGCTGTTCACCGTGCTATTGACGGCAGTGATTGTGATTGTCGGCGCGCTGACCTTCTTTCCCGTACTTTCTCTTGGTCCGATTCTTGAGCACCTGCTGCTCGGTATTGGACAGACCTTCTAAGGAGACCGGTCTATGTCGCACTCTATGAAGCGCCGCTCCCTGTTTGATCGTAAGATTGTTCGCCGCGCCGCGGTAGACGCGCTGGTGAAGCTCGATCCGAAGACAATGATGAAGAACCCGGTGATGTTTGTGGTGGAGGTAGGCAGTGTTGTTACGACCGTGCTGCTGATCTCCAATGTCATCACCCGGCATGGACATTTTGAGTTTGATCTGCAGATCACGCTGTGGCTGTGGTTCACCGTGCTGTTCGCCAACTTTGCAGAAGCCATGGCAGAGGGCCGGGGCAAAGCCCAGGCCGATGCGCTGCGCCAGGCCAAGTCGGAGACCACCGCTTATCGCGTGGGCAAGAACGGACTGGAAGAGGTTCCCAGCTCGCAGCTTCGCGCCGGTGATGTGGTGCAGGTCAGCGCCGGACAGATGATTCCCGGCGATGGCGAGGTAACGCATGGCATCGCATCAGTGGATGAGTCGGCCATCACCGGCGAGTCCGCTCCTGTGATTCGCGAAGCAGGTGGCGATCGCTCTGCTGTTACTGGCGGAACGCGCGTACTCAGCGACGTGATCACTGTGCAGATTACCTCGAACCCTGGCGAGACCTTCCTTGATCGTATGATCGCACTCGTCGAAGGCGCGGAACGCCAGAAGACTCCAAACGAAATTGCACTGAACATTCTGCTGGCGGGGTTGACGATTACTTTCCTGCTTGCGGTGGTGACACTGCAACCGTTTGCGGTGTACTCCGGCGCGCCACAGACTGTGTTCGTGCTGGTATCGCTGCTGGTGTGCCTGATTCCGACAACAATCGGCGGCTTGCTCTCGGCCATTGGCATTGCGGGTATGGACCGGCTGGTTCAGCACAATGTGCTCGCCACCAGCGGACGCGCGGTGGAAGCAGCGGGCGATGTGAACACGCTGCTGCTGGACAAGACGGGCACCATCACCATTGGCAATCGTCAGGCAGCGGAGTTTGTAGCCGCGCCTGGTGTGACCGCCGAGACACTGGCCGATGCGGCGCAGCTTTCTTCGCTGGCCGACGAGACGCCGGAGGGCCGCTCGATCGTCGTACTGGCGAAGGAGAAGTACGGCCTGCGCGGGCGCGAGCTTGGGCAGATGCATGCCGAGTTCGTTCCCTTCTCCGCAACCACGCGCATGAGCGGCATTGAGGTGGAGGGCCGCAGCATTCGCAAGGGTGCTGTGGACGCCATTGCCCGCTACCTTGAAGAACATGGCGCGCCGATGCCCACGGAGGTCCGCAGCGCAGTAGAGACGGTTGCACGCAGTGGCGGCACTCCCCTGGTAGTTGCCGAAAACGGTGTCGCCCTGGGCGTGATTCACCTGAAGGACGTGGTGAAGGGGGGCATGAAGGAGCGCTTCGAACAGTTGCGCGCCATGGGCATTCGCACGGTAATGATTACCGGCGATAACCCGCTGACAGCAGCCGCCATTGCACGGGAAGCTGGCGTCGATGACTTTCTGGCCGAAGCCAAGCCGAAGGACAAAATGGACCTGATCAAGCGCGAGCAGGCCGATGGCAAACTGGTGGCCATGACGGGCGACGGCACCAACGACGCTCCGGCGCTGGCGCAGGCCGATGTAGGCGTTGCGATGAACAGCGGCACGCAGGCTGCAAAAGAAGCCGGCAACATGGTCGATCTGGACAGCAACCCGACCAAGCTGATCGAGATTGTGGCCATCGGCAAGCAGTTGCTGATGACGCGCGGAGCTCTGACCACCTTCTCCATCGCCAACGATGTGGCCAAGTACTTTGCGATTATTCCTGCGATGTTTGCCGGCTTCTTCCCTGTGCTGAATGCATTGAACATCATGCATCTGCATAACGCGGAGTCAGCGGTGCTGTCGGCCATCATCTTCAACGCGCTGATTATTATCGGGCTGATTCCCCTGGCGCTGCGCGGTGTGAGCTATAAGCCCATGTCCGCCGCTGCCCTGCTGCAGCGCAACCTGCTGCTCTACGGACTGGGCGGCATTATCGTGCCGTTCGTCGGCATCAAGCTGATCGATGTATTGATCGTCGCTATGCACCTGGCATAGAGGAGTTACTGACCATGAAAAAGCACTTGATTACCGCATCGCTCTACACGCTGGTGACCGCCGTTCTGCTGGGCATTGTGTATCCCCTGGGAATAACGGCTGTGGCGCAGTTACTGTTCCGCGACAAGGCGAATGGACAGATCATCACCAAGGATGGCAGCACGGTTGGATCGCAACTGATTGGACAGCCTTTCACCGGGCCGCGTTACTTTCACAGCCGTCCTTCAGCGGCTGGAACTGGCTATGATGCCTCGGCGTCCAGCGGATCGAACCTGGCGACAACCAGTAAAGCCCTGGTGGATCGGGTGGGAGCCAGCGTAGCGGCGGAGAAGGTATCGAATGTGCCGGTAGACCTGGTGACGGCATCAGGATCGGGGCTTGATCCCGATCTCTCTCCGGCGGCTGCACTTGCGCAGGTCGGTCGAGTTGCCAAGGAGCGCGGCAGGCCTGAGTGGATCGTCCGCAAGCTGGTGGAGGATCATATTACCGATCGTCAATTCGGCCTGCTGGGCGAGCCACGTGTGAATGTATTACGGCTGAACCTTGCACTGGATGCCGGACAGTGACCGGCATCCAGCCGTAATTCAGGCGCCTGCGGCGCTTCCGATATGGAGCTTCTGCCGTGCCCAGTTGCGGACGGTATCGGTTCGGGATTCGAACAGAAGGTACATCAGATAGGCAAAAACAAAGGCCAGCGCGATGGGTCCGCAAAGCAACATGATCAGATGCGGAACATCCGCTGGCCACAACTTGTCCCGCAACAGAAGGGCCGAGAGTACAGCGACCAGCGGCTGGTGCGTCAGGTAGAGCGTGTATGACATCTCCGAGAAGAAGATGGATGTCTTCGCATAGACGCCCGCATGTGCGGGCGGCATGGAGATAAGCGCCCAGATCAGTGTGAAGGACGGCACCATCATGGCGTAGTCGCTGGCGAGGGCTCCCATACGATGCGCCGCGGAGGCCAGCACCGCTGCGGCCAGCATAAGCAGCGAGGCGGCCACGGTGATGCGACGAAGCGGCCTGGAGACGATGGGCCAGCGATCCGCAACCACACCGACCACCACACCCGCGCACCAGATGGGGAAGCGGGTGAGGATCTCTCCCCAGCACAGAGCGCAGATCAACACGAACAGGATTGCGTGCAGCCAGCGCCTTCTTGCCTGCAGCACGGCCAGGGCCGCCAGCGGGAACAGGATGTAGTACCAGAACTCAAAGGCAAGGCTCCAGGTGGCTCCATTGCTTCCGAAGGGCTCGACGAAGATCTTCTGCAGGAAGACAAGGGTTCCGAGGAAGTTTGGCAAAGAGCGCTGCGCTACCGCCTCTCCCATGGCGATGGAATTGGGAATGCCATAGCGAATACCGATCGTATCCAGAACGACCGTCAGCAGAAGCGCGGGGATGAGCACTACCCAGAGACGCGACAGGCGGCTGAGCAGGTAGTTGGGCCAGGTAAAGCGACCCTTCTTTTCAGCGCGCAGAGCCGACATACCCACCAGGTAGCCACTGAGCAGGAAGAACAGCATCACCGCCGCACGTGCGAAGTAGTGGTCGGTATAGACCAGGTTGATCAGCAGGCCGTGCGGGGCTGACTTGTATGCGGAGTACGGACGGAAGAATGCACCGCGAGTGTGGTCGAAAACGACCACCGCTGCGGCAATGGCTCTTACGGTATCCAGATGAAAGTTGCGGCTACCCCCGGCACTGGGGGCGCGAGTGGGTGCACCGGCAATGCGAGCCGGCACCTGGCTCTCCATAAAAGGTCTGCTCCCGAATGCAAGCGTTTGCTGCGAGTGTAGCATCCGCCCGACTTCGGACTCTTCCCTCAGTGAGAAACGCCGAAGGTAAAGATCGTCGTCGAGGTGCGCACCTCACCCGGCTTCAACAGCGTCGTCGGAAAGCCGGGCTTGTTGGGCGAATCAGGATAATGCTGCGTCTCCAGGCAGAAGCCCGTGCGCTTGCTGTACTTCACGCCGCCGCGTCCGGTGAGTGAGCCATCCAGGAAGTTGCCTGCGTAGAACTGCACACCGGGTTCCGTGGTGGTCACGGTCAGCGTACGGCCGCTCTTTGGTTCAACGACCTCCGCGGCCAGCTTCATCACGCCGTTCGGACCGTTCAAAATCCAGTTGTGGTCATAGCCACCGGCGATGGTCAAGGGTTCAAAGGGCGTGTCAATGCGTTCGCCGACGGTATGCGCGGTACGGAAGTCCATCGGTGTCCCTTCCACCGCATCCATGTTGCCGGTAGGGATCAGCGTTTTGTTGGTTGGCGTGTAGTGATCGGCGTTGATGCGGACCTGGTGACCGAGGATATTGTCCGTGCCACCCGTCAGATTGAAGTAGGCGTGGTTGGTCAGGTTGACGACGGTGGCCTTGTCGGTCGTCATCGCGTAGTCAATGCGAAGCGCGTTGGCCTTCAGCGTGTACGTAACGTGGGCCGTGAGCGTGCCGGGAAAACCCATGTCGCCATCGGGCGAGACGACAGTCATTTCGACACCGTTCGGAACCTGCTTCGCAGTCCAGATCTTTTTATCGAAGCCCACGGTGCCGCCGTGCAACGAGTTTGGGCCATCGTTCGTTGGAACCTGGTAGGTGTGGCCGTCAATGGGGAACTTACCAAGCCCGATGCGGTTACCGTAGCGGCCGACAATGGCGCCGTCGTAGGTCTTATCGCCGCCTGCAAGCCATTCCGGCAGCGTATCAAAGCCCAGCATCACATCGGCAACCTTGCCGGCCTTGTCGGCAGTCTTTACGCTGATGAGCCTGGCGCCGTAGGTCACGATCTTGGCCTCAACCTGTGGGCTTTTCAGGGTGTAGATCTCAACGGCTTTGCCGTCGGGCATCTTGCCGAAGTCAGCCTTCATCACCTGGCCCATAGCTGCCACGGTCATTCCACTCATCATCAGCGCTGCAAACTGCTTGAACATCGGTCACCTCATGCCCTGCTTCTGTGCAGTGTTGGAATCCGTGCACTCTTCAGGCGTTGCCCATTCTATCCATAGCCAGGCTCTCGCGTGCAATCGCACGCAATTCCGGAAGCACTTCGCCGAGTGAAACCGGAGCGGCATCGAGAGTTCCAAAAGCGAAGTAGACCTTGCGATAGAGGGCAAAGAGACGCTGATAGATGGCTACGGCCTTTGGCTGCGGAAGGTACGTCTTGAACGGCAGGCAAAGCGCCGCCTGCGCTGCTTCAACCGACGGATACACTCCGGCAGCCACCAGGGCGATGATGCCCGAGCCAAGGCTGGTCGGCACTCCGTCCGGAACCAGCACCGGCTTGTTGAGGACGTCGGCATAGATCTGGTTCAGCGTTGCGTTGTTCTGCGGAATGCCGCCGCCGTTGATCACGCGTTCGACCGGAGCACCGTACTCCTCCATACGCTCCAGAATGATGCGCGTATGAAAGGCCGTGCCTTCGATGGCGGCGTGCAGCTCGTCCTGCGCGGTGTGGATCAGGTTCCAACCGAGTGTCATGCCGCCCAGCTCCGGGTTAACGAGCACAGTACGGTCGCCGTTGTCCCAACTGAAGCGCAGAAGCCCGGTCTGGCCGGGGTGATAGCTTTCGAGACCGGCGGCGAGGTCTTTCACCCTGGTACCCGCACGACGGGCGATCGCTTCGAAGATGTCTCCCACGGCGGAAAGTCCGGCTTCAATGCCGGTGAGCTGCGGATGCACGCTGCCGGGCACCACGCCGCAGACACCTGGAATCAACTGCGTCTTCTCCGCCATGGCGATGATGCAGGTGGAGGTGCCAACGACGTTGACCACGTCTCCTGGCTTGCAGCCCGCGCCCAGCGCATCCCAGTGCGCGTCGAAAGCGCCGACGGGAATCGGGATACCGGCGGCAAGGCCCATGCGGCCCGCCGACTCCGTGCTTAGCTTGCCGTAGATGTGGTCGGAGGTCAGGTACTCGCCGCCAATCTTCTCGCGAATGCCGGTAAACAACGGATCGACTTTGACCAGGAACTCCTCGGGCGGCAGGCCATCCCACTTCGGGTTCCACATCCACTTGTGGCCCATGGCGCAGACGGAGCGCTTGATATGCGCGATGTCGGTGACTCCCGTTAATGTGGCCGCGACCATGTCACAGTTCTCAATAGCGGTGCCGAAGCGCTGGCGCTCCTCTTCGGTTGCGTGGCGCAGCCAGTGCAGCAGCTTGGCCCATCCCCACTCGTGCGAATAGACGCCGCCGCACCACTCGATCGCTTCGAGATGGGTAGCGTGCGCCAGTTCGGTGATCTCACGGGCTTCTTTATGTGCGCGGTGGTCGCACCACAGGTAGTAGGGCCCGATGGGCTGCAGGGCGTTGTCGACCATCAGAACGCTGGAGCCGGTGGTATCGAGCGCGAAGGCAACGACCTCGTCGCCGCCGATGCCGGTCTGCTCCAGCACCTGCCGCGTGGCCTTGACCAGAGCGTCCATCTGGTCCGTGTGCGACTGGGTCGCGTAGTCAGGGTCCTCGCGGCGCCGGTGCAATGGGTACTCAGCCACCGCGGTGCCGAGCCTTCCCTTCTCTGAATCCAACAAGGTGACGCGGACGCTCAGCGTCCCGAAGTCTGCACCTGCAACGATGGCCATGTTTCTTCTTACCTCTGTCCGTAGGTCGCGTTTGCGCCGTGTTTGCGGAAGTAGTGACGGTCCAGCAGTGCCTGGGAGACACCGGCCGACGGATTCAACTGTACGGTCATCAACGCCATTTTGGCCACCGCTTCCAGAACCACCGCATTGTGCGCGGCATCAAGCGGATCGCGTCCCCAGGCAAAGGGAGCGTGTCCCGCGACCAGAACAGCCGGTACGGCGAGAGGCTCGATGTGCTGGAAGTGCTCGGTGATGGCAAGGCCGGTGTTCAGTACATAGTCGCCGTTGATCTCGTCATCGGTCAGCGGGCGGGTGCAAGGAACGGGGCCGTGGAAGTAGTCGGCGTGCGTGGTTCCGAAGGCGGGAATTTCACGGCCAGCCTGCGCCCAGGCGGTGGCGTGCTCGGAGTGCGTGTGGACAACACCACCGATCTCTGCGAAGGCTTTATAGAGCACGAGATGCGTCTTCAGGTCGCTGGAGGGACGCAGGCCGCCTTCGACAATCTTGCCGTCAAGGTCCGTTACGACCATGTGCTCGGGCTTGAGAGCGTCATAGTCAACGCCACTGGGCTTGATAACGACCAGACCGCTGGCGCGGTCGATGCCGCTGGCGTTGCCGAAGGTATAGAGCACGAGGCCGCGCTTTACCAGGTCAAGGTTGGCTTCGAGGGTTTTCTCTTTGAGTTCCTGCAGCATGAGACGCCTTTCCTGAATCGGGCTTGAGTATACGTTTTCTCAAGTATCGCAAACAAGCAAATGGCTTTGTTCGAGCGGCTTGCAAGCTCCTGGGTAAACGATTACCGTGAAATTGCAACGAAAGGGATACATCGATGGCATCAGCAGCTTCTTTGGAAATCTGGTTCGTCACTGGCAGCCAACACCTTTACGGCCCGGAAACCCTGGCCCAGGTGGCGGAGAACTCCGGCAAGATTGCTGCCTCACTGGACGGCAACTCCGCCATTCCAGCCAAGGTGGTGTGGAAGCCGACGCTCACCTCTCCCGAGGCCATCCGTGACCTGTGCCAGGAGGCCAATGCCAGCAAGAGCTGCGTCGGCCTGGTGCTGTGGATGCACACCTTCTCCCCGGCCAAGATGTGGATTGCCGGGCTGAGCCTGCTGCGCAAGCCAATTCTGCAACTGCACACGCAGTTCAACCGTGCGCTGCCGTGGTCGACCATCGACATGGACTTCATGAACCTGAACCAGGCCGCGCATGGCGACCGCGAGTTCGGTCACATTACTGCCCGCCTGAAGCTACCGCGCAAGGTCGTTGTCGGCTTCTTTGAAGATGCGGAGACGGTTTCCGAGATTGCCACATGGACCCGCGCCGCGCTGGGGTGGCACGAGTCGCAGAACCTGAAGGTGGCGCGCTTTGGAGACAACATGCGCCAGGTCGCAGTGACGGAAGGCGACAAGGTGGAGGCGCAGCGCGTCTTCGGCTATACCGTCTCAGGCTATGGCATTGGCGACCTGACTGACCGCATGGCGCAGTTCAGCGATCAGGAAGTAGCGACCCTCGTCAGCGAATACCGGGAAAGCTATTCGATTGCCAGTCAGCACGACCGCCCCGATTCCCTGACGGTGGCCGCGCGCATCGAACTTGGCCTGCGTGCCTTTCTGACCGAAGGCGGCTTTGGAGCCTTCACGGACACCTTTGAAGATCTGCACGGCATGGGCCAGCTTCCCGGCATTGCGACACAGCGACTGATGGCCGACGGCTTCGGCTTTGGCGGCGAAGGCGACTGGAAGACAGCCGCCCTGGTACGCATCATGAAGGTCATGGCACAGGGTATGCCGCGCGGCACATCGTTCATGGAGGACTACACCTACGATTTCTCCGGGACTCCGAAGGTGCTGGGCTCGCACATGCTGGAGATCTGCCCGTCGATTGCCGACGGCAAGCCGTCGCTCGAGGTGCATCCGCTGGGCATTGGCGGCAAGGCAGACCCGGTGAGACTGGTCTTCAATACACCGGCCGGCCCGGCGATTGTAGCCAGCGTGGTGGACATGGGCGACCGCTTCCGCATGATTGTGAACGATGTGGATGTCATTCCCGCCGAGCACGATCTGCCGAAACTGCCGGTGGCGCGCGCCCTGTGGGTTCCGCGGCCAAGCCTGAAGGTCTCCGCCACCGCATGGATTTATGCTGGCGGAGCGCACCATACCGGCTTCAGCCAGGCGCTTACCATGGAGCATATGGAAGATTTTGCGGCCATGGCGAACATCGAGCTGGTCCGCATTGATGCAGAGACACGGATTCGCGACATACGCCAGGCACTGACACGTGGCTAAATCGCAGGAGATAGAGGGCAACACAGGTTGAAAAAACGCGCACGGTCGACATCGCGAACAGCCTCGAAACGCCTGGACATCCGCACGGTCGCCCAGGCGGCAGGCGTCTCGGTGGCGACCGTTTCGCGCGTCATCAACAAGGTCCCTTCGGTCGATCCGGGGCTTGCGAAAAAAGTGTGGGAGGCGATCCAGAAGCTGGGATACGTGCCCAACACGCAGGCGCGTGCGCTGGTCTCAGGACATAGCAAGCTGCTGGGCGTCATCATCTCGGACATCACCAATCCTTTCTTCCCGGAGCTGATCCAGGGCTTCGAGGACAAGGCGGTGGAGGTGGGCTACGAGACGCTGATCGGCTCCACCAACTACGATCTGCAGCGCATGGAGCTATGTGTGCAGCGCATGCTGGAGCGCAAGGTGGAAGGCGTCGCCGTCATGACCTTCGGCATTGAAGAGCCTCTGCTGGAGCGGCTTTCGTCGCAGGGCATCCCCATGGTGTTTATTGATCTGGCGCCGAAGAAAAAAGATATCTCCACGATTCGCGTGGACTACCAGAAAGGCATCCGGGAGGCGGTGCAGCATCTGGCGGTGCTGGGGCATCGCAGGATCGCATTCATCGCGGGGCCACAGCGCCTGCACTCTGCCGTGACGCGGCTCGAGGCTTTCCGCGCGGCCACCCGTGAGATTGGCCTGAAGATTCCTGCAGGCTCGATCTTCCACGGCGATCACACGGCCGAAGGCGGTGAGCGCGGCGTGGCGCATCTGCTGGCGCTGAAGGAACGGCCGACAGCCATCATGTGTTCCAACGATATGACCGCCATCGGTGCCATGCATGCCCTGGCGCACGCGGGGCTTTCGATACCACGCGATATCTCTCTGATTGGCTTTGATGACATTCGCATCACCGAGTACATGCTGCCGCCGCTGACCACGGTGCGTATGTCAGGCGGGGACATTGCCGCCAGCGCGGTAGCGGCGCTGCTGGATCCTTCCGCGCCACCCAAAGAGGTGGAGACGCGCCTGATTGTGCGGCAGTCGACCTCGGTGCCTGCGGGCACGTTGTCGGACCTGCATGCCGATGCGTCACGCAAACGGCTATCCCGGAAGAGCTGAGCCGTTTCCCGGGTGGTTGCCCCGCCTGCCTGCATCCACTATCCTGTAAAAGACATCAAGAGTTGAGCGAACGCTCAACGCCAACCTGCTCCCCGAGCAAGGTGGCGTCCCGTTTCGAGGGAGATGCGGCCAGTCCGGCAATCATCGGGATTCAAGCTGCAAATTGGCGTACGCTCTGGATGCATACCGTAAGGAAGGTTTGAACGGATTCATGAGTACATCGCCACAGCAGTTCGCCAGTGACAACTATGCCGGAATTTGCCCAGAGGCCTGGGCCGCCATGGAAGAGGCCAATCACGGACATGAGCCCGCGTATGGTGGTGATTCCTGGACCACCCGTGCCGCCGATGCCTTTCGCGCCTTGTTTGAAACCGGCTGCGAGGTCTTTTTCGCGTTCAACGGAACCGCGGCCAACTCCCTGGCGCTCTCTTCCCTGTGCCAGAGCTTCCACAGCGTAATCTGCTCGGACGCGGCGCACGTGGAGACCGATGAATGCGGCGCTCCGGAGTTCTTCTCCAATGGCTCCAAGCTGCTGGTGGCCCCGACACTGGATGGCAAGCTGACACCGGCGGCGATTCGCGCCATTGCGCTGAAGCGTACGGACATTCACTATCCCAAGCCGCGCGTGGTGACCATCACGCAGCCGACAGAAACCGGCCTGATCTATCAACTGGACGAGATTCGAGCGATTGCGGAGACCTGCCGCGAGCTGGGCCTGAAGCTGCACATGGATGGCGCTCGCTTTGCCAACGCCTGTGCCTCCCTGGGCTGTACCCCGGCAGAGATGACCTGGAAGTCCGGCGTGGACGTGCTGTGCTTCGGTGGCACAAAGAACGGCATGGCGGTGGGAGAAGCTGTCCTGTTCTTCGACCACAAAGCGGCAGAGGACTTTGACTACCGCTGCAAGCAGGCAGGCCAGCTGGCATCCAAGATGCGCTTCCTCGCCGCGCCGTGGGTAAAGATGCTGGAGAGTGGAGCCTGGCTGCGCTACGGAGCCCATGCCAATGCCGCAGCTACAAGCTTCGCAGAGCACATTGCCGGGCTGCCGGAGATTGAACTGATGTTCCCGGTGCAGGCAAACGCCGTATTTTTGAAGATCCCGGATTCCATTGCTGACGAGCTGCGCAAGCGCGGATGGAAGTTCTACACCTTCATCGGCGGGGGCGCACGATTTATGTTCGCGTGGGATGCCCAGCCGGAACGCATCCGTGAACTGGCGCAGGACCTGCATGCAATCTGCGGGACACCGGCATCGGAAGCCACTATCGTCCGTTAAGGAACAAGGGCCGGGTCATTCCCCGGCCCCTTCCCTCGCTATTCTCTAGAGATGACGGAAACAGTTCTCTTTCGGCTTGCCGATTTCGAAGACGTCCAGACACAGGCGTTGCTGGCGCTTCACCTGGCCGGCATGCGCGAGTCCTCTCCAGCAGAAGCAGTCTTCGCCCTGGATCTCTCCGGTTTGCAGAAACCGGAGATTACGGTTTGGACGGCGTGGCGGGGCGAACGTATTGCGGGCGTGGGCGCCTTGCGCATGATGGATGCAACGCTGGCGGAGATCAAATCCATGCGGGTGCATCCAGACTTTTTAGGGCAAGGCGTTGGTCGTGCGATGCTGCGGCATATCGTCGGGGAAGCAAGATCACGTGGTGTAACCCGACTGAGCCTTGAGACTGGCAGAGGCCCAAGCTTTGACGCGGCACTCACGCTCTATCGCAGCCATGGGTTTGTGGACGGAGGAGCATTCGGAGATTACACCGATAACGGCTTCAGCCAGTTTCTCCACCTTGCGTTAGACCGAAGCTAAAAAACCAGCCGCTGTCGCATTCCACTTCTCCGGCGTATTGATGCATGCCAGATGGCCGGAAGGCAGCTCGGCATACTTCGCTCCGGGGATTTGCTGGGCGAGGTATTGGAGGTCGGCCGGAGTTGTGGTGGGATCTTCCGTTCCTGCGATGCAGAGGGTGGGGACCTTGATCTGTAGAGCGGTATCGCGCAGATCCGTATTGGCCAGAACCTCGCAGCCCGCAGCGTAGCCGGCGATGCTGCTGCGTCGAACGGCGCTTTCAAGCCCCTGTACCACCTCAGGATGGGCGGCGCGGAAATCTGCCGTCAGCCAGCGCTCGGCGCTGCCGGGCAGAAACTGCTCCACCCCCGCGGCGCGCACCTGCCGTGCGCGTTCGGTCCAGAATTCTGTCGTACCAATCTTCGCTGCGGTATTGGAAAGCACGAGCGTTTCAAGGCGATGGGCGGCGTGCGTGCCCAGCCACTGCCCGACCATGCCACCAATGGAGATGCCGCAGAAGCTGGCCTTCGCCAGGCCGAGGGAGTCCATCAGCGTGAGGACATCTTTGCCCATACCCTCCAGGGTGTTTGGCGGCTGCTGCGAGGCGGAACGGCCAAAGCCGCGCTGCTCGTACACGATCACGCGGAAGTCGCGGGCAAAGGATTCCACCTGCCCGCTCCAGAGATAGGTGCCCTGTCCAAGCGAATGGCTGAAGAGGATTGCGGGCGCATTCCGCGGACCGGCATCCTCGTAATAGATCGATTCACCTATCGAAAGATCAGCCAGCATGGGGCTCGTCTCCTTGATTCCGCTACGCCGTTCGTTTATCGTCACAGTAGTGCGTCTATCGCACAAGGATGTTGCAATGACGAACCAGACTGACCCAGCCGTTCCCGCTGAAGCGCCTGCATCTCTACCTGCAGCCAAACAGACCCCGGCGTCCGCTCTGGATGTGTTTGCCGGCGACCCTAATTTTATGACGTCTCTGGCCCGCGGGCTGGTCGTCATCCAGGCATTCACCCAGCAAACCCCGCAGATGACCATTTCGCAGCTTTCCGCCAAGACCGGCCTGTCGCGTGCGGCGGTGCGCCGCTGCCTGTACACACTGACCAAGCTGGGCTTTGCCGGAGCAGAAGACGGCCAGCGTTACTCGCTGCGTCCGCGACTGCTGACCCTGTCGCACACCTACACCTCGTCCAGTTCCCTGTCGTCGTCGGCACAGCCCATCCTGGAGCGCATGACGCAGCAGTTCCGCGAATCGTTCTCCGTGGCGACGCTGGATGGTGACGAGATTGTCTACGTCGCCCGCTCGCAGGTTTCTCGCGTGATGGCGGTTGACCTGCATATTGGTTCGCGACTGCCGGCCTTCTGCACCTCAATGGGCCGCGTTCTGCTGGCCTGGCTGCCTACTGAACAGCTGGAGCAGTTCCTGGCGCGAACCACCTACTACCCTTACACCAACCGCACCATCACCACGCCGGACCGTCTGCGTCTGGCCATCCGCAATGTGCGGCGCAACGGCTTTGCCATCTGCGACCAGGAGTACGAGATCGGCCTGCGCTCGATCGCCGTGCCGGTCTTTGCGCCTTCGGGCAAGGTGGTGGCCACGCTGAACCTGTCCAGCCATGCGCCGCGCATGCCGCTGCCAGATCTGCAGCAGCGCTACCTGCCGCACCTGCGGGCAGCGTCGAACGAGTTGAGCATGTTCCTGCGGTAGTGAGATTTGAAACAGAAGCAAAGGGCACGGCGATCGCCGTGCCCTTTGCTTTGTGGGTGCGATGATGGGCCTGTTCCGTTCGCTCTGCTACATCGCCGGCTTAAAGTGCAGCTTCAGGAAGTCTACGTAGACCTTCCAGTCGCCCGGAACCATGCCATGGCCGCCGTCGTGCATGTAGTAGGCAAGGTCATGGAAGATGGGCGTTCCAGGGGCGGGCCATACGCCGGTGCCGAGCGGCTGCTTGCCGAGCAGGGTGTAGACCGGGCCCGCGGCAACCTCGGCCTCAAACTCTCCCTTGGGGTCAGACCAGGTATCGGTAGAGCCGGTTTGCAGCAGCAGCGGGCGGGGAGCGACCAGCGCAACGAGCATATGCGCATCCATCGGAAGCTTGGTCACATCTTCGCCGAACTTCGCGTAGTTGGCGGCGAACTGGTAGGGATAGCGCGTGGGATCGGTGAGGTCGGCCACTGTTTCGCCATAATTACGGCGGCTCAGGGCTGCTCCGCCTTCTCCGCTGCAGCTTGCAATCACGGCGGCAAAGCGCTGGTCGTGCGCTCCGGCCCACATGGTGGTTTTGCCCAGGCGCGAGACGCCGTGGACAGCAACCTGCTTCGTATCGATGGACTTGTCGGTCTCAAAGTAATCCATCACGCGGCTCATGCCCCAGGCCCAGTCGGCAATGGCGCCCCACTCGTCGACTGCGGGAGCGGCCTGGCCGGGCTTCAGATAGCGGGCACGGTTGCCCTGCGGCAGGCCGCCAAGGTAATCCGGCTCAAGATCGCCGTAGTAGAAGGTGGAAATGCCAATTCCCGCATCGAGAAAAGCCTCAACATCGATTTTGCCGAACTTGCGACCCTGCGAGGCAGGTACCCTGGTCTTCGACTTCGCGTCCCAGACCATGCCAGCCTTGATCCCGGGGTCATCGATCATGTTGGAGGCGGCAGTAAAGCTGATGCTGAGCAGCATGGGCGAGGGGCCCTTCGCCTTTGCGGGGATGTACTCGACCAGTTGAATCTGCGGGGCGGCGGGATCCTTCGAAAGGTGGATCATCACCTGCCTGCGGATGGCCTTGCCAGCGAACGCGGGCGTGCCTTTGTCGAAGACCTCGAAGCTCTCCTCCCTGGGGCGGCCGGGGGCTTTGCCGTACTGATACGTCTCAAATAAAAACACAATTTCAGGCCGCCGCTTCGCCCACCAGGTCTTTGCATCTTTCACCAGTTTGCCGTCCGAGGTCTTCAGCACGTCGGGCAGCGTGTAGGGCTTTACCTGCGACTCGTCCGTATTGGTAGGGACCTTCGGTTTGTACTCCTGAGCGTAGGCAGGCACCATCGCCGCCAGAAGCGTGGCGCAGAGGAAGGATTTCGTTCGCGTCATGGATTTTCTCCGCGAGAACGGTACGGAGAGAGACATTGTGCTGTCAAATAGCTGTTCAAAAGCAGGGAACAGGGATCAGGAGACAATATCTTGTAAAGGTAAGGAATAGCCGCCCCTTCCGGAGACCCGCTACTCCCTGTTCCCTGCCGTCTAAGCCCCTTCGCCTTCCAGCACTCCAGCCCCCGGCAGAGAGGTTTCCACCACGAGCGGTGTGCTTCCCTTCGCCGTGGTGATGCTGGTCATCAGCAGGCAGTACAGCCCGCCGGAGACGAAGAAGCCAACGAACCAGGCATAGTCATACAGCCAGCGCAGACGCGGAACACCAACACCGATCAGAGCCACGATGATACCCGCCGCCAGAGCGACGACTGCACGAATGTTGAAGCCATCAGAGTACTCATAGGGGCCGCCGCGCAGGTACAGGCCGTCGGGGTCGAGTTCGCGGTCGCGGACCACGAAGTAGTCGGCGATCATGATGCCGGCAATGGGACCGAGCAGACCGGAGTAGCCCACCAGCCAGCCGTTGATGTAACGGGCAGGGTCTGCCGCCAGCTTCCAGGGCATGCACAGGATGCCAAGCACCCCGGTGATCAGGCCTCCGGTGCGGAAGCTGATGAGTCGCGGATTCAGATTGGCGAAGTCATTCGACGGCGAAACGACGTTGGCGGCCACGTTGGTATTGAGTGTGGCCAGCAGCAGGGCGACGAGCCCGATGCACGCAACCACCGGCTGATGAAAGCGGCCGAGCAGGACGACAGGATCCCAGATGGCCACACCAAAAACAATGCTCGAAGCCGAGGTCACCGCGATGCCGATAAAGGAATAGAGCGTCATCGCCGGAGGAAGACCGATGGCCTGCCCGATCATCTGCGCCTGCTGCGATTTGGCATAGCGGGTGAAGTCCGGAATATTGAGCGCCACCGTTGCCCAGAAGCCGACGATGGCGGTGAGCGAGGGGACGAAGATCTTCCAGAAGCTGGTCTTTGTTGCACCTTCGTGGAAACTGGAAGCGTTGGCCAGCGTAGCCGAAAGCCCGCCTGCCTTGCCGGTCATCCAGAATAAAAGCAGCAGGCCGACGATCAGCATGAACGGTGCGGAAACCACCTGCAGCCAGCGGATGATCTCAATGCCCTTCCAGACCACGGCCATGTTGACCAGCCAGAAGGCGAAGAAGCAGACCCAGACCGCGGACTGCGACGCGGCGAGCCCTGGAGCCAGCACACGCAGCATGGAGTAGATAGCCTGCCCCCCGATCCAGCACTGGATGCCGAACCATCCGCAGGCCACCAGGGCACGCAGCACCGCGGGAATATTGGCGCCGCGAACGCCGAAACTGGCGCGCACATAGACCGGGAAGGGGATGCCGTACTTTGCGCCCGCGTGGGCGTTCAGGATCATGGGAACCAGAACGATCAGGTTGCCCAGAAAGATGGTGCCCAGAGCCTGCTTCCAGCTCATGCCGTTGGCGATGAGTCCCGAAGCCAGCATATAGGTGGGGATACAGACGGACATGGCCACCCACAGGGAGGCGTAGTTATAGATGCCCCAGGAGCGTTCCGCGAACGGAATCGGAGCGAGGTCTTCGTTATAGAGGCTGTTGGCCTGCTGCGACATGTTTCGGCTCCATACCCACCCTTGCGGAATACTTCATTTCTCCAATCAGCACTGCTCCACAACGCCCAGCCGCGCCGTGCGCTCTTCCCACGTCTCAGCGGTCTGCCCCGTTGGAATCTGTTTCATGGTGATGCAGTTGTCCACCGGGCAGACCAGCGAGCACAGGTTACAGCCGACACACTCGGTCTCGTCAACCCGCGGGATGCGGGCCAGCGGAGCTTTGTAGGGCCCATGCGACACAGGCGGCGGGTCCATCTTTGGGATGCGGGTCACGGCGATGGAGTTGATCGAAGACCGTACTGCCTCCATCGGCTTGCTGTGAACCTCGACATGTCCATCGACGGGGCCAGAGACGCGGTCGGTGTGGATGCACTGGTGCGCTCCGTCCCAGCAGGCAATATGGCACAGGTCGCAGCCGATGCAGAGAGACTCATCAATATTGGCGACGATCTTGTAGTTCAGGTTCAGGTGCTTCCACTCGGTGACCTTCGGCAGAGAGAGCCCGCGGAAGTCATCCAGCGAGGCAAAGCCTTTCTCGTCCATCCAGTGGGAGAGGCCGTCCGCCATGTCTTCGACGATGCGGTAGCCGTAGTGCATCACCGCGGTGCAGACCTGCACGGTGCCCGCGCCAACCAGGATGAACTCCGCTGCATCGCGCCAGGTGCCGATACCACCGATGGCGCTCATGGGCAGAGCGGCCGAGGAATCGGCCATCACCGACTGCACCATGTTCAGCGCGATGGGTTTGACCGCCGGTCCGCAGTAGCCGCCGTGCGAGCTTTTGCCGTCCACGTTCGGACGAGGAGTGAGGGTGTCGAGATCAATGCCCGTGATGGAGTTGATGGTATTGATGGCCGAGAGAGCATCGGCTCCGCCAGCCTTGGCGGCACGGGCGACGGTACGGATGTCCGTGATATTCGGCGTGAGCTTGACCAGTACCGGGGTGCGGGCCACCTCTTTGACCCATTCGGTGATCATCTGCGCGTATTCGGGCACCTGGCCTACGGCGGAGCCCATGCCGCGCTCACTCATGCCGTGCGGACAGCCGAAGTTCAGCTCCAGACCATCGGCTCCGGCATCTTCGGCGCGCTTCACCATTTCGTGCCAGACATCCCGCCTGGACTCGACCATGAGCGAGGCAATCACAGCGTGCTTCGGATAACGGCGTTTGACCTCGGAGATCTCAGCCAGGTTGACCTCGATAGGGCGGTCGCTGATGAGCTCGATGTTGTTGAGCCCCATCATGCGCTGCCCTGCCCAGTCGATCGAGCTGTAGCGCGAGCTGACGTTCGTGATGGGGTCGCCGATGGTCTTCCACACGGCGCCGCCCCAGCCGGCGTCAAAGGCGCGCATAATCTGTTCGCCGCAGTTGGTGGGCGGAGCAGAAGCCAGCCAGAAGGGGTTCAGACACTCGATGCCGGCGAAGTTCGTCTTCAGGCTAGCCATGAGCCACCTCCGTGATGCCCAGCGTGGCGACGATGCCGCGCGCGGCGCGTTTGCCGTCGGCGACGGCATCCACCACCTCGCGGCCGCCGTTGGCACAGTCGCCACCGGCAAAGTATTTGCTGTGGCTCGTGGCTCCGGTCGCACGGTCAATTAAAACCCGGCCTTTGGCGAACTCAAGTCCCTTCACCAAAGAAAGCCACTCGCTCAACGGAGACTGGCCGATGGCGGGAACAACAACCTCTGCGGGAAGCTCGACCCGGGTCTCGCTCAGCACCAGTTCGCCAGCCTCGTTGATCGAGGTGGTCGCACACAGCAGCATCCCAGCCTGGAGCTCGATGGGCTGACGCCACCAGAGGAACTTCACGCCTTCCTTCAGCGCGTGCTCATACTCAAAGCCAAAGGCGGACATCTCCTCCTGCCCACGGCGGTAAACGATGTGGACCTCCTCCGCTCCAAGGCGCTTGGCGGCGACGGCGGCATCGATAGCGGTATTCCCGCAGCCGATGACCGCAACCGAGTTGCCGACCGCGAGCAATTCGCCGGTCTTGTAGCGGGCAATCAGGTCGAGGGCGTCCATCACACCGGTTTCCCCCCCGGGGATACGAAGGCGATGCATCTCGCCAAGTCCTACTCCGAGGAAGACGGCGTCGAACTCGGCCTCGAGTGCTGCGAAATCGTCGGCGCAGACCTCCCGCTGTTCGATCTGCACGCCCAGATCGCGGATCGCTTCGACCTCTCGAAGGGAGTCGGTGACACGCAGCTTGTACTCGGCAACCCCATAGGTGTTCAGGCCGCCGGCCAGGTCTCGTTTGTCGAAGATGGTGACCTGCACGCCGTGCTGGCGAAGCTCCGCCGCACAGGCCAGGCTGGCTGGGCCGCCGCCGACGCAGGCAACCTTCAATGGCAGCTCCGGGCGGCTTCTCAGGGGAATCTTCAGGCCGCGATCGTAGAAGTTGTCCATGGCGAAGCGCTGCAGCTGGCCGATCATGATGGGTTTTTCATCGCGGTGGTGCATGACGCAGGAGCCTTCACAGAGCACCTCCACCGGGCAGACGCGGGCGCAGCTTCCGGCGAGGACATTGGCTTCCAGAATGCTTTTCGCGGAGCCGGTCACGTTGCCGGAGGCGATCTTTTTGATGAAACGGGGCACATCAATATGGGTAGGGCAGGCGGCCGTGCAGGGCGCGTCAAAACAGTTCAGGCAGCGGTTGGCCTCCACCGTGGCGGCCTGGGGCGTAAGTGCGGGCTTCAGGTCGGCAAAGCGGGCCAGAATCTCAGCATGCGGGGCAAAGACGGTGCCCAAATCGTGTATCCTCCGTCCAACGGAACTGATCGTGGAGATTGCAAGCTACCCCTTCCCGCAGGGCAAGTCAATAGAATGAGGGGTTTCCCGAATCACATTTGACAGCGTAAAGAAGTGACCGAAATCACGGGACTTGCCTTAATAACGCTGTTAGTCTTTAAGTCAACGTTGCACCCGGAACTGAGGTACAGATTTGTCCAAGACCCTGACACCACGCACCACGGAAACTGAAACGACGGCCCACGACGCTCCCAACGCGACGCAGACCTTCGTCGTCCGACCGACCCCGTTGAAGAACCGGCCTAACAGCGATGTTCTGATGGGTCGCACAGCCCAGGGTGGAAAGATCAATTGGACCACCTCAATCTTCATGGGAGTCTTCCACCTGGGAGCGATCGCAGCCCTGTTCTGCTTCTCGTGGAAGAACCTCGCTGCGTTTGTGGTTCTGTACTTCCTGGCCATCAACGTGGGCATCGGCATGTGCTACCACCGGCTGCTGACGCACCGTGGCTACAAGGTTCCCAAGTGGCTGGAGTATGTACTGACCATCTGCGGCACGCTGGCGCTTGAGGGCGGGCCAATCTTCTGGGTGGCCACGCACCGCGTTCACCACCAGCTTTCGGACCAGGAAGGCGACCCGCATACGCCGCACGACGGCACCTGGTGGGCGCATGCCGGATGGATCATCTCCGGTCGCACGCTGCACACCCACACCGCGATGCTGGCCCGCTACGCTCCTGACCTGACCAAGGACCGCTTCCAGGTCTTTATGTCGAAGTATCACATCCTGACCATCGCGGTTGCCGCTGCCATCTGCTACGCCATCGGCGGCTGGTCCATGGTTGCCTGGGGCATTGGGCTGCGCACGGTTGTTGGCCTGCACGCCACCTGGCTGGTCAACTCCGCCAACCACCTGTGGGGCGCGCGCCGCTTTGAGACTCGCGATGATTCCCGCAACAACTGGTGGGTTGCCCTGCTGACCGGCGGCGAAGGCTGGCACAACAACCACCACGCTCACCCGGTAAGCGCCCGCCACGGCCTGACCTGGTACGAGTTCGACATCAACTATTACGGCATCTGGGTGATGGAAAAGCTGGGTCTGGCCAAGAAGGTTCTGGTCGCGCAGTGGGATCCGTCGGATCCGAAGCCTGCTGGCAGCTAAACGGCTGTTTTTGCATCCGGAAAAGGCCCGCTTCGGCGGGCCTTTTCACTTTCCATATCCAGACGTTCGCTCCTCACTCGCTTCCCTCGTACACTACTAATGCCGTGCGCATTCTGACCCGCTATATTCTGCGAGAGCTTCTCTCCCACGCCCTGCTGGGCGGCGCACTGTTTACCTTTGTGCTGTTCATGCGCGACCTGGGCAAGATTCTGGAGCTGGTCGTGCGTGGCTCTGCTCCGCTGACGGACGTCTTCCGCATCTTCCTCTACACCGTACCCAACACGCTGACGCTGACATTGCCGATGTCCGTACTTGTGGGCGTACTCCTGGGGCTGTCGCGGCTGGCGGCGGACTCCGAGGTGACGGCGATGCGCGCCAGCGGTATGGGCGTGCTGAGCTTTACGCGGATTGTCTCCATCATCGCCGTGGGAGCGTTTCTGCTGGGTCTTGGCAACTCCCTGTACCTGGCGCCGAAGGCGGCAACCGCGCTGATCCAGTTGGAGAACCAGCTCAAGCAGTCGCAGGTCAGCTTTGAGGTGCAGCCGCGTGTCTTTTACGAGGACTTCAAGGACTACGTTCTCTACGTGCAGGATGTCGTGCCCGGTGTGGGTGCGGCACAGTGGAAGCATGTCTTCCTGGCCGACCTGGCGCATCCGGCTTCCCCTCTGATCACCACGGCCAATGAAGCGATTGTGGTCAACGGCGGCAACCAGACGCTTCGCATGAGCCTGCATGACGGCGGCCAGCACCAGATCGCGGCAAACGATCCGAACCAGTACAACATCTCCACTTTCAGCGAGACAGATCTGCCCATCAGCGCGGGCGGCCCGGATGACACGCACATCACGCGCCGCAACACGCCTCTGCTGGCCATGGGGATTCCCGAGCTGATGCGGAAAGACGCGCCTGATATCACACTGCGCCGCATTGAACTGCAGAAGCGCTTCTCCTACCCCTTTGCCTGCTTTGTACTGGTTCTGGTGGGTGTTCCGCTGGGGCTGTCATCTCGACGCGGGGGCAAGTCGACCGGGTTCGTCCTTACCATCCTGCTGGTCTTCATTTATTACCTGTTCTCGTCCATCGGCGAGTCGGTGGCCCGCCAGGGCAAGCTGCCGGTGGTGGTTGGCGTGTGGGCCGCAAACGTCATCTTCGCTCTGGCCGGCATCACGCTGCTATGGCGGCTTTCGGTGGAGACGATCTCCCTCGGCAAGCTGGCGACCGTTGGCCACTGGATAAGCTCCAGGTTGAAGCGTGGCAAGACAGGCTGTGCGCAGCCGGAGGATTCGTCCGCCACCCGCATCAATGATCGCGTCTCCCGCAAGACACTGTGGGGCTTCCCGCTGCTGCTGGACGATTATGTGATGCGGCAGTTTGTGGCCAGCTTTGCCATGGTGCTGGCCTCATTTATCTCACTGTCCCTCATCTTCAGCTTCTTTGAACTGATCGGCGATATTATCCGCAACCGGACGCCGCTGGTCACCGTGGGCGACTACCTGATCAACCTGATTCCCTACATGCTGTACAACCTGGCGCCGCTATGCGCCTTGATCGCTGTGCTGGTGACATTTGGCGCTCTGAACCGCACCAGTGAGATTACGGCGATGAAAGCGACGGGCATCTCGCTCTACCGCATTGCGGCGCCGGTGATTGCGCTGGCGGGCGTGCTGGCCGTCTCCCTGTTTGCCTTCGACGAGTTCTACCTGCCGGCGGCCAATAAACGGCAGGAGGCACTGCGTTCCGTCATCAAGGGACGCCCCGCGCAGACCTTTCTACGTCCGGACCGGAAGTGGATCAGCGGGCAGGCCAGCAAAGCTGGTGAACCGACACGCATCTTCTACTACCAGTTCTTCAATCCGGATCAGAATGCGTTTGCCAACCTGACGGTCTTCGAGTTCCAGCCGGGATCGTTCACCCTGCAACGCCGCGTGTTCGCCACAAGCGCCCATTGGGACCAGAGCGCGCGCCAGTGGATTCTTGAGAACGGATGGCAGCGTACCTTCGACAAGGAAGCGGTTGCAACCTACCAGCCCTTCACCGTCTCGCTCTTTCCGGAGATCCACGAGCAGCCAGGCTACTTCAAAAAAGAAGTCGTCGCCGCGCAGGAGATGTCCTTTGGCGACCTGGCCAGTTACATCAACGACCTGAAACAGTCCGGCTTTGACACCATGCGCCTGCGAGTCCAGTTGAATCACAAGCTGGCGTATCCGCTGGTCACGCTGGTGATGGCCGTGCTGGCCATTCCGTTTGCGCTGTCGATGGGACGCAAGGGGTCTCTGACTGGCATTGCCGCGGCCATTGGACTGGCGATTGCCTACTGGGTGATTGCCGGCCTGTTTGAGGCAATGGGCAACGTGAATACCCTGCCGCCGATGCTGGCCGCCTGGTCGCCGGATATTCTGTTCGCTTTTGCCGGGGCTTATCTGCTGCTGCGCACACCCACCTAGGCAATTCGATACAGTGGAAGAGCAAATGCCTGAAGGAGTTCTAACCAACGTGAAGATTGTTGCCCTGAGCCTTGCTCTTTCCGCCACCGCCGTCCTGGCGCAAGGCACCGCCGCCACCACCCCGAAACCTGCCCCCAGAAAGACGACGCCCGCGGCCACGCACCGGACCGGGACGGTAGCAACCCGCAAGCCCGCAGCCGCACCCGCGGTTGCACCGGACTTCAATCCGGCAGGAGCCCCTCCGATTTCCGGCGCTCCGCAGACGCTGTATGCGTTGACCTATATTGACATCAAGATTGGCGATGGTCCGCTGGCCGAACCCCGTAAGTTCTACACCGTGCACTACACCGGCTGGCTGCCGGACGGCACCAAGTTTGACTCCTCGGTAGACCGCAACCAGCCCTTCACCTTCCCCTACGGCGCACGGCGCGTCATTGCCGGCTGGGACACGGGTTTTGAAGGAATGCACGTCGGCGGCAAGCGCCGCATCCTGGTGCCCTGGCAGCTAGGCTATGGCGCGGCCGGAAGCGGCCCGATTCCGCCGAAGAGCCCGTTGATCTTCGATATCGAACTTCTGGCGCAGTCGGACACGCTGCCGCAGCCTCCGGCGGAACCTGCACCTTCCACCCCTCCTCCGGCATCTAGTTCCCAGCAGCCCAAGTAAGCAGGAGATTCGTCCAAGCTGATGTTTCAACGCCTGTCACCACTTTTTCCATACCTGAAGCGCTATCGCAAACAGCTTGCGATGGGAGCGGTGGTGACTGTGCTGTACAACGCCAGCAAGATCGCGCTGCCAAAGATCATTGGCAGCGCGGTAGACGACATGCGCGAGGGCGTCACCCAGGCCAAGATCTTTCATCATGGCCTGTTGCTGTTTGGCGTGGCGGCTCTGAGCGCCGTGTTCCTGTACCTGATGCGGCAGATCGTCATCGGCGCAAGCCGCGAGATTGAGTACGACCTGCGCAACGACCTGTTTGAAAACCTGCTGCGCCAGCCGCCGAGCTTCTATCATCAGCACCGCACCGGCGACATTATGGCGCGCACCACCAATGACCTGAACGCCGTTCGCCAGTTGCTTGGACCGGCCATCATGTACAGCGCCAACACCATCGTCTTTACCGCCGCGGCGCTGCCATACATGATGAAGATCAGCCCCTGGATTACGCTGTGCGCGTTTGTGCCGCTGCCGGTCGCGTCCATCGTGGTGCAGTACTTCGGCAGCAGGATCCATACGCGGTTTGAGCGAATCCAGGCCATGTTCTCGGAGATCTCGGCCAAGGCACAGGAGAACTTTTCCGGAGCCCGCTTTATCCGTGCCTTCGCGCAGGAAGAGGCTGAGATTGCCAGCTGGGAAGAGGCCAACCGCGAGTACATCCGCCGCAGCCTGCTGCTGGTTCGCCTGATGGCCATGCTGTGGCCCACGCTGGAGTTCGTGCTCGGCTTCGCCATGGTGATTACGCTGCTGGTCGGTGGACACGAGGTGGTAAAGGGCCATGTCTCGGCCGGCAACTTTACCGCTTTCGCCATCATCATCGTGCAGCTTACCTGGCCCATGATTGCGTTGGGATGGGTGGTGAACCTTTTCCAACGCGGAACAGCATCGGTCGCTCGTATTGATGAACTGTTGAAGTACCAGGCGGCGATTGATAACTCCGCTGTCGACGCCTCCATTGCAAAGGACCTGAAACTGCGTGGAGAGATTGAGTTCCGCGGACTGGACTTCGCCTATGGATCGAATGCGCCGGTGCTGCATGGCGTTGCGTTGAAGGTTCCGGCAGGCACATCGCTGGCGATCGTTGGCCCGACAGGTTCAGGTAAGTCGACGCTTGTGAACCTGATTCCCCGCCTGCTGGATGCTCCGGACGGCCAGGTGCTGATTGATGGCATCCCCATTCGCAACTATCCGCTGACGGTGCTGCGCAGCAATATTGGCTTCGTACCGCAGGAGACCTTCCTGTTCTCGGAAAGCATCCGCGGAAACATTGCCTTTGGCGTGGAGAGCGCGACCGATGAGCAGATTGTGCAGGCCGCGACCACGGCGCACATTGCGGCAGAGATCCAGGAGTTCCCCAACGGCTTTGACACCCTGGTGGGCGAGCGTGGCATTACTCTGTCTGGCGGACAGAAGCAGCGCACAGCCATTGCCCGCGCGCTGATCCGCGATCCGCGCATCCTGATTCTGGATGATGCCCTGGCCTCGGTCGATACCTACACCGAAGAGAAGATTCTGAGCGGCCTGAAGCATGCGATGCAGGGCCGCACGACGATCTTTATCTCGCACCGTGTCTCAACGGCATCGAATGCCGACCAGATCGCCGTGCTGATTGATGGCCGCATTGCCGAGCTGGGCACACATGAAGAGCTGCTGTCGCTTGGTGGCTACTACACCAGCCTGTATGAGAAGCAGCAGCTCGAAGAAGAGATTGCGGTAACCGCCTAGGCGCTCCAGCTTGAGGAAGCAGACGCTGCCTCGGGAGTCTGCATGGCGGCAGCTGGCATCGTCTTCGCAAGGGATTCCTGGCGTGTCCGCAGGTCACGCGGCATCACGCTCCGGGCTTCAGGGTCGCGGGCGGCAACAACCCAGGCCTCACGGACTTCCTTCACGCAGGCAATCACCTCTTCAAACTGCTCGCGCGATTCGTAGTGCGATGCCTCCAGCGTGAGCTGGAACATGGCGGCGTAGAAGTCAGCCAGCGCCGCGGTAGTCTTTGCGCAGACATCCGTACGCAGCGTGGTCTGCAGGTAGATAAAGATATCGGTCACGCGCTTGACCGCTGTCCGACGACCGTGAATATCATGCTCGTCCACACACTGTGCCGCGCGGTAAAGAAAGCGCAGCGCGCCGTCGTAGAGAGCCACGACAAGTTCAATTCCGGTCGAGCCCGCGAGTGCCTGCTGTTCGTAGCCGTTCATCTTTGGTTATCCCTTCGTGTTGTAGCCAGTGATTGCCGCATAAATCTTGTCTACCTGACCAAGTTGATCCGGAATGGACTGCAGGATCTGGTTGGCGGCGGTAAGTTGCGAGGTCAACTGCGTTTTAAAGTTGGCAATACGATCTTCCGTGGCTGAAATGCTGTCGTTCAAAGCCCGTTCCTTGGCTGTGTTTTCGCGCTGAGCACCGTAAATAATGCCGGTCGTAGAGCCAGAGCCAAGCCCATCGACCACCGAACGAAAATGCTGACCGAAGCTACCCGTGTTCTGCAAAAATCCAACAACATCATCAAAGTGCCTTGTCAGGGTCGCTTCCAGGCCGGTCGCATCGAAGCTGAGCGTGCCATCCTTCTGAACCGTGATGCCCAACTGGTCGATACTCTTGATCGATCCGCTGCCAGCTCCGCCAAACAAAGCTGAAGTCAACTGCTGCTGCAATAAGGCAAGCGTGGAGGTTCCCGATAGAGCCGGGGCCGTGCCTCCGCTGCTGACCGTCGACTGCGCGGTCAGTTCCTTCGATACCGTGTTATAGGCGGTCACAAAGCTGTTGAAGGCTGTTTCAATCGAGGAGTTGTCATTAGCGATCACAACCTGAACGGGTGTGTTCAGGTCCGCGGAAACAAGCTGAAACGACACTCCGGGAATGGCTCCGCTCACCGTATTGGAACTGCTGGTGATCGCTACGCCATCGACCGTCAGTTGCGCATCCCTGGCTTGTTGTCCCTGCTGCAGAGTGATTGAGTTTCCGCTGCTGTCACTGATACTGCCGGTCACGGTCAACGCACCGGCTGAGCCGCTGGTCTGGCTAACGAGCGAGAGACGGGCACCTGAACTATCGCTGATGACACTTGCGCGGACACCGATGCCGGCAGCGTTAATCGCCGTGGCATAGTCGGTAAGACTTCCCCCCGAGGGAACATCCACGGCCTGCCCTGTATCACTGCCGACTTGAATCGTGAGTGATCCGCTGATGGAGGCCGTCGCGCTGGAGATGGTACTGGAATACAGAGAGGAGGTCTGTGCCAGCGACTGCACAACCACGGTATGACTCCCGGCAACCGCTGTGCTTGATGCCGATGAGAGAGAAAGAATATTGGCGGCGGAGCTGGAACCCTGCTTCTGCGCCAGAACGCCGTTGAAGTCCGTAAGACTGGTCAGGCTGCTTGAAAGCGTCGCCAGGTCTGTCCCAATCTGGGAGAGCACCGTGTCCTGGCTCTGCAGACTGGTGAGCTGGTTTTTCCATGGCGTCTCAATCCCCTGGCGAATGGCAACGATCGAATTGACGGTCGTGGCCACGTCAAAGCCGTTTCCGCTGGTAGCTGAACCGAATGTAAGACCGACTGTCCCCATGCCAAGACTCTTCGCACGTCAGTTGCCAAACATCCCTGACGATGGATTAACTTACTGCAAGAAAAAATGGCGGATGGGACTTGAGTAGCTCCCATCCGCCCGAAGAAACGCATGAATTATTGCAGGAGCTTCAGGACCTGCTGCTGCACCTGGTTGGCCTGGGCCAGGGCGCTGATGCCCGTCTGGCTCAGCACCTGGAACTTGGCCAGGTCGCTGGTGGCGCTGGCGTAGTCCGTCGAACGAACGTTGGACTCAGCCGATGTCAGGTTTTCGCTCTGGGATGCGACGACCGACTGTGCCGCGCTGAGCTGGTTGATGTTGGCGCCAAGCTGACCGCGCTGGTAGGCAACGTCCGCAATGGCGGTGGTCAGGCTGGTCAACACGGTCTGCGCCGTGGAGGCCGTCAGAGTCGCAACGCCGGAAGCGGTGAAATCAACACTGTTGCCTGCCGCATCGGTACCCACGCTTGCGGTGCTCAGGGCGCCGGTCGTATCGCTGAAAGCGGTCGCGCCGGAGCTGGTTCCGTCCGAAACAAAAATCGTTGTCGCCGAGCTGGAGAAAACCGTGTTGCCGTTGAAGTTGGTGGTCGAGCCGATGTTGCCGACTTCGGTCAGGATGTTCTGGTACTCCTGGTTGGCGGCGGAAACCTGCGACGAGTTCAGGGTACCGTTGGCAGCCTGGGTCGCCAGGGTAACAGCACGATTCAGCAGGTTGGTCACCTGCGACAGAGCGCCATCGGCGGTCTGCAGCAGGCCGATGCCATCGCTGGCGTTACGGGCCGACTGGTTCAGGGCAGCAACGTTGGCATGCAGGCCATCGGCAACGGCCAGGCCGGCTGCGTCGTCCGCACCGGAGTTGATACGCGAACCCGAAGAAAGCTGGGTCAGCGTGCTCTGCAGGCTCTTCTGCGTCTGCGAAAGGTTGTTCTGCGCGCGAATCGCGGCGATGTTGTTCAGGACACTCAGGGACATTGGGATTCACTCCTTGGTACAGCAAAAGATTGAATTTCGCTTTGCCTGCCTGGTGCCCGTTGGTGGCTCACCTCGCGGAAGGCTCCGCGTTCACCACCCTCATCGGCCTGTCAAGCATGGACATTAGCCCGGTACGCAAAAGTAATGGGAAATCCCCTTGGGCCGATAACCAGCAATGAGCACCGGAGTGCATCACCATGATTGAACTAACACGGCTGAACGGCCACACGATCTATATGAATGCGGAGCTGATCAAGTACATCGAAGCCGCGCCGGACACCATGATCACGCTGGTGACCGGAGAAAAGATCGTTGTGCGTGAAGGCTGCCAGCAGGTGATGGATCTTGCCCTGCACTACAAGATGAACCTGCTGCGTTCCACATGGCCGACTGCTCTGGAAGCTCTGACGGCAAAGATTGCGCACGGTACTGAACCCCACACCCGGTAAAGGATAAAGACCATGGACATCGCCAGCGTTGCAGGCATTGTGCTTGCCCTTCTCGGCATTCTTGGCGGCATGATGATCGAAGGCGGCAAGCTTGCCCAGATTACGCAGCCCACGGCCATGATGATCGTCGGCGGTGGCACCGCAGGTGCCGTGATGCTTCAGTTTCCCCTCAGCATCTTTCTGGCTGCCATAAAGAAGTTCATCTCCGTATTCCTGCACAAGGGCGCCGACGGCAACGCCATGGTCAAGCAACTGGTTGACTTCGCCAACAAAGCCCGCAAGGACGGCATCGTCTCGCTGGACCAGGAACTGGGCAAGGTTACAGATCCCTTTCTGAAGCAGGCCATGATGCTGGCCGTCGACGGCACAGAGCCGGCCGAGGTTCGCAACATCATGCAGCTTGAGCTGGACAACAAGAGCGAGATCGAAGAAAAGATTCCGCAGGTATTTGAATCTGCCGGTGGATTTTCACCAACAGTTGGCATCATTGGCGCCGTGCTGGGCCTGATCCAGGTAATGCAGCACCTGGACAACATTGACGAGGTCGGCCGCGGCATCGCCGTCGCCTTCGTTGCCACCATCTATGGCGTAGCGCTGGCCAACCTGGTGTGCCTGCCCGCTGCGGGCAAGCTCAAGATCCGCCATCGGGAAGAAACCATGCTGAAAGAGATGATGCTCGAAGGCGTCGTCAGCATCCTGGAAGGCATGAACCCGCGCATGATGGAGACCAAGCTGCGCACCTTCCTGATGGAAGAAGGACACGCGGAGAAGGCATAACGTCATGGGAAAAAAGAAACATCCCGAACACGTCAACCATGAACGCTGGCTTGTCTCTTACGCCGACTTCATCACCCTGCTCTTCGCCTTCTTTGTGGTACTGTTCGCCTCCGGTCAAAGCGACAAGAAGAAGTCGCAACGTATGGCCGCGGCCATGCAGGCGGCCTTTACGGATACACGCATCTTCGAGATGCACTCGGCAACGCCCGCACTCACGGAAGGTGGAGCGGGAGCACAGTCCATGCCGGTTGAGATGCCGCTGGCCATGGCTCCTGACATCCGCAAGAGCGATGGAGAGGGCGGCAGCAGTCCGGAAGAGATCGCGGCCAGGGTCCGCCAGGCCATACAACAGGTACAAGCCGCACAGCAGGCTCCCCTGCAGAGCAAGTCCGCAGGCAAGCTGCAGCCCGGAGGCTCCATCTCCGTGCATCAGTCTGCCGACGGTATCACCGTTTCCTTGCAGGAGGCAGGCTTCTTCGCCTCCGGCTCCGCCGAAGTATGGGCTGCTTCAGAAAGTGCGCTTGCGAAGATTATTGCCGCGCTGCCTGCCAACATGAAGATCCGCGTGGAGGGGCACAGCGACAACCGCCCCATCCACACCGCGCAGTTCGCCTCCAACTGGGAGCTGTCGTCAGCGCGCGCGTCCGCTATTGCACGCGCCATTCTTGAGCAGACGAAGATCGATCCCGGCCTGATCTCCGCCGCTGGCTATGCGGAGTTTCATCCTGTTGCCTCCAATGCCACCGACGAAGGGCGGACACAGAACCGCCGCGTGGACATTGTTATTCTGCAGCCTGCGCCAGCGGCACCTGCTCCGCAGCCGGTAGTTACGCCTCCGCCACTTGCACCCTCTTCGCAATGATGCGCGTGGAGCCCTGTAACCTTCCCGGGCTTCGCGCGTATCATAGAGTGAAGATGCACACACTTCGCACCATGCGCGGATTTGCAGCGGCCATTGTTCTGGGCGCTATGCTCGTCATCATGGTGTGCGCGGGCATGGCTGCTCCAGCCATGGCGCAGAACATGCCGGCAGATTGCCCCCTGCATCCGCACCAGCAGCAGCCTGCTTCCTGCTGCGCGGCTAATCACCGCAGCGATGCTGTCACCGAACCGCAGGTTCGCCTGCCAGACCTTGCGCTTGCGGAGATTTTGCCGCTGACGCATGTTGTCTTTGACAGGGTGGCAGTAACCAACGCTCCGCTGCCCGAGGTTGCTTTGCCTCCACCGCCAGAGCTGGTCGCACTCCGTATCTGATTCCCCTTTCAGCCCTGTCTTCGCGCGCATAACCGTCGCGCACCTGACTGTTTTTTTGCTGAAAGGACATCTATATGTTTCGCCGTATCTCCGCGGGCCTCCTCCTGCTCGCAACCTCTGCTGCCATCACGGCGCAGGAACACGACCACGCTTCCATGCCAGGAATGACGATGGAACCCACGACCAGTCTTCTGGACATGGAGCACTCCATGCAGCGCATGGACCATCCCACCAGCTTCATTGACAGCATCCTGAACCATGTCACCTCCGGCACCACGGCGGAACCGGTCTCCACTCCCATGCCCATGCTGATGAAGCATCACGGCGAGTGGATGCTGATGCTGCACGGCTCCGCCTTTGTGACCGACACGCAGCAGAGCGGCCCGCGTGGCAAGGACAAATTCTTCTCCACCAACTGGGTGATGCCGATGGCCCAGCGCAAGGCCGGCCCCGGCCTGTTCACGGCGCGCGCCATGTTCTCGCTGGAACCGGCGACGATCACCGATCGGCGTTATCCGGAGCTGTTTCAGCAGGGAGAAACCGCCTTTGGCCAGCCCATTGTCGATGGCCAGCACCCGCACAACTTCCTGATGGAGCTTGCAGCCATCTACGATCTGCGGCCAAGCGAGAACACGCTGGTCAGCTTTTATGCCGCACCTGTCGGCGATCCTGCCATTGGACCAATCGCCTATCCGCACCGCTGGTCGGCCGCGGAAGATCCTATCGCGACGCTCGGCCACCACCAGCAGGACTCGACACACATTGCCTACAACGTCTTCACGGCGGGCGTAACTTATCGCTGGATCCGCGTGGAGCAGTCGGGCTTTCATGGCGGCGAGCCGGACGAAGGACGCTGGCAGTTCCAATCCTCGGCCAACGGCCATGGGGTGGATTCCTACTCGACGCGCGTCACGGTAAACCCGACACGCAACTGGAGCGGGCAGTACTCCATCGCGCATATCAAAGCTCCGGAGGCATCCCACCAGGGCGAGGATCAGGCGCGGCAGACTGCCTCAGTGATGTACAACCTCCCCATCGGCAAGCAGGGTTCCATGAACATGGCTCCGGGCAACCTGGCCATTTCACTGATCTGGGGCCGCACGCGGGCGATTCCCGACAACAAGAAGCAGAACTCCTACACACTGGAGGCGCTGTATCACTTCGCGAAGGCGAACTCCGTGTGGACGCGCATGGAGCTTGCCGGACGCACCACGGAACTGCTCGGCGACTCGCACGAAGAACCGGCAGGCCATGTCGCGGCCTATACCTTTGGCTATGACCGCGACTGGCACATTGCTCCGCACCTGACGGCCGCTCCGGGGGCGCAGTTCACCACCTACTCTCCCTCTCCCGCGCTGACAGCTGCTTACGGAGCGCATCCGTTCGCGGTACAGGCCTTCGTGCGCTTTCGCATAACATCCAAGTAGCATGACCATCTACCTGGCAACCACCAACCCCGGCAAGCTGCGCGACTTCGCTGCGATTGCACAGCAGCACAACGTAGAAGTCGCCCCCCTGCCGGGGCTGGCTTCTATTCCGGAACCGCCGGAGAACGAACCCACCTTCGAGGGCAACGCGATCGCGAAGGCTGTCTACTACTCGCAGCACGCCCGCGGACTGCTGGTGATGGCCGACGATTCAGGGCTTGAAGTCGCGGAGCTGAACGGAGCGCCCGGCGTACGCTCCGCCCGCTATGCCGAAGACCTGGGCTTCCCTGCCGAACCCGGCTCCACCAAAGACGGCCGCAACAATGCTGCACTGCTGCAAGCAATGAATGGCATTCCGCAGAACCAGCGCCAGGGCCGCTACCGCTGCGTGCTGGCCATCGCTCGCGACGGCCAGGTGGTGAAAACCGCCGAGGGCACCGTGGACGGCCTTGTGCTGGAGACTCCACGCGGAGACGGCGGATTTGGCTACGATCCGCTTTTTTATCTGCCCGAGCTGCAGCAGACGATGGCCGAGGTTTCGCTGGAACAAAAACAAAGGCTCAGCCATCGTGGCCGAGCCTTCGAGTCGCTGCTGCGGCAACTCTAAACGGGAGACTACTCTGCCAGTTTGAACTCCGGTTCGGCTTCGCTCCAGGCCATGCGCAGCCCGTGCCAGAAGGGACCTGCGCCCATCATGCGGACAGCGGTCAGGCTGGCACCGATATACCAGGGGGCACGGCCTTTCTGCCACATGGCCGATACCGGCTGCATCACACCATTCGCATCCGGGTGGAAGACGCGCTCATCCCAGCGGCGCGAACCTTCGGGAAACTCCGGATAGTTTCGGATGGCGGCCAGTGTCGACTCCAGCACGCGATGCTTCCACGGCTCGGCATACTGCGGCATAAAGTGGACGTGGCTGACGCGGTCGATGCGGACCTCGTGCACGAACTCCGCAAAGCTGGTGGCCTGCGTCAGGTTCACGTTCGCATTGGGCTCGGTGCCGTGGCGGTCACCGCCGCTGATCAGCAGCATGCCCCAGCGCTCCGCCATTTCGATGACCGTACGGTTCTCCTGCCAGTTGCGCAGACCGTTCAGTTCCAGCGCATGGACAAAGCCGCCGCAGTCGCGCAGGAAGCGTTCCACTTCCATCACGTGGCGTTCCACACCAATGTCGTACAGGTCCCACATGGGGTGGTTGAAGACGATCAGCACCTGCTTGATCTCGTGCAACTCGGCCAGGATCGCGCGAACCTCGCGCTCATCCGGCATGGCGGTCGCCGCTTCCATACGGACCATCCACTGCTGGCTGGTGGCCGCCGGCAGGTTATGAATGCCCAGGTGGAAGGTTGTGACGCCGAAGGGTGCGCTCCACTCCACGCTGATGGCCAGATCTTCGTCCGCATTGGCAGCGCGCAACAGCAGCGGCGCGTTGATGTCGTCGTGATCGGTGATGGACACCATCGCCTGCAGGTCGAGACCCTTCTCAATCTGGTTGCGTTCCAGGTCAAGCGCCTGCATCGGCGTCAACGGAGGAGTCCAGTAGGCGCGGTCAAAGTCCAGCTTCAGACCGTAGCGGCCGGCGCACTTCTCTTCGCGGGAACGCACAAAGCGCTCCAGCCAGGGAATCTTGTTGCCCATGGCGGCGATGAAGTTCAGAGTCTCCTTGGACTGGTTGGTGTGGCTGTGAAGCGAAACCCCGCTCCGGAAGGACCGGGTATTTACTCGCTCTTTCCAACTGCAGGTAATCACGCTTGGCATCTTCGTGCCCTCCGACCCTAAGGTCGCGCGAAACACGTCAACAGATGGTCAGCGATATAAGAACAGTTTGTGAAAAGTGCACCAAAGTTGGTACAGCACAAAAATCGCACAATTTTCCGATAATCGCACGCGACAGGCGTCTTTTCCTTGACCCTCGTTTTCTACGGGCGGAATAATACGGTTGCCGCAGCTTCTGGCTGACATCCGTTTCCGAGGTCACACCCACATGGCGACAACCGCCCCACAGCCTGCCAGCCCCACCCTGAAGGGGGTTCAGCCCCTCCGTGCGGGCGAAGGCAACTCTTTTGTATGGCGCCGGCTCCATTCGCTGACCGGCATCATTCCCATCGGCGCGTTCCTGGTCGAGCATATTGTTTCGAACTTCGAGATCGTGAACGGTCCCGTGGCCTACGCCAAGCAGGTGCTGTTCCTGAACAGCCTGCCGCTGGTCCGCGTTCTGGAGTGGGGCTTCATCTTTATTCCCCTGCTCTTCCATGCGCTCTATGGCGTCTTTATCGCCGTCCGTGGCCGTACGAATGTGAATGTCTATCCGTGGGCCGGAAACTGGATGTACCTCTCCCAGCGTGTAACGGGCCTGATCGCATTCGCGTATATCGTTCAGCACGTACTTCGTCAGCGCTTCATGGGTGTCAGCCTGCCTGAGCACCCCGGCCTGGCCTATGCCAAGGTGCAGTATGAGTTGATGAATCCATGGATGTTCGCCATCTACTGCATCGCCATGATCGCCACCTGCTGGCACTTTGCCTACGGCATCTGGCTGTTTGCAGCCAAGTGGGGCATTACACCGGGCGAGGTCGCCCGCAAGCGTTTTGGCTGGGTCTGCACGGTTGTTGGCGCCGCCCTCTGCATCATGGGCCTCGTCAGCATCTACGCTGTCACCTACAGCCGCCCTTATTCGCCGGTTGATGTGCTGCCCCAGCAGACGGAAGATTCTGCCCCGGCAGTTCCACCCGCTTACGCACCGCAGCAATAACTGAAGAGGATACGAACCACCATGGCTGCAGCTACTCCAAGAATTATCGTCGTCGGTGGCGGACTCGCGGGTCTGTCCTCCGTCATCAAGATCGCCGAAGCGGGCGGCAAGGTCGACCTGTTCTCGATCGTCCCCGTCAAGCGCTCGCACTCCGTCTGCGCCCAGGGCGGCATCAACGCCGCCAAGAACCTGAAGGGCGAAGGCGATGACGTCTACAAGCACTTTGACGACACCATCTATGGTGGTGACTTCCTGGCCAACCAGACGCCGGTCAAGAACATGACCGCGCAGGGTCCGGCCATCATTGACCTTCTGGACCGCATGGGCGTGCCCTTCAACCGCACCCCCGAAGGCCTGCTGGACTTCCGCCGCTTCGGTGGCACGCTGTACCACCGCACCGCCTTCGCAGGCGCAACCACCGGCCAGCAGCTGCTCTACGCCCTGGACGAGCAGGTGCGCCGCTTCGAGTCTGAAGGCAAGGTCACCAAGTATGAGGGCTGGGAGTTCCTCTCCGCCGTCCTGGGCAGCAAGGGCGAGTGCCGCGGCATTGTGGCCATGAACCTGCGCACCATGGAGACCAAGACCTTCCCCGCCGACGCCATCATTGTCTGCACCGGCGGCAACGGAGCCATCTTCGGCAAGAGCACCAACTCGGTCGTCTGCACCGGCTCAGCCCAGTCCGCTCTCTATCAGCAGGGCGCGTACTACGCCAACGGCGAGTTCATCCAGGTTCACCCCACAGCCATCCCCGGTGAGGACAAGCTTCGGCTGATGTCTGAATCCGCCCGCGGCGAAGGTGGCCGTGTATGGGTCCCGCGTGACCCGAAGGACAAGCGCCAGCCCAACTCCATCCCGGATGCCGAGCGCTGGTACTTCCTCGAAGAGAAGTATCCCAAGTACGGCAACCTGGTCCCGCGTGACATCGCTACCCGCGAGATCTTCAAGGTGGTCTACGAGAACGGCATGGGCATCGACGGCCAGCCGATGGTCTATCTGGACGTCTCGCACCTGCCGCCCGAGCGCCAGCACAAGCTCGAAGGCATCCTGGAGATCTACGAGAAGTTTGTCGGCGACGATCCGCGCAAGGTCCCGATGAAGATCTTCCCGGGCATGCACTACACCATGGGCGGCCTGTGGGTGGACTTCAACCAGATGACCAACATCCCCGGCGTCTTCGCCGCGGGTGAGGCCGACTACTCCATCCACGGAGCCAACCGCCTCGGCGCGAATTCGCTGCTCAGCTGCATCTACGGCGGCTTCGTGGCCGGACCGAAGGCCATGGAGTACGCCAAGGGTCTGGTTCCGCAGGAAGGCGACGGCGGCCACGCGGCCGAGCTGGTTCGCCAGCAGCAGTACAACAATATTCTGCTGAACAACCAGGGCACCGAGAACCCGTTCAAAATCTGGCGCGAACTCGGCGAGACCATGACCCAGCACGCCACCATCGTGCGCTACAACAAGGGCCTGGACGAAGCCGACGCCAAGCTGGTCGAACTGCTGGCCCGCTACCGGAATATCAACCTCTCGGACAAGAGCCAGTGGGCTAACACCAGCTTTGCCTTCGCCCGCCAGCTCTACAACATGCTGGAGCTCGCACGCGTCATCGTGCAGGGTGCACGCCTGCGCGACGAAAGCCGCGGTGCACACTACAAGCCCGACTTCGAGAAGCGCGACGACGAGAACTTCCTCAAGACAACGATGGCAAGCTTTGTCGACGGAGCACCCAGGATCGAATACCAGGAAGTGGACACACAGTACATCAAGCCGCGTCCCCGCGTGTACACCTCCAACTAAGACCAAGGGTTGGAGGACTTCCGTCCTCCAACCGGATTAAGCACACGGCTTTAGCCGTGTGAATCAGGACTCTCTACGAAAGGGGCTTTAGCCCCGGAGCTTACAAAGCCCCTGAGGTTCAAACAAGATGCCGACCACGATTGAAGTCGAAGTGAAGCGCCAGAACGGTCCCGACGGCAACGGAGCTGTCGAACAGTTCTCGATTCCCTATCGCCCCAACATGAACATCACCTCGCTGCTGGGCGAGATTGCGCTCAACCCGACCACCAAGGACGGCAAGGCGACCACACCGATCACCTACGACTCGAACTGCCTGGAAGAGATCTGCGGTTCGTGCGCGATGCTGATCAACGGGAAAGCCCGCATGGCCTGCTCCGCTCTGGTGGACAAGCTGATGGAAGAGGGCGGCGGCAAGATCACGCTGGCCCCGCTTTCGAAGTTCCCCGTCGTCCGCGACCTTGCAGTCGACCGCCAGGTTCTCTTCGAGAACCTGAAGAAGGTGAAGGCCTGGGTTCCGATTGACGGCACGTATGACCTGGGCACAGGCCCCAAGCAGGCTCCGCAGATTCAGGAGCAGCGCTACCCGCTGTCGAACTGCATCAGCTGCACCATCTGCATGGAGGTCTGCCCGCAGTTCAACGATGTAACCAACTTCGTCGGCGCGGCGACCATCGCACAGGCCAAGCTCTTCAACATGGACCCCGCAGGCTCCGTACTGAAGGAAGAGCGCCTGCGTGCGCTCTCCGGCGACGGCGGCGTGCAGGAGTGCGGCTTCGCCCAGAACTGCGTCCAGGCCTGCCCCAAGGGCCTGCCCTTGACCGAAGCCATCAGCGACATGGGCCGCGATGTCTTCGTGCAGAAGGTAAAGGACTTCTTCCGCGCGTAGGCGTAACTAATTGCAAAGAAAGGGGCTGGCAATATGCCAACCCCTTTCTTATTTCACCTAACCATCACATCAGTGCCTACTTCCTCACCTGCACCAGTCTCCCTGTCATCGCCGAGATATCACTCAAAGCCTCATCGCTGACCGTTGCCGCAGCTGCACGGCGAGCTTCGCGAATCTCCGGCTCCTTGCCCTTCACCTTGTACTTGGTCTGGCGAGCGTCGGCGATGGTCTGTAGCCAACGCCTTGCTTCGGCCTGCACAGCGGTACTCTGACCGCCCTGCGCCGCACCGGCAATCACGGCATCGGTCTGCGGAGTCTGTGCGAAAAACATGGCGGTCAGCAGCGTGGTCTTGGTCTCATCCTTCTTCGCCTTGTTGAACTCCGTCACCAGGGCGTCTGCCCAGTTCTCTTCCGGCATGGGCAGCAGCAGGAAAACCAGCGCCATGGGGCGCTTCAGGGTCATGGCGTGCTGCGGAAGAACCACCTGAAAGTTCCCATCATCCAGCAGGTGCAGCGCTGCCTGGGTGGCATCCATACCATCGACGGAGAGCTTGTGCACCATGTTGAAGTAGGCCAGCGGCACCACATCGGCCAGGTCGGTGGCTGGCAGCGTGTCCGCAATCAGCTTTTCGTCGTCAGGCGAGTGGCTCATGCTCAGCAGCAGGGCGCTGCCGTCGTACTTGAAAAAGCGCGGCGTCTGGGGGTTCTTCAGTTCGGCACGCAGTTGGGGCAGCATACCAGCGGGGTCAGCCTTTACGTCCTTCCAGAAGGCGTCCATCTGCGCAGCTTTCTCCTTCTGCTGCGATGGGCTGATCATGTGAGGAGAAAAGTTATAGACGCTGGCAACGCGGCCATGAAAATCCCCCTGCGTGGCTTCCGTCCCCTGCCCTCTGGCTGCTCCTGAAATAAGACAGGCAAGCATCCACGCCGTAAAAACTCGTGCTCGCATTAGCTTCCTCCACTTCTTTAGATGCGTTACCCTAAGCCTTCATTACCTGAGGATGAGCATGAAAATTACCGCCGCCGCGTTTCTGACACTTACCGCACTCCCCCTGCTGGCACAGGAAAAGCAGCCTGCCTGGGTCCGGACCTCCGACGGCTACACCCAGCTTCTGCTCGATCTGGACAAGAAATACTCTCCGGAATCGGCCTCCGGACAGGGCCTGGCGCAGTTTGACGCCGATATTTCCGTCCCAACGCTGGCCAACGAGGACGCCCAGCGCAAGGACACCGAGGCTGTTCTGGCCAAACTGGTCTCCGCCGAAAAGTCCGAACCAGACGAACTGGTGCGCCAGGACCTGGATATCCTGATCGACAGCACGCAGCGCGACTTCAAGCGCCAGGACTACTCCCGCGCGCACAATGTGCCATTTATCAACGCCGCGGGCTATGTGTACAGCGGAATTGAAGCCTTGCTGGACGACCAGGTAACGCCGGATCGCCGCAAGGCCGCGCTGGTGCGCCTGGCCAAGTACACCGGGCAGACCAAAGGCTTCCAGCCCATCACCGCCATCCTTCGCCAGCGCACCGAAGAGCAGATTGCCAAGCCTGGCATGATCTACCCCGCGAAGATGCGGATGGAACTCGAACTCTCCCGCAACAAGGCACGCGTCGATGGTATCGCCGACCTGTTCAGGAAGTACAAACTCACCGGGTGGGAGGCCAACTACGCCCTGCTGCAGAAGCAGCTTACCGACTACGACACCTGGCTGAAAGCAACCGTGCTGCCCAAAGCGCGCACCGACTTCCGTCTGACTCCGGAAGAGTATGCCCTGAACTTTGCTGACTACGGCATCGACATTACGCCGGCACAGATTGACCGCCTGGCGCATGCCGCCTTTCAGGACTACCAGGCGCAGATGCAGCAGATTGCGACCAGGATCGCCCAGCGCGACCACCTGCCGAACTCGGACTACCGCTATGTCATCGCGCAACTGAAGCTGAAACAGATGACCAACGACGAGATTCTGCCCTTCTACGAGAAGCGCCTGCACGCGATTGAAGAGATTATCGAGACACAGCACCTGGTCACGCTGCCGGACCGCCCTGCAATCATCCGTCTTGGCTCTCCGGCGGAATCTGTCCAGCAGCCGGCCCCGCATATGATTCCGCCGCCATTCCTGAACAACACCGGCCAGCGCGGCGTCTTTGTGCTTCCTTTGAACATGCCGGCCGTGGGTGGCGCAGCCGCACAGAAGGTGGATGACTACACCTTTGACGCCGCCACCTGGACGCTGATCGCCCATGAAGCCCGCCCCGGCCACGAACTGCAGTTTGATTCCATGGTGGAGCACGGCGTCTCCAAGGCCCGCGCTCTCTATGCTTTCAACTCCACCAACGCAGAAGGCTGGGGACTCTACGCCGAGTACATCACGCTGCCCTACATGCCGCTCGAAGGCCAGTTGATCAGCCTGCAGTTCCGCCTTCTGCGCGCCGCCCGTGCCTTCCTGGACCCGGAACTGCAGTCCGGCAAGGTAACCCCTCAGGAGGCGATGCGCGTCCTCACCTCCGATGTAGGCATGTCCGTCCCTTTCGCCAACCAGGAGGTGGAGCGTTACACCTTCCGCATGCCGGGCCAAGCCAACAGCTATTTCTACGGCTATACGCGCCTGCTGGAACTGCGGAAGTCGACCCAGGCGGCCCTGGGGCCAAAATTCAACCAGCAGCGCTTCCACGACTTCATCCTGGCGCAGGGACTCCTGCCGCCCAACCTGATGAAGAAAGCCGTGGAAGACCACTTCATTCCCGACGAACAGAAAAAGTGATCGCCCTGAAACAAGCATGAGAAAAGCCCCGCATTTGGCGGGGCTTTTCCTCTTCTGTTCGGGGTCACGCTCAAGGCGCTACGTCGTGAAGATTACTTGGTGAAGAGCTTGTTACCTGGTGCCGTCTTCTCAGTTTCTTTGATGCGCTGTTGGCCCCGGCGGGCTGCCTCCATGGCTTCCTGGTTAAGCTTGTTCAGGTTTTCCGTGTCGCCTTCGCGATGCACCAGCGCCTCGTGCGAGGGACGCGCCGGATCTTTGGTCGAATTTACGCCGATACCCATAGTTCAATCACCTCTCTGGGCATACTCTGACGCAGAGTATGCCGTTGGGGTTTCCTACGGTTCCGGGTGCTTATTTGCGCTGCGAAACTGGTCGCCAAGATACTTGGCGCAGGATTCCGCAGAGCTTTTCACGCCATGATGGGATTGCTCGAAGTAGTACGCATAAGCAAACCGGACTGCGCCCTGACGGTCAAACAAGGCAATCGCTGCCTGTTCTCGCGATTGCCAGTTGAGCAACAGCACTTTGTGGCGGGTATCCGCCTTTGTCGTGCGTGAGACACCTTCCAAAATGTAGTCCGCATCCTCGCGGCTACTGACAATCGTCGCCGGAACCTGCTTCGCTTTCCATGCCTCGAGCATCGCGAGCCGAAACTCGCCCTCCACCGCCACGTACACCTTTGGCTCCACGACAAGTTCGTAGGGCTTCCTCTGCTTGCCCTCTATCTCCCTGGAAAGGTGCTTTGCAAAGCTATCAGCAACGCTTTGCTGCCCCCGGTTCGCCAGAGCTGCCGATGCCTTTTCCTGCCATACCTGCGTGCGATCACTATTCCGTGTCAGATTGAGCGTGGCGTCCAGATGCTCTGCATCAACGCCCAGCCAGAAGGCCTTCGCTGTGGAAGCGCGTGTCGAGTCTATGCTGCCATCGATGACATAGTCCGCCGTAGCAGGATTTCGAACAATCGTTATGGGCAGCTCTCTTTTGTATATGGCCGCAATCAGAAAGTACTCAAAACCATCGATCGGCTTCACCGCAAAGGTTGCGTTTTCGGGGATTTGCGGCTTCTTCTCGGCAGCGTGTGCCATTGTGGCCGAAACGAGCGTGAGCAGGCACAGCAAGCCTTTGCGTAGCGATTGCATCACTTTCAGAACTCCATGGATAAGCTGGATACCGCTACCATAGAGCAGTACCTTCCATTCGCCAATGAAAATTGTTCGCTTCCTCCTGATCGCGACCACAACCCTGAATCTGGCCATCGCCTCGCCGGGCCAGCAGGAATCTCGAAAGAAGACCATGCAACAGGACCCCGCCAAAGTTCACGCCGAAGCTCTTGTGATTGATACCCATGCCGACACGCCGCAGCGCTTTGTCGACGAGCACTGGGACTTCCTGGCCCCGCTCAACGGTGGCATGATCAACTACGAGTCGGCAAAGAAGGGCAACCTGGACGCCCTGTTCTTCTCCATCTGGGTGGACCCGTCCCAGTTTCCGGCAAACCGGTCCGCCGTGCGGACCCTGTCGCTGATTGACGGTGTTCTGGAGCAGGTGCGTCTGCACCCGGCTCAGATGTCGCTGTGCCGTACTCCGGATGAGATCGTCGCCGCGCACAAGGTCGGAAAATTCGCCGCCTGCATGGGCATTGAGGGCGGCCACTCGATTGAGAACAATCTGGGTCTGCTGCGCGATTACTACCGCCTCGGCGTCCGCTACATGACGCTGACCTGGTCCAACACCAACGACTGGGCCGACAGTTCCGGCGACATGGACGACCCCGCCGTGAAACACCACAACGGCCTGACGGAGTTCGGCAAGCAGGTCGTCGCGGAGATGAACAAGCTGGGCATGATGGTCGACGTCTCTCATGTTGCCGACAAGACCTTCTGGGACGTCATCGAGGTCAGCAAATCGCCCATCATCGCCTCACACTCTTCGGCACGTGCGCTGACGCAGTCCACACGCAACCTGACCGATGACCAGATTCACGCCGTCGCCAAAAACGGAGGCGTGGTGATGGTGAACTTCTTCCCTGCCTTCATCGACGAGAAGTGGCGCCAGGCATGGAACGCCAGCAGGCCGGAACGGCAGAAAGAGCAGGACGCCCTGGAAGCCGAATGCCACGCCAAGGGGATTCCCGTCTCCTATGCCGCGTCGGACGCGATTGACCGCAAGTATGCGGCAAAGATCGGCCGCGCTCCCCTGGAGTCGCTGATCGACCACTTTGACCATGTCATCAAGATTGCCGGCATTGACCATGTCGGCATCGGCACAGACTTCGATGGCATACCGCAACCACCAGCGGGAATCGACTCCGCCGCCGACCTGCCAAAGATCACCGCAGCACTGATGGCGCGCGGCTACTCCGCCGCCGACATGAAGAAACTACTGGGTGGAAACCTGCTGCGTGTCTTCCGCGAAGTGCAGGCGAAGGCCGACCCATCCTTCCAGTAAGACGTGTTACGGGGAAGTTAGTTTCGAAGGTTAAATTCCTATAAGACGAAGATAGTCCGGGAATAGGTCGCCAGTAACCAGTCGATCTTCCCGGACTAAAAAATCTCAAAAAAATATCTAAAATCCCTTTACAAACAAGCGAACAGAGGAGCATCTTACTCGGCGGCCCAAGAAAGGCCGCAGGTAAGTTGCAATGAAAGTTTCACGTTGTTGTTTGTTTGTCCTCGGGCTATTTTTTCTGTTGACGGTTTCCTTCCCCGCCAGGGCGCAGCACTACACCCAACCAGCCCTCATCCTGAAGCCAGACCATCCAGAGAACTTCAAACCAGCTTTTGCAAATGCGGTTGCTACAGAAATACAGCAACGCTGGCAGGAACTAAGTCCCGGTCACCCCTCCCCACTCTTCTACCTCTCGCAGATGCCCTCCGCCGCCTCAGACTTCCCCGAAATACTGTTCGTACGCTTCACCGGCTCCTGTGACATTCTGCCCCAGCTTCCCCCTCCCCACGCTCCCAGACCGCTTGGTTCCGTTCCCTTCGTCAATGGCGAGCCAATCAATTACATCCTGATCGACTGCCAGGAGATCGCACAGACGATCAACGATGCGATCGCTCCCATGAAGCCTGCGGAGCGCATGGATGCCATGGCGCGAGCCATCTCCCGCGTCTTCCAGCATGAATATCTGCATATTCACCGCCATACCGCTCACCATGACGAGACCGGGGTCTTCGCTTCCGCCCTTTCACGGCGCTTTCTGGTCGCTCCGGATCCTCCGGTTGCGCCCACTGCGATGCTCTCAACGGCTGTGATTGAGACTGCCGGTGCTCTCTGACACAACAGGACGAAAGTGCGCCAGACCTAGTAGGCTTTAAGGGTGATGGTTCGCGCTTTCGTCCTTAGTGTTTCGCTCGCAGTCTCCGCCTTCGCCCAGCAGCAGACAACGCCCGCGCCCAAGCCGGTCGATGACCTGCCGGACACGCCCAGTACCACGGCCAACATCGTGCAGGAGGCCAAGCCGAACGGCCCAACGGCCGTCATTGACACCTCTATGGGGCGGCTGACCTGCCAGTTCTTCCAGAAGGAAGCCCCCATTACCGTTGCCAACTTCATTGACCTGGCCAACGGCACCAAGGACTGGGCCGATCCGCTCAGCCAGGAACGGAAGCACAACACGCGCTTCTACGACGGCACCACCTTCCACCGCGTCATTCCGCGGTTCATGATCCAGGGCGGCGACCGCGCCGGCAACGGCACCGGCGACCCCGGCTTCATGTTCAATGACGAGCTGACCCCGGCGCTGACCTTCAACCAGCCCGGCCGGCTCGCTATGGCCAACTCCGGCCCCGGCACCAATGGCAGCCAGTTTTTCGTTACCGAGGCTCCGGTGATGGAGTTGAACGGCAAGCACACCATCTTTGGCCAGTGCGACGCGCATTCGGTGGTCGTCGTGCAGACCATTGCCCGCGTCCCGACCAATTCGCAGGACAAACCTTTGACGCCGGTGACCATCAATAAGGTCACCATCGTCCCCGAGGGCCAGCCCCTGCCTCCGGACCCCATGCCGGCGCCTGCCGCTGTAACGCCCGCGCCAACAGCCCAGTAAATCCACCCAATTCCTGTATCCTGACTATCGCAAGGAGAAACTATGTCACGTACCCCCGGCACCTACGCCGTTTTCAATACCACTGAGGGCACCATCGTCTGCCGCCTGTTCGAGAAGGACGCGCCGGAGACCGTTGCCAATTTCATCGGTCTGGCCGAAGGCACCAAGGACTGGACCTCGCCGTCGAAGAAGGGCGCCAAGCTGTACGACGGCACCATCTTCCATCGCGTGATTCCTGACTTCATGATCCAGGGTGGCGATCCGGAAGGCTCCGGCATGGGCGGCCCCGGCTACCGCTTTGCAGACGAGACCAAGGGCAGCCCGCACGGCTTCCAGGAAAAGGGCAAGCTGGCGATGGCAAATGCAGGCCCCAACACCAACGGCAGCCAGTTCTTCATCACGGTTGCCCCCACCACATGGCTGACCGGCCGCCACACCATCTTCGGCGAAGTGGTCGAGGGCTACGACCTGGTCGAGAAGATCAGCAAGGTCCCCACCGGCGCAATGGACCGTCCGAAGAAGGATGTCCAGATCGAGTCGCTGGTGATCGAGCGCGTCGCATAACGACTCACTACGTCGCAGCACAGAAAGGCCCGCCAACCGGCGGGCCTTTTGCCTTTTCTGAAAACTAACACCTAAGAAACTCACAACTGCCTTCAAGCCATCCCAATCACGCCACAAAGCTCTTTCACCGAATCCGCACTGCGATTCAGCGCGGCCTGTTCGTCGGCTGTCAGCTTGATTTCGATGATCTGCTCCACGCCCTTCTCTCCCAGCTTGACCGGCACACCGACGTAGAGTCCGCTGATGCCGTATTCGCCCTCCAGGTACACGGCGCAGGGCAGAATCTTCTTCTTGTCCTTCAGGATGGCCTCGACCATCTCCACTGCAGCGGCTGAGGGGGCATAGAACGCCGAGCCGGTCTTCAGGTATTTCACAATCTCCGCGCCTCCGTCGCGGGTGCGTTGCACCAGCGCCTCCACACGGTCTGCCGGAATCAGCTCGGTGATGGGAATACCAGCCACCGTCGAGTAGCGCGGCAGCGGCACCATGGTGTCGCCGTGGCCGCCAAGGACAAAGGCCGTAACGTTCTCCACCGAGACATGAAGCTCTTCGGCAATAAACGTCCGGAACCGGGCCGAGTCCAGCACGCCCGCCATGCCGATAACCCGCTCGCGCGGGAAGCCGCTGAGCTTGAAGGCGGTCTGCGCCATGGCATCCAGGGGGTTGGAGACGACGACGAGGATGGAGTTTGGCGAGACGGCTATCACCTTGCTCACCACGTCGCTCATGATCTTGAAGTTGGTCTGCAACAGGTCATCGCGGCTCATACCCGGCTTGCGCGGAATGCCTGCCGTGATGACCACCACGTCAGAGTTTGTCGTCTCCGCGTAATCGTTGGTGCCAATCACCGAGCAGTCGCGCTTCTCAATCGGCATGGCCTCCAGCAGGTCCAGCGCCTTGCCCTGGGGTATGCCTTCGGCTACGTCAACAAGCACTACGTCACCGAGTTCTTTTTCTACAATCCAGTTTGCCGCGGTTGCGCCTACATTGCCTGCACCAACAATCGTGATCTTCTTCCGCATGCGCCGGTATCCCTCCAAAAATCAGGGAACCAAACTACCACGGATCACGCTGGCCGCTCTACCTGCAACAGGAAAATGGATCATCATGCTTTGTCATTTCGACCGGAGCAAGGCTGCATTTCCGCCTTGCGGAGCGGAGAAACCTGCACTCTGGAATGCAGGTCTCTCTACTGCGCTACGCTTCGGTCGAGATGACAAACAGTTGATTGCTTAGCCGATGCCCAGCGCCGCACGGCTTCGTGCCGTCACCGCGTCCAGCAGATCGAGCTCCTGGTCAAGCTGCTTGCCGAACGACGGAATAATCTCCGCCAGCTTCTCCCTGGCCTTCTCCGGGCTCATAACGGTAATTCCCTTCTCCACCATGCCCAGCATGATGCTGACCGCCGTAGAGGCCCCTGGAGACGCTCCAAGAAGGGCCGCAATCGAGCCTTCGGCGTCGCGGATGACCTCGGTGCCGAACTCCAGTACGCCGCCCTTGCTCGGGTGCGATTTGATGATCTGCACCCGCTGCCCGGCGATGGCCAGCTCCCAGTCTTCAAGCTTCGCATCCGGCACAAACTTGCGCAGGCTCTTTAGGCGGTCGCCAGGAGATTGCAGCACTTCCTTGATCAGGTACTTCGTCAGGTCCAAGTTATCCAGGCCCGCCTTGATCATCGGGAGGATGTTGCTGGGCCGCACGGACTTGATCATGTCCAGGTAGGAGCCATGCTTCAGGTACTTGGTCGTAAAGCCCGCATACGGCCCGAACAGCAACTCCTTCTTGCCGTTGGTCATGCGCATGTCCAGATGTGGCACGGACATAGGTGGAGCGCCCACGGAAGCCTTGCCGTAGACCTTGGCCGAGTGCTGCGCCACGACCTCCGGATTCGTGCAGCGCAACCACTGTCCGCTGACCGGGAAGCCGCCGTAGCCCTTGCCCTCTTCAATGCCTGCATCCTGCAGCAACGGCAGAGCTCCGCCACCGGCGCCGATGAAGACAAACTTCGCGCAGACGGTGGACTCACGCCCCGTCACCAGGCTCTTCACATTCACATCCCAGCGGCATTCCTTGCTGCGGCGGATGTCAGTGACGCGATGCCGCAGGCACAGGCGGGCCTGCTTCCTGGTCAGCAGATACGCAAACAGCTTGCGGGTCAGCGCGCCAAAGTCGACGTCCGTTCCGTGCTCCACGCGCGTGGCCGCCATTGACCGGCTCATGTCGCGGCCCTTCATCATCAGCGGGACCCACTCGGCGATCTTCGCCTTGTCCTCGGTGTACTCCATCTCTCGGAAGAGTGGGTTCTTGCTGAGAGCTTCATACCGCTTGCGCAGGAAGCTTACGCTCTTGTCCGTCGTCACAAAGCTCATGTGCGGAACGCGCGTGATGAAGTCCTGCGGCTTGTCGAGTTTGCCCTGCTCTACCAGGTAGGTCCAGAACTGCAACGACTCCTGGAACTGCTGGTTGATCTGGACCGCCTTCGCGATGCCCACCGAGCCGTCGGGCTTCTGCGGCGTATAGTTCAGCTCGCAAAAGGCGGCGTGACCGGTGCCCGCGTTGTTCCACGCGTCTGAGCTCTCGGCCGCCACGCGGTCCAGGCTTTCAAAGCACAGAATTGACAGCGAGGGGTCCAACTGGCGCAGCAGCGTACCCAGCGTGGCCGACATGATGCCGGCTCCGATCAACACGATGTCTACCTGCTCGCGAGGAGCAATCTCAACCGTCATTTCACCTTCCCGATATTAAGAAAGGCGCGCCCTGCAATCGCAAGGCGCGCCCCTGTTGCTCGTGCCTGCTTACTTGCTGGCGACCTTGTCCATGTTTTCGATCATGCGGGTGGCGAACTCGCTGGTCTTCACCTTGGTCGCTCCCTGCATCTGGCGCTCGAAGTCGTAGGTCACGTACTTCTGCTTGATGGTCTCTTCCATGGAGTTCTCAATCAGACGGGCCGCCTCGGTCCAGCCGAGGAAGTCGAACATCATCACGCCGGAGAGCATGACGCTGCCCGGATTGATCACGTCCTTGTCCGCGTACTTGGGAGCCGTGCCGTGCGTTGCCTCGAAGACAGCGTAGCCGTCGCCGATGTTCGCGCCCGGAGCGATGCCCAGACCGCCGACCTGCGCCGCTGCCGCATCCGAGATGTAGTCGCCGTTCAGGTTCGTCGTCGCCAGGACCTGGTAGTCGCTGGGACGGATGATGATCTGCTGGAAGATGGAGTCGGCAATACGGTCGTTGATCATGATCTTCGACTTCCACTTGCCATTGCCGTGCGTCTCGCCGATCTCGGCCAGAACCTGCTTCACCTCGGCCACGATGCTGTCGCCGAACTCCTTCGGAGCGAACTCGATGCCCGGCTCAACCAGGGCGGCGTTCTCCTCCGGCGTCAGCTTCGGGTTCGCGTCCAGGTTGCCAAGGATCCAGCTCTCGCGCTCGGTTACCACCTTGTCGCGGTACTCCTGCGTGGCAACTTCGTAGCCCCACTCACGGAAAGCGCCTTCGGTGAACTTCTGGATGTTGCCCTTGTGTACCAGGGTCACCACCGTCAGGCCGTTCTTGATCGCATACTCAATCGCCGACTTCACCAGGCGCTTCGATCCGGTGATCGAGATCGGCTTGATGCCGATACCCGAATCCAGACGGATCTTCTTCTTGCCGCCCTTCAGCATGTCGTCGTTGAGGAACGAGAGCACCTTGGCGGCTTCAGGAGTGCCTTCACGGAACTCGATGCCCGCGTAGATGTCTTCAGTGTTCTCGCGGAAGATGGTGACGTTGCACTTCTCCGGAGCCTTTACCGGGCTGGGCACGCCAGCATAGTACTTTACCGGGCGGACGCAGCTATACAGGTCCATCAGCTGGCGCAGGGCCACATTCAGCGAACGGATGCCGCCGCCAACGGGGGTCGTCAGCGGTCCCTTGATGGAGACGCGGAAGTCCATCGTCGCCTTGACGGTGTCATCCGGCAGCCAGTTGTTGGTCTGGCGATAGCTCTTTTCACCGGCCAGCACCTCAAACCACTTCACTTCACGCTTGCCGCCGTAAGCCTTTTCAACCGCGGCGTCGAACACGCGCTGCGAGGCCTTCCAGATATCGCGGCCCGTACCATCGCCTTCGATGAACGGAATAATTGGCTTGTCGGGCACCGTGTACTTGCCGTCGACGTACTGAATCGCCTCGCCGTCCCTGGGGACCGCAATACCGTTATAGCTCTCTTGCATGATCAGTTTCTCCGGTGAAAAATTTGCACTTCCAAGTTACCACCGCGAAACAGACATATGCAAAATTCGCACACATTGTCCGTTTATCGAACAAGAGATGGAGCAAGCCAACCGCTTCGTACAACGCACGAAATCGCCATCGGCTGATGGCAGATATGGGTTTCCGGGAATGCGTCCGTCGTATTGGAAATAGAAGAGGCAGAACTCATCTGCATTCTCCTTTGCGGGTGTTCTTCCATCGCAAAAGCAAAAGGCCCAGAATATCCGGGCCTTTTGCTTGATGAAATGGGTTTGTCTTAGAACTGGCCCCAGAGGAGCTGGTTGTAGACGTCGTGGTGGAACTGCACTTCGCTGGACTTGACGACGGTGCCCAGCAGGCGCGGGCAGCGGTCGGCCGAGGCCTGCTTCAGGTCGGCGTAGCGGGCCTTCACATCCTCACCCAGCAGCGTGCCGGTCCACTCTGCACCGCGGAAGTTCTCGAGAGCGGTGTAGATGTTGTCCGGCAGGTAACGCTCGGCCTGGCGCAGGTTCTTGATCTTCGAGATCTCGCCGTCGAGGCCGGTCTTGAAGCAGGCGAACAGCACAGCATAGGGGTTCGCATCCGGTCCAACCGAGCGAACCTCAACACGGGCCGACTTCTCGTTGCCGATCGGAATACGAACCATCGATCCACGATCGGTGGCCGAAGCCTTGATCTGGTTCGGGGCTTCGAAGTGCGGATCCAGGCGACGGTAGCTGTTCACGCTGGCATTCAGCAGCAGGCAGATGTCGTTGCCATGCGTCAGGATGCGATCAACGAACTTCCAGGCCATGGGAGAGATCTTCTCCTGTCCCTTCGGATCCCAGAACAGGTTCTTACCGCCCTTGGTGATGGAGATGTTGGTGTGCATGCCGCTGCCATTGACGCCGGTCACAGGCTTCGGCAGGAAGCTCGCCGTCATGCCCATCTGCGTAGCTACCTGGCGACAGATCAGCTTGTAGAGCTGGATCTGGTCAGCAGCCGTAACGGCATCGCCATAGGTGTAGTTGATCTCAAACTGCGAAGGAGCCACTTCCGGATGGTCCTTCTCGTTCTCGAAGCCCATCGCGCGCTGAATCTCGGCGGTGGTGTCAATAAACTCACGCAGCGGGTCGCCCGGCAGCGAGTGGTAATAGCCGCCATGGTTGACGTACTCAAACTTGCCGGTCTGGTGGAAGGTGCGCTCGGCGTCGATACCGTCGAAGAGGAAGCCTTCGATCTCGTTGGCCGCGTTCAGTGTGTAGCCGTTCTTCTGGAACTGCTCCTGCGCATAGGCCTTCAGAACGCCACGCAGGTCGGCAGCGTAGGTGCCGCCGTTCTTGTCGATGACCTCACCGAAGACGATGACCTTACCCGGGCCGAAGACGTCGGCGGGGGTCCAGTAGAAGGCGCTCCAGTCGATGGCCAGACGGAGATCCGACTCACGCTGTGCGGTAAAGCCGCGGATCGACGAACCGTCGAAGGTCAGGTTGTCAAAGCTCTTGACCAGGAACTTCTTGTCGTAGTCCAGCATGTGCAGGCGGCCTTCCAGGTCGCTGAAGACCACGGTGACAGCCTTGATGCGCTTTTCATCGGTCAGATACTTGATCCGCTCTTCCTGGATCACATCCGCCGCGACACGCTTCTTGCGCTGTTCCTTGGCTGCGAGGTTCAGGTCTTCGAGCTCACCATAGCTGAGCTCCAGAAAATCACGGTATTCGCCGGACATACGACTCCTTCTAGTCTCCTGCGCCATCGGCCATTCCAGAGCCGCCGCAGGTAAAGCGTGAATTGTTTTGGGAGAACCCTGCATGGCCGGGCAAAACGCGCCCGTCCAAGCTCCAAACTATCAGAAACGGCGGGGCGGTTCACAGTCCTTTCGTCCGAAATCTGCGAAACTAGAGGGATGGGTGCGTGGAAACGCCGCCCGGCAAAGTACGATTCCCGGCTCCTGCTTGTCAGCCCCCGGAGTGAGAAGGATTTTTTGATGAAGTCGACTCGCACAGCCCTTATCCAGATGTCCTGCTCGGCATCGACCGACGCCAACCTTGAGAAGGCCGCCAACCTCGTCGCAGAAGCCGCCAAAGAAGGCGCAAAGCTCATCTGCCTGCCGGAGCTTTTCCGCGCGCAGTACTTCTGCCAGCGCGAGGACCACGCCCTCTTCTCGATCGCCGAGTCCATTCCCGGCCCCTCGACCGAGCGTCTCAGCGCCGTCGTCCGCGAGCACAAGATAACCCTGGTCGCCTCGCTGTTTGAGCGCCGCGCCCCTGGCCTGTACCACAACACCGCCGCCATCCTGGACCACGCCGCCACCACAAAGGACAACATCCACGGCATCTACCGCAAGATGCACATCCCGGATGACCCCTTGTATTACGAGAAGTTCTACTTCACGCCGGGCGACCTGGGCTTCAAGGCCATGGAGACCTCCGCCGCTCACATCGGCACACTCGTCTGCTGGGACCAGTGGTACCCCGAAGGCGCACGCATCACCGCACTGCAGGGCGCGAACATCCTCTTCTTCCCCACCGCCATCGGCTGGCACCCCAGCGAGAAGGAAGAGTTCGGCACAGCGCAGTACGACGCCTGGCAGACCATCCAGCGCGCCCACGCCATTGCCAACGGCGTCTTTGTCTGTGCGGTCAACCGCGTCGGCCATGAGCAGGGAGATGTGAACGACATCAAGGGACCGGAAGGCGCAGGCCTCGAGTTCTGGGGTGGCAGCTTCATCGCCGATCCCTTCGGCCGCATTATCAAGCAGGCCGCGCACGACGAAGAAGACATCCTGGTAGCCGACCTCGACCCCAAACTCGTCGAAGTCACCCGCCAGCACTGGCCCTTCCTCCGCGACCGCCGCATCGACGCCTACGGCGGCATCACCAGCAGGTTTATCGACTAACAATGCAATCCGTATACCGACTTGTCGATGACAAGAAGAAAATCGAGCAAGTCCAGAAAGCCACTCTGACGACTAAAGAGTTTGGGTTTCAGCAGACGCACGGTCTCTTCGGAAGCCCCGAATGGTGGGGAAACATCGAAACCGGGGCATTACCTCGTATCACGCTCCAAGGCAAGATCACCAACGTCTACATGGGAAGCATGGGAGATTGGCCTATGGTAGATATCCTTGCCCCTAACGGTACGATCTCCAAATGGACTCGCTGGGTTTCCGATCCATCGCTTGACGCTTTGTATGTTGTGGGCTCTCGCATAGAAATCGATTATGTCGTTCAGCAGTTCAAAGAAAACAGCTGGGGTGGCCCAAGAGAAGCAAAACAGGAAATCGAAATTCGTATTGGCCAATAACCGGATACCCCGTCCATGCGCAGCATGGACGGGAATATCGCGCAAAGCGCGATCCCCTGAGAACTGACAACAGAGCACTGAGAACTACACCATGACGACTCCCAGCACCCACCAATACCGCATGCCCGCCGAATGGGCCCCCCACACCTCCACCTGGATCGCCTGGCCCCACAACGCCGAAGACTGGCCGGCCAAGTTCCAGCCCATCCCGTGGGTCTATGCCGAGATCGTCCGCCATCTCTCCCGCGTCGAGGACGTCAACATCCTCGTCAATGACGCCACCGCCGAAAAGCGCGCCACCGGCATCCTGCGCCGCGCCGGAGCCAACCTCGCACGCCTGCACTTCCACCACTGGCGCACCGACCGCGTCTGGCTCCGCGACTCCGGCCCCATCTTTATCAAGAAAATTGCTGACGGCTCTGTCAAGAACCCCGCTGATGAAATCGCCCTCACCAACTGGAAGTTCAACGCCTGGGCCAAGTACGACAACTACCTCAACGACGACCTGATCCCCGGCCACGTTTCGAAGCTCTACGGCATGACCAGCTTTGAGCCCAAGGTAGGCGACCACCGCCTCGTCCTTGAAGGCGGATCCATCGACACCAACGGCGCGGGCATCCTGCTCACGACCGAAGAGTGCCTCCTCTCCGAAGTCCAGCAGCGCAACCCCGGCATCTCCCGCGAACAGCTCGAACAGGCCTTCCACGACTATCTCGGCATCGAGAAGGTCATCTGGCTGAACCGCGGCTGCGCCGGAGACGACACCCACGGCCACGTCGACGACATCTCCCGCTTCGTGGGCGAGAACACCATCGTCACCGCCATCGAGCCCAACACCCACGACGAAAACCACCTGCCACTGGCCGAGAACCTGGAACGCCTGCACGCCGCCCGCAACCTCGCCGGCAAGCCGTTCGAGATTAAGACGCTGCCCATGCCCTCGCCCGTTATCTTTGAGGGCCAGCGCCTCCCGGCCAGCTACGCCAACTTCTACATCGCCAACGGCTTGGTGCTGGTGCCCACGTTCAACGACAAAAATGACCGCATCGCCCTCAACACCCTGGCCGAATGCTTCCCCGACCGCGAGATCGTCGGCATCCACTGCGGCGACTTCATCTGGGGCCTCGGAGCCCTGCATTGCATGACCCAGCAGGAACCGGCATGAGCTGGCACGAATCCATAGCTGCGTATCTTCACGCCAACGCTCAGCCCCAGCACAAGTACGGCCACCAGCCCCGCCTCTACGCGCTCACACAGCAAATCGGCGAAGGCCTCACCTACGACGACGACATCGTCTTCGCTGCCTGCTTCCTGCATGACCTAGGTGTCTTCATCGGCCACCGTCCGGAAGACGAAGCGGCGCTCGCCAAATGGGACCACGTTGCTTACACCTGCGAGAAGTCTCCCTCTATTCTGCGCGAGGCCGGATTCCCCGAAGAGAAGATCCCCGCCGTCCTCGATGTCATCCGCCAGCACCAGCCACACGACGATCCGCAGACCCTCGAAGCCACCCTCGTCCGCGACGCCGACATCCTCGAACAGCTCGGTGCCATCGGCATCACGCGAACCCTCGCCAAACTCGGCTCCGACACGCGCTTCGTCACCTTTACCAACGCACGCGACTCACTGAAGAAGTCCCTCGACAACCTGCCCGCAAAGATCCGCCTTGACCGCACCCGCGAACTCGCCGAGCCCCGCATCCGCACTCTCACCAAGTTCCTGATGCACCTGAACGAAGAAGCCGGCGACAACCTGTACTAGCGCGACCGCCTTTCCACACAACTCACACCTCAGAACTCACAACTTTCTCCTACACTCAACTCAATGACCACCCGTCTCACCCTGCTCCTTACCACAGCACTGCTCACCGGCTGCAACCAACTCCCCACCGCCGCACCGACCAACATCCCCGCGGAGATCCACTACGCCCCCGCCGAAAACCTCGAGCACCTCGACATCGACCTCATCGGCCAAGCGCGCAAGACCATCGACATCGACGCCTACGCGCTCACGGACCTTGCCGTAGCCGACGCACTCGTCTCCGCCGCCAGCCGTGGTGTGAAGATCCGCCTCTACCGTGACAACACGCAGACCGACGGCGAGTTGGCCCGCGCCAACAAGGTGAAAAAGTCCCGCTCCCGCAACGCCAGCGACCAGGAAGATATGGACGACGCCGATGATGCCAACTCCGCTATCCTCCGCCTTGCGAAGACGCCCAACGTGCAGGTACTCGTCAAACACTCCCGCACGCTCATGCACCTGAAGGCCTACTGCGTCGATGGCAAGTTCGTCCGCACCGGCTCGGCCAACTTCTCGCCAACGGGCGAAAAGCGGCAGGACAATGACCTCATCGTCCTGCGCGACCCGGCCAGCATCCAGCGCTTCCAGCAGAACTTCAACACCCTCTGGTCCCGCCCCGACAATGAATCCCTCCCGCAATAGCGGATACCTGGGATACGCTGGAACCATTCCCACATGTTTCACGTATCCCAGGTACCGCAGCAGACCTTATTTCTTTGTCTGGAGACCCACCGATGCTCCGCCAGCTTGCCTTTGTAGCCGCTCTCGCCGTCACCGCCGCAGCACAAACCACCGCCACCAGTGATGCGCCTACCTACACCACAGACGGCAAGCTGAATGTGCCCGCCAACTATCGCGAGTGGATCTACCTGACCAGCGGCATCGACATGACCTACACGCAGCCCACCAGCGCCACCAACGCTCCGCCTGCCCATTCCATTTTTGATAACGTCTTCGTCAATCCCACGGCCTACCGCAGCTTTTTGCAGACCGGTACATGGCCCGACAAGACGACCATGATCCTCGAAGTTCGCACTGCCGAGAACCCGGTCTCCATCAACAAAACCGGCCACACCCAAAGTGCCAACGTACTGCGCACCGAGGTCCACGTGAAGGACAAGAACGAGTGGTCCTTCTACGTTGGGGGCAAACCCGGTGGCAACCCGGCTTCGCTCGTCCCAAAGACCGCGAGCTGCTACACCTGCCACCAGGCCCACGGAGCGGTCGACACCACCTTCACGCAGTTCTACCCCACGCTGTTGCCCATCGCCACCGACAAAAAGACGCTCAGCAAGGAATACCTTGCCGAACAGGCCGAACCGGCAAAGTAGTACAACAGAACCTGTGCCGGATGATCTTGAGTTCATGAACGCAGCCATTGCCGAAGCCCGCCTTGCCGAGCAGGGCGGCGAGGTTCCCATCGGCTGCGTCATCGTCTCCCCGGAAGGCGAGATTATCGCTCGCGGACAGAACCGTGTCCTGCGCGACAGCGATCCCACGGCCCATGCCGAGATCGTCGCCCTTCGTCAGGCCGGTAGCGCGCTCAAGAACTACCGCCTCACCGGCTGCGCGCTCTACGTCACGCTGGAGCCCTGCTCCATGTGCGCCGGCGCCATTCTGCACGCCCGCATCGCGCGTCTGCTCTATGCCGCGCCCGACCCCAAGGCCGGTGCCTGCGGGTCAGTGCTCTCGGTCATGAATCACCCGCAGCTCAATCACCGTGTAGAGGTCCTCCCCGGCCTGCTGGCGGACGAGTGCGGCGAGATGCTGCGTAGCTTCTTCCGGGCCCGCCGCTAACGTTTTCGCTGGCCTGATTTGCTTTTCCTGCTGTCCATCCTGAGCGCAGCGAACGACCCGCTTTTCCCTACCCAAACCCCGGGTGCGCCCCCCTCGCAAAGCCGGGGTGGGTTCGATCATCACCACAGAGCGACCGCTTTTGCCTTTCCTGTCTTCGTCATTCTGAATGGATTTGCTTCTCTTCGCAGAGTGCCCTTCTCCTGAAAGATGGCATCCTACCCTTGCATATGCGTCTCACGAACAAAGTTGCCATCATCACCGGCTCGTCTTCCGGCATTGGTCAGGACATCGCTATCCGCCTCGCCGCAGAAGGTGCAGCCGTCGTCGTCAACTACAGCGGCAATGCCAAGGGTGCGGAGGAGACGAAGACCGTGATCGAGAAGGCCGGAGGCCGCGCGATTGTTGTCCAGGCCGACATCTCTAAGGTTGCCGAGACCCAGCGCCTGGTCGATGCAACTTACGCCCAGCTAGGCTCCTGCGACATCCTGGTCAACAACGCCGGTATGGAAAAAAGCGCCGATTTCTGGGAGGTGACCGAGGAAGACTATGACAAGGTCCTCGACGTCAACCTGAAGGGCGTCTTCTTCGCGACACAGGCCTTTGTGCGACGCCTGCGCGATGAAAAGAGACCCGGCCGCATCATCAATATCTCCTCCGTGCACGAGGACATGGCCTTCCCGCACTTCTCCACCTACTGCGCCAGCAAAGGCGGCGTGCGCATGCTCACGCGCAACCTGGCCGTGGAGCTGGGTCCTCTTGGTATCACCATCAACAACATCGCGCCGGGAGCGATCAGTACGCCGATCAACAAATCTCTTCTTGAAGACAAGCCAAAGCTCAACGCCCTGCTCAAGAACATCCCGCTCAACCGGCTTGGAACGACCGAGGATGTTGCGGCGCTGGCTGCGTTCCTTGCCTCCGACGATGCAGCCTACATCACCGGCAGTACCTACGTGGTGGACGGCGGCCTGATGGTGAACTACCACGAGCAATAATGGCAACGAAAAGGGGACGCCTGAAAGGCGTCCCCACTCACAACAAACAACTCTGAACTGCCTTTCAAGGCATCATGTTCGCGTCACGCATCAGGCGCCACTTGCCGTCCTCGCCCTTGCGGTAGATGCCCATGGTCTTGCCCTTCATCGACACTGGCTCCTTATCGCCCATCGCGAACTTTACCGAAAGCTCTTGCCACAACCAACCGAAGTTCCCTTCCACGCGAACTTCATGGATTTCCGACTGGCATTCGATCTTCACGGTCCCTTTCATACTGCGGTGACCGGCCACAAACTCGGCCTTCGTCATCGGCGGATGCTTCACCGTCAGGAAGAGCATGTCTTCCGTCATCAGATCGGCAAGCTCGTCGATGCGTTCTTCCTGCGTGAAGGTGATCCAGTCGGCAACAACCTGCCGGATTGCCTGTTCGTCAGCGGTCATTTCAGGTCCTTGTCCAAGGCGTCGATCACAATGCTCTTGCTCAGCAGCTCCGGCAGTACATCGGGCTTCGCCGATCCGCCCGCCGGGTAGATCACGTACGTCGGAACTCCACTGCGGCCCACCGCCCGCAGCGCGGCCGTAATGGCAGGATCGTACTTCGTCCAGTCTGCCTTCAGCAAGACCACATTGCCTTTTTTGAAACGCGCCTGCACTTCGTCTGAGTTCAGCGCGACGCGCTCGTTCACCTGGCAGCTCAGGCACCAGGCCGCGGTGTAGTCCACAAACACCGCTTTCCCTTCTGCATGCGCCTGCTGTACAGCCGCCTCGCTCCACGGAGCCCAGCGCGCCTTCTCTTCTTCGGCTGCCTTCTGTCCGGTGAGCGGAATCGCCAACCCGCCCACAATCAGCAGCACCGCAATGGCCACGCCGATCCACTTGCCCTGCCAGCGCTTCAGCGCCCATCCAGCAATGGCAATCAGCAGCAGAGCAACCAGCAGCCGTGCCGAGCGATCCATCGCATCTTCGCCAAACAACCGGCCAAAGACCCATACCAGCCAGATCACGGTGAAGAATAGAAACACCGAGGTGAACTGCTTCAGCGTCTCCATCCACATGCCAGGCTTCGGCAATATCTTCGTCCACGCCGGCTGCAGGCTCAGCACCATGTACGGGGCCGCCAGCCCAAGCGCCACCGCCGTAAAGATGGAGAAGGTCACCCAGGCCGGCTGCGCCAGCGCAAATCCAATTGCCGCACCCATCAGCGGAGCCGTGCACGGAGTGGCCACCACCGTCGCCAGCACACCGGTAAAGAAACTGCCCGTCATGCCCTGCTTCTGCGCCAGGCCGCCGCCCACGCTCGTCAGCGAAAGGCCAAGCTCAAACATGCCAGCCAGCGACAGCCCGAAGAAGAACAGGAAGCCCGCCAGCACCGCCACAAACCCCGGCGACTGCAACTGGAATCCCCAGCCGAGCTGGCTTCCGCCCGCGCGCAGCAGCAGCAGCACCGCGACAATCGCCCAAAAAGAGGCCACAATCCCAGCCGTGTAGGCCAGTCCATGCGCCCGCAGACGCTTCCGCTCCTCGCCCGCGCTCTGCACCAGGGCCAGCGCCTTCAGAAACAGCACCGGGAAGACGCACGGCATCAGGTTCAGCACCACGCCGCCTACAAATGCCAGTCCCAGGAAGCCCAGCAGTGTCGCGTTCGTACTGCCGCCAGCCGCGCCTTCGACCGGGATCGCCTCGGCCACGGCCGTACTGACCGGAGCGCGGAACTCATAACCCCAGCCGTCATCCAGCTTGATCAGTCCATGCAATTCGGCAGGATTCTTCGTCAGTTCCTCGGCCTTGGCAAGGTGCAGCCGTACGCCGCCGGGGAACTCTTCCACGCGCTGTTCAGCCGCGTTCTTGATCTGTTCCTGGTCAAAGGGATAGAACTGCCACACCTCGCCCTTGTCCGGCGTGTGCAGCGTCACAATCAACTCTGCCGGCGTGGCATTGACGGTAACCTTCGATCCCTGCGGCAGCGGAACTGGCAGGCTCTTCAGGGCCGAGCCGATCGCGCCGACAGGCTCCTCCTGCTTCTCATCCGCAGGCTTCGCCGGCAGAACGTTCAGGTCCATCCCCAGGATGGCCTTACCCGGCAGGCAGACCTGCGCGCAGACCAGCCAGTCCACCTTGGCTTCAACATGTGCCTTGCCCGGCTTCAGCTTATCGGCGGTCTTGAAGGTAAAGGGGAAGGTCACACCCTCCTCGTACCCAAAATCCATCAGCGGACCGAGCGGGAGGCGCCCCGGAACCGGAAACTTCAGATCGGTAGCAGTGATGCCGGCGGGCAGTGTCCACTTGGCGTGCGGCGACTCACCGGAGTCTCCGGCGTTCAGCCAGTAGACGTGCCATCCTTCTTCCAGCGTGAAGACCAGTCCGGCGTTGAACTCGCCGTTCGGGTAAACATAGGGACGCTGGGCCACCAGTTCCACAGTCAGATGCTGCGCCTTCAACGGCCCGGGGGTCTTACCATCGCCCACGGGCTCAATCTGCGCGTATCCAGACGCGCACACTACCGCCCACAGAACGAGGAACCGGCTGAGCCATTTCATAGTCATTTCTATTGTAGGACTGTTTCTCCGCCTGGAAGTTACATACCGCGGCGATGCTCCACCATCAGGCAGTGGTCCATCACCACCCGTATTCCGCCCTGCTCGGCCTTCTGCGCCGCGTCCAGATTCACGATGCCCTGCTGTACCCACAGATTCTCCAATCCCAGCGCCAGCATCTCGTCCACGATGGCTGGAATCGCATTGGGTAGCCGGAAGACATCCACCAGTTCGGGCTTGCCTTCAGCGGCTACCAGCTCCGTCAGGCTGGGATAGCTTTTCTCTCCCAGCACCGTCTCAAGCGTTGGATTCACCGGGAGGACTCGACACCCTGCCTGCTGCAGGTAGCGCGAGACATAATTGCTCGGCTTGGCCGGGTTGTCGCTCACGCCAATGACGGCAACCTTCTTCGCCGACAGCATGGCACGCAATACTTCGGGCTCGTTCATCTGCAACCCCTTCCTACTTCCAGATTCCAAGCAATCGCCGCAATAACACCAGCTCGCCCACGTGATACGCGTCATGGTCAGCAATCAGCAAGACCTCGCGCAGCAGGTTCTGCCCACTGCCCCAGGGAAACGGCGTATGCAGGTCGCCGGTCTCCACCAGCTTACGGAACTTCGCCATATCCGCTTCAATCGCGGCAATCGACTCATCCCACGCCGTCTCCGTCGGAGGCTCTTTCTCCGCCGGCCAGTAGCCTGCTGGCCAATCCAGTTCCTGGTAATGGCCGTCAGCATTGTCGCTGAAGTCCAGAATGTCGCGCTGCGTAATCCGCAGATGTTCCAGCAACTGCCAGGCAGAGTACGGCAGCCCCTCAGGGACCACACCACGCCTGTCCACAGGAAAGGCCGCTACCGCGTCATCAAAAGTCGCATGCGCCTGCCCGCCCTTCAGCAGCGCCTGAAGCTGTTTTCGAAGATCCTGATCCGCATTCACAGTCGTCATGGTGAGATTTGGATGCTTCAGAAGAGCTCCCGTTGCTCTTCTGGAACGATTTTGCCGTTTTGCCCCGTCCTGGCGTAGCGCAGTGGAGGCATCCACTTTTGCTTTTCCTGTCCTCTGTCATCCTGCAAGGATCTGATTTTCAGTGATCTCATCAGGACGCGGCTTTAGCCGTGCCGAGATCGTCCCCAGGAAACAGAAACGCCGGCCTCGATGGCCGGCGTCCCCCCAATACCCTGCACTTTGCTACAAATCGTCATCATCCTCAATCGGCAGCGGAGTTCCGCCCTCACGCCGCATCTTCAGGTACCCGCGAATGAATAGCTCCAGGTCTCCATCCAGCACATCGTCCACGGCGCCAGTCTCCACGCGCGTACGAAGGTCCTTGGCAATGCGATAGGGCTGCAGCACGTAATTGCGAATCTGCGAACCGAAGTTGATGTCCAGCTTCGAGTCTTCCAGCTTCTTCGCCGTCGCCCGCTTCTTTTCAAGCTCAAACTCGTACAGGCGAGACCGCAGCATCTTCATCGCCTTCTCTTTGTTCTTATGCTGCGACCGTTCGTTCTGACAGCCGGCAACGATTCCCGTCGGAAGGTGGGTGATGCGCACGGCCGAGTCCGTTGTATTGACGTGCTGACCGCCCTTTCCGCCGGAGCGGTAGGTGTCAATGCGAAGCTCATCCGGTTTGATGTCGATCACAATTGAGTCATCGATCTCCGGAGAAACGAAGACGCTGGCAAACGAGGTATGCCGGCGTTTGGCCGAATCGAACGGAGAAATACGCACCAGGCGATGCACGCCGGTTTCGCCGCTCAGCAGACCAAAGGCGTACTCGCCGGTGATGGTGAAGGTGGCCGACTTGATGCCCGCCTCGTCGCCATCCTGAATTTCGTTGATCTCGGTCTTGAAGCCCTCACGCTCGGCCCAGCGCAGGTACATGCGCATCAGCATCTCGGCCCAGTCCTGGCTTTCAGTGCCGCCAGCGCCGGGGTGAACGGTAACAATGGCGTTCAGCGGATCGGTCTCACCGCCCAGCAGCGTCTTGGTTTCCAGCTTCTCGGCAAAGGTGGTCAGATCATCGATTTCGCGCTTCAGGTCGGCCAGCAAGGATTCTTCCTCGCCGCCTTCCTTGGCAAGTTCGAAGTAGGCTTCAATGTCGCCGGCGCGCCGCGCCAATGCTTCATCGTCGGCCAACAGACCTTCCAGCCGTTTCCGCTCCCGCATCAACGGCTGCGACTTGGCAGCATCGGCCCACACCGACGGATCCGCTACTTTTTCTTCAATGTCAGAGAGTTCGCGCCGCAGACGAGCAGCGTCAAAGATACTCCCGCAGGTCGCGTACCTTCTCACGCACCGGGGAGTAAGCAAATTCCAGATCAGCAAGCATAGCTATATTCTACGTCGCCACCCGTCCGGGTGCTCCATCCATGCGAAGCATGGTTGGGAATCGCACTACAGCGCGACCCGCGTTCCATGAACCGGGGACCCTGCAACGTCAGGTAAAGTCAGGATGCCACCTGCTGCTTATTCACTCCCCACAGCAATACCCCAATCACCAGCAGCGAACACCCATACGCAAAAACATCGCCGTACTTCGTATAGAAGGTCAACTGATCGGAGTAACCGAACCCAACGGCAATCGCCGTGCGGATATGCCGCTCCGCATGCTGGCGAAGGTTTCCATCCGGGTCGATGGCGCCGGTCATACCGTTATTTGTATCGCGCAGCACCCAACGATGGTTTTCGATCGCCCGCATCCGCGCCATGTTCAGATGTTGCCACGGGGCGCTGGTGTCGCCATACCAGCCGTCGTTCGAGATATTCACCAGGACATCCGCTCCGTTCTTCACAAACTGGCGAACCTCGTCGGCGAAGATCGACTCGTAACAGATGAAGATGCCGTACCCATGCCCGTCCGGCCGAAAGACCGTGCGCAGGTGGCCACGGTCGGATTCACCCACTTCCGCGACCAGTCCACCGGCGAACTGAAAGATGGACGCAAACGGCAGGTACTCACCGAACGGGACCAGGTGAATCTTGTCGTAGCGTCCGCGATAGCTTCCGTCCGCTGCAAACAGAGCCGCGGAGTTATAGGCCTTGTAGCCTCGCGGAGGCAGACCGTCGACCTCGACACCTTCCGAGCCAATAATCGCGGCGCTATGCGTGGCGCTGGCCAGCGCCGCAATGGCCTGCAGGAAGTTCTTGTCGCTGGTCGCAAACGGCGCGGGCGATTCCGGCCACAGGATGATCTTTGAACCGGCGGAACTCCCCTGCTGGCTCAAAGGCACAAGCTCCTGCAACAGGCTGGCTGCACCATAGCGTTGCGATTCGGAGAGATTCGGCTGCACGAGAGTTGCTACTTCGTGCGTGGCCACCGGCGTATTGCGGAACATCCCCGCAACCTGGATGACTGCCGCAACCCCCAACACACCCACCGCAATCCGCCACTTCTTCTCCATCCATGCCCAGGCCAGCGCCACGTTCACCGCAACCAGGACAAAGCTGATGGCATAGACCCCTCCCCATGGAGCAAGCGAAGTCAACACGGCATTATCCACCTGTGCGATTCCAAGCTGGTCCCACGGAAAGCTGGTGATGCGAGCACGGGCCAGTTCCACCGCAACCCATACGAATGGAGACGCCAAAAGTGTGTTTTCAGGGCTCAAAAAGCGTCTTAAAACACCCAGCAGTGCACCGAAAAGTGCGTGATAAAGCCCCAAGTAGAGCGCAAACAGGAGCAGAATGCCAAAGCCTGCCGGCTTGCTCATGCCGCCGTAGAGATACATCGTCGGCATAACCCAGTAACAGCTTCCCAGGTACCAAAGAATGCCGCAGGCGTAACCCGCCAGCGCGAAATCGCGCACCCTCAATGGCTTGCCACCAAGCAGGGCCACCAGCAGAGGCGCCAGGGCCACCCAGCTAAGCGCGGCGCGCCAGACTGGCACCGGCCCGGCAATGGGAAAGAGGAGCACCTGCAAAACCCCTGAGGCCAACACCAGCGCCCAAACCCGTCCCGGAACTCCCCGCATGTATCCTCCGCTTGGCAAAGTCTACCAACCGCACAGGCGTACAATAATGCTTGTGTTAGACCTGTTCATTCGCGGACTCTCGCATGTGCTGGTGCCGATGTTCTTCTTTGGACTGGTCGGCTCCGCCTTCGTCGTCGTCATCAGTACCGCCCATGATGTGCTGGAAGTGTTCACACCGGACGAGGAACATGCCGACTCCGATCTGTAGGCGCTACCGTAGCACCCATTGACCTTGCCCAACCACAGGTCTAGACTCTTCGATGGGCGTCAGTTTCGCTGAGTGACGGATCGGAAAGTCCTCGAAAGACGCAACCATAAAGATGGCCTCTAAACCCACGGTCACCGCTCCGCAATCGAATCGAGTCAGGCTCGTTGTAGCCTCCTCGGTTATGCTCACCTTTATCTCCTTCTGGCGAGCAGCCGCCATCGTTCTTAACGACCTTGGCTCGTCTGCCTTCTATGCGGGAGGTATATCGGAAGAAGCAGTCGGCAAATCCGCGCCCTGGCTCATCATCGGCGTAATGCTGTTCTCCTACTCCGTACGCTCGGTCTACGTCGAAAGCTGTTCGATGTTTACCCGCGGGGGCGTCTACCGCATCGTCAAAGAAGCCCTTGGCGGAACCTTCGCCAAGGTTTCAGTCTCCGCCCTGATGTTCGATTACGTGCTGACGGGACCGATCTCAGGTGTCTCCGCCGGCCAGTACATCGTGGGCATGATGAACGACCTGGCCAAGCTCTGCGTAGAGCAGTATCACTGGCCCACGTGGGCAGCTCCGCAGCTGGACGTCAACTACGCCTCTGCCGCGTTTGCCGTCGCCATCACCATCTACTTCTGGTGGCAGAACATCAAAGGTATTGAAGAGTCCAGCGAAAAGGCCCTGACGATTATGAAGGTCACCACCGTGATGGTGATTATTCTGCTCACCTGGGGTACCTTCACAGCCTTCCATCGCGGCGCTCATCTCCCCCCCTTCCCGACGCCTGCGAATCTTCACTTTTCCGACTCCGCGCTGGGCTTCCTGAAGGGCACCAATTTCGCAAAATCCCTTGGCCTGTTTGGCGTGCTGATGGCCTTTGGGCACTCGGTTCTGGCCATGTCGGGTGAGGAATCTCTGGCGCAGGTCAACCGCGAGATTGAACATCCGAAGCTGAAGAACCTGAAGCGTGCCGCGATGGTGATCGCGGTCTACAGCCTGCTGTTTACCGGGCTGGGTTCTCTACTGGCCGTAATGATCATTCCGGATGAGGTGCGCGTCTCTGTCTATCGCGACAACCTGATTGCCGGTATGGCCATGCACATGGTCGGCCCAGAGCTCCTGCGGATCGGATTCCGCGTCTTCGTCGTTCTTGTCGGCTTCCTGATTCTTGGCGGCGCGGTCAACACTGCAATTGTCGGCTCCACGGGCGTGCTGATGCGCGTTGCCGAGGACGGCGTACTGACTGACTGGTTCCGCAAGCCGCACAAGACCTTCGGTACCAGCTACCGCATCGTCAACCTGGTTACGATCATGCAGCTGCTGGTCATCGTTGTGACGCGCGGCGATGTCATCCTGATTGGCGAGGCGTACGCTTTCGGCGTTATCTGGTCGTTCACCTTCAACGCCCTGGCCATGCTGCTGCTACGCTACCGCTTCCGCGGTGAGCGTGGCGCCAAGGTGCCGCTGAACCTGCGTATCGGCCGCACAGAGATTCCGGTAGGCCTGGCGAGCGTCTTCTGCGTGCTCCTGACAACTGCCATCGTGAACCTGTTCACGAAGTCGATTGCTACGGTCTCCGGCATTATCTTCGCGGTTGCCTTCTTCATCATCTTTTCGCTCTCGGAACGCGATAACAAGCGCCGCCATGCCCTGGCGGAACGCCAGATGAAGGAACACTTCCAGCTTGAGCACTCAGACGATATTGGCGCCAAGGAACTGAACATCCGTCCCGGCTGCGTGCTGGTGACCATGCGCGATGCGGCCAATCCGTACGCTCTGAAGTGGGCACTGTCCCGCACCGATACCGACGAGCAGGACGTTGTAGTACTTGCAGCCCGCATGATGGGCGTAGGCGGCCCGGAGTATGTGGACGCCAGCGAGCAGCTCTTCTCAGAGCATGAGCAGATGCTGTTCACCAAGGCTGTATCGGTTGCGGAAGGCTTCGGCAAACATATCTCCCTGCTGGTGGTTCCCGCAGGTGATATCTTCGCGGCGATTGTAAAAACCGCGACCTCTCTGGAAGCTGCGGCTGTAGTTTCCGGACTTTCCACGAAACTTACCGCGCAGGAACAGGCGTATCACGTAGGTCAGGCCTGGGAGGCGCTGCCGGAACCGAAGCGTCAATTCACTTTCTATATCGTTCCGCAGCAAGGTGAGGCAACCAGCTTCCACATCGGACCGCACGCTCCCACAATTCCTGCAGAGGATGTGCAACTGGTCCACAGGCTATGGCTCAATCTTCGCCGCAGCCCCAATATGCATCACCTGCACCACAGCGACATCATGACCTATGCGCTGACGAAGCTTGCGGACGACTACTCAAAAGACCGCGATGCCGTGCTCACCGGGCTGCAGGACTGTATTGCGCATACGCAGCATCACCAGTCGCTTGGGTCGGCTGCGCGCTACGATTCGATGGAAGATGCGGGGCCTGGATTGTCTCTTCAGTCTCCTAAACCGACACCTGCGGTAACGACTAAGTAATTGAAATATCGAAGAAAGATTTGCAGCGAAGTTATCCGCCGGGTATCTTTAGGGATGTAGTCCTAGTTGTTTCCGCGGATTCCTGCATTTCTGAGTTACTCGGCATCCCCAGCCGCGGATATATTCATCGGAGGAAAATTCGTGGAAGTTTCTCGCATCATCGCTGAAATTGACGCCCAGATCTCGAAGCTGCAACAGGCTCGGGCTCTGCTTGCCGGAGCGGCAGCCGTAGGCGTGCGCCGTCCCGGTCGCCCGAAGGGTTCAACCACTACCGCATCGGCCCCCGCCTCGCGCAAGCGCGCCAAACGCGTTCTTTCTCCTGAAGCACGCAAGAGAATTGCAGATGCGCAGAAGCGCCGCTGGGCGGCTCACCGCAAAGAAGGTAAGTAAATAGAAAAGCCCCGGAGAGATCCGGGGCTTTTCTATTTAAGCCAGAATATTTCCCTGACAACTGGCTAAGAAGATGGCTGCCCGATCTTCAATTCCAGCACCTCAATATTTTTTTCAGTAAAAGCGGCGCGCAGTTTATCGGGGCGTCCTTTGAGAGCCGGGAAGGTGCCGTAGTGAATGGGCACCACAGCCTTGACGCCGATCCAATCCGCAGCGATTGCGGCATGCTCGGGACCCATGGTGTAGAAACCTCCGATCGGCAGAACCGCAATATCGGGAGCAAATAAATCCCCGATAAGTTTCATATCACTAAAAAGTGATGTATCTCCCGCGAAATAAATCGTCGGCCCACCCTCGGGTCGCACGATCAGCCCCGTAGGTGGGCCGGCGTATACGGGCAGTCCATCGACGACGTAACTGGAAGAGTGCCGTGCTTCGACCATGGAGATTTCGAGGTCGGCAACCTTTACGGTTCCACCAAGATTCATGGCGATGAGTTTGTCGCTCTTGAGCCCCTGGTTGACGAGGATATCTCCCAGTTCCACCATGCACAGCACTGTGGGGTCATACTGCGCGGCTACCGGCAAGGAGGAGCCGGTATGGTCTGTGTGCCCATGCGTCAGCAGCATGACATCGACTTTGTCGAAGCTCTTTTTATCCACGGGGTAGGACGGATTTCCTTCAATCCATGGATCAATCAGAACGGACGTGCCAGCGGCCGTCTGCAGGTGCATGGTCGCGTGACCAAGCCATGTCAATTTCACTCCGCTAAGAATGCTCATCGGATGCCTTTCTTTATTTGAGAGATCGTTCGATCCCATGCTGTTTCAGATGCCGGACTATCGCGTAATGACAACTTCGCGCAGATTATCCTTGGCCAGAAAGAATTTATAGGAGCTGAAGCTCTCAAACATCCGCTCAACCTGGCGATTCGTCCATACCTGCAGCAGCTTCTGATTGGAAACACGCTGCATGTTGATCATTTCGCTTTCAGTCAGGTGGTAGCGATGCAGAGCATTGTCTGTCTCTTCTTTCTTGGTATGAAAGAGAGCCAGCACAAGGCCGCCGGGATTCATTACCTCGTGCAGCCGGGCGATGACGGCTTTCAGGAGAGCCTCCGGGAGATAGTCGGCGACATCCCATAGAAGCACGATATCGAAGGTCCGGTCGCCAAAGTTGAAGTCTTCGGCAATGAAACGATCCACATCAAAGCGTTCCGCTTCGTTCTCGGTTGCCGGCAGCATCCACTCTGGCCTGTTGGCATCCTCGGCAAGGTCAGCCATGTACACGCCGTGTCCAAGCCCGGTGAGGAAGTTGATATTGCCGGGAGAGGTTGAGCCGATGTCCAACACACGCAGCCCCTCGTGCGCCTTCAGGTGCTTGAGCACATGGGTCCAGCCACTGGAATGGCGCGTAACTGTCCCACGCGGGCCGTTAGCCTGTTCGCTTCCACCAAAGAAACTACGCAACACGATGCTGATCCCACCCTGGGTTGATTACTGGTGTTGAAATAACGAAGACTCATCCGGCGCCGGAGCGCTCTCTTCCACAGCCTTCTCTTCGGGGCCGCGCAGATCGACATTGCCGCGCAGAACAGCGCCCTCTTCCACGGCCAGCCTGACTGCCACGATATCGCCGGAGACGAGAGACTTGTCGCGCAGTTCCACACGGCCGCTGGAGCGCAGATTGCCTTCCTGTGTGCCCAGAATGACAATATCCGGAGCCTGCACATCGGCCTTGATTTGGGCATTGGGCCCGATGGTCAGTTTGCCGGCAGAGAGCGAGACCGTGCCCTCAATGGAACCATCGACATACAGATCTTCGCTCCCACTGACTTCTCCGCGAATCACCAGCGAACGGCCGATCTGCGTAACAGAACCTGTAAGGCTCATATCCGGATCCCTCTCCTCTGCAATATGCAAGGCTTTGCCCGAAGTCTATCTGACGCGCTGCTGTACAGCAAACCACAAACTTTCCTGATAAGCTGAGCGTCTATTCGAAGGTGCGCGCTCTCCTCATTTCATTGATCGCTGCCACGGCCCTGCCAGTTTCTGCGCAGACAGCTGACCTTGCTCAGCCGGCGCGCAACTGGGTGGTTGCTGCCGTTAAAGCCGAACTTCCGATCGTCAACCGTGACAACCTGAATCTCCGGTATCTTTCACGCCGCGTTAATGAACATGGCGACCTGGTACGGGACACCATTGAAGCCAAAGAAGGCTCTGTGGCCCGGCTGGTGCGCAAAGAAGGCCGTGCGCTGACACAGGAAGAGGATGACGCCGAGCGTGCTCGCCTGGAGAGCACGCTGAAGGACGCCTCGGGTTTTCTGAAGCACCACAAACGCGATCGCTCCAACGTCAGCCTGACCACGGAGCTGGTCAACGTAATGCCGGACGCGATGCTCTGGAGCTATGTTCCGGGCCAGCCACAACTGGAAGGACGCACGGAAAAACAGGTGGTGATGGACTATCGCCCGAATCCTGCGTTTCATCCCTCGGGCATGGCGCAGGCCGCCCTGGGATCTCTGGAAGGCCGTGTATGGGTCGACGCGCAGAGCCATCACGTTCTCCGCATGGAAGGGCACCTGTTTCGCGATGCCAACCTTGGCTGGGGACTGATTGCAAAGGTCTACTCCGGCGGCAACCTAGCGCTGGAGCAACGAGACTTTGGCAATGGGCTATGGAGCTACAGCCGGCTCACCATGGACATTACCGTCCGCGAGGTGCTGGTGCACACCGTGAAGGTGAAGTCACTGTTTGAAGCGACCAGCGTGCAGCAGATGCCCTCTACGCTCTCCTGGCAGGACGCCATCCGGCTGCTGCTGAACACACCGCTGCCAAAGTAGCGCGTTAAAGACGAAACCCCACCCTTCCGCTGTACGAAAGGATGGGGCCTTGGAGTCTCTGCTTACTTCGTAATGCGTTCTTCGCGCACCGTCAGCTTCTTGATCAGGTCTGTCCTGACCTCGTAACCACGGCCGGGCGTGGTGGGGACAACGATCTCGCCCTGGCTACTGACCTCGACCGCGGGTTCAATGATGTCCTCTGCCCAGTAGCGCTTGGAGGCGCTGACATCGCCGGGAAGCTTGAAGTTCTCCAGCGACGACAGAGCGACGTTCTGCGCGCGTCCGATGCCGGTCTCCAGCATGCCGCCGCACCAGACAGGAATGCCGCGCTCAGCCGCCACATTGTGTACGGCAATCGCCTCGCTGAAGCCGCCCACGCGGCCCACCTTGATGTTGATGATGCCGCAGCTCGCCATGTCGATGGCAGCCAGAGCATCGCGACGGTTGCGGATGGACTCATCCAGGCAGATACGGGTCTTCAGGCGGGACTGCAGCTTGGAGTGGAAGTAGAAGTCGTCATACCAGAGGGGCTGCTCGATCATGAGCAGGTTGAAACGGTCCCACGAGGCGATGTGGTCGGAGTCCTTGACGCGATACGCAGAGTTGGCATCGCAGCTCAGCAGGATATCGGGCCAGCGCTTGCGCACCATCTCGAAGATCTCAACATCCCAGCCGGGTTTGCACTTCAGCTTGATGCGCTGGTAGCCGGCGGCAAGTTCGGTCTCGATCTTCTCCATCAGCTTTTCCGGCGTGGGCTGGATGCCGATGGAGACGCCGCAGGCGATCGTGTCGCGCGTGCCGCCCAGAAGCTGCGCCAGAGAAATGCCTTCGAGCATCGACTCCAGCTCCCAGATGGCGTTTTCCAGCGATGCCTTCGCCATGCGGTGGCCGCGGACCTGCTTGAGCATATCCGGCACCTTGCCGCCGTTCTCGATCTCGACACCGACAAGACGAGGGGCAAGCTCGGTCTTCGCGATGATCCATGCGGTGTCGATCATCTCGTCAGAGAAGTAGGGGTGTTCGCCAGCAACGCACTCGCCCCACGCGGTCACTCCCTCGGCCTGCAGCTCCACCAGCATGATGCGGCGCATGGTGGTGACGCCGAAGCTGGTTTCAAAGGGGTGAGCCAGAGGCATCTGGATCTCGCGCAATACAATTGCATCAATCTTCATTCGCGTCTCGTTTCCTTCTAATACGCCAGGTCTTCGTCCCAACGGCCCAACAAGAATCTACCAGTGCCGTCGGCATCGCGTTCATACCCGATGACAGACTGCCCCTGTTCAAATGCTTTTTCCAGAGCGTCGCGGTTCGCCGACTGGGCATCCGCCGCCTTGGTGCGGTCCGCCTCGCTGGCCTTCCACTCGTACACCGCACCGGGAACCTCCACGGTGCTCTCTACCTGCATGCGCGGCTTTTCTCCGGCCAATGCCGCTTTCACGCGGTCGCTCTTCAACCACCATTCGGCGTACAGACGGTCCGTTGGCAGGCCACCCTGCAGCGGCGATGTGGAGGAACCGTAGAAATCCCGCTTATAGCGGCGCGAGATCGCGCCGAGCTTGGTGATGTTCAGGTAAGAGTTCTTGATCTCCAGCGGATCGTAGGTCCACTCCATCAGGTCAAAGCCTTTGGCCAGAGCGCCTTCGCGCTGCGCCAGCTTGATGCGGCGGCCAATCCCTCCGTTGCGGTACTCCGGCAGAACAGCCAGCATGTGCGAGTGCAGGTAGCTGTGCCCGTTGCGGAAGCCAGGAAGCCCCATGGCAAAACCGATCATGCGGTCGCCATCATAGGCGCCCAGCACCTGTCCGCCAATGCGCTGTGCCACCAGAAAGACGCGGCGCGGAATCAAATCCTGCTGCGAATAGTTCCAAACCGCCAACTGCAGATCGACACACTGGTCGAACTCGCTGAGCTCTGTCAGCTCCCGGATCACAATCTCCGTGCTCAAGCTTTCTTTGCCTCCGTCCACAGCTCTTCCAGCTGCGCCGCGGTCAACCCGTCCACCGAGCCTCCCGCTGCTTTTTCCATGGCCGCAAACCGCGCGCGAAACTTGGCGTTCGCCGCTCGCAGCGCCTGTTCCGCGTCAACCTTCAGATGCCGCGACAGGTTTACGGCGGTAAACATCAGGTCGCCGAACTCTTCTTCTATCTTCTCGCGGTCGCCGGCAGCTACTTCCACAGCCAACTCACGCGATTCTTCTTCAATTTTGGCGACCAGCCCCCGTACATCCGGCCAGTCGAAGCCTACCTTGGCAGCTTTCGAGCCGAGTTTGGCGGCTTCCACCACCGCCGGCATACTGCGCGGCACCTCGGCCAACAGCCCGTCCTCGCGCCCCTTGCCGGCCTTCTCTTCCTTCTTGATGGCTTCCCAGTTGCGTAAAACGGTGTCCGCGTCCTCGGCAGAAACGTCGCCAAAGATGTGCGGATGGCGCCGGATAAGCTTCGCGTTCAGGTTTTCGACGACCTCGTCGATGGAGAAATATCCCGCTTCTTCGGCCATCTGCGCATAGAAGAGCACCTGGAGCAGCAAATCGCCGAGTTCGTCCTTCAGTTCCGGCCAGGAACGGCGTTCGATGGCGTCAAAGACCTCGTAGGTCTCCTCCAGCGTGTGCCGCTTGATGGTGTCAAAGGTCTGCTCCCGGTCCCAGGGACATCCGTCCGGGGCGCGCAGCCGGGCCATGATCCCCACCGCCTCAGCAAACCGCTCTGCCGCCAAAGCCGGGGTTTTCTTCTCTTCCATTCCTTAAGCATAACGAAACGCTGGGGGATGGGGTCGTGCTACCATCAACCCCATCATGGCTGCACCCACCAAATCGCGGATTTCTCCCTGGGCATCGCTGCTTGTCCTGCCCTATATCGCGCTCTGCTTTCCAAGCTTCTACAACCGCTTGACGCCCACGCTGTTTGGTTTCCCCTTCTTCTACTGGTACCAGTTGCTGTGGGTCATTCTCGCGTCGGCGATCATGCTGGTGGTTTACAAGAAGCTCAAGTCCTAACCCTTCACGGCCATGCACGTTCTTTCTCTCCTTCTCGCTGAGATTCCCTTCTGGAAGAACCACGATTACTGGAGACGCGCCGGCGTCACCCTGCTGATCCTGATCGCGGGCTTTCTGATATGGCGCCTGCTGCGCCGTGGCCGGATCCTGCTGGAAACGCTTCTGGAGAGAAAGCACGCGTCGATTTCGCCGCTGCGTGTCCGTGGTCTGCAGCTGCTTTCCGGCTCGCAGATCATGACGGGGCTGCAGGTCCTGGTTGGCATCGTCTTCTACGCGCTGGCGCTGCTGAACATCATCGTGACCCTGCTTCTGACCTTCAGCCAGTTCCCGGTCACGGAGCACTACGTCACATTAGTGCTGGCGTGGGTCATCAACCCTCTGCATGACCTGTACATCGGTTTTCTTGCATCACTGCCGAACCTGATCACCATCCTGGTGATCGCAGCGCTCACGCGATTCATCCTGAAGGCCGTCAGCTATATCTTCACCAAGGCGGATGAAGGCGCCATCAACCTTTCTCCCTGGGTTCACCGCGATGTCGCTCTGCCCACAGGACAGATCGTCCGGGCGGTCATTGTGGTGGTAGCGCTGTTTTTGATCGCTCCGCGCATTCCTGGCACGGGGTCGGAGGCAGCGAAGGGGCTTTCGGTGGTGATTGGCCTGATGGTTTCCTTCGGATCGAGCTCCACCGTGGGCAACGTCATCGCAGGCGTTGTTCTGACGTATATGCGACCTTTCCGCGTGGGTGACCGTGTGCTGATCCAGGGCACGACCGGCGACGTGATGGAGCGCACCTTTCTGTATACCAAGCTGCTGACGCCGAAGAACGAAGAGGTGCTGATCCCCTCCACCAAGGCACTGGATGGAAGCATCACGAATTATTCAGCGCAGGCGCGTGGCGGCAAACTGATTCTGTACACCACCGTGACCATTGGCTATGACACGCCCTGGGCCACGGTGCATCAGCTGCTGATTGATGCCGCCCTGAAGACGGAGATGGTGCAGAGCAATCCGCAGCCGTTTATCTTGCAGACGGCGCTGGATGATTTCTACATCCACTACCAGTTGAACTGCTTTACGGGCCATGCCGAGGCGATGCCTCGCATCTACAGCGACCTGCATCGCAATATTCAGGATGCGTTCAATGCCGCCGGGGTCGAGATCATGTCGCCGCACTATACGCAGTTGCGCGACGGCAACCAGTCGACGGTACAGGGACCTTTGAAACCCGCGCCGACGCGGTTCCAGATCAACGATTGAGGATGGCTTAAAAGAAGCTGGCGGAGCCACATAGAGTGCTGGACTCCGCCGCCTTGGGGTGAGCGGTAACGCCGGCAGCACACCGGCCTTACCGCTGGGGGATGGGTACTCCAATTGCAGTAACTACTGGGGGAGGGGACCTCTACTTCGTACCGCTCGGCATGGAAGCCTCAGTGTCATCCTTCATGTTCGACATCAGACGAACTTCAACGCGCCGGTTCTGCTTGCGACCAGCCGCCGTCTTGTTGGAAGCCACTTCCTGATCCTTACCGATACCAATGAGATAGAACTTGTGGGGTGCAACGTTGTATTTGGTCTGCAAATAATTTACGACAGCATCCGCACGCTTCTGGCTCAGGTTGTAGTTGTACTGGGCGTCACCGGTCGAATCGGTTCCGCCGGTCACCTCAAGAATGTAGTGGCGAGCTCCATCCAGCTTGGAGGCGAACTCATCCAGGTTCTTCTTGTCGCTGGCGGTCAGCACGGACTTGTCAAAGCCGAAGGTCACGGTTACGTCGCTAACCGGGGCGTAGTGATCGAGATTGGCGACAACTCCAGAGAGCGAATCAACGCGGTTGTAGGCTTCCTGCGCGCTCTTGCCTGCACCGTCAGCCGCAGTTCCGGCGGCCATGGCATGCTGATCGGCGGCGTCTGCCGCTCCCTGGGCTCGGGCAATGCCGGCCTGGGCGCGACGATCCGTATCCGTAATGTTGCGATGATCCTGTGCCGTCTTGGCGTCCAGATCATTGGTGTTCTGGATGATAGGCGCGGTCTGCGAGCGGACGTAGTTCTTGGTGGAGCAACCTGCTGTGAGAAAGAGAATGCCGGCGGCTGCAACAGTGGTGGCCACGGCGGTTCCAAAGTTTTTGCGTGCAAGGCGAAATTCGTTCGACATGGGGTTTTCTCCTCTATTTCTGCCCGACAGCGGGCTCTCTGCACCTTAGCTAGGGCAACCCACATGCCAAATCTAGAGCATTTATTTTCAGTTACTTACAAAACCATAACCAAAGTGACCCGGAAATTTTTTCCTACCAGGTCACCCCAAGTGTCCGATTCCGTGGCGGAGTAATCTAATAACTTGCGCTGCTGGCGCTATGTTTCCCTGATGGATCTGCTCGCCAAAATTCGTACGCTGCCCACCAAACCCGGCTGCTATCTGTACAAGAATGCCGAGGGCGAGGTGATCTACGTCGGCAAGGCGAAGAACCTGCGTGCGCGTGTCCGCAGCTACTTCCTTGCTGCCAGCCAGGCCAACGCCAAGACCGGATCGCTGATGCGCGAGGCGGTCGACATTGACTACATCCAGGTAGCCAACGAGCACGAAGCCCTGGCGCTTGAAAACAACCTGATCAAGCAGCGCAAGCCGCGCTTCAATATTCTGCTGCGCGATGACAAAACCTACCCGTACATCAAGCTGACGCTGGGTGACCGTTATCCGAAGGTCTTCGTCACCCGCAAACTGCGGAAAGACGGCTCGGCGTACTTCGGACCGTACTTTCCGGGCAACCTGGCCTATCGGCTGGTGGACCTGATCCACCGCAGCTTCCTGATTCCGTCATGCAAGGTGGACCTGTCGCGCTACCATCCGCGCGCCTGCCTGCAGTACTACATCAAGCGATGCCTGGGACCATGCGTCGAAGGCTTCACCACGCCGGAAAGCTACCGCGAAGCCGTGCGCGATGTGCAGCTTTTTCTGGATGGCAAGGGGGGAGAGTTGGAAGACCGTCTCTCCGAACGCATGGCCGAAGCCGCCGCAGCCGAGCAGTTTGAAGCCGCCGCCCGCCTGCGCGACCAGCTTGTCACCGTGCACCAGTTGCAGGAGAAGCAACGCATCGCCACTGCGGAGAACGAGGATGCCGACGTCTTCGGCTTCCACTTCGAGAAGGAGATGCTGGCGGTGAACCTGTTCCACATGCGCAACGGCAAGATCGTGGACAAGCGCGATTTCTTCTGGGAAGAGCTGCCCGACTTCAGTTTCCTGAACGACCCGGAGGAGAGCGAAGAAACCGAGACCAGCGAAGATCCTTCTTTCTTGTTGTCATCCCGCAGCAACGTGGAGGTATCTGCCTCATCCGTGCTGGAGGCTCAGGCATTCTCCTCTTCGGTCTTCTTCTCCGCCTTGCTCAAGCAGCTCTACCTCGACCAGCCCTATGTGCCGCGCCATATCTATGTGCCGGTGGACTTTCCGGACAGGGCGACGCTGGCTTCCCTGCTCTCGGAGCGTGTGGGCCACAGGATTGAACTGGCAGCACCGCAGCGCGGAGATAAACGCTCACTGGTCGACCTGGTGTGCCAGAACGCCAAGCAGGCCTATGACCAGCGCTTCCGCACGCTGCAGCCGACGAACAAAGCCATCGCAGAAGCCCTGCAGGACGCGCTGGGGCTGGAGGAGTTACCTAAGCGCATCGAGTGCTTCGACATCTCGCACATCCAGGGCGCGGAGACTGTCGCCAGCATGGTCGTCTGGGAGGACGGAGCAATGAAGAAGTCCGACTACCGCAAGTTCAAGGTGAAGACGATCAGCGGCGTTGACGATTTTGCCAGCATGCGTGAGATCATTCAGCGCCGCTATTCCCGCCTGATGGAAGAGAAGAAAGAGATGCCTTCGCTCATCCTGATCGACGGCGGCCTGGGGCAATTGCACGCTGCCTATGCCGCGCTGGAGCAGATCGGCCTGACGCTGCAGCCGCTGGCCTCCATCGCCAAGCGAGAAGAGATTATCTACGTCTACGGGCAGGAAGACGAACCGGTCGTGCTGGACCGCCGTAGCCCGGTGCTGCATTTAGTGCAGAAGATCCGCGATGAGAGCCATAGGTTCGCCATCACCTACCACCGCAAACGCCGCGAAATGCGCGACCGCGACAGCGAACTCCTCTCAATCCCCGGAGTAGGCCCACGCACCCGCCAGCGCCTGCTGGAGCACTTCGGCTCCCTGCGCGGGATCAAGCAGGCCGGGCCAGATGCTCTGAGCGCGGTTGTCAGCCCGGCGACTGCTGAGAAGATACGGAATTACTTCCTGGCGGAGAACGAAGCGGCGTCGGATACGGCGCTGCGGGTGATTCAGTAGCCAGTCTCCGTTATCCTTAACCAGTGAGTACCGCCGCCGAGCTTGACGCCGACCTCGTCTCCTACCAGGACCATTCCGAACTGACGGGTCCGTTCGACATTGTGGGCGATGTGCATGGCTGTATTGAGGAGCTGACCGAGCTGCTCTCGCGCCTGGGCTACCAGGTTCACGACGACCTGACCATAACGCCTCCGGAAGACCGCAAGCTGATCTTTGTGGGCGATCTTGCCGACCGTGGCCCTGGCATTCCGCAGGTCTTCCGGCTGGTTTCTACCGCGGTGGCCGAGGGCAAGGCCTTCTGCGTGGCGGGTAATCACGATACCCGGCTGGCGATTGCCCTGCGCGGCACGCCGCTGCCGCTGACCTATGGGCTGGCAGATTCGCTGGAGCAGTTTGCTGAGCATCCTCCGGAGTTTGCGCGGGAGATGGCCGTGTTTATCCGCCGGCTGCCGGGGCACCTGATCTTTGACCACTGCCATCTTCTAGTGGCTCATGCGGGGTTAAGGGAGTCGTTGCACCGCGTGGAGACGATGCAAGCGCGCGAGCTGGCCATTCACGGCGAAAAGACGGGCGTGCGCGACCAGTTTGGCGAGATTCGGCACCCGTGGGCGGCGGAGTATGGCGGCAAGCCGTTGATCGTCTTTGGCCACACGCCGGTGGAGAACCCGGTGATCCTGAACAACACCATCAATGTGGACACGGGTTGCGTCTTCGGAGGGCGGCTGACGGCGTTGCGTTACCCGGAGCGCGAGTTTGTCTCCGTCTCTGCGCGCCGCCAGTACTATGAGCCGACGCGGCCCTTTTTGCCGAACGATCCGCGTTGGCCGAAGACGTAGAGCCTGCGATGCCCTTTGGGCGACCGGCTCCGGTATTCTTAAAGGTGTGAGCCTGCACACCACCCTGTTGCGCCCAAACGTTCCGGTTTCCATTTCATTTGAAGACCATTCGTACGACGCCGGGCCTTTTGACATTCTGGGCGACATCCACGGCTGCATTGACGAGTTGCGGGAGATGCTGGCCCTGCTGGGCGATGATCCGGGGAGAAAGCTGGTCTTCGTGGGCGACCTGGTGGATCGCGGCCCCAGCACGCCGGAGGTGGTGAAGCTGGTCTCGTCCCTGGTGGAAGCAGGCCGAGCCTACTGCGTATGCGGCAACCACGACCTTCGGCTGGCACGCGCGTTGCGCGGCATGGGACTGCCCGCCGCGAAGGGGCTGACGGAAACTCTCGGTCAGATGTCGCAGGAGACGGAAGAGTTCCGGCACGAGGCGGCATCGTTTCTCGAAACGCAGCCCGGCCATCTTCTTCTGGACCATGGCAGGCTGCTGATCGCGCATGCCGGCCTGCCGGAGCGGTTTCATCGCTCGCCCTCCGCGGAAGCCCGCGAGATTGCTATCCATGGGCAGAAAACAGGCGAGCGCGACCAGTTTGACCACGTGCGCTATCCGTGGGCAAAAGACTACCGCGGCACTCCTCTGGTGGTCTTTGGACATACGCCAGTCGAGCAGCCGGTCTGGGAGAACAACACGCTCAACCTCGACACGGGATGTGTCTTTGGCGGCAAGCTGACGGCTTATCGCTATCCGGAACGTGAGTTTGTCACCGTGACACCGCGCGCGCAGTACAGCAAGGCACCACGACCGTTTCTGCCGAACGATCCCCGCATGGCGCAGATGGTTGCGCGTTAGTTCTGCTTCTTCGCTTCGTCAGCCAGCATTTCGCCTGCAAGCTCGTGCGCGCGGGTCGATGGATGACCGTCGTGATAGAAGAAATACTTCTCTGGCGTGGCACATGGCGTGGTGTCTTCGTTATGCAGCTGGCGACCGGCGCAACTGTCCGTGATATTGGTCAGGCCAAACTTCGCGGAATTGGTCATGATCTGATCGAAGTAGCCGCCCCAGTTGCTGGTGGCAATCTGGATATCCGGGTGACGGCGCTTCATCTCGGCTGGAATAGCCCGCAGAGCCGGGTTGATGCGTGTTCCCTGTACAGCGAACTGCGGGATCTTCTCCGGCAGAACAGCCACCATGAAGCGGCGGGCACCAAGCGCATACAGCGTCTCGATCTCGGCTTCCTCGTTGGCCGCACTGACCTCGGGAGCTAAGGCGCGGTCGTTCAAGCCACCGGCAAAGTAAAACATCGTGCGCTTTGGATCGAAAGTGATGAGTCCGGCCTGCAGCAGTTCGCGAAACTGGCCGACCTGCAATGTCATGCCGTAGCCAAGAATTTCACCGTGCGCCTCCATCCGTCCCAGGCCGCCATCAGTGCGCGCTCCACTGACAGCAAAGTTCACACTGGCCCCGGGTTTAGCCTTGCCGGGAATGACGAGGTCGATGCCGAGGTCTTTCGCCATGTACCAGACAGCCGTAGGCCCGTTGCCGTCCACGTAACCCGCCCCCGTGTCCGAGTAGCTGTCGCCGAAGACGAAAAGCTGGTCATAGGGTCGTGAGGACTTCTGCGCCAGTAAGGCAGTTGTGGCAAGGCAGAGGAGCAGGCTGAGGCGAGCGAACACGCGCATGAAAGCCATAGTAAGCGATTAGTTCTCGTCGTTGTCTGCGTCGCTGATGCCCTTGAAGGTATTGCAGGCGCCCATCGATCCGCTCTCCAGGCCGCGTTCCAGCCATTGTTGTCTCTGCGCAGAGGAGCCGTGGGTGAAGCGCTCCGGACTGACGGCGCGGCCGGCCATCTTCTGTAGATGGTCGTCTCCGACAGCGGCAGCAGCCTTCATGCCGTCGGCAATGTCACTGGTATGCACGTGGCCACGTTGCTCGGCAGAGTGCGCCCATATACCGGCGAAACAGTCCGCCTGCAGCTCCAGTGCTACGGAGAGCTGGCTGCGCTGCTGGGGCCGGGCGTACATCAGCCGCTGCACATTGCTTTCAATGCCGAGCAGGCGCTGTACGTGGTGGCCAATCTCGTGGGTGATGACATAGGCCTCCGCGAAGTCGCTGGTACCTCCGCCGAAGCGCTGCAGCTCATTCCAGAAACTGAGGTCGATGTAGACCTTCTGATCGACCGGGCAGTAGAAAGGGCCGGTGGCACTTTGCGCGTTGCCGCAGCCGGAGTAGGTGGTATCGCGAAAAAGCACCAGCTTCGCATGGCGGTAGGTCTTACCCTGCTGCGTGAAGATCTGTTCCCAGGTCTTCTGCGCATCGTCCAGCGTCCAGCTGATGAGCTGCACGCTGCGCTTTTCAGAGGGGGTTTCTTCTACCGGGCCAGCAGATCGGCTTTCCGCCTGACGGGCAGGAGCACTGCCGCCACCGCTGAACAGGCCACCAAGGAAGTTGCGGCCAGTCACAAGGCTGAGGATGAGCATGAGAATAAAGCCGCCAAGGCCAAGGCCGCCGCCCATGCCGCCGAAGTTGAACCCGCCACCGCCGCCGGAGTCGCCGCGTCTGTCTTCGATGTCGTCGCTGGTGCCGCCAGGTGTCCAGTCCATGAAGGTGCCTCCCTCTCGCATCTTAGATGCAGCCGGACACTTTCTATCAGGGAACCTATAGACGGCGTCGTGCGTATTCTTGCGCAATGGCCGTCTCTGTGACCGTTCGCCCCACCAATCCAGCCCTTTCCCAGGCACTCAGACTTGCCGCAGTGTTTGCATTGATCAAGCTGGCGCTGCATGTTGCTACAAACTTGCTGGAACCGCGACTGGGCTATGGCTACTTCCGCGATGAGTTCTATTACCTGATGTGCGGACGCCACCTGGCGTGGGGCTATGTGGACCATGGCCCCGTAGTCGCGGTGCAGGCACGGCTGTCGGAGATGCTCTTCGGTCACTCCCTTGCCGGGTTGCGGATGTTTTCCGCGCTTGCCGGTGCGGGCCGTGTGTTTCTTACAGGTCTGCTGGCATGGGCGCTGGGTGGACGCCGTCCGGCGCTGGGGCTAGCGATGTTGTGCGTGCTGTGCGCTCCGCAGTACCTGGGCACCGACAGCTTTCTGTCGATGAATTCCTTTGAGTCGCTGTTCTGGATGACCTGTTTGTTGGTTCTGGTCCTGCTCCAGGATGACCGTATAGAGCCGGGCCGGGCCTGGGTGATCTTCGGCGTATCGGCCGGGATGGGGCTGCTGAATAAACCGTCCATGACCTTCTTCCTGGTGGCGCTTGGCGTTGCGCTGCTGTGCACGCCGCAGCGCAAACTCCTGTTCACCCGTCATGCCGCTCTGGGAATCGCACTGCTGGTGCTGATCGCAAGCCCGAACCTGCTGTGGCAGGTGAATCACCACTGGCCCACGCTGGAGTTTCTTTCGAACGGACGCAAAGAAGGCAAGAATGTTGCACTGGGCCCAATTGCCTTCTTCCTGACGCAGGTCAAAAACATGAACCCGCTGACGGCGTTTGTCTGGGTTCCCGGACTTGTCTTCCTGCTACGCCGCGCGCCGTGGCAGTGGCTGGGGCTGACGTGGGTGTTCACCTACGGCATCATGTTCACGCTGCATGCCAAGGATTATTACTTCTCGCCTATCTACCCACTCGTCTTTGCTGCGGGTGGACTCGCCTGGGAGACGCGCTTTGCCGACCGTAAGAGCGTGTACTGGGACCACGCCCTTGCCTTCCCTGTGGCGTCGGCCATGATCGTGCTGCTGGCAATCTTCTCGCTGCCGATGGCGATTCCGGTGCTGCCGGTGGATGCCTGGGTTCGCTATACGACAGCCACCCACCTGCGCGATAACGTCACCAACACCGAGAAGGACGAGACAGGGGTCTTTCCACAGTTCTTTGCCGACCGTTTTGGATGGGAGGAGCTCTCCACCAAGGTGAAGGATGTCTACAACTCGCTTTCACCAGCGGACCGGAGCAAAGTGGTCGTCCTGGCCAGCAACTATGGTGAGGCAGGCTCGCTAATCTTCCTGAACAAACCGGGCGAGCTGCCGCCGGTGGTGAGTGGGCATAACAATCATTACCTCTGGGGACCGCAAGGCGCGACCGGTGAGGTGGTCATCGCGATCAACGGAGCGAAGCTGCCGGAGATGCTGAAGTATTACGAGAGCTGCACGGCGACCGGACATCTGGATCAGCCCTACGCCATGCCCTATGAGAGCCACCGCACAATCTATCTTTGCCGCAATCGCAAGAAGAACATGACCAGCGACTGGGCAGACTTCAAACATTACATTTAGCAAAGACTTGCAAGCGGTTGCAGGCTGCCTGTAGCTTTCTGGCTGTCCTTCATGTCTTACCTGCTTGCACTCTCTGCTTTTGTGGGCATGCACTTCCTGGGCATGGCCTCGCCCGGTGCGTCCTTTGTCAACACATTGCGCGCGTCCGCGCAGAACCGCCGCAGTATAGCTCTATTTCACGCTTTGGGTCTGGCCTGTGCGGCCTTCACCTGGGCACTGGCTGCGGTGCTTGGACTTCAGACAGTGCTGTTTGCCGTTCCGGGACTTTTCCGTGCTTTGCAGCTCTTCGGCGGTGTGTATCTCGCGTTTCTCGCGGTCCATGCATGGCGGCATGCACGCGATCGCGTCCACGATGCGGCCTCGACCGGCGAGCAAGGAGTCACGACGCGCTTTGCGCTTTACCGCCGGGGCCTGCTGACGAACCTCGGCAACCCGAAGGTGATGATCTTTTTCGCCAGTGTCTTTGCGGCAGTCCTGCATCCGGAGTGGCCAGCGTGGGTGCGCTTTGCCGCCGCCCTGCTGGTCTTCTGCGATGAACTGCTTTATTACACCGTACTTACCTTGCTGCTCTCAACGCGCCATGCGCAGAACGTCTATCGCCGCGCCAAGCCGGTAATTGACCGTGTGGCCGGCACCGCCCTGCTGCTGTTTGCCGTCCGGCTATTTTTCCGTGCGCTTTTCGTACACTAAAGAGATGCACTACCTTGCCGCACTGCTCGCACTTACTGGAATCCACCTGCTTGCCGTAGCTTCGCCGGGCCCGGCTTTTGTCGCAACGATGCGCATCTCCATGCAGCACCGGCGCAAGGTGGCCGTGACGCACAGTCTCGGACTTGGGTGCGCCGCATTTCTGTGGGCTCTGGCTGCGGTGTTTGGCGTGCAGGTTGTCCTCGCAAAGGCTGAGTGGCTGTACCGCATCCTGCAATTCGGAGGCGGAGCGTATCTCTGCTATATCGGCATCCAGTCGTGGCGGCATGCTCGTTCTGCCGGCCCCAGGGCCGTGACCAATGCGGAAGCTCCGAGCATGTCTGCCGCAGCGGCCTTCTTTCGCGGCTTTATGCTGAACCTCACCAACCCCAAGGTGATCGTCTTCTTCGCCAGCATCTTTACAGCCGTGCTGCAGCCTTCATGGCCGCTGTGGATTCGTGGCGTTGTGCTGGCCATCGTGTTCGTGGATGAGGCTGGCTACTTCATCGTGCTTGCACTGCTGCTCTCCACACAGAAGGCCCAAGCCGCATACCGCCGTGCGAAGACCGTGATTGAGCGGACCGCGGGCGCGGTGATGTTTACCTTTGGCGGGAAGCTGATCTATTCAGCCACCAGCCGCTAGCCGGTGTACGGGGAGAAGAGATCCAGCGCTCCGCCAACGTGCTTGCGGAAGCTGTGCAGTTCCTTCGCGTTCTGATCCAGGTGGCGGATGATGATGGCATCGTCCTTTGCCTCAAAGTCAGTAAAGCCAGTAACCTTGCCGCCCCACGGGCCGCGCTTCTTCGGGTCGGTTGTCCAGTTCACCAGCTCTGCGCCGCCTCCGCCGGAGACGACGAACGATGTGGGATGGCCGGCAAACTCCAGATGCTGCAGATCGTGGTCGTGCCCGGTGATGTAGAAATCCACCTTCGCCTGACGCAACAGGTCGTCCCAGCGCTTGATCAGCAGCTTGTTGTCCTTATGAACGCCGTTGGTATACAGCGGATGGTGCGCGATGACAGCAACGAACGGCGTCGTACGCGACCTGGCCAGCTCCTGCCGGAACCACTCTTCCTGCTGGTCACGATGCTCGCGGGTCATGGTGAAGGACCATGGCCACGGATCGCTCTTAGTGCCGGGCAGGTTGGAGTCCAGGCAGATGAAGGTTACGATCGGCTTCTTCTCGGGCCAGGTAAAGCTGTACCAGCGGTTGGGCATGTACCAGCGTGTGCCCTGGTGGCGCGCGGCGTAGTGAAGCTGCATCTCCACCTTGTTGCCGATTTTGTATTCGTAGTCGTGATTGCCCAGCACGGCATAGGCTTTGCCTGGGAAGTGGGACACCGGATACATCTGCTCAAACTGGCTTTGCCAGCGCGGAGAATCGTCACTGAGCGTGCCATACCAGTTGTCGCCGAGCAGGAACAGGCTCTCCGGGTGGACCTGGCGGACATCCACGTAGCTCTTCATGCCGTTGGATACGGCAATCTGCTGCTCAAGATACTTATCCGTACCCCAGTCGCCAATCATCAGCATGTGCGCCGCGCCGCGGTCTGGCGGTGGCGCCATCTGCTGACCAAAGACTGCCCCGGGCTGAATAGCAGCCAGTGCGGAGAAGGCTACGGTCTGTTTGAGAAATGAACGCCGGGAGATGGAATTCTGATCACTCATCACTTCAAGATTCAGACGCAAAAACCAGCCCTCGCGTCACATCAATTTGCGCCGGAAAAGCTATCTTTTGCTTTGAATCCATAGACGTTAAGCCAGACTTAAGCTTCGCGGCCGTGCCCGGCGCCCTATCCAGGGATTTTTACCGGGCCGCTGGCATGCTACCCTCAACTTCAATCCATGCCATCGCAGAGCGCACCGCCCGCCGTCCACGCCGAACTTCCCCGCGTCCTTGAAGCCTCCCACGCTACGGCGCTGGTGATCGGCATCATCATTGGCTCAGGCATCTTTCTTGTTCCGTCAGAGATGATGCAGGCGGTCGGCTCGTCGGTGATGGTGTACATGGTGTGGATCGTCGGCGGCATTCTGTCGCTTTTCGGAGCGATGACCTATGCCGAGATCTCTGCCACGCGCCCACGCTATGGCGGCGAATACGCCTACCTACGCGAAGCGTATGGCGACCTGACGGGCTTTGTCTTCATGTGGACGCAGGTAACCATCGCCAAGCCGTCCTCCATTGCCTCTATCGCCAGCGGCGTGGTGCGCGTGCTGGCAAACTTCGCATTCTTCAGCTTTGTCACAAAGCCGGTCATCGGACATATTGTGTGGGGGCAGCTAGTCGCTATCGCTTTTACATGGATGATTACCGGACTCAACATTCTCGGCACCCGCAAGGCGGGCAATACGCAGCGCCTGTTGCTGATCATGAAGGTCTTCCTGGTGCTGGGCGTCGTGGGCATCTGCTTCTTCGGTGGTCATGGGTCCACGGCGAACTTCCACACCACCTTCACCGGAGCACGCGGCGGCTTCTCCGGCTTCATGGTGGCGCTGATTGCAGCGCTGTGGGCCTACGATGGCTGGTCTGATGTAACCCATACCGCCGGGGAGATCAAGAACCCGTCGAAGTCGCTGCCCATTGCTCTGGTGGCGGGTGTGGCGGTGGTGGGTGTGCTGTACATGCTGACCAACGCGGCCATCCAGTTTGTCCTGCCGGCCACGGCGATTGCTCATGCGGACCGTCCCGCGGTGGCCGCCATGCTGACCAGCGCGCCTCCGGTGGCCGCGATGATCTTCTCTGCGGTGCTGGCCGTGGGCTATGGCAGCACCTTTATCGGCTCCTCGCTGACGGGAGCGCGCATTCCCTTTGCCGCGGCGCGCGATGGACTCTTCTTCCGCTGGCTGGCATGGGTGCATCCGCGCTTTAAGACTCCGGCTGCAGCGCTGATTCTGCAGGCCGCGCTCAGCAGCATTCTGCTGTTACTGATCAACACCTTCCAGGGACTGTTTTCGCTGGCCATTTTCTCGGAATGGCTGTTCTACGCCGCCGTTACCGCATCGGTCTTCGTCTTCCGCAAGCGGGAACCGGATGCAAAGCGGCCTTACTCGGTACCGCTCTATCCGGTGGTTCCAGCCATCTTCGTGCTTTGTGCGCTGGTCCTGCTGGTTTTCAGCATTGTGGACCAGCCGCGGAACTCCGGCATTGGCGCGGCGATTATCCTCTGCGGCATTCCGCTGTATTACGCACTGCACCGCAAGCGCGTGCTGCCGTCTTAGCGGTTGACAAACGTACCGCCGGATTTCGATGATCTCCGCGTGATGCGCTTTCCAATCGGACTTTTTCTCACTGCCTCGATTTTTGCCCAGCAACTGGCTGCCCAGAACGCCACGCGGCGGCAGCCCGAACTTGGACACCGCCAGGTGTCTTTGCTGACCGTCAACGGCCTGCAGTTCAAAGATCTGAACCACAATGGCAAGCTGGACGCCTATGAAGACTGGCGTTTGCCTGCGCATGCACGGGCCGCGAACCTGGTCTCGCTGATGGGGCTGGAGGATCTGGCGGGTGTGATGGTGCATGGCACGGTGCCCGCCGCCAGCGGAGCCAACGCCGCCATCGGCATGGGATCAGGCTATGACTACGCCAAGGCAAAGGAGCTGATTGACGGCCGCCGCATCAATACCTTCATCACGCGTCTGGGCGGCGACCCGGCCAATATTGCTGAGTCCAACAACCGCCTGCAGGAGCTTGCCGAGTCCGCACACTTCGGCATTCCTCTGACCATCAGCACGGATCCGCGCAACAATTTCCTCTACGTGCCCGGAGCCAGCGTGGAGGCCGGTTCGTTCTCCAAGTGGCCGGAAACTACAGGACTGGCTGCGATCAACGACGCTGCGCTGACACGCCGCTACGCCGATATCGTGCGCAAGGAGTACATCGCCGTCGGCATCCGCGAGGCGCTCTCCCCGCAGGCAGACCTTGCCACCGAGCCTCGATGGTCGCGCCTGAACGGGACCTTTGGCGAAGATGCGGATGTTGCCGGCAAACAGGTAGAAGCCTACGTGGAAGGAATGCAGAAAGGCCGCACCGGGCTGAATGCGGGTTCCGTGGTCACCGTGGTCAAGCACTGGGTTGGCTATGGAGCACAACGCGACGGCCTGGACAGCCACAACTACTACGGCCGCTACTCCGATGTGACAACGGAGCAGCTTCCCTATCACATTCGCCCTTTCCTCGGCGCGTTTGATGCGAAGGTAGCGGCGGTGATGCCGACGTATTCGATCCTGGATAAGGTGACGCTCGACGGTAAGCCGCTGGAGCAGGCGGGCGCCGGCATGAACAAACAACTGCTCACCGGACTGCTGCGCGGCAAGTATGGCTTCAAAGGTGCGATTGTCAGCGATTGGGGCATTACCAGCGACTGTGGAGACATCTGCAAGAACGGTATGCCGGCCGGCCAGCGTCCGGGCGTGTCGCAGATTGCCATGTCGTGGGGTGTCGAAGATCTACCCCGGCCCGAACGCTTTGCCATGGCGATCAACGCAGGGGTTGACCAGGTAGGCGGCACCGAAGATGTGGCCGCACTGCTGGACGCAAACAAGAGCGGCAAGCTCTCCGAGGCTCGCATGCGCGAGGCGGTTACTCTGCTGATGGAGCAGAAGTTCGAGATTGGATTATTCGAGAATCCGTACGTTGATGCTGCGGCGGCGAAGAAAGTTGTCGGTGATCCCGCTTCCCTTGCGGCAGGGGAAGCAGCGCAGCAGCGTGCCATGGTGCCATTGAAGAAACCAGCCGCGAATCTATTGAAGTCCGGGGTGAAGGTATGGCTCTTCCATATCGACGGCTCAGCTGCGGAGGCAGCAGGCTACAAGGTCGTTGAATCGCCGGAGGAAGCGGACGTGGCCCTGATCCGCGCCGAGACTCCGTGGGAATCACCGCATAAGGGCTACTTCTTCGGCTCGCGCCAGCACGAGGGCCGGCTCAACTTCCAACCCGGCGATGCGGCTTACGACGCCCTGCTGAAGTGCGGCAAGACACCGGTATTGATGACCGTCTACATGGATCGTCCAGCGATTCTGACCGAAGTCAAGGATCGCGTTGCCGGTCTGTGGGCGGACTTCGGCGTCAGTGACAGGGCGCTGCTGGGCGTACTTAGCGGCAAGGCGCGCGCCGAGGGGCACCTGCCGTTCGAGCTGCCCTCGTCGATGGAAGCCGTGGAGCAGCAGCAGAGCGGCCTGCCGCACGACAGCAAGAATCCGTTGTATCCGTATGGGTATGCTGCGAAGTAGATTCTGCAAAAGAAACAGGTCCTTCGCATGGAAGGACCTGTTTCTTTCCTGGTGCGGTTAAAAGACTTCCTGCGCCAACATCTCTTTCAACGTCTCGCGACGGCGCACCAGCTTTACCTTGCCGTCGCGCACCAGCACCTCCGCAGCGCGAGCGCGTGTGTTGTAGTTGGAGGCCTGCGTCATGCCGTACGCACCGGCGTCGAGCAAAGCCACCAGGTCACCGGACTTTACCGTGGGAAGTTCGCGATCACGCGCGAAGAAATCGCCCGACTCGCATACCGGGCCAACCACATCGGCAACCAGCGTCTTCTTTGAAGCGGACCTGGTTACTGGCCAGATCTCGTGGTGCGCCTGGTAGAGCGCCGGGCGGATGAGGTCATTCATCGCTGCATCCGTAATGACAAAGGTTTTGCTGCCGTTCACCTTGGTGTAGAGCACGCGCGACAGAAGCGCGCCTGCCTGCGCCACGAAGAAGCGGCCGGGCTCCAGCAACAGGTGAATATCCAGCCCGCCCATGGCCTTCTTCAAAGCGTTGGCGTATTCGTGCACCTTGGCCGCAGGGTCAAAGTTGCCGGTTCCGTACTCGATGCCCAGGCCACCGCCCGCATCGACATAGCGAATGTTCAGGCCATCCTTGCGGAGCTGCTTGACCAGGTCTACCACGCGAGCCAGAGCTGCACCGAAAGGCTCAGTCGAACGGATCTGAGAACCGATGTGTACGGAAACACCCACCGGCTCCAGCCACTGATGTTTGGCCGCGCGGCGGTACACCTTGCGGGCGATGCGGATGTCGATGCCGAACTTATGCTCGCGCAGTCCGGTGGAGATATAGGGATGCGTCTCTGCAAAAACGTCGGGATTGACACGCAGAGCGATGCGAGCCTTCTTCTTCAGAGCGGCAGCGCGGGCAGCCAACAGCTCCAGCTCGGCTTCACTCTCCACATTGAACATCAGGATGCCCGAGTTCAAGGCGAGGTCCATCTCTTCCGCCTGCTTGCCCACGCCGGAGAACACCACGCGTTCTACGGCCTTCTGGTCGGCCAGCATCACCCGGGCCAACTCTCCGCCGGAGACGATATCGAAGCCCGTTCCGCTTTTTGCCAGCAGCTTCAGAATGGCCAGCGAGGAGTTTGCCTTTACGGCGTAGCAAACAGTATGCTCCACGCCGGCAAACTCCTGCGCAAACATCGCACGGCGTTCCAGGATCTGGTCACCGGAATAGACATAGAGTGGGGTGCCAAACTTGTCAGCCAGCGTATCCAGCGCAACATCTTTGCAGCTGAGCGTGCGGCCCTGATAAACGAATGGCCGGGCTTCCACGCCGCTTTGCCGCTTTGTTATGCCAGCGGGATTTGCCTTTGTCTTTTTGCTCTTCAAAGCCGGGGACTTTACTTTGGCCTTCACTTCGCTCACGGAACTCTCGTCGGCGGCCCTGGGGGCAGCACGTAACTTTCTTCAGGAATCGCTATCCACAGGATGATGTAAGCCAGTACACCTGTACCGAACAGGACCACCGCAAGCAGCCACGCCACACGCACCATGCTCACATCCCAGCTATAGCGCCGCGCAACTCCCAGACAGACGCCAGCTACGGTACGCCCTACGCGAGGCCTGACGATCCCGTCGAAGTTCACACCGACAACATTGTCTGCCGCCGCAACCTGCGCGCCACATGCCGGGCAAAAGCTGGCCCCGGCGCCTAACTGCTTTCCGCAACGAGAACAGTACATGGCAACACTCCCGTGGAAGATTCCATTCTTTCATACGCTGCCGGTGCGGCCTTCGTTCCCCTAACGCAGCAAGGCCCGGCTGGATTCGCCGGGCCCTGCTGACATTGCACGAGGTAAAGACTAATAGCGCCGGTATCCGCGATAGTACGGACGATAGTAGCCATAGCGATAACCACCACCGTAGAAGTACGGCCCAGGCCCGCCAATCACTACCGCGCCATAAGGATAGCCATAGGGATAGGGGTACGCGACGGGGTACGGGCGCGGCTGCATCATCGGCTGACCACCGGCCGGGCCTGCGCCATATGCCAGGCGGTTCATCTCCTGCTGATCTACCGTGGCCACGGTCACCGGCTGAGAGACACGGAAGCTGAGCACGGCTTCCCCGGGAACCCAGACGTTGCCACTGGGGGATGCCGCTGCGGCTCCAAGACCTGCTCCGCCGCCCACCCCAGCGCCAATGGCTGCGCCCGCCGGGCCACCGGCAACACCGCCGATAATAGCGCCAATCGCGGCACCACCCAGCGTGCTGTTCACGCTGGTCAACGACTTGTCGCGGCCGTTGCGCGTCCAGGGTTCAGAGGCGAGGGCGAACTCCTGCCCCCCGAGAGAAACACCCGTCAACTGCAGGGAAAGGGTTCCACGCCCCTTTACCGCCCCGGCGGTTTCCACATTCGCCACCTGGCCATGCACCGTGGACCCGCGCGGAATGGCAATGGCTCCGTCCGCAACAATGTCGGCAACCACGGTACCGTCAAAGTTCATGCCGGGCTGAGCGTTGCGGCTATCCAGCGGCTGATTGATGCGAACGGAAAGAACGGTTCCGGCAGGCACAGTCACCATGCGGCCGGCCTGCTGGCCGCCTCCCTGGTAGGCATACTGCTGCTGTGGCTGAGGCTGCTGTGCGCCGGGATATGGGTACGGCCCATAGACGCGGCGCTGATATGGAGCACGCGGAGCCGGATAACCGGGCTGGGGCGGCGGCTGGTCTTGAGGATACGACGGTGAAGGCGCCTGCGATTGCGGATAGCCCTGCTGCTGGTCCATCTGCGCCTGCTGATCCGCCTGCATTGGAGGATACTGCTGTGGCTGGGCCTGTCCAGGCTCATTCTGAGCATCGGCAATGGCAGCCGCTCCAGCGTCCTCGGCGGAGTTGGTCGAAGCCTGCGCCGGGGCCGCGCCGATCGACAACTCATCCACAACCTTGGTGACACCATTGGCCTTGGCCGCTATCTGCTCCGCTGCGCGGCGTGCATTCTCGTCCGTCACCGAACCAGAGAGCGTTACCGTACCAAATGCTACCGACGCCTGAATGTCCTGGTTCTGCAGCGAGCTGTCACCAGCAAGCTGTTTCAACACATCGGACTGAATCTGGGCGTCCGAGACGCTGCTCTTCTTCTCCTGGGCAGAGGCACTCACCACCAGAACGCCAGCAAATAAAACACTTCCAAAACGCTTCCATCGCATACGCTTCACCATCCTTGTCAGCTGACACGAAGCAAGCCGACAACCCCTGCTCGTCTAGACGCAAATCGCAGAGGAAAGTTCTGGTCTGACAATTGCCTTGGTGCGATGGATTACTCTTGATCTTCTCTGCCATGGCCCCTGCCGAAGGGGCGAGTTCCATAGGGTTGACCTAAGTCGGCAGAAGTGGCATCCTATGAATGCGGGGTGGAGCAGCCCGGTAGCTCGTTGGGCTCATAACCCAAAGGTCGTAGGTTCAAATCCTACCCCCGCAACCAATCAAATCAATAACTTCTGATTTGACCGTCGCTCCGACAAATTCCTATATAAGAAAATCGCTGATTAGGCGCTCGCTTCTACAGGCTTGAGCACCATTTCGACGACCTTCCCATTCGCTTCGAGTTCGACATAGCCTGTCCGTAGACGTTCATGGCCGTTTGGATCGACGCGTGACGCATTAGCTCCTGTTGCACTTTCATCGGCGCTCCGGCCTCGTCCAACCACGAACGGTACGCGTGGCGGAACGTGTGCCAGCCGATTTCGCCGAGCCTCCCAGCCGCGAACTTGCGTTCCTCATGGATGAGAACTCGCTTCCCGTTGGCCGTAGGTCCATCCTGCCAGCACCAGACGCCAGGCCTTGAGCCGCATGTCGGACACTGCACGATGCATCCCCACAAGGCATTGGTAAAGCTCAGCGAATGAATGCTGCGGGTGGCACGATGATTCCGATTGCTGCGCAAATCCTTTCATGAGTTTGTGAAGCGGGTCGCTTCTTCCAACGCGAAGTCGAACGACTCGTAGACTCTTCCAGTTGTCTGTCGCATACCCAACTCACACGTACGATTGGCCGAGACAAAGCACGTGTCTGCGCTTGAGCTCTGGATTTGGATTAAGGTGTCTCGCGCTGCTGAGTGGATAAGTGCCGGGTGTAGTAAGCCTCGATCTCCGCCGTACCGCAGCAAGTAGTTCCCAAAGGAACGGTTGCGTGATCGGCAATCACCTTCGAAATCTCAAGCAGGGATTTGTTCAGACCAAGATGTGTTGTGGAACAGGTCGGGTGAACGATGATCTCGGGAATTTGCCTGTGCATATTTAGAGACGGCAGCAGATCCATACACCAAGCGATTGAATCGATGATGGTGACACGTTTGAGCTTCTCCTTACGCTCGTCGTCAAGGTGCTCGAGGATGTCGTCCTTGAGGCCGAGTGTGCAGGACGCCGCATCCACCACGACTGGACGCTTGCCTCCATCGCTCCAACGCCAAAAGCGCATCACACATCTGTTCCGACATCCATGTCTGGCCTTGCTTGTAGCCTTTGGAGGTCCAAGGAGTCGAGTAACAAAGACCACGGGCATCGTCTGGAATCCAAAGTGGCTTACCTGCGCAAGCGGAAAGCTCGACGAAAACATCTGGCAATGCCGGGAAGGCCGAGAAGCATTTGAGTGGAACTTCTCGTGCCAAATCACACAGTCAACGAATAACTACTGCTGCTTCTTGAATAGATCCTGAAAGATAAGCGGACCCCAGGCCTGGCCGCGTGCGTGCACTAGCGCGCCACCCTCATTGAGCCTTCCCAGCGTGACGGGGGCGAACCCAAGTTGCTTCGCCAGATCCACCACGGGAGCGAACGCGTCCTCGTCGTCGCTCGAAAGAAAGACGACACGGTGCCCACCCTCTACGACCGGGTCGGTAGCCAGCTTGGCCGCACCCAGGTGATTGAATCCCTTCACCAACCTGGCGCCGGTGAACGACTTCGCCACGAAGGAGGAGGAGGGGAGGCCGTCCAGCTCTTCAGGTGGAGTTGGAAACGAGTTCATCGCATCGATGATCGTCTTGCCGTTCCAATTTGGCAGGGCTTTTGCAATCTCGCGATGCTGCCCGAACGGTACCGCCAGGATGATTGTGTCGGCCTCGAGTGCATCCTGCAGCGACTTGGCGACGACCGTGGGTCCAATCTCCCGAGCCTGTGGCGCTAACTCCTCGGGCTTCCGGCGACTTGCGACGGTGACTTCAATGTTCTTACGGGCGAAGGCGTGGGCGAGAGCCTGGCCTATCTTTCCGAAACCTACGATTGCATAGCTCATTCTGTTCTCCGATCTGGGGGTTAGAACTTAGGTTTGAGAAGCGTGATCCCAGGACTGACAAAGTTGGAGTGCCAGCCCCGGAACCGCGGCGAGATCAGACCTGAGCCATGCCTCCGTCGACGGCGAGATCGATGCCGGTGATGTAGGAACTTTCATCGGACGCGAGGAACGTGACAGCCGCCGCGATCTCCTCTGGCTTACCTCTGCGAGCCATCGGAATCATCGTGGTGAACTGCTCAGCGGCTTGCTTGGCCTGTTCCGGGGTGAGGCCCGTCGTCGTCTCCAAAGCCGGAGTCTCGATGGCGCCGGGGCTCATGCAATTCACCCGGATCTTGCGGCCCAGCAGTTCCATCGTCCAGCCGCGCGCGAAGTTGCGCACAGCCGCCTTGCTCGCGGCGTAGGCGGTAAAGCCTGCGAGACCCTTCACGTTGGAGACAGAAGAGTTGAGGACAATCGAGCCGCCGTCTTTGAAGAGGGGGAGGGCCTTCTGCACCGTAAAGAACATTCCCTTGACGTTCACGTCGAAGGTCTGGTCGAAATGCTGTTCCGTAGCCATTGCGAGCGGTGCGATCGTACCCGCGCCCGCGTTCGCGAAGAGTACGTCAATGTGACCATGTTTCTCTTTCACGACGGCATAGAGGCGGTCCAGATCTTCCAGGCGCGACACGTCGCCCACGACCGTCGTAACGTTTTTCCCGATGAGGGTGACTGCTTCCTTCAGCTCCTTCTCACGTCGCCCGGTGATCACTACGTGGGCGCCCTCTTCCACGAAGCGCTTGGCTGTGGCTAAGCCAATCCCGCTGCTTCCGCCTGTGATTACCGCAACCTTACCTTCAAGCTTTCCCATAATTACTCCTTCGATAGATGTTTTGCATTCGGTTGTCCAAGCAAGTTCATTCGTCGTGTGCGTCAACTGGATAGCCAAAGCCGAACAGTTTCGTACTTGGTTTCGTAATTCTCGAAGCCGTACTGACGCTCATCGAAATCTGTCAGTTCCCTTACATTGGATCGCGTGGTGTCGAGCCGATGATGCTGATAGTGCTCATGTGCGTTCTCCTCGTTACCTTGGGCGATGCTCGCACTCTGATGGACAGTGCGCTGTATAATATGAATCACTGATCCAGATATATTTGGATCAGTGAACCGATTATCTGGTTCACTGATCCATTTGTCAAGGAAGCCCTGTGCGCGCTGACGCAAGAAAAAATTACACACACGTACTTGCCGTCGCGCGTGACATCATCGCCGAGAACGGTGTGAATGCGTCCATGCGCGATATTGCCAGGCGAGCCGGCGTCGGATTAGCCACGCTGCTTCGTCACTTCCCGACGCGAGAAGCCCTGTACGAAGCGTTGCTTTGCACTAATCTCGACGCACTGACGCAGAAGGCAGGCGAACTCGAAACGGCGAATTCACCTGATGAGGCGCTCGTGTCATGGGTTCGCGAATGGGTGGCATTCGCCCAAAGCTACAAGGGCGTTGTCTCGCTGATGGCCGCCGCCCACACGAACCCGGACTCCGCTCTTTATGCTTCATGCGCAGCGATCCACTCAGCGAGCGCGAAACTACTACTCCGTGCTCAGGCCAAAGGAACGGCGCGCGCCGATATGAATGGAGACGATCTGTTTGCCCTGATGTCGGCGCTCGGCTGGGCGGTCGACCAACCCTCATTCGCGCCGAGGGCCAATCATCTCTTTCACATTGTCGCGAGCGCCATCCTGACGAATCCGCCTGGCAAGGGCCCGCTTAGCTGCCATGGTCATTGACCACGGAGCAAGGGCTCGATCTGCGCGATGATCTGCTGAGGTCGACCCCGCTGGGCTGGGCAGGTTGGAGATGGCGAAGGTGCTTATCGCGCGTGGAGCTCTGGTCACCGAATCGGATGCCGAGCCTTGGGCTATGCCAATCGCCTGGGCCAGAAGAATGCATCATCGCCAAATTCTTTAGCTCCTGGAAACCAATTCATCTGCGGACCGCACGTAAGTTCCGCAGATATGCGGACGCACCAGCTATTTTGAAACGAAGACAAATCTCCGAGCATCCATTCAAACCGTCCTAAGCTGGAAACGCCCATCGACCTACAGTTGCCAGCTGAGGATCGAAACATCCTGATCGATGGACAGCGGTACTGATCCGTGCCGGGCGATTGACACATTTCCAAGAGCGCTGTTTCGCGTTCGCTCCCGAAGTTGATGCACGAAATCCGCCATCCTCTGGAAACAGTCACCTACCTGATCTCCATCTCGCAACGAAGAAGAGTATGCAAACGCACCGCTCTATCAAAATCGCGGTGCTCGAATTGCCAATGAACGAAACAAGGTCTCCGAGTGGGCATTCCCCTGCCGACACATCCATCCTGTAAAAATGGATAGGAGTCGCGGCGGCTTGGCTCCCGTCGACTTACCGATCAGGGACACGCCTGTTCTGTCTCAACGTAGTTGGCCGGCCCGAAAGGAGAAATAGCGATGGTCAGTGAAAAACGGCAGGTTCTCCTGGAAAAGGCTACTGCGCTCTTCTCCGAGCACGGCTTTCAAGCTGTCGGAGTGGACTGGATCATTCGCGACTCTGGTGTTGTGCGGATGACGCTCTATCGGCACTTTGCAGGGAAGGACGAACTCATTCGAGAAGTGCTGTTGCAACGCCACAGGCATATCTTCGAGAGCATCGAGCTAAAGATGCGCCACATCACAGATCCAAAAGCGCGGCTGAGATCGATTTTCACCTGGTATCAGTCATGGTTTTGTACGCCTGAGTTTGCGGGCTGCCTATTCGAACGAGCGCTCGCAGAATTCGGAACGAAGAGGCCTCTTATCTCGGATACAGCGGTCAATTTTAGGAATTCGATGACCGACCTTATGGTGGGCATATTGCAAGAGGCCGTACCGGCGTCTTCCGCAAAGCGTCTGGCTCATATATTCATGATGCTGCTCGACGGCGCGACCGTCGAAGCTCGAGCAACAAACAGTTCGAGCTCTGCAGCCGTTGCCTGGGCCTCTGCAGAAAAGCTTCTTGAATATGAAACCGGTATGGCTCCGTTGTTACGGGATTCGGGCCAGCCTCATCGGGCCAAAAAGAAAATGGCCCAGAAAACGCCTAAACGCAAAGCTTGAGGTTGATGAGGTCGTTGTGTGAAGTCCGAGCTTTGACGCGATGGAGAACGGTCGGTATCATTTTTAGGAATCGATCGATTCTTGTAGGTCTATCTTGCGTGCGCAGCCGGTATTAAAGCTAAGCGCTTCCCGATCCATACGGGCGTTCAACGGACGCTCCTCAAAACATGAAGTGGAGAGATTTTCGAATGCGCAAGAAAAATTACTGGGGATTCATTCTCCCTCTCATTGCGTGTGCAGCACAGCCTGTTCTGGCACAGGGATCGTGCGAAGCGAATTTTAAGGTAAGTGGCGACCCGAGGAACGGAGCCTCATATGTAACATTCGTGACTATTCCGAATCTGGATCCGCACAGTGCTCTTGGCCAGGTAGAAAAGATTGCGCTCGACAATAATCTCGCTCCGGGCGCTGAAAATTATGAGGGGGATGAGGGTACACTCACCGTCGTTCGCAAAGCCCAGGGCAGCCTCCTTCATGCAAGCAAAGGCTTTCCCATCTTGTTCAAGGCCAATAAAGCAGACAACCGCTTGATTATGGCGCTTCAGCTCAATCAGGGACAGACCAGCACCGCTGAGAACATGCAGAGCTTCATGTGCGGCATCCTGACGCATGTCACGATGGATAGCGCCGGTGCCGCCGCCGCTGCAGCCGCCCATGCCCAGACGCATAGCGATGAGATAACCAATATCACCGCTACCGAACTCGCACAGAAACTGACCAGACGCGCCTGGGGTCGTGCACTGAAGCCAGACGACATTGTGAATGAGTACATGGGGCGTGTCTACCGTATCGACGGCCAAGTCTCCATTACGATGACGCCTGCAGAGGCCATTTCCAGGGCCCAGAGTATCCAGAATGGTACGAACTCGATCGATATTATGTACAACTCCAAGGCCAAGACGGGCTTGTTGGGTTCACCCGCCGGGGCGCAAACGGCCTCAATCACCTGCCACTCCGATCCGAAGCAACTGAACCGTTTTCTCGCTCTGCGCAATGGAGATTACGCCACCCTTATCGGCAAGGTCGTACAGGTGGTCCCGAATCAATACGCCACAAACCTCTATCTTGAGTGCCATTTCGAAAAAGAGTAGCCAATCACAGGCGGCGAGGAGTTAATCCCTTGCCGCCTGTGATTCTTCCCTCGGAGAGTACTCAATGACGTTGCGCAGATTCATTCTTCCGCTAGTTCTATCGGCTTGCCCAGCCTTCTCTCAGACGGCCATCATGGGGCACCATCTCGGGGAGAGCATCCCGCAGTTCCTTGCTGAGGAGCCCGGGCTTCAAAGCAGGATCGAACCTTGCCGTGCGTCGGAACCGAAGCCGCTGACCCCAGAGCAAATTCGCGCTTTGTCGAAACAAGACGCCTATGCGGTTGGAGAACAAGTGTTCGCCACTGTCTTGAATTCTTCAGACACAAATTTCAGGGTCAAGCTAAAGCGACTTCCTAGCCGCGGCGAACTCGAAGATCTGGCAAAGCAGGGGATGCCTATCGTAAACGACAAGCGGATGCCAGACGTCATCGCCACATGCCACTCTCTGATAGCACTAAGCGGCTCACCGACTCCGACGGCTTTAATCGTTCGATCCCTTCCGAATACTCGTCCACATCCTGTTACGTGGCATTTCAAAGACAGCGTACTCTCTCAGATCGATATTGACTTCCACGGCGCCGCGTTCTCCGAAGTGGCGGGCGATATCTCGAGCAAACTCCAAACCAAACCCGATCAGAACAAAGAGATCGATACCCCGAATCTTTATGGTGCAACCCTTCATGTCTCCCGCAAAGCAACATGGCTGACGCAGGAGCTATACGCACTGCTTGAAGATGAAGAGGGACTCGCGGATGGGCAGTTGCACTTCTCCGTCATTACCCGCGCCGAATATGACGCTTGGACAAGGGCACACTCCAAGAAGAGCGCGCTCGACTAGCGCATAAAGAATGATCGAGTGAGCTATTGGCTATTGCGAAGGCTTGCCGGGTCTTTAGGGATTCTTTCCAGCACGGGCCACACTTCCATATCGAAAAATGTCGAAATGAAAGCACGAATACTGATTTACGTTCTTGCTCCATGTTGAGGCCTTGATCGGTCCCGGGAAACGCTCTTCTCGCCAGTGAGCTGTTTGCACCGTCTCAACACTGGGATTTCAGTTAGCGTCGAGGAGCGCAGGAATACTTATTGGTGAGGGGGCGATGCCATGTTTGACGTATTCGCCAGGGTTGGTCCCGACAACTCGCTTGAATGCCTTACTGAATGCAGCGTCGGACTCATAACCGACCGACCTAGCAACATCGATGAGCTTCTTGTCACGATGTTCGAGTAACTGCATGGCCTTCTGCATTCGCCATTGGGTTACATATTCCAGCGGTGTTTGTCCGAGTAGCTCTTTGAAACGTGCCGCGAATGCGGAGCGAGACATGCCCGCCGCCTCGGCCAGGGATTCGACTGTCCAGGGTGTACTCACTCTACCGTGAATGGCTCTTAGGGCAGTGCCCATTTGAGGATCGAAAACGGCACGAAGCCAGCCCTTATTGCGTTCCGGTTCCGACGCAATATGTGCCCGTAGTACATGGATAAACAGAATCTCGGCCAGCCGACTCGCGACGACTCCCGATCCCGGTGCCTGTTCTGCCATTTCTGATGCCAGCGCCTGCATTGTCATGTGAAGAGCAAGCGTGCGTGCCTGATCGGCCTTCATCAGAATGAAGCTCGGCAATAACTGGTTGATCGGCTTCAGGCTGACACGATCAAAACTGAAGGCCCCACAAACGATTGTGGTCGGTGCGCCACCACCTCCATAGTGAATGACATTGTTGTCACCTGCGCCCCCGATCTCGCGGAAACTTAGGCTGGGAGGTGTTCGCGGGCTATCGCGCAAAACGATCGAAGAGTCCCGGGCTAGCAAAAAGCAATCACCACCGGTGAGGGGAATTGGTTCTCGAGTCCCCTCCACAGTCAGCCAGCAGTTACCGCGCGACAGCATAGCGAAGTGCACCAAATCAGTGGGAAACATCTTCTTGCCGGCAGGCGTGACATCTTCTTCGGTCTGCTGTTCCTGTTTTATTCCCCACGGAGCTGTGGCTTCGAGCCGGTGCAGACCTACAGCGGTTACGTGCATCGTTCTGAAGATGTCTGTGATCGGGTCCAACTTAGCCCTCCATCTGCTTCGAAAGACATCGTGTTCTGTGAGAGCTGTATGAAACTGCACAGCTTTGCTTGGCGAACAAGCGCAGCATCATGGAGCGGAAGAGTCACAACTCCCACACTCTTTTGATTGAGCTGCACATCGCGGCTCAATCAAAAGATGCAACACCGCTCGGTTCAGCTCTCTTTCTGGACGAACAGACAAAAGATTTGGACTCCTGGGCAGTTCTCGTCCACCGCCAAAGCACTCTACTCAAGTGTACTGAACGCTGACATGAATTAAAGGAGTAGTTATGGGAAAGCTTGAAGGTAAGGTTGCAGTCATCACGGGCGGGTCCGACGGCATGGCGTTGGCGAGCGCCAAACTGTTTGTTGAAGAGGGTGCCTACGTTTTCATCACGGGCCGGAAGCAGGAGACGCTCGATAAAGCCGTCAGGCTGATTGGCCGCAACGTGACCGGCGTACAAGGTGACGCGGCCAATCTCGACGACCTTGATCGCCTGTTCGAGACGATCAAGCGGGAGAAAGGCAAGATCGACATCCTGTTCGCAAGCGCCGGCATAGGCGAGCCTGTCCCGCTGGGGCAGATCACCGAGGAGCACTTCGATAAGACCTTCGACCTGAACGTGCGCGGAACCCTCTTCACGGTGCAGAAAGCATTGCCGCTGTTCAACGATGGTGGATCGATCTTCATGACCGGGTCCAATGCCGCGGCGAAAGGTTTCCCTGGTTTCGGCGTGTATGCGGCAAGCAAGTTGGCGCTGCGCTCCTTTGCTCGCACTTGGCTCAACGAGCTCAAGGAGAGAAAGATCAGGGTGAACCTTCTGGTTCCCGGTGCTATTGCCACAACGATGCAGGAAGCAGTTCTCACCCCGGAAGCGAAGCAGTATTTCGAATCCCTGATCCCGCGGGGAACGATGGGGCAACCTGAGGAAGTCGCGACGGTCGCGTTGTTTCTTGCTTCGAGCGATTCAAGCTTCGTGAACGGGCAGGAGTTGTTTGTTGACGGTGGAATGACGGCGATTTAACGCCTCCAGACCTTGGTGAGTGGCTGACCTTCCGCCCCGCAAGATGTTTACCGCGGAACGTTTACGGAAGGTCGCCACTGAACGGAACTCAAGTTCCCGCGGTGGAAGGCCGTGGAGTCAATAGCAACATCAACCTGTATCGGAGAAGTATCATGAGCTACGCGATTGTAGGATTCGGAAAGATAGGCCAGGCCCTCGCCCGCGCCTTCGCCCGTAACAACATCGACGTGACCGTCGCGAGCCGCCGCTCGCCCGAGGAATTAGCACCACAGGCTCGGGCGATTGGACCCACGGTAGTCCCCAAATCGCTACGGGAAGCACTCAAGGCCGACACCATTTTCCTGGCGGTCCTGTTCGATCAACATCTCGACGTTGCCAAGGCCCTACCAAGTTGGAAAGGCAAGACGATCATCGACGTGACGAACGCGTATGGAGTTCCCCCTGAAGATTTGGATGGTCTCCCGTCCTCCGCCTTCGTCGCGAGAGCGTTCAACGGCGCCAGGCTCGTGAAAGGCTTCAATCACCTGGTTGCAGCCACCCTGGCTACTGATCCAGTCGTCGAGGGCGGCCACCGGGCCGTCTTTCTGTCGAGTGACGACGAGGACGCGATTGCTCCGGTGGCGGATTTGGCCAAACAACTCGGGTTCGCACCCGTCAAGCTCGGAAGGTTCAACGAGGGTGGCGCACTGGTGCACGCACGCGGTAAAACTTGGGGTCTGCTCATCTTCCAGGATTTGTTCAAGAAGCAGCAGTAATGATCTCCGACCGTGCGAACTGGTCCGAGTAGAAGGATTCCGAAACGTTCGACTCGATCGGACACGATCCGATGTCAGGGAAATGGAGAAACTTCAATGAGTATCGAAAAGAATGTGCAGGTTGTGAAAGATTTCTTTGCAGCAATAGGCAGCGGCGATAAGCAACGTGTGCTTACCTTGGTTGCCGAAGATATTGAGTGGATCATTCCAGGCGAGGACTGGCCGCTGGCCGGCACTCACCGCGGGCACACTGAATTAGAAGCCGTGCTCCAGAAGGCATCCAAAGAGATCGAAATGACCTATCCAAAGCCTCCTGAATTCGTGGCGCAGGAAGACCGGGTTCTGGTCATCGGCGTCGCTACGGGGAAAATCAAAGCCACGAATAAGCCGTTCAAGGACGACTGGGTCTTCGACATTACCGTTCGAGATGGCAAACTGACGAAGATCCGGGAGTACATCGACACGCAAGCCCTGGCGCGTGCCTCCGAGAAGCCGTGAGTCCCACGCCTGCCCCATCAACAAGGATCACGCAAGGAGCTGATTCTTAACGTGTACGAATGCGCTTCCGTTGATAGCGCTAAAAGCGGACTCCGGCTCCAAAGCTCAACCGAAAGTTGTTCTGGACATTATCTGCCCCATTGGGCAGCGTCGAATGCACCCAGCCGAGCTGTGGAGCCCTGAGATCAAAATGACGTCCCACATGGAAATCAATACCGCCATCCACCAGCATGGAAAAGCTGGTGGCACTGGAAGAAGATCCGGCGGTTGAGGGAAAGATGCTGTTCGAGCCATGGACGAAACCGAACAACGCCTCTCCAAACGGAGTAACCTTCGAGTGCGGATGCCAGCGATAGCGCGGGCCAAAGGTCAGGGCCAATGTCGTAAGAGACGGACCACTGGTCGCGATAGAGCCGGTGTGAGTCACGGATAGATCAGCGGCTGGACCAAAGCCCTTCCACAACTCGGTCCCATAGTTGACAGAGCCTCCCTGCTTCCAGAAGCTCTGTCCTGAGCTGGTGCGAAGCGAGCGCTCGGTTGTATATGTCGCAACAATGTCTGTCCGCAGCGGGCGAACGCCCTGCTGCTGTTGGGCAGGGAGCATTGCCGCATAGGTCAAGCCGATAAGCGTAAGAAGGGTGCGGGATTGTCTCATCACAGGCTTACTTTCAACTCCATCACTGCACCACCAGTACAACAGTCGAAGAATGTTGCAGGGTCGTTCCATTCGGACCGCTGGCTGTTCCATTGATGGTCACCGTATACGATTGCTGTTGCTGACCGAAGTAACCCGTTCCACTGCCGCATCCGGTCAACCCGCCAACCGCAGCGAGGCTCAGAGCAAGCACCAGCATCAGTAACCCTGGCTTCCACTTGCGTGCACCGCGGCGCAGACGCGAGGAGAACGGAAGGAAGAGCAGAGCAAGAACAGCCGCGCTGCCTCCCATTCCCTTCACCGGGTGTGCCATCGCCGTTGCCGCCACCGTCTGAACCGTCAAGGTGAAGCTGGCATTGCTGGAACCGAGCGTAATTGTGGACGGAGAGAAGGTAGCAGTCGCTCCCGGAGGCAGACCCGCGGCCGAGAGTGTGATCGGGAAGCTGAAGGTACCACTTACCGGTGCAGCGACAAGGTTGTAGGTTGCCGAACGCCCCGGAATCACTGTCTGCGTGGATCCCGTTGTCGAACTCAGCGAGAAGTTGAAATCGCTGATCTGCACCACAGCGGCTGACGAAGTGCTGGCATTGAAGTTCGTATCACCGCTATATACGACAGTCAGGTTATGCGCGCCCGCCGTCAGCGAGGATACTGCAACGGAGGCTCTGCCCGCGGTTAGGGCCTGCGCCGACCCCAGGATGTTGGAACCATCCATGAAGGTCACTGTTCCGGTCGGCTGCCCGGTCGTCGACGTTGCTACCGCAGCCTGCAAGGTAA